>JANQPQ010000039.1 GCA_028285445.1 Cyclobacteriaceae bacterium | reverse complement strand
TCATAAAGAAAATGCAGAGATCTTCATTGCTGATATATCTGAGGACAAGCTAAAGAAAGTTTCTCAGGAATTTGGCGCTAAGGTGGTTGACGACAACCAGCTCTACGACCTGGATATGGACATCTACGCTCCTTGTGCACTGGGAGCAACGCTTAACGACAAAACAATTGATAGACTTAAGTGCCAAATAGTTGCCGGTGCTGCCAATAACCAGCTGAAAGACGAGATAAAGCATGGCTATATGCTTATAGACAAAGGCATTGTGTACGTTCCTGATTTTGTTATCAACGCCGGTGGATTAATCAATGTATATCACGAATATTTGGGAGGATACAATAGGGAAGAGGTTTATGATAAGACAGAAGGAATTTACCAGACCTGTGCAAATATTCTGAAGTACGCAGAAGACAAGAAAATATCTCCCCAGGAAGCGGCTATGAGCCTGGCAACCAAGAGAATTGAAGAGATAGGCAATATAAAGCTGAGTTACTAACTAGCCAGATATTAAACTAACACATCGTACGTTCTTTCATTTTTGAGGTATGTTAAATAGGAGAAATCTCCGGGTAAAAGTGATGCAAACCCTCTTTGCATTTCATCAGTGCAAGCGCTCTGACTACGAAGTCGCCCTTGAAAAGATACACGATGAGTTTGCCTTGGACCTCAATTCAATGGAAGAACAAGATTCAGATGAACTTGAAAAGCTAAAGCTTGAAGCATCGGAGGTATTTAGAAATCACATTGATAAGGGTGCAGATATAACTGCGGAGGATGCAAGAGTACTGGAATCAGCCCAAAAAGCCTCAAAATACTACGAACAAAGCATCAAACGCGACTTCAATCATCTAAAGAAGAGCATGCTTTCTCTCGCTGAGGGTATCGAAAAAATATTTCTTCAAATTCTGATCCTGCCTCTCGAATTTGCTCAGATTGCTTCGCAGCAGGAAAACGCCAAACTTGATGCAACAAGATTTGTTAAAAATTTGTTAATAGATAGGCTGAAGTATGATAAATCGCTCCAAAAGCGGATTTTAGACAGTAAAATCAGCTGGGGAGACCAGACTGAGATGGTGCGGAAGTGGTATCGTGAGCTGGTAAAGACAGATAACGAATTTGTTGAATACATCTCAAAAAAAGACACTTCCTTCGCCGACGATCATGCCATTGTTAATCATCTCTTCAGGAATGTAATCTTGAAAAGCGAATTGGTTAACAAGCACTTTGAGGAAGAGGATATCAACTGGGAAGAGAATTTTGTAGTGGTTAAAAGCATGATAAAGAAATTGATGAAGTCAATTTCTGAAGAAGATGAAAATTTGGAACTTCCTGAGCTTTCGTACAGTTGGGAAGAGGATAAGGAGTTCTTTGAAAAGTTGTTTGTTCATGCTGTTGAAGAAGAGGGTTTTGTTGAACCTTTGATAGCAGATAAGCTCAAGAATTGGGACATGGAAAGAGTGGCCATTGTTGACAAAGTGATACTGGATCTGGCTGTAACAGAGCTAAAAAATTTCCCTAGTATCCCCGTCAAAGTGACCATAAATGAATATATTGAAATTTCAAAAAAGTACAGTACGCCCAAAAGTAAGCAGTTTATTAACGGAGTTTTGGACGTAGTGGCGAAGGATTTACAAGCCCAGGGACTAGCAAAGAAAAGCGGCCGCGGGCTTATTGATAACAAGTAAAATGAGTAAAAAATCTAATACACTTTTAGCCTTTCTTCTTGGTGCAGCAACAGGAGCAATTGTTGGAATTCTTTATGCTCCTGATAAGGGATCAAACACAAGAGATAAGCTTTCATATCGTTTGGATAAGTATAAGAAGATGCTTGAGGATATGCTGGAAGACCTGATTGACGGTAAAGCGGAAATACCTCAAACGAAAGCAAAAACCCAGGGAGAGAAGGTAATTAACGACGCCAAGGAAAAGGCAGAGAAGTTACTGGAAGATGTGGATAGCCTGATTGGCCACATTAGAGGAGAGGAATATGAAGGCGACGAAAACGAGAATTAATTCATTATTAACAGTTATTATAAATTTGTGAGGAAATGAAGTTAAACGTTAAATTTTTGACAGTAGCTGCACTATTTGCGTTTGTCTTGAGCGCCTGCAGCGACAAGGACGCTGAGAAAAAGATCGCTGAGCTTGAAAACAGGCTGGCTGAACTTGAAACTAGCGGGGCATCAACTACAACGCCTGCCAACAATACTGCTACAACTACAACCGCGGCAACCGAAGAAGTTAAGCCCGAAGGGCCTCTTCCAACGTTTACGTGGTCTGAAGAAGAGCATGATTTTGGAACGATTAGTGAAGGAGATGTTGTAGAACATACTTTTACATTCACTAATAACGGTGAGGCTCCACTTATTATCGAAAGTGCCCGAGCTTCCTGTGGATGTACAGTACCATCTTGGACCAAAGAACCAGTGCCCGTTGGAGGTACAGGTGAAATCCAGGTGAAATTTGACAGCAAGGGTAAGCCTAACGTACAGAATAAAACTGTTACAATTACGGCAAACACTTATCCTAAGGTATCTCGCCTAAGAATCAAGACTTTCGTAACTCCTGCAGGACAAGGAGGAGACGGTCCCGTAAAGAGATAAGGTTAGTAAATAGCCTGTTGAAGAACTTGTAATTTTCTAATTACAAGTTCTTTTAGTTTGGGGCAAATCGTATTTTTGCCCTGTTTAACCCTAACAACTCACAATGCTTAATGTCATCTTAGCACAGTCAAATCCCACCGGAGGTGCCGGCGGACAGCTACTCTTTTTTGGAGCAATCATCTTGATATTTTACTTCTTCATGATTCGCCCCCAGCAAAAGAAGCAGAAGGATCAAAAGAAATTTATCGAGGAGATTCAAAAGGGCGATAAAGTGGTAACTGTCGGTGGATTGCATGGCAAAGTACTGGCGCTGGATGACGCAACAGTAACGTTAGAGGTTGATAGAGGAGTAAAGATGACTTTTGAAAAGTCATCAATTTCTCTGGAGGCCTCCAAAAGGAATGAGAAATAGGTAATTGCAAAAAAACAGGAGCATACTAACGCGCATTGGTTACTTACTACTACCGGAAAAAACAGGAAGCTGGCGGGTAGTAGCTCTTTGCATAGTTGGGGCAACAATCTTCTGGTTTTTCAATGCTTTAAACAAAGACTACACCACTAACATCAACTATCCTATAGTATTTAGCTACGATAGTGATGAGTTCATTCCAGTTCAGACTTTACCCGATGAAATTCAAATAAATGTTTCTGGTGGAGGCTGGAATCTCCTTAGAAGAACTAATTGGTTTAATATCACACCACTAAGCTTACCCCTTGACGATCCTACTGAATTACGCCAGTTGGCGGGATCTGCCTTACGAGGAACCATTTCCGATCAATTGCCGGATTTCAAGTTAAATTTTGTCGTAACCGATAGCCTCTATCTAAACATGGAGAGGCTCATAACCAGGAAGCTGCCGGTAGTAGTGGATAGTGCCAATGTAGGACTTAGAGAGAATTACCGTATTGTAAGCCCAGTGCTGGCGTCACTTGATTCGATAAGCTTCACCGGACCAGAATCGCATATTAATGCAATGCCTGACAGTTTTCTTCTACCAGTACCCAACCGCAATGTCGATGAAGATTTTCGCAACAATGTAAACATCGATGTGGTGTCCTCCCCTTTGATTATTCCAGCTCCATCCTCGGTAAATGTTCAATTCCAGGTTGCAGAGTTTATTTTAGCAACCCACGATTTCAGAGTCGCATTGGAGAACTTTCCGGAAGACTCTTCTGCCTACATCGCTGACCCCTGGGTTTCCCTGTCTTATATGACTCGGAGAGATCAAAGCGGAGTTGTAGACAGTTCGCAGTTTAGGGTAGTTGCCGACCTCAATCGGATTGTCCTTTCCGACTCAACAATTCAGCCCATCATTAGAGAATATCCAGCGGGTATTTATGATATCCATATCGAATCAAATAGGGTAAAGGTGATCTATGAGCAGTAAGCCCGATCTGGCAAACTCTCTTCAGGTTGGTGTTACCGGTGGTATTGGGGCTGGCAAAACACTGGTTTGTAACATCTTCTCAGTTTTGGGTATTCCGATTTATAGTGCCGATGAAAGAGCGAAATGGCTAATGAGTAATGAGCCCCACCTGGTTTCTGGAATTAAGTCGGCTTTCGGAGAGAATGCCTATACAAATGGAGAATTGAATAGAAGGTATTTGGCGGAGAAGGTGTTTTCTGACCAAAATCAGGTTGAGAAATTAAACCAATTAGTACACCCCGCCGTTGGCGTTGATTATGGGCTATGGCTCTCTCGTCAATCAACCGACTATACCATCAAAGAAGCTGCATTGTTATTTGAGAGTGGTTCATACCAGGGGCTAGATTATGTGGTGATGGTGAGTGCACCAGAGGAGACCAGAATTACCCGCGTACTTAATCGCGACCCTCAACGTTCTGAGGAAGAGGTAAAAGGGATTATCCGAAAACAATGGCCTCAGGAGAAAAAAGAAGAGCTGGCAGACTACGTGATCAATAACGACGAATCACAAATGCTTATTCCGCAAGTTCTGGAACTTCACCATAAATTCTCCAAAAAATAGGGCCAACTAAATTAATGTTGGCCCATCTTGTTCATCCCGGGAGATGCTAATTTCTAGATGCTCTTAGTAACGCTCTTGTTGTTACTCTGAACAGTGAAAGTCACATTCTTAGATCTTACTTTAGACAGATCAAAGACCTGGTCAAAATCCGTATCAGTGTAAATTACCTTTTCGTAGACAACCTTTCCGGCTGAGTCTTCGACCTTAACCGCAACAGGGTCGCCGGTAATACCTCTAACCGCTAATTTGTATTTTGAAGAACCCATCTCTTCCACGTCAACTGCCAGGTCTCTTAGAGCAACTCCGTGGTTAATGGATTGAGTCATTGTTTTGTTGCCGGCCGTAACCTTAGCAGTATAGATACCTTTTGACATGGTAGTAAAACTGTAAGTTTTTTTGAACCCAACCGCTGCGAACTTTTCGCTGTGAATTAATTTACCAGCGGGGTTGTAGATCTTGATCTTTACGGATTGCTCAGATTCGCCCAGGTAATAAAGGCTATGCTGTTTGCTGGCAGGATTGATGGATACTTTCAGTTCTGATTGCTCTTCTTGAGCATAGACCACCCCGACACCTAGTGCCAGGATCGCAATTGCTGCGAGTTTTTTCATTTGAGTTTTTGACTTTTAAAGAACTTGTTGTTGTGTGTTGTAACGATAAACTATTGATTTAGTTTTATTATTTACAGACCGGGACAGCCGTAATTATTTAATTTTTGCTGCAGTTCCTTTCTCCAAACAATTCAAAATTATGGTGGCACTATTAAAATAGTGTGAAGGCTTTTTTAGCACTTTATTAGCTTTAACAGTGCTGATATAAAGTGGTTGTTAATAGTGCGGGAAGGATTTCAGGCTCCTTGCTGGGGGATACGAATTTGGTCCAGATAAAATTTCATCCTGGAGCTATTTCGGTCCATGAATTCAATTTTTTCGATGTAGTCTAGCTTATGGTTGTAGAAGACTTCTACATATTCACCTTCGAATAAGTAGAGATTTATTTTGTAACCGTAGTATCTAATCGCCACCACAAATGTCCCATTTTCATAAAGTGCGCGCACCTTACTATTAATTGATAAAGACTTAAATTTTGATAGTGTGGTCATTTGGTTCCTTCTACTTCAATTTAACCAAAAATTGCCATCTTCGGAACACTTAACTTGGGGAGTTCTTTGAAAAAATAAAGCCCCAATTAAGGGGCTTTGGGGGTGGAAGACCGGTCTCGAACCGGCGACCTCCTGAACCACAATCAGGCGCTCTAACCAACTGAGCTACAACCACCATAATTCAAGCTGTATGCTTGAAGAGAAGACTGCAAATGTACTGAGTGCTCCCTGAATTTACAATACAGCCATACTTCTTTTGGAAGTAGTTATCTGGTGAACGTCAATCTTTGGCCTCGGGAAGCTTCGTTGAAAACACCATTAGCATATGCCAGGTGGCCTGATACAATGGTGTGCGTAACTGCTGACTTAAAGGTATGGCCGGAAAATGGTGACCAGCCGCATTTCGCTAGAATGTTTGAGTCGTCTACGGTCCAACTGGCATGAGGATTGACCACAACCAGGTCGGCTTTGTAGCCTTCTCTTATGAATCCGCGCTTTTCAACCCGGAAAAGAACAGCTGGGTTGTGACACATCTTTTCCACTATTTTCTCCACGGTTATTTTACCATCATGGTAGAAGTCCATCATGGCCACCAAACTGTGCTGTGCCAGGGGTCCTCCCGAGGGAGCATTGTCGTACTTGTTGGCTTTTTCCTCCCTGGTGTGTGGAGCGTGATCTGTTGCGATGACATCAATAGTGCCGTCCAGTACCGCGCCAAAAATGGCTGCTCGATCATTGGCAGTTTTAACCGCAGGATTCCACTTAATAAAGGTCCCCTTTTCAGGGTAGCTGCTGTCTTCAAACCAAAGGTGGTGTATGCAGGCCTCAGAGGTTATCTTCTTAGTTTCAAGATTTTCAGAGTTGTTGAATAATGAAAGTTCTCGAGCAGTGGAAATATGCAGTACATGCAGTCGTGATTGGTATTGCTTAGCCAACTCTACAGCAAGGGAAGATGAGCGGTAACAAGCTTCCTCACTTCTAATAATGGGGTGATAAGTGATTGGGATGTCGTCGCCAAACTGGTCATGAGCCTTCTGTAGATTGGCCTGAATTGTGGCCTCGTCTTCACAATGGGTAGCAATAAGCATAGGGCACTTGCTGAAGATCTCGCTTAGTGTAGTTTCATTATCTACAAGCATGTTGCCGGTTGAAGACCCCATGAAAACCTTTACTCCACAAACATGATCTGGGTCGGTTCGTAGTACTTCTTCAATATTCTCATTGGAGGCACCCATGTAGAATGAGTAATTGGCAAGAGAATCCTTAGCTGCTATGTCGTACTTGTCTTGTAATAGCTCCTGGGTTAAAGCATTAGGAACGGTGTTTGGCATTTCCATGTAGGTGGTAATACCCCCTGCAACAGCAGCCCTTGATTCCGTGTAGATTGTTGCCTTGTGGGTAAGTCCGGGTTCCCGAAAGTGCACCTGGTCGTCAATTACGCCAGGCATTAAGAATTGGCCTTCGCCGTCTATTACGACGTCAGCAGTACGGTGAGACAAATCTCCGGCTATCTCAACAATAGTATCTCCTTCAACCAGTACGTCCCTCTCTTCAACTTTTCCTTCATTTACAATTTTGGAATTGACGATTAATATTGACATGCAAATTGTAATTTTGGCCAACGGCAAGTTAACAATTTGCCGGGGCCTAATTAGTCTTTCAGAATTTAATCATGGCGATAATTTCCTCCTTCTCGGAGTTCAAACTGAACAAGCAACTGCTAACCGCAATAGGAGATGTTGGATATTCTTCACCAACTGAAATCCAGGTGAAATCTATACCGGCGATACTTGGTGGCAACGACTTAGTTGGGATAGCACAAACTGGTACCGGCAAAACTGCAGCCTATTTGTTGCCGTTGCTAATGAAGTTGAAGTACGCCCAGGGTTCCGATCCACGGGGCCTGGTGCTCGCTCCCACTCGTGAGCTTGCCATACAAATCAAAAGCCACTGCGACCAATTTGCGGCCAATACGGATTTAAGAGTGGCAGCACTCTATGGAGGTACCGGCATGAAACCGCAAATTGCTCAAGTTGAACCAGGTGTCGACTTAATTATTGCCACCCCTGGCAGGTTTTGGGATGTATATAAGTCAGGAGCTTTCGCCTCTAAGCAGATTAAGACGGTGGTTTTGGATGAGGCTGACA
Source organism: Cyclobacteriaceae bacterium (assembly GCA_028285445.1). Lineage (GTDB taxonomy): Bacteria > Bacteroidota > Bacteroidia > Cytophagales > Cyclobacteriaceae > JANQPQ01. The sequence continues at coordinate 5,422 of JANQPQ010000039.1, read as the reverse complement.
GGATGATGGATATGGGCTTTATGCCTCAGCTTAGGAAGATTTTGGAATTGCTACCAATGAAAAGGCAGAATCTGCTTTTTAGTGCCACCTTTCCAGATAAGGTGAGAAGTCTCTCACAGGAATTTTTGGACTACCCGGTAAGGGTTGAGGTAACCCCCCAGGCCACAACCGCTGAAACTATCAAGCAGGTTTTGTACGAGGTGCCCAATTTCAAGACTAAGCTGAATATGTTGCAACATCTACTGCTTGATGACCATGTACAAAAAGCAATTCTCTTCGTAAAAACGAAAGATACTGCTAACAACCTCTGGAAGTTTTTAAGTCGTAAACAAGTTGGTGAGGCTAGGGTAATTCATTCTAATAAGGATCAAAATTCCAGGCTTAAGGCAATAAGAGATTTTACGGAAGATGAGGTGCGCATATTGGTTACTACTGATGTTTCAGCAAGAGGGCTTGACATTTCCATGGTGACGCATGTCATAAATTTTGATGTTCCCGTGTTGTATGAAGATTATGTTCACCGTGTGGGTAGAACAGGTCGTGCAAAGCAGGAAGGCACAGCAATTACTTTTGCCACTCCGGCGGAGGTTTACCACACAAGAAAAATTGAAGAGCTGATTAACCTCAAAATACCGACGGAACTGATGCCCAAATCGGTAGAGGTTACCGAAACCGGATATGACGAAAAGCAGGAAATGGCAAGAGAGATTGATAGCCAGCGAAAGAAGGAGGATCCCACTTTCCAGGGAGCATTTCACGAAAAAAAGAAAAAACAGCAGGGTAGAAAAAAAAGGCGCTAGCAGCGCCTTTTAGTTTCTTAGTTTCTATTGTTTAGTTGTTGGTCTTGAATTTTATCCACAACTAGTCGGTCATCGCGGTTAGCCACAACCCATGCTGTGTGGAATACCAGCTTAGTTCGGTTCACCAATTGCTCAAAATTGATCTTATCAATGGTGTCAGTAGGTCGGTGGTAGTCTTCATGGGTACCATTGAAGTAGAAGATAATTGGAATATTATTCTTGGCGAAATTCCAATGGTCAGATCGGTAGTAGATCCTATCCGGATGGGCCTCGTCATTATAAGTATAATCCAGTGTAAGTTGGGAGTAGGTCTCGTTTATTTTTTCGCTGATCTGGTGAAGCTCAGTTGAAAGTCTGTCGCTGCCTACCAGATATACATAATCAGGATTATCAGTGTGTTTCTCATCTACTCTCCCTATCATGTCAATGTTCAGGTTAACCACTGTTTTCTCCAACGGAAGTACTGGGTTCTTCACATAGTACTCTGAACCTAGCAAACCCTTTTCCTCTCCGGTAACAGTCATGAACAAAATACTTCTTCTCGGCCCATTGCCTTCTGCTTTCGCTTTGATAAACGCCTGTGCCAATTCCAAAATCGCAGTTGTTCCCGACCCGTCATCATCTGCGCCATTGTTGATGGCATCTCCATTTCTTCCAATGTGATCGTAGTGTGCCGTAATCACTATGTATTCGTCTTTGCGATCACCTCCTTCAAGGAATCCAAGTACATTTTCAGACATAATAGTAGTAACTTCTCTTTCAGCCTTGAACGCAAATTCAGCCTTGGCAATTTTCTTGAGCCTCCCTGATTCCATAGCCTTTTGCAAATCCTCCAGCTCGGTTCCCATAATGTCTGCGGCAGATCGTGGCGATACCAGCATAATCCCGCCTGTGGCTTCATCTTCCGATTTCAATCCTAAACTACCTCCGGAAAGGAATCTTTTGAATCTTCCCACCATAGCTGAGAAACTAGCTTCGTTTTCTCCAATAGCCATAATTACCTCTGTGGCCCCGTTTTTTCTGGCTAAATCGGCTTTTGTGCGCCAATTCTGAAAGCCTTCACCAGGAAATATTAGAACCGCCTCGTTCTTAATGCTAACATTGCCGTAGTCAGCCTCCTCACCTTTACCAGCAAAAACGGCGGTGAACTTCTTCTCTTCCTCTATATTTTTTGATCCCCAATAAATTAGTTTATCGAAGTTCTCCAGCTTTACATCACCTACTTTCAAATATGTCTCACCAGGTACGCTTTTCTCCAAAGGCACCGGCTGGATATAGCTTTTCTTTCCGTTATTATCAACTATGGGCTTCAAACCAAGTTCTGCAAACTGGTACTCCAAAAATGCAGCAGCCATTTTCTGGCCGCGCTCGCCGGTTTCCCTTCCCTCGAGGGCGTCGGAGGCAATGATAGAAAGATACCCGTAGAGGTCATCTTTGTTTATTGTTTCTGCATACTTTAAGGAATGATCTTCCTGGGCGTAGCCCACAATGGAACTACATAATATTAGGGCTGTTAATATCCTTTTCATTTATTTAGAATCTATAATTTTCAAATCTGGCGAAACACTAAAATTATACCCTCATCGCGGGATTAGCTAAGATATTTTTTAAACGGTTATATCGCAATTTAAAGCACATTCAAAGTAGCTAAAATCCGTAGATTACGGGCGATTTTTATGCCAAATTAGTCATACATTTGTAGCCATTCTTTCACCGCAAACCGTGGGATTATATGGGTATAAATATCAGTAATTACGACCAGTTTCAGAACAGACACAATGGGCCGACGACAAAGGAAGTAGCAGACATGCTTGCTGCTGTGAAAGCAGGATCCTTGGACGAGTTAATTGACCAAACTGTCCCAAAGGCAATAAGATTAGCAAGCAGCTTACATTTGCCGAAGGCTAAATCTGAACCGGAGTTTTTGGCTGCATTTAAAGAGCTAGCCCAAAAGAATACTGTAGCTCAAAGCAATATCGGTATGGGTTATTACGATTGCCATACACCTACGGTAATTCTCCGAAACATTCTGGAGAACCCGGGCTGGTATACAGCCTATACCCCATACCAGGCAGAAATCGCCCAGGGACGATTGGAAGCTTTGATTAATTTCCAAACCATGGTTGCTGATTTGACAGGTATGGAGATAGCCAATGCCTCTCTGCTGGATGAGGGGACCGCCGCTGCTGAGGCAATGACAATGCTGCATGCTATGAGAAAGGGGCCAAAGAAGGAAGCCAATAAATTTGTTGTCAGCGAACATACTTTCCCCCAGACTATCGATATTCTTCAAACACGAGCGAAGCCTATAGGCATAGTGCTGGAGGTAGCAGATATTAGTAAGGTAGATTTCTCAGACCCTGGCATTTATGCAGTTCTGCTACAATACCCGGATAACAATGGTGAGGTTAGCGATTTAAGTGGCATCATATCGCAGGCGCACGACAATGCAGTAAGTGTTGCCGTTGCAACAGATCTGCTGAGTTTGGCTCTGCTTACTCCTCCCGGTGAAATGGGGGCAGATGTTGTGGTAGGTTCATCGCAGCGATTTGGGGTACCGATGGGCTACGGCGGACCTCATGCAGCATTCTTTGCAACTCGGGAAGAATACAAAAGGCAAATACCGGGTAGAATTATCGGAGTCTCAATTGATTCACAAGGTAACAAGGCCTATCGGATGGCGTTGCAAACAAGAGAGCAGCATATTCGCCGCGAGAAGGCCACATCCAATATCTGTACGGCTCAGGTGCTTTTGGCAGTTGTTGCAGGTATGTATGCAGTTTATCATGGCCCGGAGGGAATTAAGGCCATTGCTGAGCGGGTGCATGGCTTAAGTAAGTTGTTGGCTAATCACCTTCGTGCACTTGGTGCTGAGATCTCCTCAACCAACTACTTTGATACTTTGAAAGTCAGTCTGCCTGAGGGTAGGCATGTAGAGGATTTGAGAGGAACTGCTGAAGCCGCTGATGTCAATTTCCGATACTTTGCAGATAATACTATCGGAATCTCGCTGGATGAGACCAGCACAACCGAAAGCGCGAAAAAGATTGCTCAGTTATTTGCATCAACTTTAGGAGCCAGTTTGGATTGGAATGAATCAGATCAACTGGATTATGATTGGCCGCAGGAATTAGTAAGAAAATCTGATTATCTAACGCATCCGGTATTTAACTCCTATCATGCTGAGCACGAGATGCTGCGCTATCTAAAGAGATTAGAAAATAAAGACCTCTCGCTAACACATTCCATGATTTCACTGGGTTCATGCACCATGAAGCTTAACGCAAGCAGCGAAATGATACCATTGACTTGGGAGGAGTTTGGAAGAATTCATCCCTTTGCACCAATAAATCAAACGGAAGGGTATCAACAGCTATTTAAGGATCTTGAGGCCTGGCTGGCTGAAATCACTGGTTTTTCAGGAGTTTCATTGCAACCAAATAGCGGGGCACAGGGAGAGTATGCCGGCTTGATGGTTATTCAGGCCTACCATGAAAGTAGAGGAGATAATGACCGCAATGTAACACTTATACCAAGTTCAGCCCATGGGACTAATCCAGCTAGTGCCGTAATGGCTGGTACGCAGGTGGTAATTGTGCAATGCGATGAGCGGGGAAATATTGACCTCAACGACCTAAGAGCTAAGGCCGTAGAGTATAAGGATAGCCTCGCGGCCTTAATGGTGACCTACCCATCAACCCATGGTGTGTATGAAGAAAGTATCAAGGAAGTGTGTGAGATTATTCATGAAAATGGTGGTCAGGTCTATATGGATGGCGCCAACATGAATGCTCAAGTCGGACTGACCAGCCCGGCAAATATCGGAGCAGATGTATGCCATCTAAACCTGCACAAGACATTCTGTATACCGCATGGTGGTGGTGGCCCGGGAATGGGACCCATCGCTGTCGCAGAACACTTAAGGCCGTTTCTGCCTGGCAGTCCGGTGGTAGATATGGCACCTGAGACCGCAATTACGGCTATATCCGCCGCTCCCTGGGGAAGTGCCAGCATCTTGGTTATATCATACGCTTATATAGCAATGATGGGTGCTGAAGGACTAACTGAGGCCAGCAGGCTGGCTATTCTTAACGCCAACTATATAAAAGAAAGGCTTAGTGGTCACTACGATATCCTATACACAGGTGAGCAAGGACGTTGCGCACATGAGATGATCGTGGATTGCAGAGATTACAAGAGGGCTGGCGTAGAAGTGGAAGATATTGCCAAGAGATTGATGGATTATGGCTATCACGCCCCAACTGTTTCATTTCCCGTTCCGGGAACAATGATGATTGAGCCCACTGAAAGCGAGACATTAACGGAGTTAGATCGTTTTTGTGATGCACTTATAGAAATAAGAGCCGAAATAAAGGAGATTGAAGAAGGAGTATTTGACCAGGAGGTTAACGTGCTTAAAAATGCCCCACATACCCAGCGAGTTGCAATTGCCGATCAGTGGCAATACCCTTACTCTCGAGAGAAAGCTGTCTTTCCTGTAGAATCATTGAAGGTCGCAAAATTTTGGCCAGCCAGCAGTCGCATTGATAGTGCCTACGGCGATCGCAATTTGTTCTGCAGCTGCATTCCAGTTGAAGAATTTTCAGAGGAATTAGCTTCTT
>JANQPQ010000016.1 GCA_028285445.1 Cyclobacteriaceae bacterium | reverse complement strand
TAGTATTATAAATGCACATAATAATACTTTATTAATTATATTAATATCTTTTTTACCTATTATTTTCCATGCTTTCAACGATATTCTCAAGATTGAGCCTATTAGGCTCCTTGCTAGTGATACTGGCCTCGTCAGTCCACTCCAAACAAATTAAGCAACATACTTACGATAATGTAATACGCATCAAATTCAATCCATCCCAGGCTGGGACATTGGATGCCATGAAAATGGCCAGAGATGATCAGGGTTTTGCACTGACGGGCATCGCTGAGCTTGATGACCTAAATCGTAAATATGGAGCCACCTCTGTGCGACGGGTTTTCAGGCCGGCTGGAAAATTCGAGCGCCGACACCGCTCCCATGGCCTGCATCTTTGGTATGAACTAACCTTTAAGGAATCTCCAGCATTCAGTTTATTGGGATGTATTTCGGAGTATCAAAAATGTGAAGTAATAGATGTGTCTGAGGCAGTACTAAAGAAGACTACAGATATGGGTATGAAAGAGGTAGTTGCCACACTTCCCGGATTTGAAGAGGTTCCAGTTCCCAATGATCCGCAGTTCTCCCAACAATGGCATTATCATAACGCAGGGCAGACCGGCGGCACCCCAGGTGCGGACATTAGCCTGGTTTCTGCCTGGGATCAGGAACAAGGAAGTTCAGATGTTATCGTAGCAATAATTGATGGAGGAATCCAGACCGATCATGAGGATTTGGCGGGAGCAATGTGGATTAACCAGGCGGAGATGGATGGCGAAACCGGGGTTGACGATGATAACAATGGTTTTGTAGATGACATCTATGGTTATGGATTTGGGGATGATACCGGCCAAATCTTTCCTCACTATCATGGCACCCATGTGGCTGGTACGGTTGGTGCTTTAACAGGAAATGGGGTCGGAGTTTCGGGAGTAGCAGGAGGCAATGATACAGAGGAAGGAGTAAGGCTCATGTCGTTGGCTGGTTTTGGCAATTCCGGCACCGGAGGCTTCGATGAAGCTTTCATTTATGCAGCAGACATGGGAGCAGTTATCTCCCAAAACAGTTGGGGTTACACAGCCCCCGGCTTCGTGGAACAATCGCTCCTTGATGCAATAGATTACTTTATTGCTAATGCCGGATTTGATGAAAACGGAGCGCAAGTAGGACCCATGGCAGGAGGCTTGGTGGTGTTTGCTGCCGGTAATAGTGGCAGTAGCGCAGATTACTATCCCGGGTTCTATGAACCTGTATTGGCCGTGGCTTCTACTGACCACAACGACCAAAAATCCGGGTTCTCAAACTATGGACAGTGGGTCGATATTTCAGCCCCTGGCTCAAATGTACTTAGCACATATATAAATGGTGGTTATAACCACCTATCGGGAACCTCGATGGCATGCCCTCATGTTTCGGGAGTAGCTGCACTAGTGGTTTCGAAACTAGGTGGAGTTGATTTCTCTACTGACCAGTTGAGAGCAATCATCGAGGCAACAGCAGACGACATAGATTCCAAGAATTCTGGATTTGTAGGACTGTTAGGAAGCGGCCGGTTAAATGCGTCCAACCCACTTATGGATGATGATGGCATACCGCCGGCAGCGATTGCAGATTTAAGTTCACTGGAAAACGATGCAATTTCAGTAACAGTAACCTGGACTGCAACCGGGTTCAGCGGAACCGAGGGAACAGCGACAGTTTACGATCTCCGTTATTCCGAAAACCTTATCGATGAGGGTAATTTCGACAATGCTATTCAGGTGGTTAATGAACCAAGCCCCAAATCATTCGGAGAAACTGAAATCTTCACAATCTCCGGACTAACCCCTAATACGACATACTACTTCGCAATTAAAGCCCGTGACTATTTTGGCAATACCTCAGAAATTTCAAATGTAGTCTCCACCACAACAGACCCCGCAGCTGAGATAACCGTGCAGCCTTCAGGCCTCTATGTAGATATTGACCCTGAGCAATCCCTAACCGAGACTTTAACAATTTCCAATACAGGCGATGGCCCATTAGATTTTGCAGTTATCGGTGGTGCACTCCAAAACCAGGCCACCGAGAGCCTATCGCAGGAGGTGTATTCCGCTACGATAGTTGCACCTCCCTCGCAAAAAGGTGAGCCTGACCTGAGGGTTGGCCCTCCTGTCTTTAGCGGGAAAGGCGACGACGGTGACGGCTTTGGCTATCGTTGGATAGATAGCAATGAATCGGAGGGACCAGTATTCAATTGGATTGACATCTCTGAATCGGGCACCCAACTAACCATGGCCTTGGATGACTTTAAGCATATCGATCTACCTTTCTCTTTCCCTTTCTATGGTGAAAAGAAGGAAAGTGTTTATATCTCTTCCAATGGTTTCCTAACATTTAGTTCCAATGGGGCCACTAGGTGGATAAACGACCCGATACCAAGTAACTCAGCCCCACATGGCGTCATCGCTCCATTCTGGGACGATTTCAATATTCCTCAGGGAGGAGCTGTCTATTACCATTCATTCCCAGATAAGTTTGTAGTACAGTACCATGAAATACCGCGATTTGTAAATACAGGTAAATACACCTTCCAGGTAATTCTGCATTCTAATGGAAGGATTTTATATCAATACCTGGACTTAGAAGGAGCAACAAACAGTTGCACCGTTGGTCTGGAGAATTTCTCAGGTGACGATGGTATCCAGGTGGTTTTTAATAATAACTACTTGACAAATAATCTTGCCATTCAATTCGACGAAGGTCCTGAGTTTATTGGTACTATAACTCCTTCCGAGGGCACCCTTCAAGTTGGGGAGAGCATTGAAATTCAAGTGCCTTTTAGCGCCGAAGGCATTTTGCCAGACACGTATTCAGATGAACTGATAATAACAAGTAATGATCCAGTGCATCCTATTACTGTCATTCCTACAATCATGCATGTCAACGGCGTGCCTAATATAGAGAGCAGTGATCAATCTATAGTATTCGGTGACACATTCATCACCGGCGTGGATTCTATCGAGCTGGTGATCTTAAATACAGGAAATGACCTCCTCAAAGTCACAGAAATTGAAATAGAACACCAGGTGTTTTATGTGGATCCGGAAGATAAGAGTTTCGAAGTTTGGCAGGGAGAAGAACACAGTATCTATGTAAAGTTCTCGCCGCAAGACGTCGGACTCGTTTCGGCCACAATGAACATTACCAGTAATGATGAGGATTCTCCAAATTTTGTGATAAGTATAGAAGGTGCGGGAATTCTTCCCCCTGTGGTACAAGTACCAACAGAAGAAATTTCGATAAATATTTATCCAGATGAAACTCTCATTGAGCAGCTCAAAATTCAAAATACAGGTGGCAGCCCCTTATCCTGGCAAATGATCATACTTGAAACCAATGAAACTGAGTCCAACAGTATCAGTGCAAATGGGGCCTTTGGCTCTACCACAACAGGAAACCCGACCGCTCAAATTGAGATCGTAAGGCAGGAGTTGAGCCCTCAACTATTTGCCCCATTGGTAAACAATGAAAAAAGTACCTCCACAACGCAATCCATCCCTTTCAGCGATGGTTTCGAGCCGGGAAATTTAGATAAATGGGTTCCTTCACAATCGTCGGCAAGCAAAGATGTTGTAACCGAGGAATCAGCGGAAGGTGCCAGGAGTTTACGGATAGATAATAATAGCACCTCAGGTCATTTTACCGGGGTACATACGCAATTCGAATCTGGCCAGCAACCTACTACGGTTAGCTTTCATTTAAGGCCAGATGTTGCTGAAAATGCATCAGGATACTTCGTGCTGTCTGGTTCAGGTGGTCAGAATGCTATTTTTTTTCTCGCCTACCTGGGGAAATTTTATGTTAATGATGATGTTGGCGGTGATTGGAATTATATATATGAAGAAGAAACCTGGTACAAGATTGACTTCAGAGATATTGATTGGCAAGCAAAGGAGTTTGACTACTATGTTAATGAGGAGTTGGTAAAAGAAGATATTTCCTTTCGCAGTCCTACCCACGTCGAAGACTTCGGTACTATTCACTTATACAATTTTCACGAGGGCTCTGCCGCCTACTGGGATAACATATTCCTGGCCAGAACAGTCCCTTGGATGACGATAACACCAATCAAGGGAATTGTGCCTGAGGTCAACGAATTAGATGTTGACCTAAATGTCGACGCTACCGATCTTGAGATTGGCCTTTACGAAGGGCAGATAGTTTTGACCTCAAATGATCCAATAACCAGGGAGATTACACTTCCGGTACAGCTAAACGTTGTCGAAAACCTTCCACCTAAAGTGGTGGCTGGTATTTCAAATCAGGAATTGCCTCTGGAGGAAGGGGAAAAACACTTTGACATATCAGGTGTATTTGAGGACCCCCGGGATGATATTCTTACAATTACCAGTTCTATTTCGAATAGCTCCGTGGCAAGCGTTGAAATAGTTGGCGACGATTTAGTAATTACCCCAGTGGAAAAGGGGGAGGTCAATGTTACCATTACTGCTGATGATGGCCGGGGCTTAAGTGCTAGTAGCACATTTAAGCTTTTTGTAATTGAAGCAAATAAGGCCCCCATTGCAGAGAGTTTCGACGATCTCAGCTTGATTTTGGGAGAGGATCTAGCCTTTGACCTAGGGACACTTTTCCATGACCCCGATGGGGATCCCCTGAATTTTGTGGTAACTAAAAATGGACAGGCTGCAAATGTTACCATTGAGGGCCTTATGCTATCTGTGGAATCGGTAGAAGTAGGTGAGACCCTCGCCTCGGTGTCTGCGAATGATGGAAAGGGAGGTGAAGTAAGTATTTTGTTTAAGGTGGTAGTAGAGTCAGCCAATATTGCCCCAATTGTATCTAAGCAACCAGAAACTATGACTCTGGAAAAACAGGGCCCAAGCTATGAAATGAATTTGATGGAAATTTTCTCAGATCCCGATGGAGATGATCTGAGTTTCGAATTCTCAGCAGCTAGCACCTATATTGAAATTCAGTTGCTGGGCTCGTCACTTACTATTGTTCCAATGGCCCTGGGCGCGACAAACGTAAGTTTGACTGCGACCGATAGCGGTGGCAAAGCGGCTAGCACATCCTTCAACGTCGAGGTGAAAGACGGAAATACACCGCCGCAGGCCATTACACTTGACAACATTGTTCTGACGGTGGGGAATAGCACCTCACTAGAATTAAGTGATGTGTTTTCCGACAATGACGGTGATGCGCTAAATTTCTCATGGACTAGTAGTAATTCTAATGTATCCTCGTCTCTCACTGGTACCGAATTTATACTCAACGCTATAGAGATGGGGGAAACTTCGTTTCTAATTGAGGCCAATGATAATAGGGGCGGAACAGCTGAAACGTGGCTAAAAGTGACCTCCCAATTGCCGAATGAGCCGCCTGTGTTGAACAGGCAAATTGCAACACAGGTTGTTTATATCGAAGGGACTCCCTTTAAAGAAGACTTGACCGAGGTATTCGACGATGGAGATGGCGACCCTCTTACATTTGAGGCTAACACAAGTAATAGTAAGGTAGAGATAAAGATCAATGGTAATGAGATCATAGTTTCCGGAAAATCTCAAGGTTTAGCCGTGATCTCAATTACGGCTAATGATGGCCGCGGGGGTACTCATACCATATCATTTGAAGTTGAGGTTAAAAGCAATACCGCTCCTGTTGCGTCGGCACATGATGATCTTAATCTGAGAGTTGGAGATAACTATTTGGAGGATGTTGGTAGCCTTTTCTCGGACGCTGAAAACGACATACTAACTTATACAATTGACACCAAGGGAGAAACGGTGAAAGTTGACATACAGGGAGACAACCTGTCTATAGGTGCCTTGGCAGAAGGCGAGACCCTGGTATCAATTACGGCCAATGATGGGAACGGAGGTACGGCACAGCTTCTCTTTAAAGTACGGGTTATTCTGCAAAACCGGGCCCCAGTCATCAAAGCTGGCTTTGAAGACATAACTGTTGATCTAGACCAACAAATTGCACCATTGCATCTTAGTTCTTATTTCTCAGACCCGGATTTTGATAGGCTTGCTTATTCTGCGGTTGCAAATACAGAAAACGTTGTAGCCCTAGAGGTAAATGACAATGTGTTGTCAGCTACTGCCCTTGGAGTTGGTTCGTCGGCTATCAGTATTACAGCGAATGACCAACATGGAGCTCAGGTCACTTCCACTTTCAACTTAAATGTTCGAGAAACTAATGTGCCGCCAATAGTTGTAGTGCCTATTCGCAACCAGCTAACGCAGCTGGAGTCTGACAGCATAACTATTAATTTGGAGATTGTTTTCTCTGACCCAAATAATGACAAGCTCAAATTTTCAACACAGGTAGAAGATAACAACATCATTGAGGCGATTATTAGTGAATCAATGTTGATTTTGAAGCCCAGAGGAGTAGGAGTAGTCCAGGTGGCTGTAGTCGCTGATGATCAAAGAGGAGGAGTCAGTACCACTACCTTCGAGTTAGCCGTTGAGTTAGTAACTTCGATTGAAGAGGATTTGATGGAGTTCGGTTTGACCAACAACCCAAATCCATTTAGCAACTCAACGAACATTCATTTTAATTTACCCATAGCCCAAAGGGTTGAAATAGTTATTCAGGATGTCTTTGGTAAGCAGGTAAAAACACTGCTTGCCAGAAGGCTGCAGTCTGGATCACATATAGTACCATTTGACGGGATTGACCTGATGCCGGGTATATACCTCTATCACTTACTAGTGGATGATCAGAGGATCGTTACGAGAAAAATGATCAAATATTGAGCTCCTAAATATGCAGAGCCCTATTCTCAGTAGCGGCTAAACAGGCTTCCTTAAATGACTCCGTAAATGTAGGATGAGCGTGGGACATTCGTGCAATGTCTTCAGCTGAGGCCCGGTATTCCATTGCTACCACCGCCTCGGCAATCATGTCCGCTGCCCTAGGGCCGATCATATGCACGCCAAGTATCTCGTCAGTGTTGCTATCAGCAAGAACTTTGATCTGCCCATCCAAATCCATGCTAGCGCGCGCGCGACCAGAAGCCTTAAAAGGGAAGGCACCGGACTTATAGGCCCGGCCTGACTCTTTTAATTGCTCTTCGGTATATCCTACACTCGCCACTTCCGGCCAGGTATAAACTACTCCTGGGATGAGGAGGTAGTTGATATGTGGTTTCTGTCCAGCAAGTTGTTCAGCGACCAGTACTCCTTCTTCCTCAGCCTTGTGTGCTAGCATTGCCCCTTTGATTACATCACCTATGGCATATATGTTATCTACATTGGTTTTGAGATGCTCATCAACCTCTATCCTTCCAGCCTTATCAGTAGATATGCCTACATTTTCCAAACCAAGACCCTCTGTATATGGTCTTCTGCCGATAGAAACGAGGCAATAATCTCCTTTGATGTCAACAGATTCTCCCTTTTGTGTTTCTGCAGTAACAGTAACGTTTTTTCCTTTTACTCCTACAGCAGTAACCTTGTGTTTCAGATAGAAATCAAAGCCTAATTTCTTGGCTACCTTTTGCAACTCCTTGCCCATGGTTTTATCCATGGTAGGAATAAGGCTATCAAGAAATTCAACTACAGAAACCTTTGAACCAAGCCTGGCATATACTGAGCCTAGTTCCATGCCAATTACGCCGCCTCCGATCACAATCATGTGCTTAGGAATTTCTGTCAGATTCAAGGCCTCAGTGCTGGTAATAACTCTTTTCTTATCCAATTCAATAAAAGGGAGGTTACTAGGCTTAGAGCCAGTAGCGATGATGACTTTATCAGTTTTGATTTCGGAGGCTTTACCAGATGCAGGAGTAACTTTGATTGTGTTCTTATCGATAAAAGAGCCCAAACCATGGTGTACGTCGATCTTGTTTTTTTTCATCAGGAAATCGACCCCTGCCACTGTTTGGCCAACAACCTCGTTCTTCCTCTTGATCATTTGCTTCAAATCTACCTTGAGGTTGGTAAGGTTGATCCCATGCTCTTTGAAGTGAGTCTCAGCGTTGTGATAGTGTTCTGAAGAATCCAGCAACGCTTTGGAGGGGATACAACCAACATTCAGGCAGGTGCCGCCCAGTGTATCATATTTTTCTATTAATGCCGTCTTAAAACCTAATTGGGCACAACGAATTGCGGCTACGTATCCACCAGGACCGGAACCTATCACAGTTACATCATACTGCATAATATCTTGAACTTTGCGATTTTCTTAAATTAACTACTTCAACTAAACACCCAACAATAGCCTGGCCGGATCTTCCAACATTTGCTTAACGCGTACCAAGAAACTTACTGATTCCCGGCCGTCTATAATTCGGTGGTCATATGACAATGCCAGGTACATTACTGGTCTAACTACAACCTCTCCGTTAATAGCCACTGGCCGTTGCACAATGTTGTGCATGCCTAAAATTGCTGATTGCGGCGTGTTAATAATTGGAGTGGAGAGCATAGAACCGAATACACCTCCATTAGTTATGGTGAAGGTGCCGCCAGTCATTTCCTCTATGGTGAGTTTATTTTCACGAGCTTTAGTGGCCAACCGTATAACTTCGCTTTCTATCTCCGGGAAGTTCAAAGACTCAGCATTTCTGATCACCGGAACAACTAATCCCTTTGGTGCAGAAACCGCTATGCTAACATCGCAAAAATCGTTGTACACAATTTCATCGCCATCCATGTAAGCGTTCACAGCTCCCCATTCTTGCAATGCCATACAGCAGGCCTTTGTAAAGAATGACATGAACCCAAGCCCTACGCCATGCTTCTCCTTAAACATTTCCTTGTACTGCTTTCTCAAATCCATGATGGGCTTCATATCTACTTCGTTGAAAGTAGTTAGCATGGCTGTTTCGTTCTTCACTGAAACCAACCGCCGAGCAACTGTTTTTCTTAAGCTGGAGAGTTTTTTTCGGCGCTGGTTTCGGCTAAAGCTGCCAGCAGCAATTGGAGATTCGGTACTTTCAGTTTTTTTAGTACCAGGAGCTGACGCTTTTGCACCAAGAGCATCTTCCTTAGTGATCCTTCCGTCCCTGCCGGTACCTGCCACAGATTTGGGGTCTACACCTTTCTCATCGAGTATTTTGGCTGCAGCCGGAGAAGGATGACCAGCTGCATGCGACGATCCGTCTGCTGACGGTGCGGGAGTGGCTGATTCTTGCTGAGGTTTCTCAGCTGGCGTTTCAGTCTTGGCTGGGGCGCCACCTACTGCTATCTCAATTTTACAAATGGTATCGCCTATATTGATAGTGTCTCCCTCCTGTGCAACAATTGCCAGGATGCCTGTACCTTCAGCCGGTAACTCGAATGTTGCTTTGTCTGAATCCACCTCCGCAATAATTTCGTCAAGCTCAACAAAATCCCCCTCAGCTTTTAGCCAGGTAGAAATGGTGACCTCGGTGATCGACTCTCCCACTTCCGGCACTTTCATTTCAATTACCTCACCGGTCTTTTTGGGTTCTCCTGATGGCTCAGAACCAGCACCAGCTTCGGTGGTCTCACTTTCAGTTTTGGGCTCTTGTTTTGGCGCTGACTCTGATCCTTTTGCGTCAGTGTCGATTTCGCATATTACCGCACCAATTTCCAAAGTATCACCTTCTTGTGCTCTGATTTTCAGCACTCCGGCAGCTTCGGCGTTTAACTCGAATGTGGCCTTGTCAGATTCTAACTCACAGAGCACTTCGTCCATTTCGACGTAGTCCCCATCTGATTTAACCCAACCGGCAACGGTTACTTCGGTTATAGATTCGCCTACCTCCGGTACTTTAATTTCTAAACTCATGATGCAAGTATTTTATATGTCAAAAGCTGTTTCTACTATTTCTTGTTGCTCTTTATGGTGAACTTTGGCATAGCCAGTGGCGGGTGAGGCGCTGGCTTTTCTGCCTATTAGCTTCATTGGTTGATTGGGGAAGACTCGTTGTACGAAGTCCCAGTAGCCCATATTTGCAGGTTCCTCTTGCACCCAAAAGACTTCAGCTTGCTTGTAACCGCCGAGAATATCTCCAACTTGTAAGTCTGGAAACGGGTGGAGCTGTTCAACTCTTACTATAGCAACATCTTTGCGTTTGTTTTTCTGCTGGTAGTCTAGCAAGTCAAAATAAACTTTGCCAGTACACAGCAACACCCTCTTGGCAGTTTTATTAGCAAATGAATCTGCTATAACCTCCCTAAACTTACCTGATGTGAATTCCTTTAGAGGAGAAATTACTTTGGGATGTCGCAGTAATGATTTCGGCGACATAATTATTAAAGGTTTCCTAAATGGCCAGGTAAGTTGTCTTCTTAGAACATGGAAGAGGTTAGCGGGCGTAGTAAGGTTGGCAAATACAATATTGTACTCTGCAGCGAGTTGGAGGTACCGCTCCGGACGAGCGCTGGAGTGCTCCGGTCCCTGCCCTTCATAGCCATGCGGCAACAACAGAACTAGTCCATTCATCCTTTGCCATTTCGACTCAGACGGCGTTACGAACTGGTCAATCAGAACCTGGGTTCCATTGGCGAAATCACCAAATTGGGCTTCCCATATAACCAACGCACTTGGGTTGGCCATGGCATAACCAAATTCGAACCCCATCACCCCAAATTCAGACAATAAGGAATTATATATTCTAAATGGCTGCTGATTATCTTCAATGCTATTGAGACTATTTACTGCTTCGTTAGTCTCCATGTCGCGAATTACTACATGCCGGTGAGAGAAGGTACCTCTTTGCACGTCTTGCCCCGACATTCGTACCGTCTTACCCTCAAGTAGCAGCGAGCCATAAGCTAAAAGTTCTGCACTGCCCCAGTTAAGCATCTTTTCTTCGAAAAACATCTCCTTCCTTTGCTTAAACTGCTTTTCTATTTGCTTGATAGGCTTGAACCCATCCGGGAAGGTGGTAAGCGCCTTGGCAACCTTATTTACCATGGCCTGCTTAATCGATGTGTCTGGAGATGAATCAAAATCTGCAGGGTTCGAGCGGCGAAGTTCCTTCCATTCCTTCTCCAGAGGCTGATAGTTATAGGGTAGCTGCTTTTGCTTAACCATATTAAGGCGGTCCTGAAGTAAAGACCGAAACTCCTTATCCATACCCTTAGCTAATTCGGCATCTACATCTGCCCGGTCGATTAGCATCTTGTTATAAACTTCCCTGGGGTTAGGATGCTTGGATATGATATTATATAAAGCCGGTTGAGTAAATTTTGGCTCATCACTTTCATTATGGCCATGACGTCGATAGCATACCATGTCAATAAAAATGTCGCCATTAAACTTCTGCCGATATTCCACCGCCAGTTTCACGCAAAAGACTACTGCCTCGGGGTCATCTCCATTTACATGCAGCACTGGTGCGTCAATTATCTTAGCGACATCTGTACAATAAATGCTCGATCTGGCGTCATCAAAATCAGTCGTAAAACCAACTTGATTGTTAATTACAAAGTGAATTGTGCCTCCGGTCTTGTATCCAGCCAATTGTGACATTTGCACTACCTCGTACACAATGCCTTGGCCAGCTACAGCTGCATCACCATGAATTAATATTGGTAAAATTCTGGTGTAGTCGCCATCATACTGAGCGTCTAGCTTGCTTCTTACAAATCCTTCAACGACAGGATTGACCGCTTCCAGGTGAGATGGGTTTGGAGCCAGTTTTAGGTTCACCTTTTTTCCATGGAGTGTCTCCACCTCACTGGAAAACCCCATGTGATATTTCACATCGCCATCGCCCATAGTAAGGTCTGGTTCGGCTTCACCTTCGAATTCGTTAAATATTTGCTCGTAGGTCTTCCCCATTATATTAGCCAGGACATTCAGTCTGCCTCGATGGGCCATACCTATCATTATTTCTTCCACACCTTGGTCGGCAGCAGAAGTGATAATGGCATCCAGCGCCGGTATAGTTGTTTCTCCACCTTCCAGGCTAAACCTCTTTTGTCCTAAGTATTTAGTATGAAGAAAGTTCTCGAATACCACGGCTTCATTCAGCTTCTCCAGAATCCTTTTCTTTTCCTCAGAGGATGGATTAAAGTTTAGTGCTTCTTTTTCCGATTTCGTCTTGAACCACCTTAATACGTCGGGATGGCGAATATATTGGTATTCAAACCCAATAGATCCCTCGTAAATTTTCTTTAGTGATTCTATGATTTTTCTGAGAGAGGCTCTGCCGATGCCAATGGATTTACCAACATCGAATTCCGTATCAAGATCTTGTTCCGTCAATCCAAAGTCTTCCAGATCCAGGATAGCCTTTCTGTCCCTACGTTCACGTACTGGGTTGGTATTTGATCTTAAATGGCCCCTGGCCCTATAGGCTTGAATTAGGTATCTAACCTTTACTTCCTTGTAAGCGATCTCTGAGATGGTGCCTTGGTCAGCATCAGCCCCATTTTCTCCATATTTCTGTAATTGAAATTCAAAACCCTCAAAGAACTTTCTCCAGCTCTCATCTACTGATTCTGGGTTTTCCTTGTAAGATTGATAAAGAGAATCGATTACATTGACGTCGGCGTTGCCAACATAAGAGTACTTATCCATGACTGCATTGGGAGGTTGTATTCAAATCTAACCAAGTTCTTGTCAAATATAAAATTGTATATGCGGCTATACAAATAATTATTTGCCCAACTAAGGCCTTAACTGCTCGAGGAATATATTTTGTCCAAACATGGTGGTTTTATTCAAAACGAGTATCTTTGCAGTCTTTCCAGATCAGAGGGGGTGGACGAGATCCACATGGTAGAAAATAGAAATTCAAGAAACTAACAAAGAATTTAAATGCCAGTTAAGATTAGACTAGCGCGTCGAGGACGCAAGAAGTTAGCTATGTACGATGTCGTCGTAGCAGATGCCAGATCACCACGAGATGGTAGATTTATTGAAAAACTTGGTACCTACAATCCTAACACAAATCCAGCCTCCATCGATATCGATACCGATAAGGCCTTCGATTGGGTGATGAATGGGGCACAACCAACGGATACTGTGCGAGCGATGCTTTCATATAAGGGTGTGATGCTCCGTAAGCATTTGCAGATTGGAGTTAATAAAGGTGCAATAACCCAGGAAGATGCTGATGCAAAGCTGGAAGCATGGCTAAAAGAGAAAGAAGCTCAAATTCAGGCTAAGGTAGAAAAATTGGCAAAGGAAGATGCCGATAAGTCTAAGGCTAAATTAGACGCCGAGCGTAAAGTGAAAGAAGCAAGAGCTGAAGCGCTTAAGAAGAGACAAGAGGAAGAAGCAGCTAAGGCTGAAGAAGAAGCTGCTGCCGCTGAGGCAGGTGGCGAAGAAGAAGCCGAAGCCTCTGAGGAAACAGCTGCTGCTGAAGCAACGGAGGAACCTGCTGCCGAAGAAGCAACGGAGGAACCTGCTGCCGAAGAAGCATCAGAAGAGCCTGCTGCCGAAGAAGCATCAGAAGAGCCTGCTGCCGAAGAAGCATCAGAAGAGCCTGCTGCCGAAGGAGCGTCAGAAGAACCTGCTGCCGAAGAAGCATCAGAAGAGCCTGCTGCCGAAGAAGCATCAGAAGAGCCTGTTGCCGAAGAAGCATCAGAAGAGCCTGCTGCCGAAGAAGCATCAGAAGAGCCTACTGCAGAAGAAGCATCAGAAGAGGAATCTTCCTCAGACGAAGAGACAAAAGAGGATAAATAATATCTCCAATGGACATTAATGCATGTTTCCGCGTGGGGCATGTTATTAAGACCCACGGACTGAAAGGGGGCTTGAGAATAAACCTCGACACTGAAGTCCCGGAGAACTATAAGAACTTGGAATCGGTATTCCTTGAGATTCAAGGAAAGCTGGTTCCTTTTTTTGTGAAAGGGATCCACCTCAAAAGTGGTTATGCCTATCTGCAGCTCGAAGATGTCGATACCATAGAGAGGGCTCAAGAGTTAAAATCTGCCTCTATTTACATTCCTAAGGAACTACTTCCTGAGCTTGATGAACTCAAACACTTCCAATCCAAAATCATAGGCTACAAGGTCGAAGATAAATCTCATGGTCACCTGGGAGAAGTTGTACGCATGGAATCCTCTCCAGGCCAGGATGTTTTTGTGGTGAATTACTCAGGCAATGAGGTATTGATTCCGGATAATGATCATATTGTCCTGGAGGTGAGCCACAAGACAAATAAAATTCTAGTGGATCTCCCTGATGGACTTTTAGCACTCTACATTTAGTCTTCCAATGAGAGTTGATATAGTTACATGTTTGCCCCGTTTGTTAGAAAGCCCGTTCGGAGATTCCATTCTGAAAAGAGCCCAGGACAAAGGCCTAATTGAGATCCATATTCACGACTTGCGGGCATTTAGCGATGACAAGCACAAGAAGGTGGATGACTACGCCTACGGTGGGGGAGCGGGTATGGTATTAATGGCCCAACCTTTAGCCACTTGTATAAAATCACTGCAAAAGGAACGATCATATGAAGAGGTGATTTTCATGACACCAGATGGCAACTTATTCAATCAGTCGATGGCTAACGAAATTTCACTTTTCAATAACATACTGCTAATCTGCGGCCATTATAAAGGGATTGATCAAAGGATACGGGACAAGTACATAACACGTGAGATAAGTATTGGAGAGTACGTTCTGTCTGGTGGCGAGTTAGCTGGTGCAGTGGTAGTTGATGCAGTTGCCAGGTTAATTCCAGGCGTATTATCGGATGAGACTTCGGCATTAACGGATTCTTACCAGGATGGACTGTTAGCCCCTCCTGTTTACACTCGCCCAGCGGATTTCGAGGGCATGGAAGTGCCCAAGATTTTATTGTCGGGGAACCAAAAGGAAATTGATGAATGGCGTTTTCAGCAATCGATCAATTTAACAAAGAAGAGAAGGCCAGATTCCTTCGAAGACCAGTCGTAGCTAATTCTTAAGGAAGGCAACGGATTTCTGTTCGCCGTCAATATCCAGGATCAGATTGTAGAGACCAGCAGGCAATGCTGATACATCAATTCCGGAGCTGGTCAAAGTTGTATTCCCTCCTTGTAACACTTCTACTCCAATTTGGTTCACAATCACCCATTCCTGGAGGGCGGCAAATTCCTTAAGACTGACATAAATATGATTTCGCGTTGGATTTGGGTACAGAATTATTTCTGCGCTGGCAGGATCGTCAACGGACGTGATTGTAACCAGAACCTGATCAGATGCAACACTACAGTTGTCAATATTAGCTTCAACTGTATAAGATCCTGATGTATTTACTAAGAGCATATTTCCGGTTTCCCCTTCCAAGGGTAGCTCATTTAAATACCATTGATTTCCTTCGTCGTAGGAAGAAGTCAGGATGTTGCCATTCTGAGTAATTACTGGCCGCACATGATTGTCGACCGTCACTGCAATTTCCAATCTTTCACTTTCGCAGTCGCCATCTGCAATGCTTACGAAGTAGCTTCGCGATTCAGTTAGTGCAGGGGTAGTGAATCTAGGCCCATTTTCTCCGGGAATTGGGTCTATGTCATGCGCACCCAAATACCATCTGTACTGTTGCCCCTCGTTCCCTCCGCTTACCTGAATGGTTATGCTTTCGGGTTGGCACACTGTCGTTGATGATACTACTGTTGGCAAAATCAGCTTATAAACCTCCACCTCAATTTGCAGCCGTTCCTCACTTTCGCAGCCATTTTCGTTCACGGCCGCCACATAGTAGGTCTCGTTATCTGTTAGATGAGAGGTAGTTAGCTGGCCAGTAAGGGTGGTTTGTATTGGCTGATTGGGATCATCAGTATACCAATTGAAGGAAATAGCGGCAGTACTCTCTACTTCGATTGTTGCAACTCCCTCGTTACAAATATCACTGCTAGCAAGCAAAACTGGCATTTGTGGAACAGCCTGTATCATTACCAATTCCGATGAGGACAATAGTTGGCTACAGCTACCCAAAGTGCTCTCTACGAATATTTCGGCCCCATCAAAAACTAACTCATAAGGAACATCCAGAACAAGCTCTCCCTCTTCTGCAGTCAAGGCACTACTTACTGGTTCACCTGCCAGCAGCGCTTGATACTGTACCCCTTTTTGAGGGCTGGGAATGGTTAATGTCCAATTGCTTCCTTCGCAGGTAATCTCCGAACTAGTTTCAATTGACGGGTCGATACTGTTTAGAAATTTTATAGAGAAACGGTCCGCTGCGGAGGATTCAGTCTGTGGTGTTACCTCGAACTGATAGGTTTCAAACTCTCCAATTGTAGAATAGATATCCAAATAGGAGTCATAGAGCTGAGCAGACAAACCAAAGTTGAAAGACGCCAGATTAGAATAGGAAAAAGTGTAATTGCCCGGATCCAAATTGGTAACATTTAGGGCCAGCTCCGTTTCTCCGCAAGCTAATACTGGTAGAGATTGGATGGCCAACTCGAGTGTTTGATCGGGACTCAGTGACGTCAGATTTATACCGCTATTTGATTGCTTTAAGCCATCCAACATGTTGTCATAACCGTCGGTCGCTTGCTCGTTAAATCGAATAGCTGTAATGTCTTTGTCGCCTTCGTTTTCCAGCGCAATTTTAAGCACATTTTCAGGTTCTGCTTCCTTAAAGAATGTGCCATCTCCAGAGTCGAAATGTGAACTAGTTATGCAGAAAGTAGTAGTCACATTTGATTCTACCCAAAACGCTTGTCCAGTGGCGATGATGCCATTAAAACTACCCGTTGATACTCCTCCAGTGCGCGTCTCGTGATTTCCTGTTGTAACATGGTCCCCGGTGTTGTCTTTCCAGTATCCGGTGGCGAGTATTCCTGCAGGCAAATCGGCTTCGATTAAATCCCAATCAAGAGAACTTGGGAAAGGATTGCCAATAAGGTTGAATCCAGAAACGAAATCGATACAACCATCGGCGGGATAAGTGCCTGTTACAGAAATAGTGAGATCAGTTGGTGCACTGGAGTCATGGTAGGTGAAAGCCGAGTAGCCAACGCCATTTGTGATGGGGTGTGAAGCCAGGGTGCCTCCGTCGCCATATTCCATCCATTGATCGCCAGTCGCATCATAAGTAAAAATTGATCTTGCGTTTTCATTAGAGATCGCATCATTATCCATCGGTGTTGAAGGATCACTAAAAATGCCGGTAATCTCCAGGCCAGAACTACGCCACTGCTCCAGGTTAGCGCCGTCAACTGGCGATGAAAAATATCTCCATACACCGGTTCCATTAGGGTTGGCTGGGCCATCAATTTGATCAAGAAACCTTTGGACGGTGAAGTTACCAGTGATACTCGCCCCGACTGGCAAAGCATTTATGCGCGCGTCACCAGCGGCATTGGAGACGAGTGTCATAGATCCACCTCCGCTTCCATCGGCATCAAATACGGTTGCAGATTGAATATCTAGCTCTGTGACAATATTTATTGTCGATTCGATAGACATATTACCACCACCCTTGTTAACGTTAAGTTGTGATATAGTGGTGCTGCTACTTCCGCTTATACTTTGATTGTCGGCACCGTTAAATGTGATTGTTTCTCCAATGGCAGAGAATGACCCATTATTCACGAAATTTCCAGCAATAGTTAGTGACCTACCAGATGCCGGAAAACTAAAGGCACTGTTGATGGTTAAGTCACTTACTACAACATCATCTTGAAATGATTTGGTCAAAGTGCCATCAACGGAAAGATCATTGAGCGTGGCCCCGCCAGCAGTTATATTTTGGGTCGCACCGTCAAGCGTTAGATTGTTCGCGTTGGAGATCGTTCCGGTATTGCTAAGATTACCGGCCAGGTTGACATCGTTACTATTAAGATTCAAAGTCGAGCTAATAGTGAGATCCCCATTTATGTCCAGGTCGCCGACTACATTTTTATTATTTGTTCCATTAATCTGCAGATTCCAGTAACTATCATCAGGTGTAAACACCTCGCTGTTGGTTGTTCCGTTGTAATTGAAAGTATTCCCAGTGAAGTCAGCATGCAGCCTTACATCGGGATCAGGGTTGTTGTTCCCGCCGTAATTCCAGGTAGCGTTGGCCTGATTGTAAAAATCATTGTTGGTTGGAATGCTGTTGTTGACAAATTGGCCTGTCATGTTAATGATACCAAAGTTGTTTAATTCAAAACCATTGGCGTTCCCTAGCCGAATCTGGTTTAGATCAAATGTGCCAGCGGCTCCATTGGTAAAACTGTTATTAACATCGCCATTATTGCTCACCCTGATGTCATCTGTCAAATTCAGGTCATCATTATTAGTAAAGCTGCAGTTATCGTGATTATAAACAATGTCATTGGCAATGTTTAGCTCACCATTGTTGACAAATGAGTTATTCAGGAAGTTTGCCTGAAACTCCAAATGCCTACCAATGGAAATCGAGCCGGTCATATTGTTGTTAACCGTAATACCACTGCCACCGACATCGAAATCCCTGTCCACAGAGATTGATCCTGTACCTGCAAAGTTCACTATTCCACTGCCCAACACCTGGATATCTCTTACCTGGATGCCGTTTGTAACATCATTTGATGTTACCGTAAATGTACCGCCGGTGTTTATTTCTAAAACTGCAGCATTAAAGCTATCCCAGTTGATAAAACCTGTACTTGCTACGTCTAAACTACCTGCGCTGGTAAAAGACAAGGTACCCCCGCCTGTAACCCATCTTAGCTCTGCATTGGCCTCTATAGTCAAGGAAAGCGCTTCAGCTGGATTTACATTAAGACTGACTAAATCTCCATTTTGAATGGTAACCCTGGTACTTGAGTTGGGGCTACAACCGCATGCCGGGCCTGTTGGCGACGTTGACCAGATATTGGCATCCCAATTGCCGCTACCAATGGAGTATAAATCCTCGACAGCTGAAACCGTTATGTCATCAATAGTGAATATCTCCTGGCCTCCGTTGTTTGTGACTCTAATCTCAATTACCAAAGTGCTCCCATTCAGTATCGGGCTGCTTAGTGTGATGGGCGCAGTGAGGTCTTCACTATGGCTGGCAAACTGTACTGCCGGTGCTCCGTTTAAGATGTAGAATGCATTGACAACATCGTCTACCTCCATATTTCCACTTTCCGAAAGTGTAAAGCTGATAGAAACGTCACCATCTCCTGAAATATCTATGCTTTCAGAAGTCCAGATTGCTTCTCCATCCAAATCTCTACCGCTAAAAGCGTTGGATCTTACCTCGAAATAGTCATTGCAGCAAACAATGGTAGTACCGGTAATATCCCGCGACCAAGCTGTCGCGCCGTTATCGACGGTGGTACCATCGGCAAGGGTAAAATCTTCTTGCCACACTATGGTCTGAGAAAAGAGAGGTATAGTCAGAACTGAGCCCAAAAGGAAGACAAGCAGGAATTTGATAGTACGCACTCCTAGTCTTCCCCTGTAGTACTCAGGGGGACTGCTTTTCATATATCACTTTGGTTTAAAGAGTACTAGTCCTGCTCACTAGTATATTCTCAATAGCAACTCAACGTAACCCAATGAAATACATAATAATTGCGGCTATTGATCAATCGCTATTAGAATAATGCCAAATAGGTGCAGAATACTGCTAAAACTCTGCATTCTATCTGTACTCAACCTTCAAAATTGCATGTTTAAACTTCTAATGCAAAAATAATAGTCAGTAAAATGCCCGACTAGAAGTTCAGAATTTGCTTAAGTCGTTGATAACCACTACGACTAACTCCCAGTTGCTGCCCATTCTGCAAAATTGCAACATGGGTATCTTTCCCGTAGGGTTCAATTTTTTGGATTTCCTTAACCGCAACAATGTAGGATCTGTGGATGCGAATGAAGTCTTCTGGGTTCAACCGGGATTCAAAATACTTCATGGTATTCTGCTTAAGATATTTCCCTTCCTTGGTGTGAAATTCAACATAGTCGTCTTGTGCCTCAAGAAAGACAACATCATCTACATTAACGATTTGAATCCGGTTACCGAGCCGAACTACCACTCTACGAAGTATATCACTTTCAATTTGTTCCGAAAGCTCATTGATGGTCTCTTTAGGGCTTTCTTCTTTTGCTAACCTTTCTTTTGCCCGAGCCAGGGCTTCATTGAATCGGTCTTCGGAGTAAGGCTTAAGTAAATAATCCGCTGCATTTAATTCAAACGCCTTAATGGCGAACTCGTCGTAGGCTGTGCTAAAGATCACTGCCGGCGGATTCTCTACAAGTTCCAACATCTCGAATCCTGTAATTTTTGGCATTTTGATATCAAGGAAAATGAGATCAGGCTGAAGCTCATTGATGGCCTTGAATCCCTCAAAACCGTTCTCACATTCCGCTATTACTTCAATTTCCGAGTGTCCTTGTAAGAACCTACGGATAATTTGGCGAGCCAATTCTTCATCATCAATAATTATGGTTCTAATAATCTTATTCTTCATCTCCGGGTTTGTTTCTGGGAATAATAAGCTTTACTGTGAAACTCGAATCGGTTCGTTCCAAATGCAGAAGGTCATCAGAGTTATAAATGAGTTTCAGGCGGCTCTTAATATTTTTTAGACCGATACCCTCTCCTTTTGCGGTAATCGCATCAGCCTCGAAGTGATTAACAATGGTAATTACAATGTGCTCGCCTTGATCCTTGCTAGTAAGCTGAATTGGCTGGGGGTTAAGATTTTCGTGAATGCCATACTTGATAGCATTCTCAAGCAATGGCTGCAATATCATTGTTGGCACCTGTATGTCATCCACATTTTCATCAACCTCCTGTTGTACCTGTAGCTTTTCGCCAAATCTTACTTTCTCTATTTCCAGGTAGAGATTCAGGTAGTTAAGCTCCTTCTTTAGAGGCACTATATCAGTATCGGCTGTACCTACCGAATACCTAAGAAAATCAGAAAGCTTGATTACCATCTCGTGAGCCCGATCAGGCGAAGAAAGTGTTAACGCGCTTATTGAGTTAAGACTATTAAAAACGAAATGCGGATTTATCTGGGATTTTAGTCTGGATAACTCTGCTTCCTTAACCATGGACCGAAGCTTCAGTTCTGACTCGCGTTTGAACTGCAAGTCTCTATTGTACATGACCAGATAGTATATCAGTATAATTACAAAATAGATGAAGACTCCCGCCATGACTTTGCCAGGAGTACTTGTTTGCAAAAAGTCAAGGTAGTCGGTATTGTTTCGTAAAACGGATGAAAGAATGGCCTTGGAGGTAAAGAGCCAAAGCGCCACCGCCATTAGGCAAGAAGTTACTTGGTTGATAAGGATGCCGGAGAACTTACCTTGGTTTAATGGTGAATACCTTACCACAAACCATAGCGCTAAGCCTAAACCAGCGTACAGCAAGTTATGCACAACGCTATCCCACACAGCTGCGGGTAGAGATAGGGAGTAGTAGAGGTGCAGTAAAAAAGCATGGACTATCATTACGATAACCCATGCAATAGTATATGGTATGTACCCTTTATTTTGTAAAAACGGATGCTTC
Organism: Cyclobacteriaceae bacterium; assembly: GCA_028285445.1. Lineage (GTDB taxonomy): Bacteria > Bacteroidota > Bacteroidia > Cytophagales > Cyclobacteriaceae > JANQPQ01. The sequence goes on along the minus strand of JANQPQ010000016.1, from coordinate 202,991 downwards.
ATCGTGAAGGCCACAGAGCGATCCGAATAAAGTTACACACTTTTCAATTCACCACCTCCGAACATCACAAAACCCTTTAGAACCAACACATTCCTACCGTCTTCAGCCTCTTCATTTATTAATACCCTTGAATCTGAGAAGCCACCAAAGATGGTGAAGACTTCTATACGCACTTCCCAATTTGCCGGCACTATAAAGGTGGATCCGCCAAACATGGCAAAGACGTCAATTGTTGCTCCCTCGTTGTCGAGTTGCGCGTTCCTAAAGTCAAACTCTGAGCCCCCGAATATGGCTGTGCTTTTTCCGCCTCTAAAGTTCTTGGCGGTCACCACTCTTTTGATCCCTCCAAATACACTGAGTTCATCAATGTAATCATCATCCGGCCCTATCCGGGGTTCGTCCTTTTTTTCGACTTTCCCTCTAAGAATAAAGTACAAGCCTAAGCCAACAAGTGCAATTGGCCATATATCCCTGGGGTACCAACGCGGAATATCTAGTAGATCTGGCAGAAGAAACACAGCGCCGATGAGAATGAATACGATTCCTGCCCGTTTGCCAGTTATCAACAATGCTGTACCGATTAGGATAAATAACGTTTCCCATGTAAACAAGTACCATCTAATAGTGGTGTAATCAAATACTCCAAAATTATCAAGTAGGTACGCAGCCCCAACAAGCACGAGCACAATTCCAAGCCAGGCTCGTTTGTTTTGTGGTTTTGGATTTTCAGATTGAGGTGTCATCTTTTTTCTTTTTATGTTAGTCAAATGTACGGGCATTAGTAGCGTTAAAGTGAGGGCAATCGGTGAATGCCGGGTGGGAGTCGGTAAGTGACGTAATTGGTCGATGCAATTACGCTAACGGGGGAGCGAACGCACGGGACAATTTAAGTTAAGACCTATACGATTACAGATATTCTTCCTATATTTGCACTCCGTTTCTAAAAATTATATCTCTATTAAAATCATGAGTGAGTTAATAAAGCTAGTAGAGGACCAATATCAGGAGGTCAGGAGCACTTTCCCCGAGTTTAAGGCTGGGGACACGGTAAACGTGCACGTGAAAATCAAAGAGGGAAATAAGGAAAGGGTTCAGCAGTTCCAAGGCACAGTAATCCAAAGAAAAAATAAAAATTCCAATGGCGAGACTTTCACCGTTAGAAAGGTTTCTAATGGCATTGGTATTGAAAGAATTTTCCCAGTATTGTCGCCCAACATTGATAAGATCGAGGTAATCAGAAAAGGCGCTGTACGTAGGGCAAGATTATATTACCTGCGTGGAAGGCAAGGTAAATCTGCAAAGATCAAAGAGAAAAAATAACTCTTTCCGGAGCCAACTCAATAGTTGGCTTTTCTATTCGTACTATAGTTTCCCACACCTAAGTCCATACCAATGTCATTACAGAAAATCACTGAGCTATTAGGGGCAGACGCTGACAACCTTCTGTCTCATTCTTCAAGCACCATTACCAAAGAAAGCCTAAATCAACCTGGCCCCGACGCCCTCGATGAGGTCTTTTCGATTTCCAACAGAAACCCTCAAGTGCTAAGGAGCTTGCAGGCTATTAGAGGGCATGGCAGACTGGCAAATACTGGTTATGTTTCAATCTTACCAGTAGATCAGGGAATTGAGCACACAGCAGGTGCGTCGTTTGCTCCTAATCCAATTTACTTCGACCCTGAGAATATAGTTAAGCTGGCAATAGAGGGTGGTTGTAACGCTGTAGCTACAACTTTTGGTGGACTTGCCCTGATGTCGAGAAAGTACGCTCATAAGATTCCATTCCTGGTAAAGATCAACCACAACGAGTTGATGACTTACCCAAACACATTTGATCAGGTAATGTATGGCTCTGTAGATGAGGCATGGAACCTGGGTGCCGCTGCTGTGGGAGCTACGATATATTACGGTAGTGAAGAGTCTAACCGTCAAATTGTTGAAGTAGCTGAAGCATTTGAAAGGGCTCACGAATTAGGTATGGCAACAGTGCTTTGGTGCTATGCCAGAAACAGTGGTTTTAAGAAGGATGGTACAGATTATCATGTGGCAGCCGACCTCACGGGCCAGGCGAACCACTTAGGTGTAACCATCCAGGCAGATATTATCAAGCAGAAGCTTCCTGAAAACAACGGCGGTTTTACTGCAGTATCATTCGGTAAAACGCATCCCAAGGTTTATGATGAATTGACATCAGATAATCCAATTGACCTTTGCCGATATCAAGTAGCTAATTGCTACATGGGCCGTATTGGGCTTATTAACTCTGGAGGAGCATCTTCAGGTGAATCTGATTTGGCTGACGCCGTACGAACAGCCGTCATCAACAAGAGAGCTGGTGGTATGGGTCTCATCTCAGGCCGAAAAGCTTTTCAGCGCCCGATGGATGAAGGTATTGCGTTACTTAATGCCATTCAGGACGTATACCTTACCAAAGAAATTGGTTTAGCATAGGCTTTTTCCTAAATTTCCTGCCGTTGATTTAATTATGGCTTGGTTTCAAAGAAAGGATAAGGGTATTCAGACGCCGACCGAGGCCAAGAAAGAAGCCCCTGACGGACTCTGGTATAAAACGCCATCTGGCAAAATCGTTCACATTCGTGAGCTGAAAAACAACGCTTATGTGTCACCGGAAGATGGCTATCACGTAAGGATTGGTTCTGCGGAGTATTTCGAAATAATCTTTGATGATAACAAGTTCACGGAACTCGATAAAGATATGGAGTCCGGGGACCCATTGACTTTCAAAGACACTAAAGATTATCCGTCCAGGATAAAGGCTGGGCAAAAGAAATCTGGGCTGAAAGATGCAGTACGAACTGCTCATGGCAAAATGAGTGGCATCAATCTCACCATTGCCTGCATGGATTTCAGCTTTATTGGAGGATCCATGGGCTCAGTAGTAGGCGAGAAAATTGCCCGAGCAATTGATTACAGCCTCAAGAAAAAGATACCCTTGGTAATAATCTCCAAAACGGGGGGCGCTCGTATGCAGGAGGCCGGTATCTCCTTAATGCAAATGGCCAAAACATCTGCAAAACTGGCTTTGCTGGCTAAGGCTAAGATTCCCTATATATCGCTGCTAACAGATCCTACCACTGGAGGAGTTACTGCCTCTTATGCCATGCTTGGCGATTTCAACATTGCCGAACCAGGGGCTTTAATTGGTTTTGCAGGCCCCAGGGTAATTCGGGAGACTATAGGTAAGGATTTGCCGAAAGGATTTCAAAGCGCCGAGTTCCTTCTTGAAAAAGGGTTTGTTGACTTTATTGTTGACCGAAGAAATCTCAAATCGAGGCTTACCAGTTTATTGAGGCTCCTAGAAAACTAGTATCCATTAGTATCTAGAGATACCTTATTTCGAATACTAGATTTACTGCCTGTGATAGCCTAACTTAGGGTATTTCCATCTAAACAATGAGGTTAGTCTCCAGGCCAGTACTTTGTAATTACTATGTTACTTACCGCTGCAACGCTAAGTGTGGCTTTTGTGATATCTGGGAGAAACCATCTCCTTACGTTACTGAAGAGCAGGTTAGGCAAAACTTGATTGGCTTAAAGAGGCTTGGGGTGAAAGTGGTTGACTTCACCGGTGGGGAGCCGTTATTGCATAGGGAAATAGATATTCTCCTAAGGCTGGCAAAGGACTTAGGTTTTATCACTACCCTCACCACTAATGGCTTGTTATATCCCAAATGGGCAGAAAAATTGGCAGGCTCTGTAGACATGTTGCACTTTTCCTTAGACTCTCCAAATCGGGATGAACACGATCAATCAAGAGGCGTAAAATGCTTCGATGCAGTAATGAAATCAATTCGTATTGCAAAGTCCCTTGGCGAAAGACCGGATATCATCTTTACAGTTTTTGAAGATAATGTAGACCAGATAGCCCAAGTGTATGCGGAAATAACCCAACCTCACGATCTGGTATTAATCCTGAATCCGGTCTTCAATTATGCTTCTGTAGATGCCGGTCCTGCATTGACAGCCGCCACACTAAATGAGATCTCAGCCTGGGGCAAAAAGCCAAATGTCTATCTAAATGAAGGATTCATTGCCTTACATCGTGATGGTGGTAATCACGTAGCTGACCCAGTCTGCAAGGCAGGCAGTTCCACAATTGTCATTTCTCCTGATGACAAATTAGTAGTGCCGTGTTATCACTTGGGAAAGAAGGAGTTTGCTATCAATGGTGATATCTATTCTGTTTATCGATCGCCTGCAGTGCAGAAGCTTGCTGCCCTTGAAGGGCGACTGCCTGAATGCGAAGGCTGCACTATAAACTGCTACATGCAACCCTCTTTTGCTGTGGAGTTGAATAAATACTGGTGGAAGGCTCTTCCCAGCACTATCAAATACAATAAAATTAAAGGCACCTGGAAACAGCTGTTACCTTCATTTGTTAGATAAAATGGAGTACAATTATAAATTCCGGTTTGCCAAAAAGTTGAATATATTTGTACATCTCAGATGCTTCTAAAAGAACAATAGTATGACCTTAATTGCGACGTCGGTTATTGCCTTCACCATAGTTATTTTGTTACTGGTTTTTATCTTGCTTTTCGCACAATCGAAGTTGGTTCAGCAAGGTGATGTAAAGATTGTTATTAATGGTGATGACTCGAATCCTATAGTAGTGGCAGCGGGATCTACCCTGCTTTCAACGCTGTCAAGTCAGAAGATATTTCTGCCCTCTGCTTGCGGCGGCGGTGGTACTTGCGCGATGTGTAAGTGCCAGGTTATCGATGGTGGTGGTGACGTACTCCCAACCGAGGTTGGCCATTTGAGTCGTAAGGAGCAGCAAGAGAAGGTGCGTTTGTCTTGCCAGGTGAAAGTGAAGGAAGACATGCAAGTCAAGGTACCGGAGGAGATATTCGGCATTAAAAAGTGGGAATGTGAAGTTGTTTCGAATTACAACGTCTCAACATTCATAAAAGAATTTGTAGTAAAGCTGCCGGAAGGAGAAACACTGGATTTTCAATCAGGAGGGTATATACAAATTGATGTGCCGGAGATCACTGTCGATTTCAAGGACATGGACATCACTCCCAAGCCGGAATTGAATCACCCAGATAATGTTTACCAGGAAGATTGGGATAAGTTTGGTCTGTGGGACCTTAAGATGAAAAATGACGAGCCCATATTCAGGGCTTACTCCATGGCCAACCATCCGGCCGAAGGAAATATTGTAATGCTTAACATCCGGATTGCTACTCCACCCTGGGATAGACAGGCTAACAAATGGATGGAGGTTAATCCAGGCATTTGTTCTTCATATGTATTTTCAAGAAAGCCGGGAGATAAGGTAACCATCTCAGGTCCTTACGGTGAATTCTTCATTAACCCTACTGGTAGAGAGATGATATACGTAGGAGGTGGTGCTGGTATGGCCCCGCTGCGTTCGCATATTTTCCATTTATTCCACACGGAAAAAACTGATCGCAAGGTTTCTTACTGGTACGGGGGCCGGTCCAGGCGTGAATTGTTCTACCTTAATCACTTCAATAAGATTGAAGAAGAATTCCCCAACTTTAAGTTTCACATCGCACTTTCAGAGCCACTTGAGGAAGATAACTGGACTATAAAGGAAAATCTGGATGACAATGAAAATGATGGATATGTCGGATTTATTCATCAGGCGCTTTTCGATAATTACTTGAAAAATCACCCCGATCCCGAAGAAGTTGAGTTTTATCTTTGTGGCCCACCACTAATGAATGCGGCCGTACTGAAGATGCTGGATGAACTGGGAATCCCATCTGAGAACATCAGGTTCGACGATTTCGGAGGGTAATCTCTGACATAAAAAAATACGAGGCGTCTCTGCCCCGTATTTCTACTCAAGAAAATCTCTTATCTGAATTCAGAGAAGCATACGCTAATCTAAAAACTCAACTACATCTGCTCGAATTGATACCTTCGGTCTGGTGTATAGCAACACGTTTACTGCCTCGGAGTCGTAGCGGATATTTACCAGTGCCAACTTGCGTCCTGCAACAGCATCATGTTGAGCTTCAAAATTGCTCCAGAGGTTGTTAATAGCCTCTTGGTACAGCATCCCGTTTCCAGAAATCCGAAATAAAGCGACAGATTGCATCTCACCTCTAATTGGGACACTAGCCCCAATTAAGTAACCGGCTTGCGCTTCGCCTACAACGTTGGTAGCCACAATTCTATAGTTTGGTGCTGACAGCTCAACATTTGTGAGATTGGTGGTGTTGAACAATCCGGAGGATGCGCAGCTACTGAATAAAACTACAGCCAGAAAAAAGGAAAGTTTACTTAGTGATTTTAGCATGGAATTAGTTTTTGTTAAAAGAATAATTGAAATAACTCAGGCATATAGTTATAAAAAATATAAATATAATTATATAATTATTTGTACCAGAACTTCACAAGCCTTTTGCATTCTAATGGATACCCTCTCGCCTGAGGTTAAAGTTTTGTTTTCACTTCTCCCATGTTAACTTAGGCTGCTGAAGCACAATCAATGGATTTAAAACTTTTTTTCTCGTCCCTTGAGCCAAGTTTGTTCGAAGACATTTCCTCATCTACTTCATTCTATAAGAGTATAATGGTGAATGAAGAAGAGATGCCTTCAATTAAGGAAGCGGATGTTGCACTGATCGGCTTGACTGAAAACCGGGGTACCAGTGAAAACCAAGGAGTGGAGCACGGAGCTAACGTTGTTAGGAGTAAGCTGTACAACCTTAAAAAAGGGGCTGGTAGCTACAAGATCATTGATCTTGGGAATTTGCGCAATGGGGTGGATTTGTCGGAGACTCACCTGAGGATTAAAGAAGTTTGCCAGTTCCTCATGGAGAATAATGTTCTTCCCGTGTTAGTTGGAGGATCGCAAGATCTAGACTACGGCCAGTATATGGCCTATGAGGCGCTTGACAAACTAGTTACAGTGCTAAATGTGGATGCTTTCTTAGATATGGAAGACAGCAAAGAGAGTGACATGAACCAGAGCCATTTACAAAGTATCCTATTGCATGATCCTAATTTCCTTTTCAATTATAGCCACCTTGCATACCAGAGTTACCTTATAAATCCCCAAAGCATCGCTGTTTTGGAGAAGCTCTATTTCGATTCCTACCGAGTAGGTCATCTGCGCTCGCATTTGGCTGAAATGGAGCCGATTGTGCGCGATGCAGATATGCTTACTTTCGATGTTACAGCCATCCGATCAAGCGATGCACCCGGTAACTTCCGTGCCCAGCCATTTGGGTTAACGGGAGAAGAAGCTTGCCAATTATCATGGTATGCCGGACTAAATGAAAAACTCAGTTCATTTGGAGTTTATGAATATAACCCGGATTTAGACGACAAGGACAATAAGACCGCATCTGTGGCGGCCACCATGATCTGGTATTTTATTGAGGGCTACTACAGTAGGAAAAACGAGCAGGATTTCAAGACTAATGATTATTTGAAGTTCGTAGTAGCGATGCCTTCAGAGCCGGAAACACTGAACTTCTATAAGAGTAAGTTAAGCGAAAAATGGTGGATGGAGGTACCTTTCCCGGAGGGAAAAACGCAGTACGCAAGGAACTGCATCATCCCTTGTAACTACTCAGACTACGAGAAAGCTACCCAGGGAGATTTACCTGATCGTTATATTTCAACACACGCAAAGTTGATCTAAGCGCATATCAACTTTTTCAATTTAAATTTCGTTTGTTACTTGAGATTAACCCGTACAGATCTATGAAACTCACACCTGCCCTTTTGCCCTTAGCACTGCTTATTGTCATGTTCTCAGCTTGTGATTCGGAACCAACGGCAGACTCAATAGTGAACGAAGTAATTGCCAAATCAGGTGGAGAACTTTATGATAAGATAGATGTGGAGTTCGATTTCAGAGACATACATTATCGGGCATACCGTAAAGAAGGTATGTTTTCCTACGAGCGCTTCATTGAAGATTCTCTGGGGCAGATACATGACGTGCTTACCAATGATGCTTTCTACAGGGAGCTAAACGGGGATGTAGTTGATGTAATTGACACCATGGCGGTAAAATACCAGCGGTCGGTAAATTCAGTCTGGTGGTTTGCCTTACTTCCCAAACCTCTGATTGATCCTGCTGTAAATCGCAAACTACTAGGAGAATCTGAGATAAAGGGAAAAATGTATTATGAAATCCAAGTGACCTTTGAACAGGAGGGAGGAGGAGAGGACTACACAGATGTGTTTGTGTTTTGGGTAAATAAGGAAACCATGAACTTCGACTACATGGCCTACAACTATCATGTTGATGGCGGAGGTAGTCGATTTAGAGAGGCCATTAACGTTCAGAACGTTGGGGGAATTCAATGGGTAGACTGGAATAACTTTAAACCAAAAGAGGAATACGAGGGAAGTAAGATTGACGAGTATGAGACGCTTTGGCTGGAAGAAAAAATGGAACTCCTTTCCGAAATCGAGTTGCGCAATATTGGGGTAAAACCCCTGGATTAAGGCTATTGATGTTGTCTTATCTGATAAATCCACCTGCCAACTAATACCGTTATCACCAAAGCAGTAGCAAAGAGGTAGATGAAGATACCTTGTTGTTGGTAGCTGATGGATGTGGCTGATGCAAGGGCTTTGATAAGGTTATTTAGTCCCAGGAAGGAAGTGATACCCACTACCAGTAGTAAGACGATGTTCTGACTTTTGCTATTCAGATCAACCTCCCTTAGCACTTTGCCGTCATTAGAGATTACCAGCAGAAGGATAGCCACAAATGGAAGTAGAAACCCGTTCATAGCCTGAGCCAGAATTATAACGGGAATAGGCTTCACATCAGATAGCCCGAAGATGAGGCCGGTCAAGAGGATTACACCCCACACTAATCTGAATTTTTTCGATTGATTACCCCAGCCATTATCAACACCATAAATGCTTTGGGCCGTAATAGCAGAAGCCATCGGGGCGGTAAGTGAGGAAGTAAAGCCAGCAGAGAACAAGCCAATACCAAGAAGCCATCCGCCCCAGTTACCCAGGTTCTCACTTATCGTTTGGTGCAACGACTCAAAAGAAAAAACTCCAATCACCATGGTTCCGGCTATTAAGATGGCCATAGAGATAATGCCACCAATTATAACCGCAAGTGTAATTCCGAATTTCATTTCTTTGAGGCTTTGCCCCTTGGAAATACCTGAAGCCAAAAAGAGGTTATAAGGAACAATCGTAGTTCCAATTAGCCCCACCACCAGTAGATCACTGCTTTTGGGTATGCTTGGTATAATGGCGGAGATTGCTATTTCACCAAGGCTAAAATTGGCACCGAAAGCCACTATAACAAAGATCACTCCCATCAACGCTACTATTACTCCCAATGCCTGGGCTATTGTCTTGATATTACCCTGCCAAAGCAGAGCAAGGCAGAAGAAGAAGATAATTAGAGTTACTATTTTTGGGTTGAGGTCAAAAATCAGACTGATGCCGGAAACTGCACCAAGTGTATTTCCCGCCTGGTAAGCTGCTCCTCCTATAAAAATGGCGGCTACAATAGAAAACTTCACATAGGTAGCACTCTTGCCTTTGTACCTATCTGCAATGTTTTGACCGAGACTTTTTCCCGAGCTAATGCTAATTCGTGCTGCGGCCTCTTGCAAGAAAACGGTGGAGATGGTGGCGAAAGTGAGAGCCCATAGCAAAGCAATTCCAAAGGAGGCACCTGCATTGGATGCAGTGGTAACTGTGCCAGGGCCAATAAAAGCAGCTGAAATTATAGACCAGAACAGTACACTTTTGACCTTAGAAATTGGTTTGGCCTTGTCACTCATCTTTAATCTGGCTTGGAACCATAGCCCCCGCCTCCGGGAGTTTTTATCAAAATACGATCTCCCTCATCCACTTGCAAGCTGGCAACGCCTTCGAGGTTTTGAGATTCTCCTGAACTTCCAATCAAGTACTGCTCACCGGTTTGGCCTGCTCCCCCACCTGCCAATCCATACGGAGCGTGTTTTCGATGCTGCATTAGCAAAGTAAGGATCAGTGATTCATTGAAACTGATTTCCCGCACCACACCGTTGCCACCATTCCATTTTCCTTTTCCTCCTGAATTTTCCCTTATCTCAAACCTCTCCAAGGTAACGGGGTATTTAAGCTCCATTATTTCAGGATCGGTAATCTTGGTATTGGTCATATGTTGATGCACAGCGTCTGATCCATGGAACCCTGGTCCGGCGCCGGTACCTCCACAGATCGTTTCGTAGTAGGCAAACTTTTCGTTACCAAATAGCAGGTTGTTCATCGTTCCCTGACTGCAAGCTACTACGTCAAAAGCCTTCAATAGGGTGTCTGTCAGCCTTTGGCTGATTTCCGTATTTCCCCCAACTACCGCCGGGCATAAGGTGGAATCGGCGCCAAAATCAGGACTTAGCAATGAGGGCGGAAGTTTGATGTCTACAATGTCCATCAATCCTTCGTTAAGAGGGATTTCAGTTTTGGCCAGAAGTCGCAAAACATATATGATTACACTGTTGACAATGGCTGGTGTTGCGTTGAGGTTTGATTTGTTTACTGGAGAGGTACCATTAAAATCTATTGTCAGCCTACGGCCATCAAACTTGATATTGACTTTCAGCACGGAGTCGTCATCAAGGTATTCCTCGCTTTCAAAACTATCCGAGGAAAGTCCTGATAGTTTATCAAGAAGCATTTCGGCTGCATAGGTGCCTAACTTATTCATATAGTTCAGCACGGTGTCTCGGCCGTTTTTCCCGGCCAAAGCCTCCAACCCGCCTACGCCTGATTTTATCGAAGCAATGGCGCCGTTAAGGTCGGCCCGGTTTTCTTCCCAGGATCTGGTTGGGAATGGTGCCTCGGTAAAGAGAGACTCAATGTCATCCCAAAGTGCGACACTGTTCTTAACCAGGTGCATGGGTGCAATTACAACCCCCTCTTGCTCGAGGTTTGTGGCATTGTGAGGCATTGAGCCCGGCGTTAACCCCCCAATTTCTGCATGATGAGCGCGATTAGCCACATATCCAATTACATTTCCAGATGAGTCAAAAGCTCCTGCTATTAATGTAATGTCAGGAAGATGAGATCCTCCATATGCGGGATGGTTAGTGATAATTATATCGCCGCGACCAATATCAATCTCTTTAAGAGTTTCGCGGACGCATATGCCCAGTCCTCCCAAGTGTACCGGAATGTGAGGAGCATTTACAACAAGTTTGCCATTCGGGTCAAGCACCCCACATGAAAAATCTAACCTCTCTTTTACATTTACAGAGAAAGCAGTTCTTTGAAGCAACGCGCCCATTTCTTCAGCAATAGCGGTAAACCTGTTGGTGAATAATTCCAACAATGCTGCCTCAGGCTTAGCCTGGTCATTTCTTTGCACAGTATCTGACTTTTTGGTAAGAACCGCATTATTGGATTTGTCCAGGACAAAATGCCAACCGCCTTCAACGTAAGCGCCACTGGTACGGCTAAGAATTATAGCCGGTCCCTGGATTGTGGCTCCTGCGGAAAGGGCTTCCCAATTGAAAATTGGTACTTCCGACCAGCCATTGGAGGTGTAGACCCGGGAATAGCCCGATGTTTCAGGTTTGTGGGTTTCAGATTTCCTGGTGGAACTCTCTTCAGGAGCCTTAAATGCAGAACCTATTACTGTAATAGATTCCAACTCAATATCCCTGTCCGTGAGCCAATGACCGTAGAGCTTTTTGTACTTATGCTGAAATTCTTCCAAAACAGTCTTTTCCGACAGCTGAACTTCAATACTACTTTCCTGGCCAATAAATCGCAGATGCAAATGCACTTTGGTAGAGATGTCTTTGACATCAAAACCTTCTTCACTAAGGTTAGTGATAACCTTCGTTGTGAGGATTTCAATTTCCTGGGAGATACTATCTTCCACATTTTTCCACAACTCCAGGATTTGCTTCTTCTCAAATCTTTCAATGGCCGCATTTCTAATGCCTACGGCGCTCAAGATTCCGGCTTGATAAGGAAGAATAATCTCCTTTATTCCCAAATGTTGGGCGATGGCACAGGCATGTTGCCCACCAGCACCACCAAACGCCAGTAAGGTATATTCTTCCAGGTCATAACCTTCCTGGATAGATATTTTTCTAATAGCCTCCGCCATTTTTTCGTTAGCGATGTCTAGAAACCCTAGCAGTATATCTTCCTTTGAAATACTATTACCCCCAGTTGCAATTAGATTTGATGCTAACTCTTCAAGGGTGTTTTGTGAAGACCTTATATCTACCGGAATGCTGAAATTGCTTGGCACAAGCCGGCCTAGAAGGAGGTTAACGTCAGTAATGGTTAATGGTCCGCCGGCTCCATAGCAGGCTGGCCCCGGCATTGCCCCAGCACTTTCGGGCCCCACCTTGAAACTATGACCATCGAAAGAGCAAATAGAGCCTCCCCCGGCGGCGATGGTTTCTATTGCCAATGCCGGTGTTGTTAAGGTGGCATCACCTACTTTCAGGTTATACCGGTAAACAAAATCTCTATCATATCTTGCTACGTCCGTGGATGTTCCACCCATATCGAAGGTGATAATTTGGTGGCGATTGTTTTTTCTTGCTTCGGAGACTGCGCCAACGATGCCGCCTGCGGGTCCGCTAAGCAAGCTGTCTTTCGGAAAAAAATTACTGCTACTAACCAACCCTCCGGCGCTGGTCATAATTTTGAGAGATTTTTGGCCAAGGGCGCCTTGAATACTTGAGACATAGCTGTCGATAATAGGAGATAGGTAGGCGTTTACCACAGCGGTTTCGCAACGGTTAACAAATTTTATGCTGCGCGAAATATTTGCCGAGGGAGAGACGTAGACAATACCTTGCTCTTTCACCAGTTTAGCAAGCGCTACTTCGTGGACTGGATTTAGATAGCTATGCAGAAATGCAATGGCCACAGCATCACAACCCGAGTTAGTAATTTGCTCAGCCACAGCTTCCATTTCCGTGGAGGTAGGGGCCAGTAAAATCTCACCGCTGGCATTTAACCGCTCAGTTACGGTGAACACCTGCGAGTAGAGACCTCTCTTTTTCTTGACTTCCAGAGCAAAAAGGTCAGGCCTTTGTTGGCTTCCTATGTCTAGTATATCCGTAAAACCAGCTGTTGTTACAAAAGCCACCTTGGCTCCTTTCCTTTCGAGTAGAGCGTTGGTGCCCCGTGTGGTTCCAAGGCGCATTTGGATAGGAGGGAGCTCAGACTTAATTCCAGTACCGGTAATAATCCTACAGGCAAATACCGGCACTTCCTCGCCGGTAGTGATCTCAAAATCCTCGCCTTCAGTTAACCCGGATAGGTCTTGGTGCAGATGTAAGGTGTTTGTTTCTAAGTCAACGTGGTTGACCATTCCCTCCAGTTCAGACTTTAAGGTCCGAAATTGAAAACCAGAAAATATGTCGGAGTTTACCGGCCATTGAGCAGTGATCTCGAAGGATTTACCACTGAGCTGCTTCTTAATTCGGCCTCTTAAGGTGCCATTACTTAGAACTTTTAAGTTGACTGTATCACCAGTAGGTGATACAGCTACACAGTCGGTAAAAGTACCGCCAGTGTCAATTGCGATGTGCCAGGTTTCACCAGGTAGGTCCACGTGGCCAAAATTAGAAATATTTCTGTTTTGGCCCTGCTAGCAACAACTTAGTTTGCCTTAACTATTTTCCTTGTAAGACGACCTTGCTCAGATTGGATATTAATCACATAAACACCATCAGGTATTTGGCTAACGTTAAGCTGCTCGGCAATTCTCAATCCGTCGGGCTGTATCTCCATTGAAAGAACCTCTTTACCCATCAAATCCACAAGTTTTAGTTCTAGGGTGGAAACAGGTTTAGCCAACTGAGCTTCGATGGTAAAGAAATTCCCGGCTACCGGATTAGGGTAAACCTTAAAGTCGCTTACTCCTGGTAACTCATTTTCAATACTAACTACTTCAAAGCTCTGAATTTCGAGGTTGTCTATAGCCCAACCCCAACCAAATGCGAATGGATCAGAGAAAAGTCTAAATCGTATCAGTATTTCCTCACCCCCCGAGAAGTTTCCATTAGCCAGCATATTAATAAGTCGCTCTTTGTACAACGAGGGGCTGCCAGAGGCATTTGAATCTTGGCCTCCTGAAGGAATACCACCATTGTAGGCAGCGAGCCAGTCTGACTGATCTCCGGAGTCATAACCGTCGATCAACGGCAACCAAGTGGCACCATCATCTTTTGAACCCTCAACAATTACGAAATCCCAGAATTCAGCATCGCCAAAACTTGTACCGGCCTGGCCAGGTTCTACCAAAACGATTTCATCAAACCTCATAAATGCATCAGATGGATCCAATATGATTGGAAAGCGAAGCTGAGAAATGAAGTTTAGTTCATTTCCATCGCCCGCGTTGGCGTAAGGGTGAGTAGAGTGCAATGCACCATCACTGAAACCAGCTGGAGTTTCATTCGTGAATAGGTCTCCGAAGAAATCATTGTCAGAAGATGCAAAATCATTGGAATACTCAGCTAACGCTTGCGCTACACCTTCAATGGCCACGGTGTGTAAATCCATTTCAGGACTAAAGGCCTGGTTAGCATTTGCTGAGGCGTCAGTAGCAACTATTCGATATGTTATTTCATCACCTGGTTGGAGAGTTACTCCTGATAAGTCAAACGTACCTATGTATTGATCATCGTTATTTGAGCCGGCATCGATTGACATTTCAAAAGAAGTTTGGGCATCTCCATTGATGAAATACTCAACCTCCACAGTTGCCAGGGCAATATTATCAGATGCTCGCGCGGTGATTTCGAGCGTTTCATCGGTGTTCAAAATAAAAGCTGGTGGTGTATGTTCTATTACTGGTTCAGTAGTATCCGGCCCTAACACCACCCTGTTAAAGTTAGTTGGAGCTTCAGCAGGGTTGGAAAATATCCTTTCCGCAATATCTTTTATTTCCAGATAGTATGAGATGTTAGCTTCCGATCCAGTTACGGGAATTACCGCTGAGTACTCGTTTGGATTAGCTGTAGCTGCCATAGCTACGGTATTATCATTGGCAGGATCTCCAAATGGGTCGGCGTCGGTGCTGTATGAATAGTGCAAGACAAACGTAGCGGCATCAACTTCAGTGTCTGTTTCCACCACGGCTGTCACGGTTAATTCGGTGTTTAGATCTTCACTATCCTTGAGTGCATCATGAATAACAAAAGTGTGAAGCCATCCAAGATCACCAAGCATCTCAGAGGCCACTCCCGGGCTGTTTATGATGGTTCCGGAAGCAATACTTGGAGTCATCAGCGAATGAGGTCCCCCATTGAAAATATTATCCAGGTGTGCTATGCTAGATCCACCGTTGTAAGGATCAGGAGCAAATATTCTAGGGCGGGTACCGAGGCGCACTTCACTTAGAGCTGCCTTGAAATATAGGTCATCTCCTGTCAGTTGAGTGCCTAATGCTGCTGTACCATCTGTGAAAGTCTCTACAAGATTTTGACCAGCGCCATTCTCGACATTAGCCATGTAAATAAATGGAGATGAAGGGGCGGTTGGGTCGTTAGATGCAATTAAGAAGGTGCCAATACCGCCACTGTCTACATTCGATCCATCGGTAAAGCCTAAGCCGTGAGCAATTTCATGTAACACCACAGATTTGAGATCTGTTTCGTTTGCCCCAATTGTTCCATCGCCCAAATACCAGTTTGCCTGGCTATTGAAGTTGGCGACTATATCAAAACTCTCCGAACTGTTCATTTCCCCACGAGTTAGCTTTTCAGCCAGTGCCACTGGATACCAAACTCCGGAGCGCGGTGCACCGTCAAAATCACGAAAGAATGTTCCAGCATTAGCAGACCCTAGCGTACCAGGAGCCAAGGCACTCCAGTTTGCCTGTACCCGAATGACAACATCACTATTAAGTTGACCTTCCCAGAATGCTACCGCCGCTTCAAAAACGGCCTGGGCATCAGGGGTGAAACCCACATACTCTACTTCTATTTGGGCTTGCTTAAGTTTACTGCTGCTTTTTGTTTTCGGCTCCAGGATGATTTCTCCATTACCATCATGACGCTCGTGCTCAACAATCATCCAGGTGGGGTAAAGTACATCTCCTTTCCCGTTTTTATTTTTTCGTTGCGCTTGAGATTGGTGAATGCTCAAAACGAAAATGATGCAAACTGCTAATAGGGTATATTTTACCTTCATACTCGTTAGGTTATTGAAATGTTATTACCTTTTATTCTTGTAACTTTAAAATTAGCAAATTTCGAGCTAAACTGTGATTTAGCTTCTTAGAGGAATACAGTTTCCTTAACAATTGTAATCGGCAAATGATTTAAAAATCCTTAAGAAATGCGAAGTGCTCTAATCATTATTGGCATAGTTGTCTTTTCAATGGCCTGCAAATCCACTCAAAACCTGAGTAGTGACGGGGTAATTATCTCCATGCAAAAAACAAGGTGCTTTGGTTCCTGCCCCGTTTACACTATCGAGATTAGCGGTAATGGCTTTCTCACTTACAGGGGTGTGGAGAACGTTGATATGCTTGGAGAATTTAAGGCAATTATGGATAGAAGTACTTTCGACACTTTGGTGGAGGAATTTCGCAATAGCAATTTTTTTGAATTTGAAGAAAGCTATACTTCAACAGCCTCAGATCTGCCAACAACTTACATTTCCTTCACAGATGGCGGCAAAAGCTTGAAAATTACTGATTACGATGGGGCTCCTGCTGAGCTAAAGCGCCTCGAAGGACTGGTGGAAGAGCTTGTTCCGAAGCTAAAATGGGAAAAGACTACTGATCTTTAACCATCTCGTTCTCTTCAGGCTTACTTTCTTGTTTATCTTCACCCTCTCCCTCCTGGCCGGGTATTATCTTTTTTACCTTCTGATTTTCAGTAGCAGCATCAATCATTTTCACCCAGCTTACAGTTTCGCCACTATCGAGTGACTCATAGGCATAACTCTCATTCTGTACAATTAACCTGCATTTTCCGAGATCATAGCGAAGGGAAAGTACTAAGTCTCCTTCCTGGAGTGGTTGATTATTTAAATCGCTAAGGGATGGAAGCTGGTCTTTCTTCTCTTTTCGCTTCCCTTTAAAAAAATTGAACATATATAGATCGTCTCAAGTTGCACAAGGATAGCAATAATGAATGGTAATCCAATGTAAAGGGCTTTCAAGGGTGAAAACGCTTTATATATGGCTCCAGTTGTAGTTCACGGGCGGTTCAGCAAAAAGTTTTGACCGGAAATGGAAACCCATTTGGAGGAAGGGTGTCTTTAGTTCAACAAGATTAGGAAACTCAAGACTATGAAAAAATTAGTACTCACATTGCTCATATTTACGGCTGGCTTGGCATGGAGTCAGGACCATAATACGGTAAGCGATTCCACAGAAACTGAAAACGCTCTAAGAAGGTCACAACGGGAACGTGACCGGGAGTGGGAAAAACGCTATCGACGCCGTAATCGATCAGAAATTAAAACCCTCGCAGGTAGAAACCACCACCATGGTGGATTTGGAGCTTTGAGCTTCAGAGGCAGCGATTTTAGAGGAGAGACAATTGTTATGGCAGGATTTAGAGGAGGTTGGATTATTAACCGGGCTGTTGCAATAGGTTTTGAAGGGCATGGCATTATTCCAACCGCAAAGTATAGCGATGTTACTCCGCTGCAAGACGTTTTCATAATTGGTGGCTACGGTGGAATGTTTATCGAGCCTATAATACTTTCTAACCAGGTAGTTCATATTACCTTCCCCATTGCTGGAGGTGCAGGCTGGCTGGGGTATCTTGAGGATTATGAAAACAATACGGTTGATAGCTCTTCGGATGTTGTCGCTGACGACGTGTTCTGGTATATCGAGCCCGGAGTTGCATTAGAAGTAAACGTTTCAAGGCGTTTCCGTATTGGGGTGGGAATGACCCGGCGATTTGTAGAAAATCTAGAGCTGCTGGCTACTTCTACCAGCGATTTCGAAAATACCAATTACTTCTTCACTATGAAGTTTGGAAGGTTTTAACTCAGAATTTTTGATAGAGTCAAGGTAACTTAAGATTTGCTTGAGTTACCTTTTCTTTTTTAAATTCATACAACAATTGCCACGGGCTAATAAGCCCTTAGGGCAAATTATAGCTAAACCCCTCTTAAGTGCAGGATAAGGACCTATATCAGAAGACACAAAAGCTAATAAAGCAGCTGCACTATTTCGTAATCCACGTAGTGGTTTATTTTGTAGTGAACATAGTGCTGGTCTTGGTGAGTTTGAGAAACTTCAATTCACTTTGGTGGATGCTCTTCCCGATATTACTATGGGCCATAATATTGATTTATCATGGCTTGCTTATCTACAGAGAAGGTGGAAGCGGCAAAGACATTCAGAAAGCACTAATGATGATTTCCCTTCCATTCTTCCCCGTAAGATCAGGCAAAGAGCACCCGTCCTAAATCAGGCCGCGGGCTTTTAATTCCAGGTATTTGTTAATGGTATTAATCGTCAATTGATCTGGTGGGGTTAACACGGCATGGATGCCATTAGCAACCAATTCATGCACCATGAGTTTCTTCTCGAATGCTAGTTTTTCGGCTATAGTTTTGTGGTAAATCCCTCTGACGTCATTTGGTTTCGATTGTAGCAGTTCGGTCAGCTCTGTGTTCTCAAAAAACACTAATACTACCAGATGATTCTTTGCCAGCCGGTGCAAGTAGGGTAGTTGCCTACGCATTGAAATGGCAGACTCAAAATTGGTGAACAGCAATAACAGGCTTCTTTGACTAAGCTTGTGTTGAATATTCGCAAATAAGTTAGAAAAATCAGTTTCCTTAAATGCCGTTTTTTGATTGTAAAGTGCCTCCTGGATAATATGCATTTGCTTATTGCGTCGGCTAGCTGGAATTAGCGTGCCGAGTTTATGCTGAAAAGTTATAAGGCCGGCTTTGTCGTCTTTTTTTATGGCGATATTCGAAATTGCTAATGCTGCATTGATAGCATAATCAAGAAGGGTCATTTCCGCAAATGGCATTTGCATGATGCGCCCTTTGTCTATAACGGAATAGATTTGCTGGGACTTCTCGTCCTGGTAACTGTTCACCATCAAAGTGGCTTTCCTGGCCGTTGCCTTCCAATTAATGGTGCGGAAATCGTCTCCTGTTACATATTCCTTAATCTGATCAAACTCCATATTGTGCCCGATACGACGAATTTTCTTAATTCCGAATTCTGTTAGCTTGTTGGAGATGGCCAGCAATTCGTATTTCCTCATTTGAATAAAAGATGGATAAACAGGCACCATGCTTGCGGTGCCTAGTTTGTATCTTCTTGAGACAAGCCCCAAGGTTGTTTTGCAGAATATATTGATAAGCCCAAATGAGTACTCACCTCTTTTTACAGGCCTAACCTGGTATTTTACCGTCTTCTTTTGATTGGGCTTAAGCTCAATGTGGTAATTCAAATCTCTTCTTTGAAACTGGAATGGTACTTCGTCGATGAGGTTAACACCGATATTGAAAGGGTAGTGATTCTCAATATAGACCCTAATCTCATTGAAATCTCCATTAGAGAGTTTGTCTGCTACAAACCTTCTGGCCTTTACCCCGCTTACGGAGCTGTAAAGCAAGGTGACATCTGCAATAAATAATACCAGTAGCGTGTAGAAAAGGATTTTGGCGATAAAGAGAACCGACGAGAAGAGAAAGCCAAAAATAAACACAAAGGCTATTATGCCTATAACGGTAAATAGTCTGTTAGTAAGATATAGCGCTCTTAGGCTTTTCACTACCTGGGTACTTCAACCGATTCTGTAACTTGATTGAGGATGTCTTCGGCACCTAAGCCTTCCATTTCCTTCTCAGGGGTGAGAATAACCCGATGATTAAGAACGGGATTGACCAAAGACTTTACATCCTCAGGAGTAACGAAATCGCGCCCCTGCAGTGCCGCATAAGCTTTGGCTCCATTCATTAAATAAACTGAGGCCCTGGGGGATGCGCCGAGGTACAAAGCGTTGTTTTCACGGGTTTGTGCTACTATTTGTGCAATGTATTTAAGCAGATTATTGTCGAGGTGTATCGTACTTACTTTTTCCCTGTAGTCCAGTATGTCTTTGGGCTTCAATACCGGTGTAATTGTCGATAGATCTTTTAGGTTTTTGTTTTGATGATGACTTTCCAGAATACGGATCTCCTCGTCCAGTTTCGGGTATCCAACATTGATCTTAAACAAAAAACGGTCTAACTGAGCTTCGGGCAAACGGTATGTGCCCTCCTGTTCGATAGGGTTTTGTGTCGCCAAAACCATATATGGCTCTTCCATTTTGCTGGTAGTACCATCAACTGTAATTTGTCTCTCCTCCATAACCTCGAAGAGAGCCGCCTGTGTCTTGGCTGGAGCCCTGTTTATTTCATCAATTAGTATAATGTTGGAGAATATAGGGCCAGCCCTGAATTCGAATTCGGATGACTTCATATTGAAAACAGAAGTGCCGAGAATATCAGAAGGCATAAGATCTGGTGTGAACTGGATACGGGCGAAGTCGGTATCGACGATTCTTGCAAGTAGTTTGGCGGTAAGTGTTTTGGCAACACCGGGTACGCCCTCAATTAAAACGTGGCCATCAGCAAGTATGGCAGTAACCAGCAAGTCAATCATCCTGTCCTGGCCAACAATAACTTTGGCAATTTCTCTCTTAATATTTTCAACGCTCTCTCTCAGGGCGCTCAGGTCTATCCTGCTGGTAAATTCTTTTTCGTTATCCATGGTGAAATTCTGTGAGTTTCTTATTTAGGGTCAACAAATCTTCTTTTGCTAGTGCAGGTTTCTTATCGAGTTCTGCAACATATGCAAAAAGGTCCATTACCTTTTGAGTAGGATTGCCAGACTTGTTGGCAAGTTTCTTAAAAAAATCAGAGTTTAGTTTATTGGTTGGAAGGTTGTATTTCGTTCTTATTCCCTCAAGAAAATAGTGTAGTTGTTTTTTGGCAATGTTCTTATGGTTATCTCCTTGCAGGTATAAGTTACCCAGAGTTTTGGCAAACTCAACACTGGTATTTTTTAGCGGTTTGATAATTGGAATTACTCTTTGCTTTCTTTTCGATTCGAACATAATGAATACAAGCAGGCTAAGTATTGACAGGTAATAGGCCCATCGTAGGGCTTCATTATTTAGAATAAAACGCAACGGCGTTAACGCTTCCATCCGGCCGATTTGATAGTATTGTGTCCAGTGGAGGTTAGCCACGGGCAGGTGACTGATCAGCTTGGCTACGTAGTCGCTATTGTTTTGGTAGAGCATGTAATTGTTGGTAAAGGCTATAGGTGTTGAGTTTAGGATAAGATTCCCTTCTCCCCACTTTATTCTAAGCGCAACTGGGTAGCCCAGATCATTTTCAGCGATTACGCTCATCCTGGCGGTGTCAATGTCTACGAAACAATACGGAATGTTATTTCGGCGGAAATAGTATTCATCATGATTTGCAAACTGTGGGTTCTTAAAGAATACTCCAGCAGTATCGGCACGAGTGATATTTTCAATGAGGTCTGTGTAGAAGAAGTAGTCGCTGGTCCAGGCACTTAGCGTGTCTCTTAAAGTGCCATCAAAACTGTTTGCAGATAGCAGCGCGCTGCCACCGGCAGCCACTCTTTCCAGGAGGGTTTTAGTATCTAGCTCATCGAGATTCAGGTGGCTGGCCAACACAAAGAGATTAGTTTCCTTTGGAAGCGTATCAAGCTCATAAAGAGTGAAAACCGAGTTCGAGATTGATTTCCCAGGAAACACATCTTGCATTACCTCTGAAAAAACGTAGCCACCGTAGGGGTTCTTGTCATCGTCGCGGTAGGTTACAGTCCAATTGACTGGGTCTGGAGTGAAAATTTCAAAGGCTACGAAAACGCCGACTGCTATTAGTAAGTAGCTACTGTATTTCAATTCCTGTCTCATGACATCCCCTCCATTTCAGAATTGAATTTTGAAAATATGCCATCCACTTTGCGCATGGTGCTTTCATCTACTTTGAAATCGCCATACCAGGCATAGTCAAAGTAAAAGCTCAATTCGCCAAAGTGTGGCCGCAGGTTATCAGCCTCTAATTCAGATACGTAGTCGTAGTTGGTTTTGCCTGCTTCCCATTCAACCATTTTTGAATCAGCCAATCTCTTGAGGGCATAAAGAAAAATAAGCCTAACAGCCTTCCTAAATTGCCTGTTGTTACGGGCATCGGTTATTAGCTTTGGGAAATCCATTTCATGGATGTTCTCATCCAAGGCGCCGCCATATTCCAAAGAAGCGCCTCCACCGGCAAGTATGCCCTTCTGTTTGGTTTTTAAAATCCGCATCACCACGGCCACTATTAGCGAGATTGCCCCAACATAAAGTAATAGTTTGCCCCAGGGCGTTTCAGTTCCGAAATAAAAAAGGCTACGAAAAAGCTGAGCTACCCAACGCTTAAATCTCTCCCAGAGCGACAGCTCCGGAGTGGGGCGAGTTCCGTAGTCAAAATCCGAATCTGCACGATATTCTTCTAATTGGGCTTCAGAGAATTGCCTTTCTTCAATCTTGGTCGTATCCCGGTAGATTCCGGATTGATCTTCCTGCGCCCAACCCGAAATGCTGGCAAGTATTAAAAGCAGACTAATAAGTTTCCTCATCACTTTGCTGGGAAGTAGTTCCAATATCGTCGATGCTTTCCATAAGGCCTTTAGCCTCTTTTATTTCTACCAGGTTAAAGTACTGGAAGGCCAACGCAATAAGTGGAATACAATAAAAGATGAAGTTGCTCAACATGTACAAAATCAGTGTAGCGTAATTGGTAATAGTAAAGAGCAAAGAAGGTTCTTCAAAGATGTTTGATTGAGCGTTATGAAAAATGTAGAGTATCAGGTTGGCGTACCAGGGAATTATAAAGAGGGTGGTAATTGAGCTATGTATCAGGCTCATGACAAATAGCAATCCAAATGTTTTCCACCAATAGCCCTTAATAAGATAAAATGCCCTCGATAGCGCCGACCCCAGGTCTTTTCGTTCGTAGATTCTAATGAAAAATACCAGGGTGAAGATTACTGACAGATAGGTAATAGCTCCGTAAAAGGCAATAATGCCAAGAATGAACAGTCCGGGAATGGCTGCTAATACTAACGTTAGCGGTACTATTACCACAACATAAAGGATAATAACAAGGAGTGAAAGCAGGCACATGGTACCAAATACCATTAAGAAGTTTTTCTTAACTGCTGGCCATATATCTGCTAACTCTAATTGGTGTGTTTGCTTTTCCTCATAAACCTTCATGTAATTGTTTACCACTGCAATTATTGCCGACCCCCCCAGCAACAGGAATAACAGAAAACCAATTATGCCCACAAACATGCTGATGGCAGCATTGAAGTCCGTTCCTGCCGGTCCGCTCTCGCCAGAGGCTGCCATTATGAAAATTTGGGTGAAGAAATTACCAATAAAGATGCTACCGATTACAATGAAAGGGCCAGCAATAAAGAGCATGCTCTTAACCAGCGGCCAAAAGTTAATTCTAATGAATTCGAACGTGGCGTTAATCTTTTGCCCGAACTTCCTCTCTTTCTGATATCTGATGGCTCTTGCCTGCGCCATTGCGTTCTAATTTAATAGGTAAGTAGATGTAGTAATAAACAATAAATATAGCTGACAGCACTATCACCACAGCTTTAATAGACCAATGCATGCCCGTATATCGGGTAACAAACGATTCGATAAAACCTGCCAGGATAAATACCGGCATTAGGCCCATAATGATCTTAATCCCCTTTTTTGCTCCAATCTTGAATGAGGCAATTCTGGAATAGGTTCCGGGAAAGAGAATGCTATTGCCAAGTACGAAACCAGCTGCTCCTGCCACCACAATTGCCGACAGCTCAAGGGTGCCATGCAACATAACAATTAGCAGTGAATCTGCAAGGTAATCTTGCTGGGCCAGAAATGTAAAGAAAGTACCTACCATAACTCCATTGCCAAATAGTATAAATCCAGTACCCAGTGAGAACAATAGGCCGGCCACAAATACCATAAATGAAACCCGAACATTGTTGAAGGTGATCCTGAAAAACATATCAGTTTGCTCGGTACGACCATAAACTGCCAGCGGGTCACCATTTTCAATATTATCCAAAGTCATATTCACATAGCCACTTCCCAAAATTAGCCTGGCGAAGTCCTCGTCGTTTTGTTGCGAGACAACTCCAATCAAGATAGCTAGTGAAAATATTAGGAAAGAATACAGAAGTTTGGCGTGAACACTCCTGAACAGAATCGGTATCTCTTCTGTCCAGAATGTGATAAATCGGTTCTTATCCTCTTTCTTATTCTTATAGATCTCCTGGTGTATCTTGGAAGCCAAGCCATTTAGATAAATGGTAGTTTCGCTATCAGGATAT
The DNA here is from genome assembly GCA_028285445.1 of Cyclobacteriaceae bacterium. Taxonomy (GTDB): domain Bacteria; phylum Bacteroidota; class Bacteroidia; order Cytophagales; family Cyclobacteriaceae; genus JANQPQ01. The sequence continues at coordinate 178,648 of JANQPQ010000016.1, read as the reverse complement.
TGGGTTCGGGAGAATGAAAGGTCATCTGTAATGTGGATGAACAATTCAGCCATCTGGTCTGGATCCGGTGGGGTTTCCAGGCTCAGCAATCTTTCAAATTCCTGCCATCGTGCTACATTATTCTTTACAAATGCTGCTTCTCGCATACTTGTTTTCCCTATTACCCGCTATGGCTAGGATCCCTGCTTAGCTGCAGCGACTTCCTCTACTTTAGACCACACTCTGAATACATTTAGATAGCAGACCTTTTCAATATCTTCTTCAGCATAACCTCTTTTTAGCAGCTCGAAGATAAGGTTAGGATATGCGGCCGCATCTTTCAAACCGTATGGAAGAGAATCACCGACACCATCGAAATCAGACCCGAAGGCTACATGATCGATGCCTACGAGCTTCACCACATGATCGAAGTGGTCTGCAGCAACTTGCACTGTAGTATAGAATGGGTTATCAGCGTTATATTGGGCAGCATAAGTCTGAGCAGCTGAGTCTTGTTCGTCCAGGTTATTCTCCTTTCTCCAATTGGCAATGTGCTCGTTATTGTCTCGTCGTTTTCTAACCGAAGCAGAATCCAAAAATGAAGACCCAAAGGCAATCTGAATTACACCACCATTTTCAGCGAGCCTCTTTATCATTTCATCATTCATATTGCGCTCCCAGCCAGGAGTAAACACCCTGCAACTGGAATGTGAAGCAATGGCTGGAGCCTCAGTAAGTTCCATTACCTGGTAAAAGGTATCGTCAGAAACGTGAGAAATATCTACCATGATACCAAGTCTGTTCATCTCTGCAATTACTTGTCTGCCAAAGTCGCTCAGTCCGTTCCAGGTTCTTGTGGTATCGTATGACGAATCGCAGATCTCATTATCAAGCGCATGCGTTAGCGTGATATACCTGATTCCGCGATTGTAGAAATGCTGGAGGTTTTCGAGGTTACTTTCCACTGGCGATCCATTTTCCATTCCCATCGGTAGTGATATCAAACCGTTTTCGAAGTTTGACTTTACATCGGCTGGAGAGTATGCCAAGGCGAATTTGTCAGGGTCTTTTGAAACAATCCCTTCAACCATGTCTATCAGGGAATCTGCCAGGGCCTTGCTGCCGCCGGTTGCTTGTAAAGCGGAAGGTATGTAGATCGACATGAATGGAGCATCCAAGCCACCTTCCTTAGCCCTAACATAATCGAAATCTCCGTTCTCCGTCCTCACAGAAATATCTTCCATCCTATTCTTAAGCCGATAGGGTATATCGATGTGGCCGTCAGTAATTATGTATTTCTGTGCAAGCTCGTTTGCCAGGGTTCTTAATTCCTCATCTGTCTTTGGCATCTCCGTTTCTTTTTCAGTTTGGCAAGATAGCAAAGCAGAGATAATGAGTAAGTACAATATTCCTTGTTTGAACATGTCAACTTTAGTTTGTGGTTGAATTACTGGGTTCAGCCTTGAAAGTTAGGCAAAAGTTAGGATTCACCTTATGTAAATACCTGTAGAAATTTATTCTCATAGGCTTTCACGGAATACTCGTTTTCTACAGTCTTACGTCCAGCCGAGCCGATTTCCGTTCTGAGTGTTGCTGATTCAATCAACTCCGACATGCGATCTACCCATTCCTGATCAGTCTGAGCCAGGAAACCATTTTTTCCGTGCTTGATTATCTGTGAGTTTACTCCGACTGGAGACATGATTGTTGGGGTTTCCATTGCCATGTAAAGCAACCCTTTCAATCCGCATTTCCCCTTAGACCAATCTTCTTCCGGTAATGGCATTAATCCAATGTCTATTTTCGACAATTCCTCCAGCTCGGTTTGCAGAGACCAGGGCACACCTTGTATATCTAACTCGGGTAGCCGGTAGTGGCCGTCACCAAATACCCTAAATTCCACTTTATCTCCATAGGCTTCTTTGACCTTTCTGAGGGCAGGTATCACCAGTTCGAAGTGCCGGATAGTACTGAAGCTGCCACTCCATCCTATGCAGATTTTGCGGGAGCTTGTAGTGGCCGATCTTTGATAATGATCAGTATCAACAACTGTAGGGATGATTGTGGTTTGTGTGTTGTATTGCGTAGCAAAATCGGCGAGATATTGGTTACCCGCAATTATTAAATCGCTCACTTCTATAATCTTCCTGGTTTTAGAAGGATTCTTGAGCCAGGAAAGGTTGGCGTTGCCACCGGAGTTATCAGGCAGCCAGATGGCATCGTCAAAATCATAGATTAGTTTCGCATTGGACTTGGCAAGACGACCTTCAAAGTAGGCGCTACCCAGCATTAATGCTTCCCTTTGAACGAATATATATTCGTACTGATCGGACTTTCTGATATCGCCGAATCTCTTGCGAATACTCCTTAGCAAAATGGATAGTTTCTTGAAGTAGTTGCCTGGTGCGTAAAAGAGCTTATCGTCTTTTTCCGAAATTATATATGAGTAATCAACCAGGTAGCCATTGGCTTCCAGTAAAGGCATAAACTGCTCGAATCTATATCGCTGGGAGGGTGACCTGCCAGGGCGATGCGCTGCCACAAAGAGAATTCGCTTCATTACTTATCACCGGGTGGTTATCTGCCAGCAGCAGATTGTAACACCAATATCCTATCGATTTCTAGCGGCAGCAATTTAGGTAATAAATACCGTTACTTTAGAACATTGAAATTACCTTTGGCGTATTCCGAATTATGCTTGTACAAGTTCAAACATGCAAAGTGTAAATATCCAAACTACCCAGAACGTTGCTATTGGATACGAAGTAGCGGGAGTTGGCGACAGGATTTTGGCAACCCTGATCGATTCTGCTGTTTTACTGGCGTATGGTATAACCGTTACTTACCTGCTGGTAGAAGGAGGCTTTGACAGCATCTGGATATTTATATCCTTTTATTTACCCATCTTTTTTTACCACCTCTTCAGCGAAATTTTTCTACAGGGTCAAAGTTTTGGCAAGAAAGTGCTGAAGATAAAGGTGGTGAAACTCGATGGTTCCAATGCTACCATTGGGGCCTATGTGCTGAGGTGGATTACACGCCTGATAGAGGTAGATATGGCTAGTGGATCCGTTGCAATTGTTGCCATAGCTATGAATGGCAAGGGACAACGGGTGGGAGATATGGCCGCTGGCACCACGGTTATAAAAGTAGATCGCGACATTGCCGTTTCAAGTCATCGGGTAATTCAGAATCTCAAATCTGATTATGAACCTGTGTTTAGCCAGGTGCTACAGCTTACCGAAAAGGATATGCTTATCATAAAGGAGGCCTTGAAGGCCAACAAGCAACATGCAAACCCCAAGCCGGTTTTGGCGGCTACCGAAAAGGTAAAATCGCTCCTTAACATTCAAAGTGAATTACCTCCGGTTAAGTTTCTTCACACCATAGTAAAAGATTTCAACTACCTTACTTCAAAGTAAGCGCTGACTTGTGCCAGCAGCATGGAACTACCCCAATTTACTAAGTCTCAATTAGCCTTGCGAAATGGACAAGACAGGCCAGATATCTGGATTGCTTTCGAAGGTATTATCTATGATGTTTCTGATTCCAGGTTGTGGAAGGATGGAACTCATTATGAGCACTGGGCGGGGCAAGACCTTACCGATGAGATTGGTGATGCACCTCATACGCCAGAGGTTCTGAAGAAATTCAAACCAGTTGGTAAACTTAGCACCAACTAAAGATTAGATTTTACATATTTGCTCATGATTTTAATTGCAGATTGTGGAGGTACCAAGAGCCACTGGCGAACAATTGCTGGAGATGGGTCGGTAGAGCAATATGAAACCGCTGGAATTAACCCTTACTATCAAAGCGAGGAAGAGATAGCCTCAATTATTTCCGGGCTAGGCCCTAAGATACTGGGAGATGTTGAAGAGATATTCTTTTATGGAGCAGGGTGTTCATCAGATGAAAATCAACATCGGGTCAGGCGGGCGCTCACCACAACTTTCCTCAATGCATCAATTGAAGTTAACCACGACCTGATTGCCGCAGCAAGGGCACTTTGTGGCGATAGCGCTGGGATAGCCTGCATTCTAGGCACCGGAGTAAATTCTTGCCTGTACGATGGAAAGAAGATCATCGCAAATGTGCCCTCTTTAGGATATATCCTTGGGGACGAAGGAAGTGGATTTTACCTCGGTCGTAAACTACTTGGCGATTTTATTCGCAAGGAGTTACCATCAGATCTGGCAGAAAAACTACAAAGCAGATATAATATTAATAGGGAAGACATACTCTCTCAAGTCTATCATGGCGATAGCCCAGCAAAGTATGTAGCAAGTTTCACAAAATTCATATTTGATAATCGCACCCACCAGCATTTACATAACCTGGTTCACCATGGGTTCAGCGTATACTTCACTAAGAACGTCACCAGGTACGAGGGTTATAAGAATGAGGAGATCCATTTTGTGGGGTCTGTTGCCTTTTATTTCAATGAAATTCTCAGAGAAGTTGCAGCTGAAAGAGGCTTAACACTCAAAAACATAGTGGAAAATCCAATTGCCGGCCTTACACTATTTCATAGCCGAACTTCCGAGATTTAAAAGCCAGGGAGCCTGTCTTCTACCATATACGATGGCACCTCCACTCCAAAATTTTCAAGTATTGTAGGAGCAAATGCCCTGGTGTCAATAATATCCTGATGATCAGGTCTTTGGCTATTTGCCGGATCGTAAATTATCAAAGAGCCCTCCGGAGTATGGTAGGCTGTACCAGAGGCACCTTCTTCAATTGCTCTTTTCTCCAGTCCTAATTCCTCCAATGACAATGTGCTGCCATTGAGGGCAACATTATCTGATGTAAGGTTATTATGTCCAAGATCGATACTAAAGAAACCATGCTCCTTTTTTCTGAAGCTAATGGGATTATTGTCGATGCTCAGTAGTTTCAAAGACTGTTGGAAACTTTCTGCGGCATCCTCACTAACCTCGAAATTGTATTGGGGGTGCATTGTAGCTAAGGGCTTGCAGGCTGTAGTAGAGAATCCTAATGCTCCAAGGAATTTAGGGGCATCAGCAAGGAAGAGTTCCGTCTCAACTTTTTTAGCGGGAACCGCTTCTTGTCCCATGCTGCTGGTAACAATCAAAACGTATTCCGGGTTGTCTCTGGTGAACTTAACCAGCGGCCCAAGCATATTATCAAATTTCCGCATGGCGAAGTCAATTTCCCCGGAAAAGCGGCTTCGCCATTCGTTACTAATATTTTCTTGATTTAAATCATCGGGAAATGTGGCTGCCCAGTAACGATGCATAGTAGAAGCCACATGATTGGAAAAGAATGAAGTGAAATCTGGCTTGTGCTTCTTAAAGAGCTTGTAGAAAACGTCGAATGCAATAACAGATTGAAAGCTTCGCCTGCGGGTGGATTTCCAGGGGGTACTTTTTTCATCCAACAGTTGTTTTGCCAGGCTGGCGAATGTTCCAGGCTTAACTCCAAGCCGGGCGCAACTTAACGCGAAGCTTATTGCCTTTGACTTATCAATGGCAATCTGGCTATTTCTGCCGGAGGTTCTTGACATATCAAGATTAAAGCTGTGGAATGGCCTTAACGTTTCCGGGTAACATTCGTCACTATTAGCGAATATGTCTGGCAGGTAAAAGCTGAAGTCACGGTAGTTAGGTGGTAAAGGGTAGCTGTGTATAGATCCAAAGACCCCGACTTTAATACCGGCTTTAGCCAGAATGTCCCAGATTGACGGGTATTGCTCATTTTGATCCGTCAGATTCTCACCGAAGTCTTTTATTTTGTGATGCAGATTATTTACTCCCCGGTGTAGTGTAGGCCAGGTAGTCCAGGGATGTAAGTGCCCCTCGTCTGTGGTTAGGGTTTTGGCAAAAGTGCTTGCTGGAAGAATGTTGGCGAGATTCGAATCTGGGTGTTTCTCGGCAAAATGACTAAATACCCGCATAGGCACTTCGTTAAGTTCGCAGAGTAGTATTTTGCGTTTTATGGCCACCGTAAGGTCAGTTTCTTCAGGTTAGAATTTAACAAAGTTAAGGTTGAGCCGACAAATTTTTCCGGCAATTGGCTATTGGTGTCTTGCAAAGGTAAGTTAATTTAGCTAGGCGAGGGCTTCCCAAACCCCAAACAGTACACAAAAATACTCAATTAACAATATTACTGTGGGCCCCAAAGACCTGATAGTGACTCCATTACTTTTGCTGATAGTTATGCTTCTGGCATACCTGATACGCCCGTATGTAACCAACCTAGATACCAGGAGATTCTTTTTCCCTGCCTTAACTCTTAAGGTGGCTGGGGCAATCAGTTTGGGTCTGATTTACAGCTTCTACTATGAAGGAGGTGATACCTTCGGATACACGACTTTTGGATCTCACTACATCTGGGAGGCATTTCTTGAAAGCCCATTTTTAGCAACTAAGCTCATATTTGGTAATAACGTTTTCAGCCCGGAGACTTACAAATTCGCTATCAAGATGTGGTATTTTGATGATGCCCCATCTTACTTCGTTGTCAGAGTAGCAGGATTTTTCAGTATTCTAACATTTGATACTTATTCGTCAATTGCTGTATGTTTTGCATTGGTTGGATTTAGTGGACTATGGGCGCTGTTTATAGCTTTTGTTAGACACTACCCTCGATTGGTCTGGCACTTTGCCCTTGCTATTTTTTTTATTCCCAGCGTTGTCTTTTGGGGTTCAGGAGTGATGAAAGATACATTAACAATTAGTGCCCTGGGATGGGCAGTATTTGCGGCACTTCAATTATCACGACATCGGAAGGGTTTCGTTCAAAATCTCTTCATTCTTATCCTGGCCTTATGGGTGATCTTCACCGTAAAGATCTACATAATGCTGGCATTAATTCCTGCCATCGCAGTTTGGCTCTATAGCATGTATCAGCACCGAATAAGGCAAACTGCTCTAAAACTAATTGGTACTCCGTTGCTTATAGTAGGAATTATTGGCACCAGCTACTATACAGCCCAACGCATAACGGCCGATAGCGATAGGTATTCCTTTGCCAGCATTATGAAGACAGCAGAAATTACGGCTAAGGATAATTCCATGTGGACGGTAAGGGCGGAAGGTTCAGGCTATAGCCTGGGGGATTATGACTTCAGTGTTGCCGGACTCACCAATAAGTTTGTGCCCGCAGTATGGCTTGCTTTTTTCAGACCATACTTGTGGGAGATTAATAGCCCATTAATGCTTTTGGCGGCGGTTGAGAATGTCATTTTGCTGGCCGCGACAATCTACTTTGTACTATCCGCCGGGCCATGGAGATTTTTAAAGACCACTTTCAAAGATCCTAATGTACTTTTCTGTTTTACCTTTGCTGTCGCCTTTGCTTTTGCAATTGGCGTGTCTTCCGGCAACTTTGGTTCCCTGGTAAGATATAAGATACCTATAATACCCTTGTACGTAATTGGCCTGGTCATTACCTGGAGTAGATGTATGGCTCAAAGGCGAAACAGGGCAAAATCTGAAAATCTTAGTACCACCCCGGAATTGGGTATGCAATAGCAACTTAAGATTAGAAATGACAAAAACTGTAATTGACGCAAAGCGCGGAGCAAAAGTCAGCTTAGGAGAAGTCCTTACCTATCGGGACTTGTTTTGGCTTCTGGCCCTTCGTGATTATAGGGTAAGATACGCCCAAACGTTTTTGGGTTTCGCCTGGGCTTTTATTCAGCCCTTCGGGACGTTGCTAATTTTTTCTGTAGTATTTGGTATGGCGGCAGGTGTTGATACCGGTGGTGTGCCTTACCCCCTGTTTGCCATATGCGGATTGGCATCGTGGACTTTTTTCTCCTACGTATTGAGCAACTCCAGTAATTCAATTATTGGCTCGCAGGAGATGATAAAGAAGATCTACTTTCCAAGAATAATCATTCCACTTTCCAAGGCTGTTGTAGGGCTGGTGGATTTGGTCATTGCACTGTTGTTTATTGCCATTCTGGCCTTGTACTATCAGTATATACCTTCTCCCAACATCGTATTTCTGCCCATACTAATATTCGCAGGAATCCTTGCCGCTCTAAGCGTTGGAATATGGATGAGTTCGTTGACTATTAGGTTTAGGGATTTGCAGCATGTTGTGCCCTTCATGGTGCAACTTGGCTTGTATGCAACACCCATTGCTTACCCCTCATCAATGATAACCGATGAAATCCCAACCTGGGCTGCGATTCTGTTCTATTGCAATCCCATGGCTGGGGTGGTAGAAGGGTTTCGATGGTCAATATTGGGTAGTGCACCCCCACATCCCTATGCAGCGATTTCATTTTCACTTACAATTGTGCTGTTTATTACCGGCATCTATTATTTTCGGAAGGTTGAAAGAGTAATGGCTGACATTGTTTAAGACATATAATATTTGAACCAGTTGCAAATAGTAATACCTATGGGTGTGGAATAATCCTCCGCACGGACCCTGAAACCCAAAAACTAAACCCCAATTTGCTTAATAGGCTCAAAAAGTACTTGAGGATTTACTCAATTAAAGACCTTGCCTGGTTTTACCTGGTCGATCGGATCAATCGGCTAACAAAACTTAAGTCGGTCAGAAAATTCAAAGCTAAACGATCTTTTAGCATGGCAATTAGTACTGAACAGTTGTCTAAATCAGGAGAAGCTCTTCAATTCATGCATAAAGTAAACTCAAAAGAAATTCACTTTACATTACGCAGTCATGACTCAGATCTGGCCGTTTTTAATCAGGTGATACTCGATGAGGAATACTTACACGCTAAAAATCTGTTGAAGATGGCTAATATTGTTTCCCCACTGATTATTGATTTGGGCAGCAACATAGGGCTAACAAGTATTTATTTTCACTGCTATTTTGAAGAACCGGAAATTCTCTGTGTTGAGCCCAACCACCAAAATTGTGTTCAACACAAAGAGATTCTAAAAAGAAATCATATAGAGGGAATAAGCATAATTGAGCGAGGTATTTGGGATACAAATACGGTCTTAGCGCCGAATACGGATTTTCGGGACGGGCAATCATGGTCCTTTTCCATTTCCGAAGTGAATGGCAATGATAAAAACGGCATTGAAACCATTACATTTGACGAAATTTTGCAAATGGCAAAAAAACCGATAGTGGATTTACTCAAAATAGACATTGAGGGTTCAGAGGCAAGACTACTAGGCGATGCCACTTTTCGCAGCCTGATTGAGAGCAAGGTAAAAGTGGTTGTTGTAGAAGTGCATCCGGAGGTAATGACAAAAAGCCATGGTGCTGATTTACTGCGGTCTTCAGGATTTGTAGTATTTGAATCTACCGAATTTCTAACGGGCATTAATGGCCGATTTTCCTCTGAATTTTACAACACAACCGTTAATTAGCATGTCTCGAGCAATAGCGGTAAACTCACTTTCGAAAAAGTACACAATTGGTAATCGGCGCCAGACCAGTTTCAGAGACTCATTTGCCAATTTGATCAGTGGGGGAAAATATGCCAGTCAGGACTTTTGGGCATTGCGGGATGTGACTTTTGAAGTCAATATGGGAGAGGTGATGGGTATAATTGGGAGAAATGGCGCCGGCAAGTCGACGTTATTGAAGATCTTATCAAGGATTACCCAACCAACAAAAGGCAGTGTGGAACTACATGGCAGGACCTGCTCTTTGCTGGAGGTAGGAACTGGGTTTCATCCTGAGCTTACCGGCAGAGAGAACATCTTCTTAAACGGGACAATACTGGGCATGAAAAAAAAGGAGGTGGCCGCTAAATTCGACGAGATTGTTGAGTTTAGTGGAGTTGCCGAGTTCCTTGATACTCCTGTTAAGAGGTATAGCTCTGGAATGTCGGTAAGGTTGGCATTTGCCGTTGCTGCCCATCTGGAGCCGGAAATTCTGATCGTTGATGAAGTTCTTGCCGTAGGGGATTCGGAGTTCCAGAAAAAGTGCATTGGTAAGATGGAAGATGTAGCAAGCCAGCATGGTCGGACAGTGCTATTTGTAAGTCATAACATGCCGCTGGTAAACTCCCTTTGCAAGTCGGCAGTTGTGTTAGACCACGGCCGCTTGGTAATGACGGGGACTTCAGGTGAATGTATTTCTTATTACAAAAAGCAAGGCTCAAATGCCGAACCAGATAGCCTGGAATTACGACAGGATCGAAAGGGAAATGGCTCGCTTCGTTTTACTTCAGTAGAAATAACCGATGAACACCACGAGCGAGTAGAGGCCGTGTCGTCTGGGGATTCGGTTAATATAAACCTCTTTTTCCGAAGCACAGGAGAGCGATTAACCAACGTGATATTCTGGCTTCAGATAATTAAAGATGGCACTGTGTACTTCACCTGTCACAACGACTTGAAGAATAACCTATTCAGTTTTTCTAAAGATGAAGGTGTGGTTTCATGCAACATACCAAAACTGCCCCTGTTTCAGGGAAAGTACTCATTCAACCTGCTTTGTACCGTAAATGGTGTATTCGCTGATTACATTGAACACGTAGGATCGCTGTTTGTTGAAGATGGAGACTTTTTCGGATTTGGTAAATTGCCAAGGGAGAAGGAGGGGTTCCTGGTGGGCCATTCGTGGTCAATGAAAAATTAGTGCAATCCTGAATGGTGGCCCTGGCTGCTTTAGATTACCATATTAGAACACATAGAAAGGTCCAATGATTTGAAAGCAATCATAAGGCAGGTTTTAAAAAAAATATTTAACGCCCTTCCACATCGTTTAAAGGAGGGATTAATCCGGGGCAACTTTCGGCCCAGGGTATTTAAGGCATTGCTTAATGAAGGCACTGAAGTTATCGTAACACTGCGCAACGAATACTTAAGCGATATTAGTTTCCAACTCAATAAAACTTACCCCATTGAGCGAGACATTTTAGTAAACGGTTGCTATGACCCAGTTACCCTATCAATGCTGAAACGACTGCTGAAAAACGAGGATGTATGTATTGATGTTGGGGCTAATGTAGGTAGCCTCACATTCGGCATGGCAAACGCAGTTAAGCCAAATGGTAAGGTGTATGCGATAGAGCCGGGACCGGAAATTGCGGCGAGGCTTAAGAAAAACCAGCAGTTGAATCCTAGATTTGACCAGGTAATTAGTCATTTTGCCGTTGGTTTTTCAAATCAGAACGAAACGAAATATTGGCAGGAGATTTTTTCCCGGGGCAACGCAGCCTTTAACGACCACGAGGGCATTGCGATGGAACTAACCACAATGGATAAGTTTGTGACGGATATTGGCATGCAAAAGCTGGATTTCATCAAAATTGATGTAGAAGGGATGGAGTTAGAAGTGATTGAAGGAGCTCTGAATATTCTGCAACAATTTAAGCCAATGGTTTACTATGAAAGCTGGGTAGGTAGATTGCCTGAATGGGATAGAAAACAAGAGAAATTATCAGCACTATTCGAGAAGGAGAATTTTGTCCTTCTTAATTTCGAAGAATCCACCAGTTGCTTTGAGAAAACATCTTTCCCAAAGCTATCTCAGAATACACTGGCGGTGCATATGTCGAAGTTGAAAGAAGTTAATGAACGGATGGCACTTCAACCAGACCATGAGTTTCCCTCATAAGCGTAAAAGGTAAATGATTGCGAAAATAGAAGACCCGGCCGCGCGCAACTCACGTATCGCTAAAATAATCCCATACTTTGGTAGCTGGCCCAGCTACTTGCCACTTTATCTTCACTCCTGTCAATATAATGCTCAGATTGACGTGCTATTTTTTACGGACCTGGAACCACCAGAAGATAGCCCTGCAAATGTTAGTTATCATTTTATCACATTTACCGAACTGCTGGCGAAGATTTCATCAACACTGGAGATTGATATACCAGACATCGAACCCTACAAGCTATGTGATTATCGGCCCATGTATGGTCTTATATTTTCAGAATTTTTGGAGGACTACGATTTCTGGGGATATGGCGATATCGATTTAATATTTGGCGATGTACCCAGTTTTTTAACCGCTGAAATCCTGCAGAACCACGACATTCTGTCATTCAAGAAAGGACATCTCCAGGGGCCGTTCACAATTTATCGAAATACCGAAACCATCAAGTACCTTTTCAAGAAGAGTGAAAACTATGTCGAGATATTGCAAAATCCGCAGTATTGCTCCTTTGATGAATTTGGTAAGCAGGTATTCTATGTGAACCTTGAAAATGAAGAAAGTGTCCGCGACCTGCCAAACGACAATATCTCCGTAATTGCATTTAAGGAAAGTCTTGAAGGTAAACTCCGAATCTATAACAGGCAAAATGTTAAAGAGTCGTTAAGCTCAAGCGACGTGGTAGTTTTTGACAAGGGAAAGGTTTTCGACCTCAGGAATGGCGAGCAATTCATATTTTATCACTGGGTACTGGAGAAAAGAGCAACATGGTTTCACTATGAGTCCTGGTTTGCCACCAAGCCAGATAGGTTTTTCGTAGCACATACAGGGTTTTATCTACCAACGCAATTCAGATACTTTCAGCTTATTAAGAGTATCAGGTGGATGAAAGGATTATTTATTTGGCTCTGGCTGAAAGGTAGTAACTTTCTGAAAAGACGCTTGGGTGGTACAGTAACTATTGATACGTATCCCAAAATAGGCTGGATAAAACGGTTATAATCTTGGCGGTAATTGAGAAAATAAGAGCGCTACATGTAATTCCAAACTTGCTCAAAGGTGGGGCAGAAAGATTCGCTATTGATGCTTGTAAAGCCCTTCACCGACGTGATGATACAGAGGTTATACTTGCCACGATGAGTGCAGAAAGTGCTTATGACAATATTGCCGGGGAATTAAATAGGATAGACATCAATTCTGATTACACGCCTTCAATTACCGGTAAGCCCACGGTTAATATTAATGGATATAGAGATATCCTTGAGGAATTTGACCCTCACATCATTCATTCTCATTTGTTTAGGGCCGAACTGCTTACTTCGCAATGCCTACGCTCCCAGTCAAATTACGTTGTGCATTGCCATGATAATATGCCTCAATTCCAGTCTTTTAGCTTGTTCGTGATGGGTTCTAAGCGAAAAGCTACCGATCAGTTTGAACGGCAACTATTGATGAAAAATAAGTATAAGAAGGTTCGGACCCATTTCATCGCTAATTCACAGAACACCTTTGACTACTTCAAACGGGAATTGCCAAGTGCTATGGCTGATGATGTTAGAGTAATTCCATATGGTTTCGACCGAAAGTTATTTACACCTGAAAGTGATGGCCGTAGTTACGACAAGTTAAGACTGATCAATGTGGGAAGCTTTGTGGCAAAGAAGAATCAGCGCCTTGTTATAAAGATCGCAGAGCAATTGAGGTCAGAGGGTGTGCCTTTTGAGGTAACCTTACTGGGGGACGGGCCCACCAAAAACGAGCTGGTTGATTTAGTAGAAGAACGTCAACTAACTGACCACATCAACTTTAAGGGTATAGTCGATGACGTCCAAAAATATCTCTGGTCGTCAAACGTATACCTGCACACGGCTAATTATGAGCCTTTCGGCCTGGTGTTTTTAGAGGCTATGGCCGCTGGATTGCCCTGTGTAACTTTAAATGGAAAGGGCAACGTTGATTTTATGAAGCACAATGTTAACGCTGTTGTCATCAATGAAGAGGACCCAACTCAGTTTGTTAAGGTGCTACAAAGGTTGCTAAGCGACAACAACTACCGGGAGCAGCTAGTTGGGCACGGAAAGCAAACAGCTCTCTCATACGATATAGATGTGAGAATTGACGAGTTGGTTAAATTCTACAAGGAAATAATAAATAGCAATTCCAATAGTGGCTAAGTTGGACATGTTACGTTTGGTTCGAAAATTATTCCGTTTCAGTAACTATCTCCACGTACTGCATTTACTCCAGCGTAAAGGCAAGATCAAGGCGCTTGAGACACAGAAATTTAGTGGCGTAGACCTTCGCAACATTTGGGAGGTTACTGTACCTAATAATATTGGAGACACCCCTCAGTGGTCTTCCTCATTGGCAAAGTTTCCTAACTCAGAAAATCCAGAATGGCATTTAGATGATGAATCCGGCTTTAGGTTCCCGCTAACCAGATTTGACAAGCTAAATTTTAACTCCTTTGCTGATGCCGGGATAGACATAAAGGTGCCCTGGGAAAAATCCCGATTCTATTTTGGTATTAAGCTGGCGGAAAAATATAGCCACAGCAAAGACATTTCCCATTACAATTCATTTAAGGCACTAGTGTTAAACTGGATTGATGCCAACCCCTTTATGTGTGGAATCAATTGGGGAAATGCCATGGAGGTTAGTATTCGGGCCTCGCAGTGGTTAGTCTCCGTGCACATATTCGGCAAAGTCTTTTGGGATGACAATGACTTCAAAGATTTCCTCTCCGCTGAGCTAATAAAGCATGCAACCTATATATCTGAATTTCCTGAATACATTTCACACAATAAAACCACCAACCATACTGTAGCTGACTTCACCGGGCTTTTACTTTTAGCCATTGCCCTTTCCGATCATCCGGATAGCGGCAAATGGTTGCGGCAGGCTACCAAAGGCCTAAGCCATTGTTGTGAGCAACAAGTCAATGAAGACGGCATGCACATGGAGGGTTCTGTTCCATACCATGGATTCGTAACAGAGTGCCTTGCTCTGGCAGCGATTGCAGCTGCTCACAATAAAATCTCCTTGCCAGCAAACTTTTTGGCCACTTTGGAGAAGATGTTTCGGTTCACAGAAACCTATTTGGATAGCAATATGAATGCCCCGATGGTGGGCGATAACGATAGCGGCCGCTTCTTGCAACTCGGCGACAGCCCGGCTGGTAACCATGGTTATCTTCTTAAATTGGCTCAGCTGGTTTTTGGAGAGGATTTTTTGGCCAAGGAAATGGCGGATATTTCTGAATATGCCTGGCTGCCTTCTATAAAAGCATATGATTTCACCACTACTTCAGCCCATTTTTCGGGCCTATACAGCTATCCCAATGCTGGTGCTTATATTTTCAAAAACGCCTATTACCGGGTGTTCATCCCAATCTTCCCGATAGGTATGCACGGGCAAGGTGGCCATAATCATATAGATGTGGGAAGCTTTGATTGCTCTGTGGCTGGGAAGCCAGTAATTGTAGATTGTGGCACTTTTACCTATACCAGGTCCTTGCAGGAGCGACAGAAATACAGATCTCCTGGCATGCACAACTTCATCTTAGCCGAAGAGGAAACAGACGATCAGTTTTCAACAAGCTTCTGGGATGTGCGCAATTTTCCCACAGTCAAGGACATACAACAATCAGATAATCAATTAAAAATTACGGTGGCCACAATAGGGGGAATAGAAAAAACCAGGACATACCAGTTTGAAGACCAGGCATTAATTATCAGGGACCACTGCACATCACCGGCTACATCGAATTTTCACTTAGCGCCTGAAGTAACTTTAGCAGTCAATGCCGATGATGAATGGGCTGGCGACGCAATAGCAATCAAATGCAAGGGTGAAATACTCACCGAAGAGTACCAGTATGCTCCTGAATACAACAGAAGGGTTCCTGCGCAGAAGGTTAAAGTAGTCTTACAACCCGATCAAGAGTTGGAGCTAATGATTACTTTTGCCTAGAGTCTATAGCAATGATCCAAGCGACAATTAGAAAGGGCCGCGTTGTTACTGAGCAAGTCCCAGCTCCAACCGTTACCAAGGGAAGGGTGTTGATAAAGGTTGCTTTTAGCTGTATTTCGCCGGGAACAGAATTAGCCGGCGTAAAAGCTTCAGCCAAGTCACTCATCCAGCGGGCCATGGAGCAACCTGAAAAGGTTGCGAATGCAATAAACAGAATGCGTGCCGAGGGTGTAGCGCAAACACTAAAACAAACGAAGGCCCGCATTGCTGAGCCGCAACCAATAGGCTACTCACTAAGTGGAACAGTGGTTGAGGTGGGGGACGGAGTTGACGGATTGCAGGTGGGTGATAGGGTTGGTGCGGCTGGCGCCGGTTTGGCCAATCATGCAGAATATGTAAACGTGCCTGCTAATTTGGTAGTCAAAGCTCCTGATGAATTGCCACTGGAATACGCTTCAACCATCACTTTGGGTGGCATCGCCTTACAAGGAGTGAGAAGAGCTGATTTAGCGCTAGGCGAGATTTGTGCGGTGGTAGGCGTGGGAGTTTTGGGTTTGATAACTGTACAATTACTGGTGGCGGCCGGTGTTAGGGTAATTGCGGTAGATATAGATAGTGATCGTCTTGAGTTGGCTAAGCAGTTTGGTGCCGAAGGTGCTATAAAGTTACCGGATGAAGATCAGCAGTTAACAACCAAACACCTCACAGGCGGAGCAGGAGTAGATGCCGTGCTATTTACCGCTGCTACGTCATCCTCGGAGCCCTTGTCGGAAGCTTTTCGCATGTGCCGTAAGAAAGGGAGGGTGGTTCTAGTGGGAGTTGCCGGTATGCAGATCAATCGCGAGGATATGTACGCCAAAGAGCTGGATCTAAAAATTTCAACTTCTTATGGGCCAGGGCGTTATGACGATACTTACGAGCAACAGGGTATGGATTATCCCTATCCTTATGTACGCTGGACTGAAAATCGTAACATGTCTGAGTACTTCCGTCTGGTGTCTAGAAGGGAAGTGCACCTGGAGAAGCTGATTACACAAATCCACCCAATCGAGGATGTATCAAATGCCTATGCAGAATTGGAAAAAGAAGGCAAGAAACCATTGCTTTCTATCCTCAAGTATGAAAGTGCAGCGAGTGAGGATGGATCTGAAAGAAATCGGCACAGGGTTAGTTTAGGCCGTAAGGCTATTACAACCACAAATAGCACCGTAAGATATGCAGTAGTAGGTGCCGGTGCATTCGCGTCTAATGTGCATCTGCCAAATTTCCAAAAATTGTCGGGTAGCTACCAACTCAAGGCTGTAGTACACAAGGATGGCCTCAAAGCTAAAAACGTGGGGGTTCTCTATAATGCTGAATATGTAACGACCAGCTTGCAGGAAGTACTTGATGATGAGCAAATCGATTTAATTGTTATCACCACGGGCCATCTGGACCATGCGGAAATCACTAGACAGGCATTGCAGAAAGGCAAACATGTATTTGTAGAGAAGCCACTGGCAATTTCTACTGAACAACTTGATAGCATCAAAAGCCTATACAATGAGGGTGAATCTGAATTGCCCTTACTATTTGTAGGATTTAATCGCAGGTATAGCCCACATATACAGGAGATAGCCAAAAAGCTCAACAATAGAAAGGGGCCGGTTTTACTGAATTACAGGATGAATGCAGGTTATTTGCCGCCAGATCACAAATTACATAAGGATGGAGGGAGAATAATTGGTGAATGTTGCCACATAATAGATCTTGCACAGCATTTGATCCAATCAGAAGTTAAATCCTTTCATGTCGAGAGCCTGGATGTAGAAATCCATCAACCTCACCCCTCTGATAATAAATCAATAGGCATTAAGTTTAAAGACGGCTCTGTGGCTAACATTCAATATTTTTCCACTGGAGCAGAAGCCCTTGAGAAAGAGTACCTTGAACTGCATTTTGAAGGTAAGTCCATTGTCTGTGATGGTTACAAATCAACAAATGGATATGGCGTAAAGCTTGATCTGAATACCAAAGAGGCTGAAAAGGGCCATTTCGAAGAACTTGAGGTTTTGCATAAGATGCTTGCTGGCAAAACCCCTTCTGTAGATGCTTGGGAGTATATACAGGCTACGGAATTATCATTGATGGCTGCGAATGAAAATCTTTGAGATTTACCGGCCTCACCACAAAATTCTACTGGTTGGCGCATTGCCTCCCCCCCTGGGTGGAGTTTCTGTGCATATCGATCGGCTATTTAAGGCATTGCAAAAGGATAAGCAAGTAAGGGTATTCAATACAAGCAAAAAGCACTTCGGCAGTCTCGGCAGGTACTTAAAACTTATTTCGCTAATGTTGATTTTTCGTCCGGATATAGTTCATGTGCACACCACTGAGAGACGGATATTGCAGTTAGTTCAATCACTGAGAAGCATCTTGAAGTTTTCATTGTTCTTTACAGACCATAACTCCAGACTTTTCGACTCGCTTGATGAAAGATCTGCAAAGTTCTACCACGACTTTGTCGCAAACCTTGATTTACTAATTGTGGTTGGTCAAGCTGTGTTGGATAAATATCATCAGCATAATGTGGTAACCCCAGAAAACGTTGAGAAGATTTCAGCCTATATTCCACCTCCATTAGCAGAAAAGGAAGTGATTCTTAATACTTATCCCGGTTCACTGAGACAGTTCTTGCAAAGACATAATCCTGTTATCTGCGCAAACGCCTTTCAGGTGGTATTTCTTGAGGACGAAGACCTTTATGGCCTGGATTTGACGGTTGAATTGTGTGGGTTGTTGGTTAAGAAATACCCACAGTTTGGATTAATTTTCTGTCTGGCAAATGGAGAGCTTGAAAAGGAATACGTGAGAAAGCAAACTGAAAGGCTTAGGAAATACGGTGTTGGAGATAACTTTTTCCTGCTAACGGGCCAAAGAGAAATGTGGCCTCTCTTAACAGAATCAGATTTACTGATCAGGCCAACATTGACTGACGGGCACTCAATAAGTATTGATGAGGCACTAGATCTTGGTTGCCCCGTGGTGGCTAGCGATGCTGTTGAGCGTGAGCAAGACGTGGTCTTATTCAGAAACAGGGATGTTCATGATTTACATGACAAAGTCTTGTCAGTGTTGGATAAATCAAAAAAGTTAAGCACCGATTGAAAAAGGTACTGATACTCACTTACTTTTTTCCGCCCTGCAACTTAGCCGCAGCGCAGCGCGTATGGAGTTGGGCTCAGCACCTACACCAGGCAAATTACTACCCGGTTATTGTCACCCGAAACTGGGAAATTCCAATTAGTGCCAGTGACCAGGTATTGAAATCTACCGGAACCAAAGTTGAGATCACTAAGAACCACAACTACGAGGTACACTACTTGCCTTATAGATCTTCGCTAAGAGATAAAATTTTTATCAGGAGTCAGTCGGCACGCTGGTTAAGCCCATTCAGCAAATTGCTCACATTAATTACTTTGTTCCTGCAGAATATAACCAATTCGGTTATACCGCATGGCAATCTGTATTCATACGCTGCTACCTTATTAAGCAAGGATAGAGAGTTGGAAAAATTAGTGGTTTCCGGAAACCCTTTTGAGCTCTTTAAGTTTGGCTACCTGCTCCACAAAAAAAATGGCATCCGATGGGTTGCTGATTACAGAGACGCCTGGACTTCCACACAACTTGGAGCAAGTCAAAATCCAATCTCGAAGATTATCACTTCCTATGATCGTTACTTTGAAAAGAAATGGGTACGTACTGCCAGTTGTATAACTTCCGTGTCAACACCATTGGTAGACCACATAAGCAAGGTTTCAGCAATAGAGGGTGAAGCAGTTTACAATGGCTTTGAATCAGATGACTTCAATAAAGAAGTAACTAAGTATGACGATTTCACCATTACTTATTTGGGAACCCTATATCCCGAGCAGAATATTGAAGTTTTTTGTAAGGCTTTTAAAGAGTTTGTCGATGCCGAAGACGCACCGCGGGTTCGATTAAATTTTTGTGGTCTGGATTACGATAAGCATCAATCTGCACGCGTTGCTAGCCTGCTAGTGGGGTATGAGCCATATTATGAGAGTTCAGAGAGAATTCCACGTGATCAGGTTATTACAATGGAAATGAGGTCACATTTGTTACTTTATGTTGGCTGGAAAGGTTTTCGCGGGGTAATAGGCAGCAAAATATACGAGTACGCAGGTAGCGGAACCCCTATAGCCCTTTGTCCGGGAGATGGTGAAGGTGGGGAAGCAGAGAAAGTAGTAAGAAGTTTGCAGCATGGAGGAATTGCAAACTCAAGTAGTGAGATGCTAAAGATGTTGAGAGATCATTATCAGTTATTTATGCAGGGCAAGTCTCCGGCAAACGACAAGAATGCGCCAGGTATTAGCCAATACAGTAGAAGAATCCAGGCCGAGGCCCTCGCCAATATTCTAGATCAAATCTAACATGTGCGGCATAGCTGGTTTCATATCGCCATCACTAAGTAAAGATCATCTCATTGAGATGACCAAAAGACTTGATCATCGCGGGCCAGACGCTGAAGGTATTTTTATAGATGATGAGCATGGAATAGGCTTGGGGCACAAGAGGCTATCAATACTAGATTTGAGCCCAGCGGCAAACCAGCCGTTTTATTCTTCCTGTGGCAACTACGTGATGACGTATAACGGTGAGGTTTATAACTATGCAAAAATCAGAGAAGAAGTCTCTTCGGTTAAGTCTATCGACTTCCGGTCGACAAGTGATACCGAAGTAATTCTGGAAGCATTTGTTATTTGGGGGCCGGAATTCGTGAAACGCCTCAACGGAATGTTTACCATTGCCATTTGGGGAAAGAAAGAACATAAACTTTGGATCTTTCGAGATAGGCTGGGGATCAAACCGCTCTATTACTACCATCATGAAAGAACATTTGCATTTGCCTCTGAACTGAAATCATTTAAGGCTCCATATTTCAGCCGCACCCGGTCAGATCAGGCAATATCCCTATACCTACATTTGGGCTTTATTCCTGAGCCGTTAAGTATATACTCGGAAGTCAAGAAATTTCCAGCCGGGTGCTACGGTACAATTGAGCGGGGAGAAGTTACAATCGTTCCATACTGGAAAATTACTGATCACATTTCCAGGCAAAGGACTACTAATGCCGATGAAGCAAGAGACAAGTTAAAGGAAT
The DNA here is from genome assembly GCA_028285445.1 of Cyclobacteriaceae bacterium. Taxonomy (GTDB): domain Bacteria; phylum Bacteroidota; class Bacteroidia; order Cytophagales; family Cyclobacteriaceae; genus JANQPQ01. The sequence goes on along the minus strand of JANQPQ010000016.1, from coordinate 157,967 downwards.
TGCTAATTCGAAGTGTGGAAAGGCGTATGATCGCGGACGTGCCCTTGGGAGTTTTCCTCAGTGGAGGAATTGACTCAAGTACGATTACAGCTGTAGCACAGAGTATTAGCCCCAAACCGGTGAGGACCTTTTCAATTGGTATTAAGGATAATAAGTATGCTGAAGCGTCCTACGCCAGGCTAGTGGCCGATTCTCTCAAAACCGATCATCAGGAATATATGCTTGATGAGCAGGAGGCAATTGAGAGAGTGGCTATGATTACCGATACCTACGACGAGCCATTCGCCGATTCTTCCTCCATTCCAACCCTACTTGTTTCTGAATTAGCCAGCCGTTCGGTAAAAGTAGTACTATCCGGAGATGGCGGAGATGAACAATTCCTGGGCTATGGATCATACAACTGGGCACAAAGGCTTTCAAATCCTCTTTTCCAATTAGGTAGAAAACCCATCTCAAAGCTACTGGCGATAACAGGTAGCAACAGGCTCAAACGGGGATCTCATGTAATGGACTATCCTAATAAGCAGGTGCTGAAGAGTCACATACTTTCGCAGGAAGAGTATATGTTTGCTCAGCGAGAATTGGAGGAAATACTACCAGGACCCTTTGCAGATCTACCCAATGAGACAATGGCGCCGGTGGCACGTACACTTACTGCAAGGGAAGAGCAGGCAATTTTTGATATCAACAACTACCTAAAAGACGATCTGTTGGTAAAGGTAGACCGGGCCTCAATGAAATATTCATTGGAAGCAAGGGTTCCGTTACTTGACCATGAAATAGTTGAGTTCACCATTAATCTGGATGAACAGTTAAAAGTTAGGGGGGGAACTACCAAATACTTGCTTCGGCAAATACTTTACGACTATCTCAACCCTAAACTATTTGATAGGCCCAAATGGGGTTTCTCAATTCCCCTCGATAAGTGGCTACGCGGAGAACTAAACTATCTGGTTGCAAAATACCTGAACCCGGATTTAATCCAGGAGCAGCAAGTGTTGAACCCAAAACAGGTTAGCGCACTCCTTCAGCGCTTTTACCGCGGCGAAGACTACCTTTACAATAGAATTTGGGCCTTAGTACTACTCAATAAATGGATAGCGGAGAACAGCCAATAAAGGTTCTTTATATGACTTATGATGGCCTTACTGATGCCCTGGGCCAATCACAAATTTTGCCCTACCTGAGAGGACTAAAAGACCTGGGTCATAGAATCTCCATCCTTAGTTTTGAGAAGCAGGGCAAAAACCACTCGATACCGCGGTTAAGCGAGAAGCTGGAGGAGCAGGGCCTACAGTGGTTTCCCTTAAAATATACCAAATCGCCACCGATACTTTCAACACTAAAGGATCTGGTGGTCATGAGCCGTAGGGCTAAAGCCTTATTCAAAGAAAGTAGCTATGATATTGTGCACTGCAGAAGCTACATCACTGCACTAGTGGGCTTAAGGTTAAAGAGACAATTTGGGGTCAAGTTGATTTTTGACATGAGAGGTTTCTGGGCCGATGAGCGGGTAGAAGGGAATATTTGGCCACAACAAAACCTGGTTTATAAACGCATCTATAAATTCTTCAAAAAGAAGGAAAAGGAAATGCTACGAGAGGCAGATAGCGTAATTTGTCTGACTAACAATGCCAGTGATGAAATTGCTAGCTGGCCTGATTTACCTGGTATTGCGAAGAAAATTGAGGTCATTCCTTGCTGCGTTGAAGACACATTGTTTGACCCCAACCGATACAATGATGCAAGTATAACTAGTCTTCGCAGCCAGCTTTCGTTTGACAGCGATGACTTTGTGATTTGCTATTTGGGTTCCCTCGGTACATGGTATATGCTTGAAGAAATGCTGGACTTCTTCGTAGTTATGCTGAAGAAAAAACCAGAATCCAAGTTTCTGTTTCTGTCAGGGGATGAAAGGGAATATATTTTGGCAGAGGCAAAGAAGAGAAAGCTGGAAAATAACATTCAAATTCGGTTCGTTGAACGTGAGGACGTGCCGAAAATGATCTCGATTTGTGACTACGGTATATTTTTTATTAAACCGGTATATTCCAAAAAAGCTTCCTCGCCAACCAAACTTGCTGAATTGCTGTCTATGGGAAAACCAGTAATTTGCAATACTGGCGTTGGAGATGTTGACAGAATTGTTGCTGAAGGTAACGCCGGGTTTATCGTTGATGAGTTTAGCGTTGATGGATATGAATCAGTTGTAAACAAAATGGCTGAAGCTGGAAACTATATTCCCAGTGCCCTCGAAAGTGCCAGGGAATTCTCGCTGGCAATGGGCATAAATTCCTATCACACTGTGTACAAGAGCATTATTAACAACGTGGTTACAGGTCATTAACCTGCCGTATTAAGAAAAACAATGAAAATTACCCCATTCATCTGTGGCCTGATACTGTTGAGTTGGAGCTCTTTTGGTCAGTGCCTGACGGGCAGCCGGTTGCCAGACGGTTGTACAGATCAGGATGTAGCCTTGAGCGCCCCAGGGGCACAGAGCATCGTCTGGGATTTCTCTCCTGGTGATTTTCTGCAGCAGCCAACAGCCAACAGCTTCGGAGCTTTTTCTAGTGCAGTGCAGCCTGAGAAATTGACGTTGGTACATGATGGTACCACGTGGCATGGATTCCTGCCGGGGTCTACTATGATGTACCACCTGGAATTCAACGATGCACTTGATGAGGTTACCTCTTCCTCCGTTTTAGATGTCTACTCTGGCTTTGGAACAAGACTTACTGCCATAGAGTTTGTCAATCAAGGAGGAAACTGGTACGGATTCGGTACTTTTCTAAATGGTGGCAGGATCGTCAGGTTTGATTTCGGAACAGACCTATCAACTGTGGATCAAACGGTTAATCTCGGAAACTTTGGGACTACTGGTAGCGGCAATAGTTTAAAGATTGTTGAAGATGGAGATATTGTGCTTGTGGTTAGCGACGGGGGCAACAGGAAATACGTCATGGTGAATCTTGGCACTGACGCTACAAGTACACCAGATCCGGTAGCTGACGTAATCGAGTATGCGGCCGTCGATACTCCAGTTAATGATATTGAATTCTTTAAGCAATGCGATTCCTGGTACGCCTTATTGGTTGGCACAGCAGCAACCAACAGTCTGACATTGCTGGATTATGGTGCGAATGTTTTCATTCCGAATCCAGTAGCCACGGATCTCACTTCCCAAATAAATCCGGCATTTACCAATGCCCCTACTGGGATTTCGGTGATCTATGATTCCGGGGAAATCGTTGCCTTACTATCATCATTAGGCCCCAATGTTTATAGGCTGAATTTTGGCGATGATATTACCAATAGTCCCGCCAATGAAATTATTTCAGGATTAGATCCAGGGTTTTCCCAGAACTTTGGCGTCGAAACCGCAACATCTAATTCCCTGTCACGAGCATTCTTTGTCAACAATATCACCCGTCAATTATTCTCCTACGAGTTCCCAAATAGTAGTAGTGGAGCTTCCATCGATCAATCGAATGATGTGTCACTTTCAACTGTACAGTATCAGTCTGATGGATGGAAGTATATAACTAAACAGATAATAGACGCTGGTGGCGAACATCAGTATTTCTATGACTCCGTACTAATACAACCCGCGCCTACGGCGGAATTCAGTGCTACTAATGCCTGCAGTAATCGCCAGGTTCAGTTTACTGACCTTTCAACCGGACAGGCAGGCCCAATTGTATCCTGGGACTGGGACTTCGACGGCATGGGGTCTTCAACTGACCAAAACCCTACACATACATTTGTAACCCCAGGAGATTATAATATTACCTTGGTTATTGAAGAGCAAAATGGTTGTCAGAGTACGCTCATCAAGTCAATTAAAATTTATGATGAGAATGATTTGACACCAGATTTTTCCTTTCCCTCTTTAACCTGTTCCAACAGTGATATCGCATTTACAGATCAATCAACGTTTACCGAAGACACACCGGCCGCCTGGCTCTGGGATTTTGGTGATCCTGCAAGCGGCTCAGCGAATAGCTCAACAGACCAGCACCCCACGCATATCTTTACTACCAGTGGTGATTTCGATATTACCTTAACGGTAACCGGCGTTAGCGGATGTCAAAAGACCGTAGTAAATCCTGGGGGTTCACCCGTAACCATAATTGCGGGGCCACAAGTGGATTTTGTTGGTGAGGACCAATGCTTGGGAAACGATGTGGTTTTCTCCAACCTTACCACCGGCAATAACATAGATTCTTATACCTGGGATTTTGATGATGGCTTTACATCCAATCTTGAAAATCCAACTCATACCTATCTTGATGCAGGCACCTATCAAGTTACTCTTGAGGCCTCAAATGTAGATGGTTGCATTTCTTCTGTCTCCAGGGAGATTCACATAGCTGCACTTCCCGCCGTCAGCTTCATTAATAACATTTCATGTGCCGGCACCCTCACTCAATTTTTTGACCAGTCGACGGTTGAAAACGACAACATCGTTGGTTGGGAGTGGGATTTTGGGGATCCCGGGTCACCAGAAAATTTTTCTACTGACAGGAACCCCTCGCACCAATATAACAGCGAAGGGGCATTCAATGTCAAGCTAATCACAACTTCAGAATCTGGATGCATTGATTCAACAGAGCTCACAGTAGATGTGCTGCCCACTGCGACACTGGATCTTTCGGTTATTAACACCTGCGTTGGCGAAACTACTACTTTTGCAGACCTGACAGTGCTCAATGGAGTAACAGTTACCTCTCGTTTGTGGGTTATTGATGGCCAGAATTTCACTGCCACTAGTCCGGTTTTTGAATTCTCCACTGCCGGTGTTTACCCCGTCTCTCTCACACTCACCTTCGACAACAATTGTAGCCTAACATACACCGAAGATATTACCATCAGCGAACCACCCTTGCTGGATTTCTCATTTTCCAATGCCTGTGTTGGGGATGCCGTTTTATTCACTGATCTCACAGATTCGGTAAACCAGGTGGTTGCTAACAGAACCTGGGACTTTGCAGGTCTTGGAGCTGGGAACGGCAAAGAGGTGGCTTTTACCTTTGATCAAACCGGGACATTTGATGTGCAACTAACTGTAGAACTTGAAGGAGGTTGTCAGCAGTCGCTTACCAAGTCAATCACTATCCAGCAAGAGCCCACATCAGCGTTTGAGCCGGCGTTTACAACCGGCGCTGCACCACTTACGGTTAATTTCACCAACATGTCGGAAAATGCCGATTCCTTTGTTTGGAATGTGAACGGAAATATTGAAAGCATTGAATCAGACTTCATTTTTACTTTTACCGACATAGGTACCAGTACCGCACAACTAATTGCAAGCAATGGTGTCGGGTGCGTTGATACCGCCGAAGTAGTTATTTCCGTCGTTGAACCCAGCTTGGACCTGGAACTGGTGCAAATCAATCAAATAGATCAAGATGGAGATAAGAAGTTAGTGCTTACAATTGCTAACAATGGTAGTGTCGTAATTGAGGAATTGGAAATTCACATTTCTTTAGACAACCGCGTGCCATTGCAAGAACCACTGCAGGGGATAATCAGACCCTTTGAAACAATAAATTATCAGCTGGTGGGGGAGTTCTCCCCGGAATTGCTGTCAAATCTTGACTTTATTTGTGTTGAACTTGTACCAATGAATATTTCCGTTGCTGACTCAGACACCAACGACAACATAAAGTGTCTAAACCTTAATAGCGCTGTAGTTATTCAGGGCCCTTACCCAAACCCTGTTTCAGATAAAATTACCCTGGAGGTATTAGCTAAGCAGCCCGAACCCATTGAGGTAACACTTCTAAACACTTCAGGCGACTTGGTACTACAGCAAATACTTGCAAGCCCTGTAGTTGGGTTAAATGAACTTACGCTGGAAGTTCTTGGGTTTAACGCAGGCCTCTATTTCCTGAGGGTTTCTCATGATGGGGTGATCAGCACAAGCAGACTGTTTATTAAGTAGTTTTTCTTATCGTTTGTGCTTATTACTTTCGTGTAAAATTTATCGGCTAACTTGAAAAAGACAGTATTAGTAACTGGCGGAGCGGGATACTTAGGTTCTCAAACCGTTATTGAGTTAATTCGAGCCACTGAATACGAGGTAATTTCTGTAGACAACTTTGTCAATTCTTCGCCGGAGACTTTTAACCGAATAGCCGAAATTACCGGGAAGGAAATCATAAACTATAACCTGGATCTCTGTAATAAAGCCGCATTGCAGGGCGTGTTTGAAAGCAATCCGGATTTAATTGGAGCGATTCATTTTGCTGCCCTCAAATCAGTGCCTGAATCGGTTTCAAAACCAGTTCTTTACTACCAAAATAACATGGGTTCGCTTCTTAACCTGTTAGATTGCTGCAAGCAGTATAATGTCAGCAATTTCATTTTCTCATCCTCCTGCGCGGTGTACGGAAATATTAGTCAGCTTCCAGTTGAGGAATCCACGCCATTAAACCAGTGCGAGTCGCCTTATGCCCATACTAAATTTCTAGGGGAAGAAATCCTTAAGCAGTTGGGCCAAATTGATTTTCCAATCAATAGCATTGCCTTAAGATATTTCAACCCGGTAGGAGGCGACATCACAGGTAAGAATGGAGAAGACCCAACGGGCCTCTCAACTAATCTGGTGCCCCTGATAACAAAAGCAGCTATTGGCGCATTACAGGAGATTGTTGTCTTTGGAGACGATTACGAAACAAGGGATGGCACTTGCATTAGAGACTATATACACGTTATTGATATTGCAGACGCACATATCAAAGCGTTGGATTACCTGGTGCAAGGAAAGAATACGCATAACTTCGATATTTTTAATTTAGGCTCTGGCTCAGGGGTAACAGTTCTCGAAGCTATTAATGCATTTCAAGAGGCCACCGGTGAAAAAGTTAATTACCGAGTCGGGCCCAGAAGGCCTGGAGATGTATCCAGCATCTACAGTAATTCGGCCAAGGCAAAATCACATCTGGGATGGGAGCCCAGACACACCCTCAACGACATGATGACTTCGGCCTGGGAATGGCAAAAATACCACGCTGCCTCAGCCGGCACGGATAAGGATTGAAACTCTTTGGGTGATTTTCAATAAGCTCTATATTTATGGCGCAAAGCTTAGCAAATGACAGCCCAAAACGGCCTTATTCTTAACGAAGCTCAGGTAGTTCAAAAAATAAAGCGCATTGCCTTTGAGATCTACGAAAATAATTTTGGTGAGAAGCAGTTACTATTAGCTGGAATTCATGGCCAAGGCTACCTTCTGGCTCAGGCTTTGGCTAAGGAGCTTAGCAGCATATCGCACCTGGATGTTCACCTTGCAAAAGTTGATATCGATAAGGAATCTCCTGCCAAAAGTGAAATCCACATCGATTGCGAAATGAGCAAATTGGCGAAAAAGGTAGTTGTTTTGGTTGACGACGTGTTAAATACCGGGAAGACTTTTGCCTACGGTATGAAACCATTTCTCAAGGTGGAGATCAAGAAAATCGAAATTGCTGTTTTAGTTAACAGAAGTCACCCGAAGTTTCCTATTGCGCCCAAGTATACTGGGTATGAATTATCTACAACCATAACCGAGCATATAGAAGTGTACCTCGACCGTGAGAAGGCGGTATATTTAAGATAAAGCCATAGCTATGTCAGTTGGAAAATCCCAAATAAAGAAAATCACTACGCATCAACTTCGGGAGATGAAGGGCAGGAGTGAGAAGATTGCAATGCTTACTGCCTATGATTACTCCATGGCTAAAATATTGGATGGTGCTGGAATCGACGTATTGCTGGTAGGTGACTCTGCTTCTAATGTTATGGCCGGCCATGAAACAACCTTGCCTATAACATTGGACCAAATGATTTACCACGCGGCTTCAGTGGTTAAGGGCGTTGATAGGGCATTGGTGGTGGTAGATATCCCGTTTGGTTCTTACCAGGGCAATTCTGAGGAGGCATTAAGAAGTGCTATCCGCATAATGAAGGAAGCTGGGGCTCATGCTGTAAAAGTGGAAGGCGGAGAAGAGATCAAAGAGTCCATCGAGCGCATTCTTATTGCCGGTGTGCCGGTAATGGGGCACTTAGGATTAACTCCGCAATCAATTTTCAAATTCGGTACTTATACAGTTAGGGCAAAGGAAGAAGCAGAAGCTGCCAAGCTATTGCATGATGCCAAGGTTATTGAAGAGTGCGGATGCTTTGCGTTGGTCCTCGAAAAAATACCCGCGGAGCTAGCTAAACAAGTGGCAGAATCAATTTCAATTCCGGTAATTGGCATTGGCGCTGGCCCTGATGTCGATGGTCAGGTGCTGGTAATGCAAGATATGTTAGGCATCACCCAGGAGTTCAAGCCACGCTTTCTCCGTAGTTACGCTGATCTAAATTCCACCATAACCGATGCTGTAGAGAGGTATATCCAGGATGTGAAGTCAGTAGATTTCCCGAACGAATCAGAAAAGTACTAAGGAGAACTGAACTCCAACAATCATTCCTCGGCTAGTCTAAGTCCGACTTTTCATTCCAACAGATATTTAACTAAATTCGCAACTCCTTGTTCAAATTTGCACATAACCTATTTAGACACTGATGAGCGAACAAAAAATAACCATATCTAACGGAGAGTTGAATGTTCCTGATAACCCCATAATCCCATTCATAGAGGGTGACGGAACTGGTATCGATATTTGGCCAGCTTCAAAGAAAGTTATTGATGCTGCAGTAGAGAAGGCTTACGGAGGGTCAAAAAGTATTGCATGGAAGGAAGTACTTGCTGGCGAGAAGGCCTATAACGCAACCGGAGAATGGCTTCCCGGTGAAACACTTGATGCGTTTCGGGAATACCTGGTTGGAATCAAAGGGCCCCTAACAACTCCCGTTGGTGGTGGCATTCGATCTCTGAATGTCGCATTGAGGCAGGAACTTGACCTCTATGCCTGTGTAAGGCCTGTGCGATGGTACCAGGGAACTCCATCGCCGGTTATCGATCCAAGCACCACTGATATGGTCATCTTCAGAGAGAACACCGAAGATATCTACGCGGGTATCGAGTTTCAGCAGGGAAGTGAGGATCAGGGAAAATTTGCTGACATGCTTGAGTCTAATTTCCCAGATAGATTTGGTAAGGTACGATTCCCTCAAACCGCTGGTTATGGTATTAAGCCTGTATCAGTTGAAGGTACCGAGAGATTGGTACGTGCTGCAATAGATTATGCAGTCACGCATAAAAGGCCTTCGGTAACACTGGTTCATAAAGGTAACATCATGAAATTCACCGAAGGGGCATTTAGAGATTGGGGCTACAACCTGGCCAAAAGAGATTACGCTGCTCAAGACCTGGATGGCGGACCATGGCAGGTATTTGAGAAGGATGGACATGAAGTAATTGTGAAGGATGTTATTGCCGATGCCTTTTTACAACAGATACTGACTCGCCCTAAGGAATACTCGGTTATCGCTACATTAAATCTAAATGGCGACTATGTTTCAGATGCGTTGGCAGCAATTGTTGGTGGTATTGGTATCGCCCCCGGCGCAAACATCAACTACGTAACCGGTCATGCCATTTTTGAGGCAACACATGGTACAGCGCCAAAATATGCGGGTCAGGATAAAGTAAATCCAGGGTCGGTAATTCTCTCCGGAGCGATGATGCTTGAGCATTTGGGTTGGACTGAAGCCGCTAATCTTATCTATGAAGGCATCGGAAAGGCAATATCAAGCAAGCGCGTGACTTACGACTTCCATCGCTTAATGGACGGAGCGACGCTGCTAAAGTGTTCTGAGTTTGGTGACGAGATAATCGCCAATATGTAGCCAGAACTTGCCTCGATAAGAAGGTAAGACACAAGTTATGACTCCTCTCTTCCCATTAAATATGGTGGCTTTCCCGGGGGAAAGTGTCAACCTGCATGTTTTTGAGCCTCGGTACAAAGAGTTGGTAAAGGATTGTATGGATGAAGATCGCCGTTTTGGTATTCCTTCCTATGCGAAGAACACCATCGAGTACGGTACCGAGGTAGTGATTGCCGAAATAGCGCAGGTGTATGACGATGGTCGCATGGACATAAGAACTAAGGCCGAAAGAGTTTTCAAGGTATTGGAGTATCAGAACCCCATGCCCGGCAAGCAATATGCTGGCGGTGACCTCCAATACCTGGGTAGCGAAGATAATGGCAATGATTCCTACATGGCCAACATGATAGAACTCATAAACCAGCTGCATGAGCTGCTGCAAATCAAAAAGAGGTACCAGCCAGACGACCGGGTTAACACCTTCCAAATAGCCCACAATATTGGATTATCAATAGAGCAGGAATATGAACTGTTAAAGATTGAAACCGAGCAATTGAGGCAAATCTTCGTAGTTGACCATCTGCAGAAATCTATACCTGTAATTAAGGAAATGGAACGGACACGAGAAGTGATCAAAATGAATGGCCACTTCAAGCATTTCGATCCTATTAACTTTTAACCCCAACGATGGAAATGTGTCACGCCGCGTTGTAACTTACAGTAGGCGATGAAGATACTTTCAGCACAGCAAATCCGCGAAGCCGATCAGTTCACGATACTAAATGAACCAATAAGTTCCCTTGCCTTGATGGAAAGAGCCTCCGAGGCGTTTATAGGTTGGTTCCTAAAGAAATTTACTTCTGAAAAAAGGATAGCTGTCGTTTGTGGCAGGGGCAACAATGGTGGAGATGGTTTAGCTATTTCCAGACTGTTAATTGAGAATGGTTACAATGCTACCGTATTCCTGGTGCCTGAGGGCAGTGATTCGCCGGATTTTTTGGCCAACATTGAACGTCTCCCCAATAACGCCAACATGCAGGTAATTGAGCCAACCAATTTGGACCTGGGCGATTATGATGTGGTTATAGACGGAATTTTTGGGTCAGGCCTTTCCCGCCCGGCGAGGGGCTCATTTGCCGAAGTAATAGAAGTCATCAATAATGCTGGGTCAAAGGTCGTGGCAATAGACATTCCCTCGGGCTTATTTGCTGATCAGAAGTCAGAAGGTGTCGTTGTAAAAGCCGATTATACCGTATCATTTCAATTACCCAAGCTGGCTTTCATGCTGCAAGACAACTACGACTACGTTGGAGAATGGTATACTCTAGACATCGGTCTGAATATGGATTTCATACAGGCACAGGACACAATGTACAATTGCCTGGGATCAGAGGAAGCTCAAGCGCTGCTAAAAGGTAGGACTAAGTCATCTCACAAAGGCAACTATGGAAAGGTATTACTAATCTCTGGCGCTTATGGCAAAATGGGGGCAACTATCCTTAGCGGACGTGCTTGTTTACGGGTAGGTGCTGGGCTTTTAACTGTGTATGCTCCCTCTAGCGGCTATGAAATTTTGCAAACTGCCCTGCCCGAGGCAATGGTGATTTCCGACCCATCAGAAAATCACATTACACAAGTACCTAGTCTTGAGAAGTTTACTACCATAGCAGTAGGGCCTGGTATTGGAACCAATGGCGAAACAGAAAATGCAATAGCTAGTCTACTTGAAAATACCAGTGATCCGATAGTTGTAGATGCAGATGCGATAAACATAATTGCACATCGGCGGGAGTTGATAGAGCTACTACCGGCCGGGTCAATTCTCACCCCACATCTAGTGGAATTTGAAAGGTTGGCAGGCAAGGCTAGTGATGGATTCAACAGGCTTGAGTTGCTTTCTACAATCAGTAAACAATACCAATTAGTGGTAGTTCTTAAAGGACCCAATACCGCTGTTGCTAACACCAAAGGAGAGATAACATTCAACACTACCGGCAATCCAGGTATGGCCACTGCTGGCAGCGGAGATGTTTTAACTGGTATCATAACAGGGCTATTGGCGCAAGGGTACTCATCTCAGGTTGCGGCCAGCCTTGGGGTTTACATTCATGGTGCAGCGGGAGATTTAGCCTCAGAGGATTTATCAGAGGAAAGTCTAATTGCTTCTGATATCACGGAACGGATCGGAGCCATATTTAAAAAATTACATAAATAATTGGTTTAGTTTAATAAAACAAAAATTCGATATATTCGTTAAATACAACTGATAGTTTTGGTTTGATTATTGTACAACCAGTAGCAAATACCAGAGAAATACAGTATTTTAAGAAACAGTGAGATATTTTAAGACCATACTGACCATTTGCATGATAGCAGCTTTCGCTGCATCGACTATGGCCCAAAGTGGCTTGGAATCTCCTTTTGGCAACGAAACCGTCAAGGTTGAAACCAAGGTGGAACTGTTCCCCAATCCCACAGTGGATTTCCTCAATATTCAAATCACTGACTCAAGACAAACTAAAACTACATTTACCCTTCACAACATTATCGGAAACGAGCTTAAAATCCAGCCGGAAAAGGTTGGCGACGGCCGATACAAATTAAACGTCAAGAATCTGGCTCCTGGTTACTACCTCCTAGCCATTCGCGACCAAGCCACAAAGTACAATAAGACATTTAAGTTCCTTAAGAAATAATTTGGCAGCGGAAGCTGCCTTTTTTGTTTAGAACTCAGCGCTGCCTGGCGTTCTTGGAAATGGAATTACATCCCGGATATTGTTCATGCCAGTCATAAACTGAACAAATCTCTCGAATCCCAATCCGAATCCGCTATGGGGAACACTGCCAAATTTCCTAATCTCCAGGTACCACCATAGTGACTCCTCGTGGATTCCAAGTTCTTTAACGCGGGACAAAAGTTTGTCGTATCGTTCTTCTCTCTGGGAGCCACCTACGATTTCGCCAATCCCCGGAAAAAGAACATCCATCGCTCCAACGGTCTTACCATCTTCATTCTGACGCATGTAGAAGGCTTTGATCTTGGCAGGATAGTCATAGATGATCACCGGCTTCTTGAAATGCTTTTCTACAAGAAACCTTTCGTGCTCCGATTGCAGGTCAACTCCCCACTCGTCGACAGGGAATTGGAATTTCTTCTTCTTGTTAGGCTTAGAGTTACGAAGGATATCGAAAGCTTCAGTATAGGTGATGCGTTCGAAGTCGTTGTCTGTGACAAACTGCAGTTTCTCAATAAGTGACAATTCACTTCTTTCATGTTGAGGCTTTTGCTTGTCTTCGTCTAGCGCGCGTTTATTTAAAAACTCAAGGTCATCCTGGCAGTTTTCAAGGCCATATTTGATCAAGGCCTTTAGCAGTTCTTCTGCCAGATCCATGTTGTCATTTAAATCATAAAAAGCCATTTCTGGCTCCATCATCCAAAACTCAGCAAGATGTCGGGTGGTATTGGAGTTCTCAGCGCGAAATGTCGGTCCGAAAGTATAGATCTCTGAAAGTGCTGACGCAGCCAATTCGCCTTCTAACTGACCGGAAACCGTAAGATTGGTTTCCTTACCAAAGAAATCTTCCTTGTAGTCCACCTCACCATCTTCGTTTAATGGTGGAGACTTTGGATCAAGGGTTGTAACACGAAACATCTCTCCTGCACCTTCAGCATCAGATCCGGTAATAATTGGAGTGTGGATATTGACAAATCCTTTTTTATTGAAAAAGTCGTGGACAGCGAAGATCATCGCATGGCGAACTCTCAATACTGCGCTGAAGGTGTTAGTCCTTGGCCGCAGGTGAGCAATTTCCCTTAGAAACTCCAGGCTATGCCTTTTTGGCTGCAGGGGAAACTGTTCAGGATCAGCAGCTCCTAACAATTCAATTTGGCTGGCGGTAACTTCTATGTCTTGGCCTGCACCTTCAGACTGTATTATAGTGCCGGAAACTCGTAATGAAGCTCCAGTGGTAATGCCAGCCATTAAGGAATCTTCAAATTGGCCGCTTTCAACAACTATTTGAATATTCTTAATTGTTGATCCGTCGTTGAGGTTGATGAAAGTGACATTTTTACCCTCTCTTTTAGTTCGTACCCATCCCATGAGCACTACCTGGGCGCCTACAGATTTTTCACGAAGAAGGGTAAGAATTTTTGTTCTTTGAGCCATTGACGAATTGCAAAATTGTCGGCAAAAAAACGATATTTTGGCCTTTTTATCAAAGGTTTAGGAAAATATAATAAATTTGAAAAGTCATCAGTTACTTAATAATAAGTACCGAATTCAATGCAAAAATTAGGTTTAAATCAAACCTTAAGTCAGAAGCTTTCGCCTCAGCAAATACAGTTCATCAAATTGCTGCAGGTTCCTACTGCCGAGCTTGAAGCGAGGATAGAGGAAGAGTTGGAAGGCAACCCCGCATTGGAGGAAGGAAGGGATGAACCAACAGAAGAAACACAAAGTGAAGAGGACTTTGATGACAACATAGAACAGCAAGAGGAGGTTAGTGTCGAAGATTACCTGGGAGACGATGATTTTTCAGGATATAAAATGCAAGGTGATGGAGAAAACCTCGATGACAAAGAGATTCCTATTCCAACCTTAACATCTTTAACTGATCAACTGATGTCTCAATTGGGCTTTTTGGGCCTGGACGAGAGACAAGAGATGATAGGATTGCAGCTGATTGGAAGCATTGAAAGTGATGGCTACATAAGGCGGGAACTCGAAGCTATAATTAATGATCTGGCATTTTCTCAAAACATTGAAACAGATTTAGAGGAAGTAGAGGAAATACTGAAAAAAATTCAGGGCTTCGACCCACCAGGAATCGGCGCTAGAAACTTGCAAGAATGTCTGCGCCTCCAGCTTGAGAGAAAATCAGATCAGGATGGGATTGCAGTCATTGCTACCAGGATTATATCTGATTGCTTTGAGGAGTTTACCAAGAAGCATTATACCAAAATAACGAAGAGGCTAGGGATTAATGATGAGGACGATCTTAAGGATGCTGTGGATCTCATTACTAAGCTTAACCCCAAACCAGGCGGTGCTTCCGGCGGGCTGGTAAAAACACAGTACCTAATGCCCGACTTTATTCTCGCCAACAATAATGGCAAACTAGAACTTACGCTTAATTCCAAAAATGCTCCTGAACTTCGTATCAGTCGGTCATATTCGGAAATGTTCAAAGCCTATGACAAGAGTGATAAGCGAGATAAGAAGTTAAAGGAAACTGTTTCTTTCGTTAAGCAAAAACTGGATGCAGCAAAGTGGTTTATAGACGCAATCAAGCAAAGACAACAAACTTTGCTTAATACAATGAATGCGATTGTGAGATACCAGTATGACTTCTTTCTGGGCGGAGACGAAAGTAAGTTGAGGCCAATGATCCTAAAGGACATCGCCAATGAAATTAACATGGATATCTCCACGGTATCTCGTGTGGCTAACAGCAAAGCGGTGCAAACAGAATTCGGCCTCTATCCTCTTAAATTTTTCTTCTCGGAAGGTATTGCTACTGACAGCGGTGAGGATGTGAGTAGCAGAGAAGTTAAGCACAGCCTCAAGACACTGATTGATGAAGAGGATAAGCGTAAACCGCTTTCAGACGATAAACTTGAAAAACTCCTGAAAAGTAAGGGGTATAATATCGCCAGACGTACTGTGGCAAAGTATCGCGAGCAGTTGAACATACCAGTAGCCAGGTTAAGAAAAGAACTGTAGTGGTAAACAAGTTAGCTACAGCTATATCAGTCGTTTTTCACCCCTTATTGATGACCAGCACCTTATTTGCAATACTGTTTGCATTTGGGTCGCCGGTGGTTTCCGTGATGACAGGCAACATCCAGTCATTCATGTTTATCATTTTTCTGATAACCTTCATTATTCCAATCCTGAGCTTGAGCGTTCTCAGGCTTACAAAAACAATTTCCGATATTACCCTGGTAGACCGTCGAGAGAGGATAATACCATTTGTTTTCATCTCTATTTTCTATCTAACAATTACCTGGCTATTTGTTGCCAGAATTGGAATGACGCCTATGGTTAATCTCATATTCATTGCCATATCGGTAATTATCTCATCGCTTACAGTAATCACCTTATTCTGGAAAATAAGCGCCCATGGCGCTGGAGTTGGCGGTTTGCTTGGTTTCCTGGTAGCCTTCTACGTCTTGTCTCCTGAAGGTGATTTAATATGGGCTATAATTGGAGTCATATTGTTGGGGGGAGTAGTAATGTCATCTAGATTATATTTGAATGTCCACAGGCCAAAGGAAGTGCATATTGGTGGCCTGCTTGGGTTCTTAATAAGTTTTATAGTTATAGTGGTATTCTCATAATTAGTAGAAGTATGTATCAATTTCTGAAATATGGTGTACAGGATGGAGTAGCGACCATTACCCTCAATAGACCAGAGGTCTACAATGCCCTCAATGATGAAATCACTTTCGAGCTGCAGGATGCACTCAAAGCAGTTTCTAAGGATGCTGCAGCAAGAGTTTTGGTAATCACTGGCGAAGGTAAGGCATTTTGCTCCGGGCAGGACCTCAAGGCTTCCTCAGAAGTGGAGGATCGCTCTTTTTCAGAATCTTTGCATAAAAGATACAACCCAATTATTCGTGGCATTAGAAACCTGCCCAAACCAGTAATTTGCCGACTCAATGGCGTAGCAGCTGGCGCGGGATGCTCCCTTGCATTGGCTTGCGATTTAATAATTGCCTCCGAAGAGGCTGTGCTGGTTGAGGTCTTCATTAACATCGGGCTGGTTCTTGATTCGGGCTCTTCCTACTTTTTACCGCGATTAATAGGACAGGCGCAAGCCTTCGAAATGAGTACCATGGGCACAAAAATCAAAGGCAGTGATGCTGAAAAAATGGGTCTAGTGAATAGGGCAGTGCCACTTGATAAGCTTGACGAAACAGTAGAGCAATACACAGATTATTACGCAAACGCTCCTACCAAAGCGATTGGCTTAATGAAGAAGATGCTCAACAAATCAGGAAATGCTTCACTAGAAGATATGCTGGAATATGAAGCGTATTGTCAAGAAATAGCGGGAGGTTCTGCAGATTACAAAGAGGGAGTCGCAGCTTTCCTGGAAAAGAGAAAACCAGAGTTTAAAGGGGAATAATCAACGGCGAGATTAAAACCCTGCCAGTGAGATGCCAACAGTAATGTTGTTGGAGTTACTTGTACCCGGAGGGCCCAATCCATCGTCAAATAGATTGGAAAGATTGTAGTGCATAAAGAGGTTAAATCCCCCATAACCTATACGGCCGTGTACACCATAACGAAACGAACTTAGGCTGAAATCTCTCTTATTTTTTTCAATTACTGTATCACCTTGCAAGTCGTACTTAATCTTGGTGTGTGAAGACATGAGGAACCCCACTCTGCCACCAATAGCCACCTTCAAACTGCGCCTGTGATCGTATTTGCTAGAGTGGTATCGAAACTCGATAGGTATATCAAAATAGTTCGCGGCTAATCGCGTCTTTTTGATGGCCGCATCTGGCAGAAGATCATCCAGCTCCTGAACGAAAGTACTATCTCCATTGTCAATAAGCGTGATATCGTTGTCGAAAGCGAACTTCTCAAGGCCAACGCCAATCGCTGGGTTGAAAGAAAAGTGAGACTCGCCAATAGGCATATCGTAGTAATAATAGAAGTTTACCACCTTAGATCGGAAGTTGCC
The DNA here is from genome assembly GCA_028285445.1 of Cyclobacteriaceae bacterium. GTDB lineage: Bacteria > Bacteroidota > Bacteroidia > Cytophagales > Cyclobacteriaceae > JANQPQ01. The sequence continues at coordinate 140,510 of JANQPQ010000016.1, read as the reverse complement.
AAGATCCATTCTGCTAGGAACATTTTGCAGAATGTTTAACCCCAAATCAATTAGCAAGGTGCCTGGTATATCTGGTCTTGCAGAAACTTGCTCTTCGTTTTTCTTCTTCTTCTTATCATCATTTCCCTCGCCGTTGGCGTAGGCATCAAAACCTGCCAGAAAAGGAAGAATTAATATCAAAACCAGTATTTTCCTCATATCCTCTAAAACTGTCAAAACCAGCCTATTATTGTAGCGGCAAAGATAATCTTTTTTGAGAAAGAAACGCTGGCCCGCCCACAAATTGGAAACTGCAATCCATCCAGCAAAAATTGGCTGGAAAAAGAATAGGAGAGCCCAAAACAAGGCCACTCCCATTCCCATCAACCAAATCACCGATTTTGATTTAGCTCGTTGTTCTCGATCGCTTCCTGCAGCTTTTTCTTCCTCCAGTTATGATCTATTCTGCTGATGGCCAGGGTTATCAGTCCCATCAACATAAGGAAGGAGACAATATAGATGGTTGAGGCGCCGGCAAGATCAATTACAAATACTTTAATCGATGTTAAGATGAGTACCACTGATCCCATCCAACGGAAAGGCTTTTGATCCGTGGAAGATCCCCAAAGGAATAGCACCATTGCGTAGATAACCCATGAAATCGAAAGTACGATGTAGTCTTTGATGAAGGTGACATTGTAAGCATCCCAGAAATTCTGAATTTGTATAGTCAGTAAACCGCCTACAACGATGTGACTGGCAATCGCCAGCGCCAGGGCAATCACTCCGGCATTCTCATCAGCCGCATCTTTAGAGGTTGCCCTGCGCTGAAATTCCCTGGCGAAAGCAAAACCCGCCGCTGCTAATCCTATCCACACCAAGGCTCCAGGGTTAAGGAAAGGAATGTATTCAACCCCAAACCAACGAACCCAATGTACATCCCAGGCTACGGTGTACCATTGTAGCAGGATCAGTAGCCAGGCTATCATGGCGATGTACTCCGCAACTATTAGTTTGGTGTAGCGGCCAGCCCAATAGACAGTCACGGCCAAAGTCAGCCAAATGGCGCTGTTGATTGCATAGTGCATTCCGGCATATCGGTAGTTGCTGGCTAGGTCAGCTCCGGCTATTGATACCAGAATTATCCCCAATAAGAAGTGCGCGCCCCACGCCAGTTTAGAACCCTGGTCGCGGTTGTAAATAAATAGAGATGATATAATGTAGAGTGATCCTACGAATAGCGTTGGCACAGAATAGGGAACAGAAAAAGTATTCAGAATAAAAATCGACCAGAAAATGAAATTGATGGCGTTTATCAATCCCAGATATAGATTGAGGCCGTCGAAGCTATTACCTTCTCGCAATGCTGAAATCAACAAGCCAATGAAGTACACCACGAAGAGCGAGGAGATGTAGAATATAGGCTGTTGCCAGCTTTCCGGGTCAAAGTAGACATAGTAAGTTATGTAGATAATACAGGTGACCACGAATGGAAGCACCCTAAGCTCCGGCCAGGATTTGGCCGTACTCAAATACAATGACACCGCGTTGAGAATGAAAACGTACAGAAACAGCACAAAAATTTGCTGCTCAGGCGCTTTTATTACTATTGGCGTAATTAAGCCACCTATGATACTGATTACGCTCAACCAGCGCATATTGTATTTCACTCCTACAATGGTAACCACGCTGGTAAAGGCGATCATGGAAATAAACAATGCGTTGGCAGACCATTGGATATCTTCTGAAAAGCTCGCATAAGCGATAGTGGCATAAACGATGGCGCTTCCCAAGCCAGAAACCAATTCAGCCGTAAGCGTTAGCTTTCGTTTGTAGCGCGAGTAGCCAATAAAGAGGGCAGTAATACCCACGATTAATCCAACCGCTACACGAGCGGCTGGCGGCAACCAGCCCTCATCAATGGCCAGTTTAAAGAAATAGAGCATTCCGGTAAACAGGAATACCCCGCCCAAAATGCTGATCCAGTTTTTTTCAAATCCGTTGTTCATTGGTTGATTTGCGTTTGATTTAAGGCAAACCTATAGCTGAGGCTACTGGTAGCCGAACCAACTTTTTTCAAAACCGGACTTTGAAATATGCCCCAAATGGCCTCAAATTGTCTAAATTCAAAGTTTTTAATAGACCAAAACGGTTTTTCGAAAAGATCAGAATGGACAGACTAAAGTTGCTAATTGATAGCCTCAGTGAGCCCGAAAGGAAGGACTTTGTCAAGTTTATCAATAGCCAAAGGCAGCTGCGGCAAAGAAAGGACCTGGAGCTGTTTGAGTCGCTGGTAGTAGGAAATGATGAAGCCAAGGAGAAGTTCAGGCAGCAAAACGCTGATGCCTATCATTCACTGCGAAAGCGGTTAGCCAAACGATTAGGGGACTTTGTTGTGCTGAAACGGATGGAGGGAGACATAACCTCGTCATCTTCCCTTATGGGAATCTTGTCACTGGCCCGTTACCTTTTTGAGCGCCGGTCTGATGAGATTGCCTGGTATTACCTTAACAAAGCCGAGCAGAAAGCGCAAAAGGAGGAGCAGTTTGAAATACTCAATGCTATTTATCTGTTGCAGATTGAGAATAGCCATTCAGAGTTTGCCGGTGACCTAGATGAAATTATCTCCAGGAAGAAGAAGAACCAGACCCTGAGAGACGAAGACGAGAAAGCCACCATCGCATGTAATCTGATTAGAAGAGAATTGCAAAGATTAGTATTGGAAGGCGGTGACATTGACTTTGAGGCGATTACGCAAGAGGTTCTGAAAGAATATGCCCTAGATAAAATCATGGCCAAAAGGCCCCGCATGCTCTACAATATCCTCACGATTTCCAGAAGCGTAATCCTGGCTAAAAAAGACTTCTATTCATTCGAGCCATATATTATCCAGCAATATCAACAGGCAAAGTCTGAATACGGATTTGCTAAAAGTAGTCATTACTATAAGCTCAGCATAATCTACATGATTGCCCATGTTCTTTATCGCAACAGGAAGTTTAAGCAAGCCGAAGTTTATATAGAAGAGTTGGGGGAGGGACTGCTGGCCTACGATGCCAGTCAGCAGCAGCAGTTTCATGCGCGCTACATTTTGCTTAAAGCCGGATTGTTGTGCTACCGCGGCAAGCTGGATGCGGCCGTAGAGCTGTTGCAAAGAGAGCTGCCAGGTAATGCCAGCTTATTCTCCATTACCGACCAGGTTCGACTTAAGCTTAATCTGGCCATATACCATTTTTTACAGGGTGATTTCTCCGAAGCCATAAAAACGGCCCACCACATTGGCCACAGCAATCAGTGGTGTATTAAGTATCTTGGTAAAGAATGGTTATTCAAGAAATCACTAATGGAGATTATTGCCCAATATCAATCTGGCAACGTTGATATTGCGATAAACCTCATCCGGTCTTTTGAGCGGGCATTCTCAACGTTATTCGATCATCCCCTCTATGATAGAACCCGCTCTTTCCTGGGTTTAATAAAGAAGCTCATCGATGAACCTAATAGTTTCTATGTCGAAGACACCTGGCAAACTATCGAGGAGACCCTTACCACTGTTCCCGAAGATCAGGAAGATTTGCAGGCCATGACCTTCTATGCCTGGATCAAGGCCAAATATTTGAAACGTGACTACTACGAGGTGTTATTGGAGACTGTGGTGCCATAAATTTTTGCAAGGCCCTTATCATTAATTAAAGAATAGCTACTTTTGCAACGTTTGAAACATGGGTCCGTTGCTTAACTGGATACCAAGTTTCTGGACCTGTAGCATAACTGGATAGTGCACCTGACTACGGATCAGGAGGTTGGGGGTTCGAATCCCTCCAGGTTCACCTAAAGCACAGCCCAAACGCTGTGCTTTTTCTTTTACAATTCCCCTTTCTGCTCCAACGCAACCTGCTAACTTGCATATTCCTAATAATTACAAATGATCACCGGACGTGAACTCAAAATAAAGGCCTGGGATAAGGAGAATGGCCTCATGATGCGACTCAATGCCATTCCCTGCATCAAGGGTAAACTGCATAAGGAGGACTACATACTGCTGCAGTATACCGGCCTCATGGACAAAGATGAAAATGAGATTTATGAAGGTGATATCTTACTGATCTCTTCAAGAAAATATCTGGTGTTTTGGGACGTCAATAAATCGGGCTGGGCTATGACAGACAAGCCTGCTGCAAAGTCAATTAGCATACCGCTGGTGGCAGAAAAACTTAAAAAAGCAATTCGCCTTTGTAACTACCTGGAATCCCCCGAATCTATTGAGTAATTATTGATTTTTAAACCTTTTTAGGGTTACAAAGTCTAACTCAAAACGATTAATGTTACCACAACCCAGATCTAATGAAGATTATTGTTCAAGAAAACCACCACTTGACTAAACCCGAGAAGCATGTTGTTGAAGCACTGGCCGCCACGGTCAGGAAAGATCTGCAAGCAATAGCACATAACACCTGCGCCAGTGGTGTTTGCCCACAATATCGGCAAACCACAGTCAGGCTTATCGTCGAGAAGAATAAGCTTTCTTCTTTATCTATAAAAATTGATGCCTGCTGCCAGCAGCTGCGAAGAGAGATCGAAAGTAAACTTTACTTGGAAGAATTGATCTAGGAGATCTTATTTTCGATATAAGTCACTGCCTGATTAACAGTCTGCAGATTCTCTGCGTCATTGTCTGGAATTCGAATATTAAAGGCCTGTTCAAACTCCATCACTAACTCTGCGTAGTCAAGTGAATCGATTCCTAAATCCTTAGTTAAGTTTGCCTCAGGTGTTACTTCAGTTGCTGCAATTCCCAATTTCTCAACCAGGATTTCAGTAATCTTACCTTGTACATCTGCCATTGAAGATGGGTCTTTTCAAAATGATGGCGTAAAGCTATAAAATCTTTAATGATTAAAAAATAGTACAATCAACGGCGTCAATACCCTAAAACTTAAGCGCGAATTCTGTTCCTTCATCCACTTTCGATTTTACTGTAAGAACACCCTGATGTTGTCTCATAATTTGCCGTGAAAGACTCAATCCAATACCAGAACCATTCTTTTTGGTAGTGAAGAACGGGATGAATATTCTTTGCAACGCTTCGTCGTCTATGCCTACTCCATTGTCGGTAACTGAGATCACCGGTCGTCCTTTGTCACTTTTGAAGGCTTTGAGATGTATGTCTCTTTCGGTCTGCTCATCAAATGCCTGCACCGCATTCTTAATCAGGTTAATGAGAACTTGTTCTATTAGTTCCTTATCCGCATTTATTTCCAAGTCTGAAGGAGAGATATCGCAATGCAAGCTGATGTTACTTTCCTTCACTTCTTTCTGCATCAGTATAGATATCTGGTTGAGCAAGTCCTGCACTGAAACTTTGGCCAGCTTGGGTTTTGGAGTCCTGGTCAGGTTTCTAAAATCCTGAACAAAGCGAATAAGCCCTTCGCTTCGCTTCTGGATGGTTTGAATAGCCAGGTGTATATCTTCTATTTCCTCCCCACCAACAGGGCCATCGTTATTATTTGTTGCCAGCTGAGCATCTAGTTCAACCTGAACGGTAGCGGCCAGCGATTGAATTGGTGTGATGGAATTCATGATCTCATGAGTCAGTACGCGCACCAGGTTTTGCCAGGCTTCCATCTCTTTCTCCTCTAGTTCGCTTTGAATATTCTGGATAGAAACCAGCTTATATTCATTGCCTCGTAGAGTAAGTTCAATGGCATAAACTGCCAACTGAATAATTTCTCCACCAATCTCCAGTTTTACCAGGTCTCGGCCGCCTGTCTTAAGTCGGAAGAACATGTCTACCAGTGGCTGGCTTATTGACTTCAGATCGTTGACATTTTCTGCCTTTGAGATTCTTAATAGCCTTCTGGCGGCAGTATTAAAGATTTGCACCTCGCCGCTATCTTTCTTAAATGTAATAAGCCCAATACCAACGTGCTGAACAATATTCTTTAGGTATTGGTAATCCGCTTCTTTCTCTTTACGGGCAGCCTGGAATCTCTTTATTACTTTGTTGAATTCAGTATTTAGCTTGTTAACTGAGGTGTTGTTACTATCAGTGGCATAATTCGATTCTATGTCGTCGTATTTTATGGAATCGAGAAAGGAAACAATTTCCTTATTAGATCTATCGATGTATTTGAGTAGGGAAAGAATTTGCACCCCGAGCAAGAAAAGAAGTAGCAGTGGCGTGAGGAAAATAATATCCCCGCCCCAAACCTCATATAGGAGGAATGAAGTTAGTACGATGGCCACAACCCGGGCCACCACATTAACCTTAAAGTTCTTAAAGCCCATGTTTCTCAAGCCTCCTATATAGCGAGGCTCTCGTTAATCCCAGTTCTTTTGCAGCCTTAGAAATATTTCCTGAGTGCTTGTTTATAGCTTTCAGGATAACATTCTTTTCTGCATCGTCAAGGTTAAAGGAATCGGAGGCAGTGTCGTTGCTACCACCTGAGTTTTGGATTAAGAAGAAAAATTCATCGTTAGAAAGGTTGTTGCCGTCGCACATAATCACGGCCCTTTCAATGGCGTGTTGTAGTTCTCTGATATTTCCCGGCCAATGGTATTTCTCCAGCTTACTTACTGCTTGCGGGGAGATGGTCATATCTGGCTTGCGGTATTTTTTGCCATAGGCCTTCACAAAATGCTCAGCCAGCAGCGGTATGTCTTCCTGTCGGTCGCGAAGTGGAGGCAGGTGAATTTCAACTGTATTTATCCTGTAAAGGAGATCTTGTCTGAACCTGCCTTCGCTTACTTCTTCATGAATAAGCATGTTAGTGGCGCAAACCAGCCTGATATCGATAGGGATTACCTGGTTAGAGCCCACACGCATTACTTCTCGTTTCTGCAATGCGGTAAGTAACTTCGACTGCAATGGTGTGCCCAGGTTACCAATTTCATCCAGGAACAAAGTTCCGCCATTAGCGATTTCAAATCTGCCGGCTCTGTCATCCTTGGCATCGGTAAAGGCACCCTTCTTATGACCAAATAGCTCGCTTTCGAATAGGGTTTCAGTAATGGCTCCCATGTCAACACCTATAAACACACTGTCTTTTCGAAGCGATCGCTGGTGGAGGGCACGAGCAACCAGTTCCTTTCCGGTACCATTTTCTCCAAGAATAAGTACGTTCGCATCCGTCTTGGCCACTTTGTCTATTAAATCAAACACCTTCTTTATCGCAGGACTGTTCCCAATGATCTCCTTAAAAGGCTGATTGATATCATCTTCAAGTTGCTTTTTGGCCTTCTTAAGCTTATCAACTTCTTTGTAAGATCTCTTTAACTTTACTGCTGTAGAGAGGGTAGCCAAAAGCTTTTCATTTTGCCATGGCTTTAAAATGAAATCGGTGGCTCCTTCCTTCAAGGCCTTTACGGCCATTTCAACATCACCAAAAGCAGTAATTAGTATTACTACCGCCGAAGGGTCTTTTTCAAGAATTTGGCTTAGCCAATAAAACCCCTCCTTGCCACTGGTTGTATCCTTACTGAAGTTCATGTCAAGGAGGATGACATCGTATGAGTCGTTATTCAGTAAGAATGGAATTTTCTTTGGGTTCTTCTCAATGATTACCTGCTGGGCGTGCTTCTTTAACAGCAGTTTTGCCGCTAATAACACATCTTCGTCATCATCTATAATCAGAATTTTCCCGAGCTCTTTGTCCACTTTGTAAATAAGTTAGGTTGTTGATCTTTTGAAATAAAAACTATGCCAGTGATGAAAATTGTAGCGAAACGTCTGTTCTAGAGCAATGGAGCCACGTTTGTGCCATTAAGCACTGAGATCACCTGTTCTTCTTTGAACTATTTTGTCTCGAAACCGGACACAATTTAGGCTAAAAAAATTAAATAGTTATTGGTTTTAACCTGGATTTAGCCGTCGTCGAAACTCCTGGCTTCTTCGAAAGCAGACTGGTCAAAAAGGCCTTTTTTGGGCCCTAAGAAGCCATTTTGCCCAATTCCAAAAATTATGAGTGAATATTTTCTTTTCGTCAAAGAAATATTATATTGCATTGTTGTTATTGGATGAATAATAATTAGTCCTATTTATTTTGAGTTTTTGACCTTGGGGGCATCGTTTACATGCGGTGCCTCTTTTTTTGTTTCAAATCGTGGGAGGTGAAGGCATAAAAAAACTTCCCGAAGGATGCTGTGGGTGAATACATCTTGGGAAGTTTTTGAATCAATCAGAACTCAAGACTAAGTTCATTAATCCCCTTAATTATACAATCCCTAAGTTTGCGGTATATTAATGGTTCGCCCACTCAGCATCTTTTTTGATACTTTCCTGATTATGCACCAGTTTATTCTGGAAATATTAATATCGGCTGAATTTTAATTCCACAGCAGGGTCAAACTGGCAACGAATTTGTTCTAGATCAGTACTCCCAATTTAGGGAGCAAAATTGATTTCTAACCAAAATCAAAGCCTATGATGAACTGGTCTACTGCTAAATCTTTTGACAAAATTCACCTCCCAACAACTAAAGTCTGTATTGTTGAAGACAACGACGTAGTACGTGAAGGTTTCGAAGTCCTCATCAATAGTATGAACGAGTTTAGGGTACTCAACACCTACAACAACTGCGAAGACGCAATTAAAAATGCTGGAAAGGATGTGCCTGATGTCGTATTGATGGACATTGAGCTTCCCGGCATGAATGGAATAGAGGGAATAAAGAGGTTAAAGAAGATACTTCCTCAGACTAATGTAATCGTAATCACGGTTCATGAAAATAGTGAGTTGGTATTCGATGCCCTCTGTGCTGGAGCTTGTGGGTTCATCTCTAAAAATTCTGATTACTCACGCCTGCTTGATGCGGTAAAGGAAGCTGTATCCGGAGGTGCGCCAATGAGTAGCAGGGTTGCGAGGATGGTTGTTGAATCTTTTCAAAAGAATTACAACACCCCACTTACAGTAAGAGAAACCGAGGTATTGCAGCTTCTTTCAAAAGGTAAGAGCTATTCAGTAATTGCTGATGATTTGTTTATTCACAAGGAGACGGTAAAAAGTCATATCAAGAACATTTACTATAAACTCCAGGTAAACAGCAAGGCTGAGGCAATTGAAAAGGCCCTTTCAGAGAAGTTTATTTAGTACGCTCGAAAATATCTAAAGTAGTATCTGAGAAGAGTACAATATCTTCTTCACGAATTAGGAAATACTGGTAATTACTACCAGATGGGAGGGCTATTGCTGTTTTTTGTGAAGTGTACAGGTCTGTAAGTTCAATCCGATTCTCTCGGATCCAGGCCACTTGGTGATTCAGGAATGTGAAATAGCTAATTCCCTTAGCATCAATTTTTCCAATTTCGTTGGCTAGGTTGTCAAAGATTATTAGCCCCTGGCGACTATCTGCCATGAAGAGTCTGTTCTGATACTCGCGCATAAAGGTTATATCATGATCAACCGGATCCAGGATGAGGTCTAGGGGAGCATCAATTACTATTTGTTCAAATGTTGGATTGATCTTGACGAGACGAAAATTTGTCTCATCAAATACCCAGACACCATTGTCGGCACTAGGGGTAGCAAGTTTGCCAAATCCGATGCCTAGGTCTGCGAGCCTGTAATTGGCAGATGGCGTCAAAAAACGGTCAAGAAATAAATACTCCTGCAAATCGCGGTAGAAAACAAAAGTTCTTAGCGCCTGTTGATTTTCCAGGTTAGTGACCTCCGACAACACGGTGGGTTCATATATCAGTTGCTGCTTTCCGGTCCTATCATATTTCCCAACTTGTCCATTGACATCTGCCAGATAAATTGCCCCTTGCTGATCTCCTGCAACGGCGGTGGGTTTGGAAATACTCCTGCCACTCAACAGGGTAAGGTCTTGAGAAGGCGAAGGAATTGATAGTAGGAGAAAGGTACTAAGCGTCAGAATGTTTCTCCACCTTTTCAAATTCGAGTATTTGAAATGTCTCTCCATCAAAAACACCGTAGGTAAAATGGGAAATCCAGTCTCCTAAATTAAAGTAACTACTTGTGGGGTTGATTTCATAGCTAACCGGATGATGTCGGTGGCCGAAAACATAATAGTCATGATGATTGTCCTTTTCCAGTTCTTTGCAAAAAGTCACCAACCACTCCTTCTCGCCGAGAAACCTTTCGTCTCCGTTGGCTTGCCGGCTCTTGCGCGACCACATTTGAGCAATGGAAATACCCAGATTTGGGTGAATTCGGGCAAAAGCCCATTGACAAGCTCTGTTGCGAAAGATTCCTTTTAGGATTTTATAAGTACGATCTCCTTTACCTAACCCGTCTCCATGCCCAATAAAAAAGCGCTTTTCATTCGATACAAATGAAGCGGGATCTTTGTGGATTTGCACGTTAATTTCTTCCGGGAAGAAGTCAAACATCCACATGTCGTGATTACCGGTAAAGAAAAAAATCGGAATGCCTTTATCAGTTAACTCAGCTAACTTCCCCAACAACCTGATGTAGCCCTTAGGAATTACATGCTTATACTCAAACCAAAAGTCGAAGATATCTCCGAGAAAGAAGATGCCGCCTGCATCCATCTGGATTTTATCGAGCCAGCGTACTAACTTCTTTTCCCTATCGAGGCTTTCACGTTGATTAGGTGCCCCCAAATGCATATCGGAAGCGAAGTATAACTTTTTACCAGGCCCCAGATTCTCTAGCGATTGCAACATTGCTACTGGCGGTTATTGGGACAGTGAGTGCAACTCAGTTTTGAGCCTTCTCATCATTATCCGCAGCGTCATCTGCAGATGTATCTGTGGTGTCTTGAGCGTCAGTTGGCTTCTCAGAGTTTTCTACTGGCGACTCTCCGTTTTCGGAAGTATTGAGTTCAATATCAGGTTCTTCGTTAACCTCCTTGGCGGTATCTTCTCCATTTGATCCTGATTTACTCTCAGTAAATGCCTGATAAGAAGTTTGAGTATCAAATGGTCTCTTGCCAATCAATCTTTCAAGGTCGCTTTGGAAGATGATTTCCTTCTCGAGAAGCTCGTTGGCTACAATATCAAGCTCCTTCTTCCTATCACGCAGCATTTTCTTGGTGCGCTCGTACGCATCATCAATAATTTTCTTCACCTCCTGGTCGATAGTTTGTGCTGTCGACTCAGAGTATGGCTTAGTGAAATTATAGTCAGATTGCTTTGAGTCGTAATAGGAGAGGTTGCCGATCTTGTCATTCATCCCGTATACCGTAACCATACTATAAGCCATCTTGGTTACCCTCTCTAAGTCGCTAAGCGCTCCTGTGGAGATTTTACCGAAAACAATTTCTTCCGCTGCTCTTCCTCCGAGGGTCATGCACATTTCATCAAACAGTTGTTCAGTTTGATATAGGAACTGCTCCTTGGGCAGATACTGCGCATACCCTAAGGCGGCTACTCCTCTGGGTACAATACTGACCTTTACTAATGGGTCGGCGTGCTCCAGGAACCAACCTGCGACTGCGTGTCCACCTTCGTGGAAAGCAACAATTCTTTTTTCTTCAGGGGAAATGATCTTACTTTTCTTCTCAAGGCCCCCAATAACCCGATCGATTGCGTCCTGGAAATCGATCAAGTCGACAGCTTTCTTGTCTTTTCGTGCGGCAATTAACGCTGCCTCATTACAAACATTTGCAATCTCGGCTCCGGCGAAACCCGGAGTTTGGGCAGCTAGTTTTTTCGGGTCTACATCCTTCGCCAATTTTAGTGGCTTCAGGTGAACCTTAAAAATCGCCTCACGCCCAACGATATCGGGCTTATCAATGCTAACCTGGCGATCAAAGCGGCCTGGTCTTAATAGTGCTGAGTCTAGTACATCAGGTCGGTTTGTTGCAGCCAGTATAATTACACCGGAGTCCGTTGAGAAACCATCCATTTCAACCAACAGCGAGTTGAGCGTGTTTTCTCTTTCGTCATTTGAACCTGGCATTTGGCCTCGTCCTCTTGATCTACCGATGGCATCTATTTCATCTATGAATACAATACAAGGCGCTTTTTCCTTGGCCTGTTTAAACAAGTCTCTTACCCTGGCTGCTCCAACACCGACAAACATTTCAACAAAGTCTGAACCTGATAGCGTGAAGAAGGGAACTGCAGCTTCACCAGCAACAGCTTTGGCCAAAAGTGTTTTTCCAGTACCAGGAGGGCCAACAAGCAATGCGCCTTTAGGAATTTTGCCTCCAAGCTTGGTGAATTTCGAGGGCGTTTTAAGGAACTCTACGATTTCTTTTACCTCTTCTTTCGCTTCATCCAGACCAGCTACATTATCAAAAGTGATTTTTACTTTATTCTCTGCATCGAATAAGGCTGCTTTCGATTTACCAATGTTGAAAATCTGGCCGCCTGGGCCGGCACCTCCAGTCATACGACGCATAAGGAACCAAAAACCGAAAAGAATTAAGACCAGAAAACCCCAATTAAAAATGATTTGTGTAAAATCAGATTTATCCTCGGCAGTATAGTCTATTCTCTCGCTTTCATCTAGCTCATCCATTATCTCCTCATAGCTCCTGGTAAAAGTTTCAATGGAAGGTACTTCCCATTTGTAATGGGGCCCATTTGAAATTCCAAAGGGGCTATTGTTTTCTAGTTCAGCTTTATATTTTGCGTTTTGAAGGGCGTCAGGGGTAAGTGTAATTTCTACATACTCCTGATTCTTTATAAGCACAATTTTCTGCACATCATTGCTTTTCAGCATCGCCTCAAATCGGTGCTTTGTGATGGAGATCATGGAGCTGGTTTTATTGAAATAGGTCACTCCAAAAATCACAACCAAAAGGGTAACGATAATCCAAACCTGGTAATTAGGTTTTTGCGGACCTTTTGGCATTATTTTTTTCTTTTTATCTGTCATTTTCTTCTGCTAACTCTGTTTGTAACGGCCCTGCCGTAAATGGGTTATCCAGCTTCGGCGATTGCGACCGAGGTGGCGTCCCCCCAAAGGTTTTCCAATGAATAGAATTCTCTGCTATCACGCTTGAATACGTGGGCGACTACGTCTATGTAGTCTAGCAGTACCCATTCCAAATTGGTTCTACCCTCAACATGCCATGGACTTTCACTAATTTCAGTTAGAACCTGCTTTTCGATCGAGTCGGAGATTGCTTCTACTTGAGTATCGGAATTGCCGGAACAAATAACGAAGAAATCAGCCGCAGAATTTGCGACGTTCCGGAGATCCATGACAACGATATCCGAGGCCTTCTTTTCCTGCATCCCGTGCACCACAATTTCACTCAGCTTTTCAGCGGGAATAAGACCCTTTGTTTTACCCATTCAGTATCTTTGATTTATGCAACAAAGCTACAAAATACTTGTATAAATTTCTTGCCAAAACAGTATTTGTGGGCAAAAAGGTCCTTTATGTGCCAACTTGTCATTCTACTAATGACTTGGCTGACGAATTGATTGTTAAGGGGCAGGTAGAACCTGGCATGGTTGTCATAACTGATAACCAAACCCACGGCAAAGGGCAACGAGGGAATACGTGGCAATCCTTGCCAGAGATGAATCTTACTTTCTCCCTTATTCTTGAACCTAATTTTCTCAAAATAGACCAACAGTTTTACCTGAATATAATCTCTTCCCTGGCCATCTATGATTTGGTCGCTGAGCACAATAATGTCAAGATAAAATGGCCTAATGATGTTTACGTGGCGGGTAAAAAACTATCTGGAATACTGGTGAAGAACAGTTTGGCTGGAAAGAACATTGAGCATGCGGTTGTTGGAATCGGATTGAATGTAAACCAGACCAGCTTTGACTCGGCAGTGGCAATATCTCTGACAGAAATTGGTGGAAAGCACTATCATCTCCAAGCGGTGCTGGAAAAACTCTTACTTGCTTTTGAGTCGTACTACTTCCTTGCTTCTGATGGGCGATTTGAAAAGCTCCATAAGGACTACGAATCTAAACTTTACCGTTCCGGTGAAAACCATCAATTTTTTGATGTAATTGAAGGGAAAGAGTTTGAAGGTATAATAACGGGTATTGATCCAAATGGCTTGTTAAAAATTAAAACCAGTACCGCACTTAAGTTGTTTAATTTCAAAGAAGTTCAGTTTCTACCATAGCATTGGTGGTTACACACAAAAGCGGTAATTTTGTGGTCGAAAATTAATCAGTAGAACACGATGATTGAAACACAATTGAAGTATAAGGTAAAGGACATTTCGTTAGCCGATTGGGGAAGAAAAGAAATAAAACTCGCAGAGGCGGAAATGCCAGGACTAATGTCAATTCGCGAAGAATTTGGTCCTTCAAAGCCGTTGCAAGGAGCGAGAATAGCGGGTTGTCTGCATATGACGATTCAGACGGCCGTGCTTATTGAAACCCTCGTAGAATTAGGAGCAGATGTTACCTGGTCTTCTTGTAATATATTCTCAACTCAAGATCATGCCGCTGCCGCTATTGCAGCTGCTGGAGTTCCTGTTTTTGCCTGGAAAGGAATGACAGAAGAGGAGTTCCTCTGGGCCATAGAACAAACTTTGTTCTTCGGAGAGGGCGAAGATAGGCAACCTTTGAACATGATTTTGGATGATGGAGGGGACCTTACCAATATGGTGCTTGATAATTATCCTGAACTCGTTGCCGGAATCAAGGGTATTTCGGAAGAAACGACTACTGGTGTTCATAGACTCATCGACAGAGAGGCGAATGGCACGCTGCCATTGCCGGCTATAAATGTGAACGATTCTGTGACCAAGTCGAAGTTTGATAATAAATATGGTTGCAAGGAGTCTTTAGTTGACGCAATAAGAAGAGCCACCGATATTATGATGGCAGGTAAGGTTGCTGTTGTGGCAGGTTATGGTGATGTAGGAAAAGGTTCTGCTGCTTCGTTAAGAGGATCAGGTGCAAGAGTGATAGTAACCGAGATAGATCCTATATGTGCCTTGCAGGCCGCTATGGATGGATTCGAAGTAAAGAAAATGGACGATGCCGTGAAGAGGGCGGATATCGTTGTAACTGCTACTGGTAATAAAGATATCATCACCGGAAGGCACTTTGAATCAATGAAAGACAAGGCGATTGTTTGTAACATTGGTCACTTTGACAATGAAATTGACGTAGCCTGGCTGAATGACAATTGGGGAGAAAGCAAGGATGAGATTAAGCCTCAAGTTGATAAGTATACCGTAAATGGTAACGATATCATCCTTCTTGCTGAAGGAAGATTAGTGAACCTTGGCTGCGCAACTGGTCACCCTTCATTCGTAATGTCCAATTCTTTCACTAACCAGACTTTGGCGCAGTTGGAGCTCTGGAATAACTCAGACCAGTACGAGAACAAGGTGTATACTCTGCCAAAGCATCTTGATGAAAAAGTAGCGAAATTACACCTGGCGAAAATTGGTGTTGAACTCGATGAGCTAAGCCAGGATCAAGCAGAATACATCGGTGTTAAGGTGGAAGGACCTTACAAGCCAGAGTACTATAGATATTAATATCCTATTTGGGATTACTAAGAGAGGGAGCTTGCTCCCTTTTTTTATGCCTTGCGTGCTATGAGCATAAATGTAGATTTGTGTGGAATTTGCTCCAGGTATTTCTTGAGCACATGCCGTTTAAGCTTCGATTGGCCCGGTCGCACATGATACCCGTTTCTAACTAGCTCAACTTTAAAGTCGAAATACTGCTCCAGAATTTTCTTCAGCACATAGGGGTCATAATAAAATAGATGGTGCCATGTATCGTAGTGCTTTGCAACGTTCTTTCGCAGTCTTAATTTCTCAGTAGCAGTTTTGAAGCTATTGGCAACAGAGTTAATATTTGGACATGCTATGAACAACAAACCATTCGGCTTGAGTATCTCATGAATCTTTCGAAGATACTGGTGGGGATTTTTCGGGTGCTCCAGGACATGATGTAAGTAAACAGCCTCAAACGACTCAGGCGTATAGTCAAGATCAACGAACTCCCCGCTGCGGATTTTTAACCCGATTCTGGCTGAGAGCTTCTCGGTAGTAATTGGATCTACATCGTACCCTTCAGCTTCCCATCCTCGGCTTTTTGCCACCTCCAGCTCAATACCGTCTCCACATCCCACCGACAGAAATCTTCCCGGATTGTGGTATTTTTCAAGCATCGAAATATAGAAGCCGTGCCCTTCGAGAAGGGCTTCGCGCCAACCAATGTCGTCATCCCGGTTAAGCTCAATATCCGTGTATTGACTGTAGTAGTCATCGAGATATTTGGCTGTGTATTGCGGGTTCATAAACTGTACCCGGCAATTGCCACATTTATAGATTGAGATGCCCCGATAGTCGGTTTTAAGGTGGTTGATGTCAGTAGACTCACAGAATAGACAACTTTCAAAAGGCTTGTCGAAATCGCTCATACCGGCTTTTTGGCATTTTGGAGGTTAGACTTCTCTGCAGCTCTAAGAGAGGCACGAGCAAATTTTCTGGGTAGTGACATCCAATAATACCTGATCTTATATCTTGTGCGTTGCCAACTGGTGGTGTTGCGACTAGATGCTGGATGGCCCTTGCCATTAACTCCCCTGCCATATTTGCCCATTTGGGGAAGTTGGTACATTGCTTGAATTGAATTATCGCCAATATTAAAAAGTGACAAATACTCATCCTTCACGAAATAGAGGTTATCCCCAACCATCTTCACATGCAGGAGGCTGTACCCCTTACTTGTTCCTAGTTCTACCATCTTCTTAATAGAAGCACTGTGATAATCGTCGTGTTGCCATGACAGGTCTGGATCATACTCCACCACAAAATCTTCGTCTGGCCCATAACTGGCATTGTATTCAATACACACCACCTTGGGCTCATAATTGGTAATACTTTCCCAAATGTGATAGTCATTACCATCAATATCGATCATTAAAAAGTCTGGCTGTGAGGGCACGCCATTACTAGAGAAAATTTCCTCTATGTTGTCTTTTGTAATAAAAGACTCTATGGTTTTTACATCGTCCCGGTCTGCATAAGTAGCGCGGAGTTGGGCAGCGAGATTTGGGCTGCCTTCAATTAGCAGGCCCCCAAAGTGCTTATTAAGTAGAAGGTCCCTAACACCGAGGAAGTCGGATCCGTTACCGGCGCCGAACTCGATGCAGAACTTTGTTGAGGGCTCAATAACCGTAAATATGTAATCTATAAGGCCTTCGTCGGTTACCCCGTTTTTCTCTGAAATGGGATACTCGAATTTGCTGAGAGGTAGAGTCTTATGGCCTAGGTTGCTAAACATCATTTGAATATTTGCCGTGCAAAATTGAGATTAATAAGAATCATTAGAAAATTAAAGTCCTACTTTTTCCCAAGCCTTTATTACTGCGGCAACTTCGGGTACTTCGATGGATAGCTGCTCACCTTGTCCTTCGCCTGCTTCTGAGAGATATGAGGCTTGTAGGCCT
This sequence comes from Cyclobacteriaceae bacterium, assembly GCA_028285445.1. Classification (GTDB taxonomy): domain Bacteria; phylum Bacteroidota; class Bacteroidia; order Cytophagales; family Cyclobacteriaceae; genus JANQPQ01. The sequence continues at coordinate 123,205 of JANQPQ010000016.1, read as the reverse complement.
ATTGGTGCCCATCGTCCGGCATGCATCGGTCTGGTGCTGGGATAAAGACCAAGGGCATGGATACCGGCCGCAGCGCCAATATGCAATGGACCAGTACTAGCTGCACAAATGCCGTCGCAGTTTTCAATAAAAGTTATGAATTCAGGTAACGTGAAGCGACCAGTTGCATCATGCACGTGCGGAATCTCTAACAGGTCTGGCTGCTGATTGCGAATAAGTTGACCATCTTCGTCTGTACCAGTAATAATGATATTGTATTTAGCGGGGTCTAATTCAGATGAGAGCTTGGTGTAATTACTAAGTTTCCATTCTTTCGCGGACCCCTTTGATTTTGGGTGTAATATCAAATTGAATTTATCAGCTTGAACCAAATCATTTGGCTGGTTCTGATCAAAACTCCAGCCATAAAGTTCTGGGATATCTGCTAATTCCGACCTCTGCTTGATATTGAGGGGATCCAACAATTTTAAATTTAGAATGGCTTCATGTTGATCACTATTCTTACGACCGAGATTCACAAGCTTGTTGCAGGTCGGTATATGAAAGAGGCGATGGCTTGTTCCGATACGGGTTTTGATTCCATTTTTCTTTGCAACCTTGGCTATCTCTTTGTCCGGAAAGACATGGATGATCACGTCGCATTTAAGCAGCCCCGGCTCCAATTGGATTTCATCCCAATTCAAAAAGTGATCGACGTACTTGCTTTTCCTGATAACCGCTTCAGTATATGACCTACCAAGGAATGACACCTCGGCTTCCGGCAAGGCCATTTTAATTGCTCCCGCCATTGGCAACGTTAAAACCACATCGCCAATACTGTCTGTTCTGCTGATGACTATTCTCATCGCCTTCTTTTAAGTGTCCAGATTTTGCTGTACTTGGCAAGATTAGCATAGGCAGACAAGGAACAGATGATAAACCCGTTGTAGCCATCAAGTATACCTAGCTGCAGTACATACTTTTGGAAAAAGGTAAACATCGGGTTTAGCACTATATGCCAGATGAAATAGACCCTTTTGTTTTTTCTTACAGCTTCTTCTGCCGCAATACTGGAAAACTTGGCGATGGTCTCAAGATGGCTTTGTATAGTAGGAAAGGAGTAATGCAGGATATCCCCACTTAAATTTGTGGTCGAAATTCCGTTTTCTACTATTACCTTGTCGTGGGGATTTTCACCTCCCCATTTGCCAAATTGCCTGTTCCAAAGCCTAACCTTAGCATCGGGATACCAACCACAATGCCTAACCCAGCTGCCGCAATAGTTGGTTAAGCGGCTGAGGACGAAAGCCTGGCTTTGATCAAGTTCCAGCTTAGATATTGATCGTTGCAACTGCTCAGAAAGTTGCTCATCAGCATCGAGTGACAGTATCATATCATTAGAAGCTTGAGATACTGCAAAGTTCTTCTGTTCAATATGACCAGAGAAGGAGTTTTCAATGAACCGTACTCCCCTGGAAAGACATATACTTTTTGTCTGATCTGTTGAGAAAGAGTCGACAACTACTATTTCATCTACCACCGGAGCAATCGAATCAATGCAACGGGCGATGTTTGCCTCCTCATTGAATGTGATAACTACTCCGGATATCTTGGTCATTGATGCTTGGATTTTTTAACAACATCAGAAAAAAGTACCTGCAACTCTTTGAAATGCAGCGTTCTGTTAAACATGCTGTCCGCCTTTTCTTTACCCTTACAGGCTAGTTCCTTTCTAAATCTCGAATCTAAATATAACTTTTCAATCTGATTGGCCAGATCCCCTGCATTACCCCAATCAAAGAGCAAACCGTTTTCCCCATGATCTATAATTTCGGGAACGCCCCCCGCCCGTGTCCCAATGGTTGCCACTTCCGCCCGCATTGCTTCTGCCAGGACCAGACCAAATGTCTCATTTTTACTAGGCATGAGTATTACGTCATAATTAGGCATCTCATTGGGTGGATTGGCATTGAATCCACAGAATCTAATGTATTTCTCGAGCTCATGTAGCGTAATTTGCTTTTTGAGAACTTGCGCATATTGCTCATCCATAACGTCGCCCCATAAGTCGAATTCAGCTTTGATACCTTTAGCCAGAAGCAACTTGGCCGCCTCAATAACCAAGTGCTGACCTTTCTGATGCTCAATCCGACTAAAAAGGCCAACACGAAAGACATCATTTAATTTACTTGGTACGATTCCGCGGTCCGGTTCAGGCACTCCATAATATAATCTTCTGATCTTGTCTTTTGATATTGGGATTCGTTGTTCACATTCCTTCTTCAATAAATCTGTTATGGTAATTAACAAATCGATTTGTCCGTACAACAAAGCATGGTATGGATCCTTCTTACTCTTCGGAACCGCCATCTGCCTGGTATGAACCAACTGATACCTTTTGTTTAGCTTTCGGCCGATAGCTGTCGCGGGTAGGTCTTTTTTGTGGTGCACATGAACTACGTCAGCTTCCACCTTCCTCAACCAGGATGCAAGCTCAAGGCGACTTGAATGCGATATGTGAGGAATACCATTTTGCTTGCATAGCTTATGCAGCCTGGAGTCTTTGCGCACCGCCACTTTCAGATTCTGGTCAGATTCGTGAAACCAGCGGCAACAGTCATAGAAATATAATTCAAGTCCCCCTAGATTATTTGAAAGACAGATTTCAGCTATTGTCATTCCTCTTCAAATCACAAATATAAGGGATACCTAATGCGCCAATGGTGCTTTATTATCTAAAAAGCCTGCAACTGGCTTGAAACTAGTCGATTTAACTGTGTTACATAAGTTCGGATTTTTGGGAAGAAATTACCGGAAGCCAACCACTACCACCTGATACCTTTGGGGTTACTGCTCTTGATAAATAAGCTTAAACCCTGTCATAATGCAGAACACATACTCACCTCTCTTTATAGCCTTTCTATTTGCAATCTTCTTTCCGCCATTCGCAAATGCACAACGCATTGAAAATGTTCAGGCAAAAGTGGAGGGTGAAAGTATTAAGATATACTACGACCTGATCTCAACGGCAGAGGAGCAAACCTTTGACGTTCTATTATTCAGTTCAGTAAATAAATACACTCAACCGCTGGAGAGAATAGCGGGAGAAGTAGGCAAGAACGTTAAGCCGGGAATAAATAAAGTTATTACCTGGAATGCCGAATCGGAACTGGTTAAATATCGCGGTGAGGTAACATTTGAACTCCAGGTGAAGGTGTTTGTTCCTTTTGTGGTATTTAAGACTCCTACTGCCAACTCTTTTATTAGAAGGGGTAAGGCAAATGTCATCGAATGGAATGGCGGATCTCAAAACTCCAAACTGACGCTGGAGCTTTATCATGATGATGCTAAGGTTTCAACAATTGAAACTACGGATAACCACGGAAGGTTCCGGTGGTCAGTACCATCTGATATTCAAACGGGTAAAAACTATAAGATCAAAATTACCGACTCCAGAGATTCAGATAACATAGCATTCAGCGCCAATTTCGGTATCAAAGGCAAAATGCCAATGCTTGTAAAGATTGGAATACCTGTAGCAGTAGGTGGTATCGTTGGTGGCCTATTCGGGGCGGGGATAATTGGAGGGAGCAGTGGTGGCGGCGGTGGCGGCAGCAGTGGCTCTGACAACAAAATTCCCGACCCACCAAATCCTGACGGAGGTTAATTCAAAAACATTTTCGAAGGTAGAAACAAGGTATGAAAGCGGAGGTATGAACAGCTTTTTAAATGCCAAAAAACAAAGTTCCTATGAAGTTAATATCAAATAGAGCGATGAAGGCCTTATATCAACTCAAAATTATATCTATTCTAGTGCTAATCGTCCATGTGGCCAAAGCACAAACTATTCCGCCAAAGATGACCTTCCAGGGCATCCTTACTAACACGGCTGGAGAACCTGTCTCTGATGGGCCCTATAACTTTACATTCAATATTTTCAATACCAGTACGGGGGGTTCAACACTGTGGTCTGAGACTCACACAGCGGTAACCGTCAATAACGGATTATACACGGTAATTCTTGGTGAAGGTGACACGCCTTCAGCCCTTACCGACCTGGATTTTGATGAAGAGTATTTTTTGGATGTTACGGTAGGAGGAGAAACCCTAAGTCCACGAGTACCCATAACATCCACCAGCTACATTTTAAACAAACATGTAATCGACCTTAGTGACGGCATTCTATCAGGTTCTAAGGTTGGAACTGGTGTTAATGCCTCAAACATTACCTCCGGAACATTGTCAACTGCAAGAATTCCAAATCTGGATGCCACAAAAATAACGTCAGGGACAATAAACAATCTCCGACTAGATGCCGATCTTAAGGATTTAGCAGACGGGTCACTAAGCGGATCTAAAGTAGGAACAGGAATTAATGCGGTAAACATCACCAGTGGGACACTGTCTTCGGCAAGAGTTCCAAATCTGGATGCCACCAAAATAACTTCAGGAACCATAAACAATCTTCGGCTGGATTCAGATCTGCAGGATTTAGCAGATGGGTCACTAAGCGGATCTAAAGTAGGAACAGGAATTAATGCGGTAAATATTAGTAGCGGCACTTTGGGAGTAGCACGTATTCCCAGTCTCGATGCCGCTAAAATTACCACCGGCGTTTTCAATAACTCAAGACTAGACATTGACTTACAGGATCTTGCTGATGGTACACTCTCCGATAGTCGATTAGAAGCCATCATAGACCGAACCGGCTTCAATGCCACGGGAGATATTTCTGCTGGCGGAAAATTGGATGTGGCTGGGGCCACCACGATTGGGAGCTTAACCTTTCCAAGTTCAAAATTTGTTGTTCAAGGTACAACCAATGACAATAGCGCATTTGCCATGACACTTTTTGATAATGCTGGAACAGCGCTGCTTGCCGTGAGGAATGATGGGGTTGTGCAGTCAGAAGGCAACTTGAGCATCTTAGGAAGCTCCTCTCTCGAGGGTGGGGTATCAGTATCGGAAGGGGCCACAATAACAGGTGAGGGCACCGATAACTCTACTTCGGCTATCACTGTTTCCAATGCTGATGACGTGATGTTGATGGACCTGAAAGATGATGGACAACTTATTGTAAAAGGAACTGGAAACGGTTCAACTACCAGCACTTTCAAGGCCATAACCAACGGTGTAGAGTTGTTGAACGCCAGGGATGATTCTCAACTACTTTTCTACAATGGCAATTTCAGGATGAGCAATGCATTTTTTGGCCCTGAGGTAGGCGGGACAATATTTGGCTCAACCACACATCCCTGGGAAGGAGCACATATTAACAACATAAAGATGGGGGGGAGCGTTCAGAATGCCAGGTTGGCGATTAAGGGAGCTTCATCGGGGACAGCCACGTTCATTACGAAATTTGATAATACCTCTGGTGATGTGTTGTTTTCCGTAAATGATGCTGGTCATAGCAACTTCTATACGGACATCAGTCAAATAGCATTGACAGTAACCAGTAATTATGCTGGCTCCCTAATAAAGTACGGTGTGAGAAGTGTCTTGAATTCGGCTGGGTCTAGTTCTAGATATGGCTTTTACAGCGATGTAGATGCCTCGAACAGTTCTTCAAATGGCACATATGGCTACTATGCCAATATGAACCACATGGGCGGAAGTGGGCACATTTATGGATTCTATGCTAACATGGCTGGAGTATCAGGCACTGGTCGTGAGTATGGATTTTACGTCACCGGGGCAGAAATGAATTACCTAAATAGCCCTTTGGGTATTGGTGATACAACGCCTGACGCATCCTTGGATGTAGTTGGCGATATCCACTATACTGGATCACTTACACCAATCTCCGATGAGAGACTAAAGAAAAACGTGGCAGACCTGAACCAATCTCTGATGAGAATAACTGGTGTTAGAGGAGTTTCATACGAGCTTATTGATTCCACCATGTCACAACAGAAAATTCACTTTGGTGTATTGGCGCAAGAGCTGGAAAAGATATTCCCGGAATTGGTATCCGAAAATGAGGACGGCTACAAACAGGTCAATTACATGGGCCTGATCGCTCCACTTATTGAAGCCCTGAAAGAGCAACAAGACATTATCGATACGCAATCAAAACTGATTAGCAAACAAACTGATACAAACAATCAGCAAGAGACAAGATTAAAGGCTCTCGAAGATCAATTAAGCTCAATCTTAAAAAGGGATTACAAAGTTTCGGGAGGGGTAAATACTTCATCAAGAACTGACAAATAGAATTAACAAGTCGGGGGTCCAACTATAACAGTTTTTCTAAAAGATGAAAAAAGAGGATACGTATCATCAGATCTTTTTTTGGGATTTGAATCGTAAACTGGCTTTGGTGGCCTTGGCTACGCTAGTGATTGGTTTTTCTGGGTTTTGCCAAACAAAATTGAGCAAGACGAGCGTTAACGCGGGGGGAGTACTTGCGACTGGCAGCAGCTACAAGACCCAGGTATCAATCGGAATCCCAGTTGTTGGCCGCATCGGGGCGACTCTAAAGTCTCAAATCGGGTTCCACACCGTGGAGAATTCCCTGCCGTCGGATATTGAAATCAAAGCACCCTTTACTGAGCCTGTTAATTTTGCTGAAAACCAGACTGAGGGGACAGTAGTAACAAGATTTCAGGCAGTTGACCCCGATCCGTCTGATCATCAATTTACTTATAGTCTGGTCGCAGGCCCCGGGGATACAAATAATAGTTCATTCACGATTGATGGCGATCAACTTAAATCAAATGTGGTTTTTGATTATGAGATTAAGAACAGCTATAGTCTGCGCCTCCGAACCGCAGACAATGATGGAGGAAGCTACGAGGAGGCCTTTACCATCAACATAACAGATGTAAATGATTTTCCTACAGACCTCTCAATCAGTGGGACCACCATAGATGAGAAATTACCAGGAGGAACTGTTGTTGGGAACCTATCGACCACAGACCAGGATATAGCTGACACACATATATACTCACTGGTTGCTGGAACGGGGAGTGATGACAATTCGGAATTCGCTGTGGATGGATCACAAATCAAGACCTCTGGAGAGTTCAATTTTGAGACAAAATCCTCATATGCAGTTCGAATCAGAACCAGCGATGGAAACGGTGGCACGTTTGATAAGCAACTTACTATAAGTATCAACGATGTAAATGATACTCCGACGAACATAAATATCAACAATGCCGCAATTGCTGAAGAACAACCCGCAGGTACCACCGTCGGCCTTCTAACAACAGTAGATGAGGACGACGAAGTGCCACCTTCCGACACACATTCATATGCAATTGTTGATGGAGATGGAGATGACGATAACCCAATGTTCTCCATAGATGGGAATCTCCTGAAAACAACTGCCCCACTTGATTTCGATTCCCAGGAAGACTACAAGGTTCTCATAAAAACAGATGACGGGAATGGAGGTATGTTTACTAAAGGTTTTGTGATAACGGCAACGGATGTCAACGATCCTCCAACCAATATTGGAGTTGGGCCCTGTTTCAACAGCCCCTGTAATGTGGGAGAAACGACTGGCGTGCAAACAGTATCATTTCTCAACACTATCGATGAAGATAAGTTTGACACCCATACCTATTTTTTAATAAACAACGGAGGTGGCAACTTTATTCTTGATGGAGAGGGAAATGCAACTTTGAAATCTACCACTGCTTTGTCTTCGGGAACCTCATATACAATTGAGGTAGAATCTACTGATTCGGACGGCTTGAAGTTTTCAAAGACCATCGAATTAAATGTAGTTAACATAGCTGGTAATAAACCACCTGCCAACATCGACTTAAGTCCGAAACTAATTTCAGAACAGCAACCTATTGGAACCTTAGTAGGGACTCTAACCACTGAGGATCAGGATGAAGACGACAACCATATTTATTCCCTGGTGTCAGGGTCCGGTGATACGCATAACTCTGATTTTGAGATTCCTACCTCCCCCGGAAATACTATTGTATCTAAATCTGTATTCAACTTTGCGGAACAATCCCAGTATTCCATTCGAGTGAAGACAGATGATGGGAATGGGGGTGTTTTGGAAAAAAAATTCGTAATCAACGTTTTGGAGCTACCCGACGTCGAGTTTGAATCTGCAACTATTGCCCCTGATCCGGTGGCTGCTGGAGGGGTTCTAAGCGTCTCAGGGTCCATAAGAAACAACAATTCAACGGATGTCGATGCAAATAAGGTTTCGTTGAAGATCTATTTCTCTCCTAATGAAACTTTTGACTCTTCAGACCCAGATTTATCATTATTGAAATCAGAAGAGCTTCTTTCAAATGACTTCCCTGCTAATCAGGCCAGGGCGTTTGAAGTGACGGACTTGCAAATTGCTGATGACTTGGGTAATGGCAGGTATTATTTACATCTGATTCTTGACGAGAGCAACACTTTGGCAGAGGCCAATGAAAATAATAATACTGTCGGTGTTGCCTTCGACGTAAGACGTGAGGATCTACTAATTGAATCTGTTGAATTCTCCAAAAACTCTGTTACCGCAGGCAAGCCGATTTCGGTTACGGTGAAAGTCCGAAATGGTGGACTTCGAGGAATTGGTGCTGGCCAGGCAACTCTTTCAGCTTATATATCCAAAAGTGATGTCTTCTCTAGTTCAGACCCGGATTTGATCTCTCTGCGATCCGAAACCAGCTTGCAAGATGACTTCCCAGCGTTGACCACGAAGGAAGCAGCTATAACCGATTTGGTTATTCCTGCTAATCTATCTCAAGGCACTTATTTCATACACCTTTTGGTAGACGAGTCAGATGGCATCATGGAAGGCGACGAGACAAACAATGTCCTATCTAAGGCCGTAGAGGTAGTTTTGCCCGACCTATTCGTCCAGTCCGCGGCACCCTCACAGAATTCTATTACCGCTGGACTCAAACTTTCACTAACCGGAACAATAGGGAATAATGGTTCTTCAGATTTGGCGGCGGAGTCAGTAAAGCTAAAGCTCTACCTTAGTAGCAATCCAGTTTTTGACCCAAACGGGACGGAGCAGCTGGCTTTAACAGATGACGTTGTGCTCGGTGAAGATATTGCTGGAGGAGGCACACAGACTTTTAAGGTGGATGATATCCTAATTCCAATAGGATACAATTCCGGAAGTAACCATTTGCATGTTGTCATAGATAACAACAATGAAATTAGAGAGGGAGATGAAAATAATAATACTCTTGCCATACCAATTGAGATTTTAAGCGACGTGCAGAAGCCTGAAATAACAGCATCTGCAGATAATGCTGATGAGGTTGCTATGGATCAGGGCCAGGTAATTGTAAAATATGTAGTTACCGATAATGTGGGGGTTGATAAAGTGATGCTGTTTCTTAAAGGCATATCAGATGAAATTGATGGCGTCGAATCGGCCCTTCCAACCCACCATGACCAGGCGAATAGCGAATTTAGCTTCGAAGTGAGTTTGACCAAATTTGATGAAATCGGACTAGAATACTGGGTGGTGGCCACAGATGTTAGCGGCAATGAAGAGACCAGCCCCACTGCGGTAATGTATAAGAGTTTTACCGAAACCAATTCACCTGTTTTGCAAAACCTAAAATCCGGAGGAACGGTAAGTAGCTATCAGATAATTTCAATTCCTTACCAGCTAGAGAATAACCGAGCAACTTCTATCTTCGATGAATTCGGTGGGTACAATGATGAAATCTGGAGATTGTTACATTGGGACCCAACATCGAACAGGTATTTGGAGCCCCCGACAGACCTAGAAAGGATAGAGCAAGGAAAGGGATACTGGCTAAATATCAAAAACCCGGCAAATGATCTAAACGTGGGTCAAGGAAGTACGCCAAGGGTGACGGGGTCAAACCCCTTCGTAATCACCATAGTCCAGGGTCATAATCAGATTGGTAATCCCTACGATTTTGCCATCGATTGGAACGATGTTATTGAGCACAACAACAATCCATCCGGCCTTGGTTCTTTGAGGACGTATGAGAACAGCTCATTCATTAATACCACATTCTTGGATGCTTTTAGAGGTGGATTTGTGCATTGGGACAATCCCGATCCATTATCGCTGGCTATCCCCGTCAAGAGGATGCCTACCGGTGGTAGAAAGTGGAGTAATGAATCACCAATTGCGGATTTGGATGTAGATTCTTGGCAAATTGACCTTCATCTCTATAGTAGTTCATATCAATATAAGTTAGCTGGATTTGGGATGGACAACGATGCACGCCCTGGGAAGGATGATTTCGATGAGATTGCACCTCCAAAATTCCTTGGCCTACCGGAAATTACTTTTCCACACCCAGAGTTTTTCTCTCCTCGTTTCACAAGGGATATCACAAGGACCGCACAGAGCAACATTTGGGAGTTTGTGGTAAGTACTGAAGGAGACGAAAGGGCGACGTTGAAGTGGGATCGGTCAAGAATTACAACTACAGAAAAGGAACTGTTCCTGCTTGATGTTCAAAATGAGAAGGTAGTTAATATGACACGCAACGATAGGTATGTTTTCAATACCTCCTCCTCTCATGATTTTAAAGTATTCTTTGGCTCCAAGGAATTCATTGATGAAGAATTGCAACCAGAGGAAGTAGTTTTTGGCAACCCCTTTCCAAACCCAATATCGGAGTCGACTACGTTTTCATTCGGGATAAGAAAGACGGCCAAAATCTCTTTAGTCGTCTTCGACCTGCTTGGAAATGAAGTGGAAAGGGTAATAGATAAGGAATCCTTTGACGCGGGCTTCCATGACAAGAAGTGGACTATTGGAAACACTACGAGTATACAGCCAGGAGTTTATTTAACTCAATTGATAGTTGACGGGTGGGACAGGGTGATTACACAAAAAATTATAATTAAATAAATCAATATTAATATATTGATGTTACATTGATGATCATTATTGTATTAATAGATATAATTATTGTACTATGAGAATTGTAAACACCAATATACTTCTGGGCATGGCCCTTGTGACTTGTTCTTTGACGGCCGTAGCTCAAAAAGTACTTACAACAAAAACAAACCCCGTATTTGTAGATGTAGGAAATAATGTACGTGGTATAGAGCACCATTCCGGAATTGAGCTCACTTGGATTAGCCCTATCGATCCTTACACGACGACAAACAAGAATAAAATCGCCCTAAAAGTGGGGATAAATTCATCAAAAGGCATAGGTAACGTAAAGGTGCTAGTTAATGATGTTTCTCCTGACGGTAGCAGGGGGTTTGGTGTTGTTAAGGAGAAGCAGGGTTATGAACAATTTCAACAACTAATCGAGAAGGATATCTATTTGAATAATGGTGAAAACACAATTACGATAACCGCTTCAAACGAATCTGGGGAGGAGTTGCGAGAAGAACGGTTAGTAAAGTTTGATGAATTGTCTGTGGCAAGTTTGGGTAGAACCGATTATGCTTTACTATTTGCAACCGATGAATACGATAGCTGGGAAAATCTAACCAACCCAATTAATGATGCCAGGACTATTGCCGAGGAGCTTGAGCAACATTATGATTTCAATGTTGAATTGGTTACCAACCCAACAAATGCTGAGATACTAATTAAGCTTAAAGAGTACGCGCAGAAGAGCTATCAGACTTACGATCAGCTATTTATATTCATTGCTGGTCATGGCCAATATGATGAGATCTACGGTGAAGGGTACATTGTTGGCAAGAATTCAGAGAAGGAAGACATAGCTAAGACCTCCTACATATCCCATTCCGTTTTAAGAAATGCCATCAACAACATCCCCAATGAGCACATTTTCGTAGCAATGGATGCCTGTTTTGGAGGGACTTTTGACCCCAGTATCTCGCAGGCAGGAGCACGTGGTAACGGAGAAGGTGTTTACCGGGAATTGAATCAAGCGGAGTTTATTAAGAGAAAACTAAAATTTAAGACAAGGCAATATCTAACCTCTGGTGGAAAGGAATATGTTCCGGATGGAAGGCCAGGAATGCACTCACCTTTTGCCAGGAAGGTAATCGAAGGACTTCGTACCTATGGAGGCACTGATAAAGTTCTTACGCTTGGGGAGTTGTTCGGCTTCGTAGAGAGAATAGTGCCCGAGCCCAGAGCCGGAGAATTTGGAGACAACACCCCTGGCTCCGATTTTGTATTTGTCGCACAATAGCTTATAATAAGTCCAAGTAAGAAGCCTGTTGCTAAACCGACAGGCTTTTTTGAATTTATAGGGGCAAGATAATTGAAGACGTTCCGAGGTAAATAGCGATCATTACCTGATTGATGTACCTCGCTGAACTAAAATGCTTATTTTTGATCGAGTATGAACGATGCTAAGCCCAAGGGAAACAATGAGAAGGACAAAGACAGGATCTTTGATTCGGAGTTTCTGCCGCATATTGATTCCATGTACAATTTCGGGTATAGGTTGACTTATGATGAAGATGACGCAAAGGATTTGGTACAAGAGACATACCTAAAGGCGTATAGGTTCATCGATTCATTCCAAGAAGGAACTAATGCCAAAGCATGGTTGTTCCGAATATTGAAAAACTCCTTCATAAACGATTTTAGAAAGAAAAGTAAGGAGCCTGCAAAAGTGGATTATCAGGAGGTCGAATCTTATTACAACTCCGATGATATTGATAAGAGTATTACAACGGACTTGCGGGCTGAAACTGTGAAGGATATGATTGGGGATGAGATTTCATCAGCTCTTAATAGTTTGGAAGTTGATTTCAGAACTGTAATCATTTTGTGTGATTTAGAGGGGTTCAAATATGATGAGATGGCTGAGATTCTTGACATTCCTATCGGGACGGTGAGATCAAGGTTGCATAGGGCGCGTAACCTACTAAAGGAAAAACTTAGCGAGTATGCTAAAGAAATGGGGTATAAAAAGTAATCTATGGGATCTTCAATGAAGTGGTTGAAAAAGAATATTGTCAGTAAGTACTTAATGACAAATTGCCCAGAAAAAACACGGTGCGTAGATCTACTACATCGTATTCTAGACGGTGCGGCTGAGAAGGATGAAGAACAGTACTTCATGGATCATATCGAAGAATGCTGGGGGTGCTTCCAGGATTACAAACTTGAACATGCAATTCGAGAGTTGGTCAAAACAAAGCTTGAGAAAAAGGCTGTTCCTGAGGATCTTGTCTCATCCATAAGGCAAAGAATTGACGAATCAGCTTAATCACAGCAGCAAAGGAAAAGCTGTCATATTTTCTGCTCCCTCCGGCTCAGGAAAAACTACAATCGTAAGACATCTTGTACAGCAAATTCCAAATTTAGGTTTTTCTATTTCGGCTTGCACTAGAGATAAAAGAGGCAGGAACGAAGTGGATGGGAAAGACTACTATTTCCTAACACAGGAAGAGTTTAAGCTCCATATTGACAATGGAGATTTTATTGAATGGGAAGAGGTATATGAAGGGGATTTCTACGGCACTTTGAAATCAGAAATCAATAGCATCTGGGATTCAGGACGGCACGTGATCTTTGACGTTGATGTGAAGGGGGGGCTGAATTTAAAAGAATACTTTGGAGACAGGGCATTGGCCATTTTCGTAAAGGCGCCATCACTTGAAGTGTTGAGTGAAAGACTGGTAGCAAGGGACACAGAGGAAAAGGACAAGCTTTCTACGCGACTATTCAAGGCCGAGTTCGAATTGAAATTCGAAGATAAGTTTGATCACACCATAGTTAATGAAGAACTTTCGGCAACATTAACTGAGGCCGAGAGAGTGGTCTCCGAATTTCTACGGACTGAGTAGTTTCAAATGAAGGTAGGACTCTATTTTGGTTCTTTCAACCCTATACACGTTGGGCATCTGATTATTGCTAATGTGGTCCTGGAGGCAACTGATATTGATAGGGTTTGGTTCGTGGTTTCGCCACAAAATCCATTAAAGAAGAGTAACTCACTTTTACACGAGTTTGACAGGTATGATTTGGTAGAGCTTGCAACAGCCTCTAACTATCGTCTTGAACCAATCGACATTGAATTCAAACTTCCGAAACCGAACTACACCATAAATACCATTACGGCTCTGTCAGAGAAGTATACTGATAAAGATTTTGTCTTAATTATAGGTCAAGATAACCTCATGCAATTCCCTAGGTGGCGTAATTATGAACAAATAATAAACAACTATGAACTCCTGGTTTACCCCAGGCCTGGGTCAGCATCTTCGGAATTGGAGAACCATCAAAATGTTAAAATAATCGATGCGCCACTCCTTGATATCTCGGCCACATTTATAAGGAATTGTGTTAAGGAAGGAAGATCAATTGAATATATGGTGCCGCCGGAAGTTGCGGAGAGAATTAGAGTAAGGGGATACTACGAGACTAAACCGTAAGAATATCCTCTTCTTTTTTGGAAATTAAATCATCGATCTTCGTCCCGTACTGATCAGTAAGTTCCTGCACCTTTTCCTCACCTTTCTTGATGTCGTCTTCCGACACACCTTCTTCTTTCAAATCTTTGATCCCATGCAAAACTTCATGTCGGGCATTCCTGATTGATATCTTTCCTTGTTCTCCTTCGTGCTTGGCCTGCTTCACCAGTTGGATTCTTCTTTCCTCGGTGAGGGCGGGTATACTGATAATTATCTGCTCCCCATCATTTTGCGGATTTACACCCAGATCGCTATTAAGAATTGCTTTTTCAATATCCGCAATCACCGTTTTCTCCCATGGCTTAATTACAAGTGTCCTCGCATCGAGACTATTCACACTGGCCATTTGATTCAAAGGAGTAAGGTTGCCGTAGTATTCAACCCGGACAGTATCCAGCATGGCCGGAGAGGCCTTCCCTGCTCTGATTTTTGCAAGCTCAGTCACCACATGATCCATGGCCTTTTCCATCATTTCTTTAGCTTCATCTAAAAAGAACTGTATTTCTTCCATAGCAGTCGTTAGTTGATTAAGGTGCCTACTTCCTTGCCAGAGATTAAATCCAAAAGATTTCCGGGTTTATTCATATCGAAAACAATTATGGGAAGATTGTTCTCCATACAGAGGGTGAAGGCTGTCATATCCATGATGTTTAGCCCCTTTTGGTAGGCATCTTGAAATGTCAAAGTAGAGAATCTGGTTGCGTCTGGATTTTTCTCGGGATCAGAAGAATATACTCCATCAACGCGGGTTCCTTTGAGAACTATATCCGCCTCCATTTCAATTGCTCTCAAACTAGCAGTCGAGTCTGTTGTGAAGTAAGGGTTGCCAGTGCCAGCACCAAAAATCACAATCCGCCCTTTCTCTAAATGTCTTACAGCACGTCTCTTTATAAAAGGTTCACAAACTTGATCCATGCTGATTCCGGAGAGTAATCTGGTATAAAGCCCTTGCTTTTCCAAGGCACCTTGCAAGGCCATTCCGTTTATTACAGTGGCCAGCATTCCCATGTAATCACCTTGAACCCTATCGATGCCAATGGTGGCTGCATCTACACCTCTAAATATGTTTCCACCCCCAATTACAATAGCGATTTCCGCACCAAGTTCGCTTACGTTTTTGATTTCTTTTGAGTACTGCTCAAGTCGGTCAGGGTCAATTCCGAATGGCTGGTCACCCATTAGTGCTTCGCCACTTAACTTGAGAAGTATCCTCTTATATTTCATAGGAAAATAATTAGGTATTTGTCAGGTGAGCAAATATAATGATTGGTATAGCAATATGCGTTAAGTCGTATCCTCAAAATTCTATTAGCACTTGGTTTTTGTCAACGCTAGTACCAGATGATACCACGACATCAGAAACAGTTCCTGGGCTGTCTGCCTTGATTACATTTTCCATCTTCATAGCCTCAAGTATTACAAGAGCTTGTCCCTTTTCCACTACATCGCCTTTCTTGACCTTAATATCAAGAACCAGCCCAGGCATGGGTGCCACAACTTGCTTGGCTTGATCGCTGTCCAAATCTGAGATTCCCAGCTTCTCCATATATTGCTGCCCCTTGCTAACGGCCCGATAGGTATAGAGATTACCGTTAACCCGAATACTATATGAGTTCTGGCTTGGATTAATTTCTGAAATGACAATTTGGTGGCTGGTGTTTCCCTCTAGAAAGTGGTACAATCGACTTGTTATGGCTTCATAATCACCTTGCGGTTGGGATTGATTCGAACTCCTCAAGTCAATGGATATGGACTCGTTGACCATTACTTTCATATTCATTTATTTCTTATTGCCCTAAGCTAACCCAATACTAACTAAACCCAAGCACTATAAGGAATACAACAGCTAACTTTTTTGCCTGTTGCCAAAGGGTTTGTTGGTGAAATCAAATGCTGTCTGTTTTTTGATTCCAATTATTTGAATAAAATAAAAATCAGCATATTTTTGCGTCTCCAAAAAAATGGGGCTAGCTAGTTTTGTCCTAGTTCAACAGGCTTCATGATTGGAAAGAGAGGGGGGATACCGAAGCGGTCAAACGGGGCAGACTGTAAATCTGTTGGCTCAGCCTTCGTAGGTTCGAATCCTGCTCCCCCCACGGATAAAACACTTCAGAGGAGGGATAGAATTTGCAAATATTAATTCGTAAATTCGCTGTCCCAATTTTTGGGGAAAAGCGGGAGTAGCTCAGTTGGTAGAGCGACAGCCTTCCAAGCTGTAGGTCGCGAGTTCGAACCTCGTCTCCCGCTCGGCTGATGAGTTACTCAGGTAAGCCGATGTAGCTCAGGGGTAGAGCGCTTCCTTGGTAAGGAAGAGGTCAGGGGTTCAAATCCCCTCATTGGCTCTACATTTTTTTAAAGTGAAAACAATAGCGAAAGCTAATTAAGATTTAATAACTAAAATAGAAATTTACAAATGGCTAAGGAAACTTTTGATCGTTCGAAACCACACGTTAATATTGGTACGATCGGGCACGTCGATCATGGTAAGACTACCTTGACTGCCGCAATTACAAAAGTTCTGTCTGAAAACGGACTAGCGGAAATAAGGGACTTTTCATCAATCGACAACGCCCCAGAAGAAAAAGAGAGAGGTATTACAATTAATACCGCTCACGTTGAATATCAAACTGCAAACAGGCACTATGCTCACGTTGACTGTCCAGGTCACGCTGACTACGTGAAGAACATGGTAACTGGTGCTGCCCAAATGGATGGAGCAATCCTCGTAGTAGCTGCTACTGATGGACCAATGCCTCAGACAAGAGAGCACATCCTTCTTGCAAGACAAGTAGGTGTACCTGCACTAGTAGTGTTCATGAACAAAGTTGATTTGGTGGATGACCCCGAATTGCTGGAGCTAGTAGAGATGGAAGTTAGAGAACTTCTTAGCTTCTACGATTTTGATGGCGATAATATTCCAGTTATCCAGGGATCTGCTCTTGGTGGTCTTAATGGTGAGGCTCAGTGGGTTGACAAAATCAACGAATTGATGGCAGCAGTGGATGAGTACATTCCGCTTCCAGAAAGACTTATCGACAAAGACTTTTTGATGCCTATCGAGGATGTGTTCTCTATCACGGGTAGAGGTACAGTTGCCACAGGTAGAATTGAAAGAGGTGTAATCAACTCAGGAGACGCTGTTGACATTCTTGGTATGGGTGCCGAGAACTTGAAATCAACTGTTACCGGTGTTGAGATGTTCCGTAAGATTCTTGACAGAGGTGAAGCTGGTGACAACACTGGTCTTCTTCTTAGAGGTATTGAGAAGGACGAGATTAGAAGAGGTATGGTAATCTGTAAGCCTGGCTCTGTGAACCCTCACAAAAAGTTCAAGGCTGAAGTTTACGTACTTTCAAAAGAAGAAGGTGGACGACACACTCCTTTCTTTAACAAGTACAGACCTCAGTTCTATTTCAGAACAACAGATGTTACAGGTGAAATCATGCTTCCTGATGGAGTAGAGATGGTAATGCCTGGAGATAATGTTACCATCGACGTGGAACTTATCAACACTGTAGCCATGGAGAAAGGATTGCGATTTGCGATCAGAGAAGGTGGTAGAACTGTAGGTGCTGGACAGGTGACAGAGATAGTAGAATAGTTTCCTAAAAACAAATAAAAAACACAAGGCGCGTTTCGTAAAAAATTATGAAGCGCGTTTGTGTTATAGTCGAAATAGTAATACCTTTGCAGTCCATTTTGGGCTGCTTCTTTACGGGTGTAGCTCAATTGGCAGAGCAGCGGTCTCCAAAACCGCAGGCTGGGAGTTCGAGTCTCTCCACCCGTGCCAGTAAAAAATTGGAGTTGTAGGATGCAAAAAGTAAAGAAATTTATAACCGATTCAGTCGACGAAATGAAGAACAAAGTTTCCTGGCCAAAGTACAGGGATCTTCAAAATAGTTCGATCCTCGTTTTGGTTGCTTCATTAATTTTTGCATTGATGATTGGACTCTTTGATTTGGCGTTTGAAAACGCCTTAGAGTGGTTTTATGCCGAATTCTAAACAATTGAAGAGAAAGTCATGAGCGAACTAAAATGGTACGTAATTCGGGTGTTGAGCGGGCAGGAGAAGAAGGTGAAAACCTACTTGGAGTCAGAGGTTGATAGAGAGAACTTGAAAGATTTTATTCCTCAGGTTTTGATCCCTTCTGAGAAGGTGTATGAAATGAGGAACGGGAAGAAGAGGGTGAGAGAAAGGAATTTCTTTCCTGGATATGTTTTGGTGCAGGCCAATTTAGATCACGGTGAAGCTAAGCACGTGGTAACAAGCATCCCAGGAGTAATTGGATTTCTTGGTGCAAACAGTACCAGCACCTCAAAGGAACCAGTGGCCTTAAGACAAACCGAGGTGAATAGAATTCTCGGAAAAGTTGATGAGGTAGACGAGATGGAGGAACAACTGGATCGGCCGTACATCGTGGGCGAATCAGTTAAGGTGATGGACGGACCTTTCAGCGGGTTCACCGGCACCGTAGAGGAGGTTTTTGAAGAAAGAAAGAAACTCAATGTGATGGTGAAAATATTCGGAAGGAATACACCAGTTGAGTTAAACTATATGCAAGTCGAAAAAGAAGATTAGCAATGGCTAAGGAAATTGAAGGCTATTTAAAATTACAAATAATGGCGGGGGCCGCGAATCCCTCACCACCGGTTGGCCCTGCACTAGGTAGTAAGGGATTGAACATTATGGAGTTCTGTAAGCAATTCAACGCCAGAACTCAAGATAAGCAAGGAACACTCCTGCCGGTTGTAATTAGTATATATAAGGACAAGTCTTTTGACTTTATAATAAAGACCCCTCCAGCTCCAGTTCTAATTTTGAAAGCTGCAAAGCTCAAGAAGGGCTCAGCTGAGCCAAACAGAAATAAGGTTGGTACCATTACTTGGGATCAGTGCAAGGAAATCGGCGAGACTAAGATGCAGGATCTTAATGCCTTTACTATAGAATCTGCAATGAAAATGGTAGCTGGTACGGCAAGGAGTATGGGCATAAATGTAACAGGTGTTGCACCTTGGGATAACTAATAAGATGGCAAAGATCACAAAAAACAATAAAGAAGTCCGAGCGAAATACGATCCCGAACAGGAGTACTCGGTTGAGGAGGCTTCACAACTTGTGAAGGATGTAACCTTTACCAAGTTCGATGCCTCTGTAGATTTGGCCATTAGGCTAGGAGTTGATCCAAGAAAGGCAGATCAAATGGTAAGAGGTGTTGTTGCACTGCCGCACGGCACTGGAAAAGAGATGAAGGTATTAGCATTAGTAACCCCTGAGAAAGAGGCAGATGCTAAAGAGGCCGGAGCTGACTTTGTTGGGCTTGATGAATTCATCAAGAAAATTGAGGGAGGCTGGACAGATATTGATGTAATTGTGACTCAACCCGCAGTAATGGCGAAGGTTGGTAAGTTGGGTAGGGTACTTGGCCCTAGAGGTCTCATGCCAAATCCCAAATCAGGGACAGTTACAGACGATATAGCCAAGGCGGTAAAAGAAGTTAAGGGTGGAAAAATAGATTTCAAGGTTGATAAGACAGGAATCATTCACGCCAGCATTGGGAGAGTGTCGTTCTCTCAGGAACAGATTGCCGACAACGCAAAGGAGTTGCTTAATACTGTTAACAAGTTGAAGCCGTCTTCTGCTAAAGGCACATATATGAAATCCGTTAGCATGTCCAGTACCATGGGTCCTGGCATAAGCATAGATCAAGGTTCAATTGCTTAAGTAAGAGTCATGACAAGAGAAGAAAAAGCAAATATCATTGAAGAACTTTCGGAGAAGTTCAATAGTAACAATAACTATTACTTCTGTGATGCATCAGGATTAACCGTTGCAGAAATCAATGATTTTAGAAGGCTTTGCTTTAATGAAGGAGTAGAGTACAAGGTGTATAAAAATACGCTGATTACTAAGGCTCTCGAAAAGCTAGATAACGATTACTCCGAACTAAATGACACAGTGCTTAAAGGCACTACTGGAATTATGTTCTCGGCTGAGGTTGCTAATACCCCAGCCAAGGTAATCAAGAAGTATAGGAAGACTTCTCCCGAAGGCAAGCCTTATTTCAAAGGGGCCTGTGTTGATTCGGACATATATATTGGAGAAGAACATCTAAATGGCTTAAGTGAGCTTAAGTCGAAAAACGAACTTATAGGAGAAATTATTGGTCTGTTACAGTCACCAGCGAAAAATGTTATTTCTGCACTGCAAAGTGGGGAGAACAAACTATCTGGAGTAATAAAGACACTAGCAGATCGCGAAGAACAATAAATCAGTAACTAATCTTTTAAACTTTAGACAATAATGGCAGATTTGAAAGCATTTGCAGATCAGTTGGTTAACCTCTCAGTAAAAGAGGTGAATGAGCTAGCTGAAATCTTAAAGGACGAGTATGGTATTGAGCCTGCTGCTGCAGCCGCTCCAGTAATGGTAGCTGGTGGTGCTGGTGGTGGTGGCGAAGCCGGTGGAGCCGAAGAAAAAACTGCTTTTGATGTAATTTTGACATCTCCAGGTGGAGCAAAACTTCAGGTGGTGAAGCTGGTTAAAGACCTTACAGGTCTGGGGCTGAAGGAAGCTAAGGAAATTGTAGACTCAGCACCAAAGCCACTTAAGGAAGGTTTGCCTAAGGATGAAGCCGAAGGCATCAAGAAGCAGCTTGAAGAAGCAGGAGCCGAAGTAGAATTAAAGTAGGCTTTTGACGATTAGGTTAATCGTCTGACTCCAGTTAGGCCCTAATTCAGTTGGGGTCTTTTGCTGTTTGTAGCTACTTCACTTTATTACTTTGTTCTTAGAATTTGAAACTTATAAATCAATATAGCCTTGGCTACTAAAAAACAATCTGAGAGGATAAGTTTCTCCTCAATTAAGTCAGTACTAGACTACCCAGATTTTCTCGATGTCCAGTTGCGGTCGTTCAGGGACTTTATCCAAATTGATACCCCTGCGGAGAGAAGGTCACAGGAAGGACTATACAAAGTTTTCTCTGAGAATTTCCCTATAACTGATTCTCGTGAGAACTTCGTATTGGAGTTTATCGATTATATGATCGACCCCCCTAAGTACAATGTTGATGAATGCATCGACCGGGGACTGACCTATTCTGTGCCTTTAAAGGCCAAGTTGCGATTGTCATGTAACGACGAGGACAACGAAGATTTCGAGACGATTGAGCAAGAGGTGTTCCTTGGGAACATCCCTTATATGACTGAGAAGGGCTCCTTTATTATAAACGGAGCTGAGAGAGTTATAGTCTCACAACTTCACCGTTCTCCTGGTGTTTTCTTCGCTCAAAGCAAACACACCAACGGAACCAAGCTCTATTCTGCGAGGATTATTCCTTTCAAAGGATCGTGGATTGAGTTTGCAACCGACGTGAACAATGTGATGTATTCCTACATCGATAGGAAGAAGAAGTTTCCAGTTACAACTCTGCTCAGAGCGATAGGGTACGGTACAGACAAAGATATTCTCGACCTTTTCGGACTTTCAGAGGAAGTAGAGACCTCGAAGGCCAAACTTAAGAAAGCCGTGGGTAGAAAGTTGGCAGCGAGGGTTTTGAAAACCTGGACTGAGGACTTTGTGGATGAGGATACTGGAGAGGTTGTATCGATTGATAGGAATGAAGTACTGCTCGAGAGAGATTCTATCTTGACTGAAGAAGATGTTGAGACAATTCTTGAATCAGATACCAAGGCCATTATTCTTCACAGGGAAGATGTGAACATTACCGATTATAACATCATCTTCAATACCCTTTCTAAGGATAACTCTAATTCTGAAAAAGAGGCGGTTGAGCAGATCTACAGACAACTAAGAAATACTGAGGCTCCCGATGAGCAAACAGCAAGGGATATTATCCAAAGCCTGTTCTTTAGTGACAAGCGTTATGATCTGGGTGAAGTTGGAAGATATAGAATAAATAGAAAGCTCAACATCGATGTTGATTTCGAACAGAGAGTACTAACCAAGGAAGATATAATCCTCATCGTTAAGTACCTCATCGGTTTAATTAATGCGAAGGCTGTTGTTGATGACATTGACCACCTGAGTAACAGAAGAGTTAGAACGGTAGGGGAGCAGCTTTATACTCAATTTGGAGTTGGCCTTGCTAGAATGGCCAGAACCATCAAGGAGCGAATGAACGTTCGAGATAACGAAGAGTTTAAACCTGTTGATCTGATCAACGCCAGAACACTTTCTTCTGTTATCAACTCCTTCTTCGGAACTAACCAGCTTTCTCAGTTCATGGATCAAACAAACCCATTGGCTGAGGTTACTCATAAGAGAAGAATGTCAGCGCTCGGGCCAGGAGGTTTATCCAGAGAAAGAGCCGGGTTTGAAGTTCGTGATGTTCACTATACACACTACGGTAGACTTTGTACTATTGAGACTCCGGAAGGACCAAACATTGGTTTGATTTCCTCACTTTGCGTTCATGCGAAAGTGAACCATATGGGATTCATCGAAACCCCATACAGAAAGGTGGAGAAAGGGACAGTTTCTAAGGACGTATTGTACTTGACAGCGGAGGAGGAAGACACCCATAACATTGCACAGGCCAATGCTCCTATTAAGGATAATGGCAAGTACGTTAATCCAAGAGTTAAGGCCAGATACGAAGGTGACTTTCCGGTAGTGGAGCCCAAGGATGTTTCCTATATGGATATTGCTCCTAATCAGATTGTATCAGTTGCGGCATCGCTAATTCCATTCCTGGAGCATGATGATGCTAACCGGGCATTGATGGGCTCGAATATGCAGCGGCAGGCTGTTCCTTTGCTTCAGCCTCAAGCCCCAATTGTTGGAACTGGCTTGGAGGATAGAGTAGCAAGAGATTCTCGTGCATTGATGGTAGCTGAAGACAAGGGTGTTGTAGAATTTGTAGATGCAACCAAAATCGTTATTAGGTACGAACTAAGTGATGACGACAGTCGCATTAGTTTCAATAACGACATGAAAACATACAATCTTGTTAAGTTCAGAAGGACGAATCAAGATACTTGTGTGAATATTAAGCCTATTGTAAAGAAAGGCGACTCGGTATCGAAAGGTCAACCAATCTGTGAGGGTTATGCCACCAAAGAAGGCGAGTTGGCCCTTGGCCGCAACCTAATGGTTGCATTCATGCCTTGGCAAGGATATAACTTTGAGGATGCGATTGTAATCTCTGAGAAAGTTGTCCGTGACGACATCTTCACTTCTATCCATATTGAAGAATTTGAATTGGAAGTTAGAGATACCAAACGTGGAGAAGAGGAATTGACTTCTGAGATACCAAACGTTAGTGAAGAGGCCGTTAAGAATCTTGACGAGAATGGCATCATTAGAATTGGAGCTGAGGTAAGAGAGGGGGATATCCTTATCGGTAAGATCACTCCTAAAGGAGAAACTGATCCTACCCCGGAAGAGAAACTTCTAAGAGCAATCTTCGGAGACAAAGCTGGTGATGTAAAGGATGCTTCACTGAAAGCTCCTCCTTCGCTAAAGGGTGTTGTTATTGATACTAAGCTTTTCTCAAGGCCCAAGAAGGACAAAGATCTAAGAGCTAAGTCGAAGAAAGAGGTAGAAATACTTAAGTCTAGGTACAGCCAGGACCTTCTTACGATTAGAGGCGAAATGGTCGACAAACTTTCCAAGTTGCTCGGTGGTCAAGTAAGTGAAGGTGTAAGTCACAAGTTCGGAGATGAACTGATTCCAAAAGGAACCAAGTTCTCTGCTAAGAATATAGAACAGAAGCTCTTCCCTGAGAGTAATATCTATAGGGATGAAAGTACCTACAACGTTCCCGAGGAAGTAAACCTAATTGCGGATGTAAACTTGGCGAAGTGGACTACTGATGCCAAGACTAATCGCCTGATGGAGCAGTTAGTGAAGAACTACAACGCTAAGCGGAACGAGATTGCCGGAGAGTTCAAGAGAGAGAGGTTTACACTTGAAGTTGGAGACGAACTCCCAGCTGGTATAGTTCAACTGGCTAAGGTTTACATCGCTAAGAAGCGTAAGCTTAAAGTTGGAGATAAAATGGCTGGCCGACACGGTAATAAGGGTGTGGTAGCCAAAATCGTTCGTGATGAGGACATGCCATTCCTTGAAGACGGAACTCCCGTGGATATAGTATTGAACCCGCTAGGTGTACCATCAAGGATGAACCTTGGCCAGATCTATGAAACGGTTCTCGGATGGGCAGGCTTAGTGCTTGACAAGACCTATGCCACTCCGATTTTTGATGGAGCTACCACTGAAGAAGTTTCAAAAGAGCTCACCGAAGCCAATCTGCCTGAGTTTGGTAGAACTCCTCTTTATGATGGTTTGACTGGTAGCAAGTTCGATCAGCCTGTAACGGTTGGGGTAATTTATATGTTGAAACTAGGTCACCTGGTGGATGATAAAATGCACGCCCGATCTATTGGACCATACTCATTGATTACTCAGCAACCACTTGGTGGTAAAGCCCAGTTTGGTGGCCAGAGATTTGGTGAGATGGAGGTTTGGGCATTGGAAGCTTTTGGAGCGGCACACGTACTTCAAGAGATTCTTACCATCAAATCAGATGATGTAATTGGTAGAGCAAAGGCCTACGAATCGATTGTGAAGGGAGAGAATATGTCGAAACCTAATATTCCTGAATCATTCAACGTACTGATTCATGAATTGAGAGGCCTGGCACTCGAAATCACATTAGACTAACTATTGACTCATTATTAATAATACATAAGCTATTAGCACATGTCATTCAGGAAGAATAAAAAGATCAATACCGATTTCTCAACAGTAACCATCAGTTTGGCTTCACCCGAGTCAATACTGGAAAGCTCTCACGGCGAGGTTACTCAACCTGAAACAATTAACTACAGAACATATAAGCCTGAAATGGGGGGCTTATTCTGTGAAAGGATTTTTGGTCCTGTTAAGGATTGGGAATGCCATTGCGGAAAATACAAGCGAATCCGATATAAGGGTATCATTTGTGACAGATGTGGAGTTGAAGTAACCGAGAAGAAGGTAAGAAGGGAACGAATGGGTCACATTGAGCTCGTTGTGCCTGTTGCTCATATTTGGTATTTCCGTTCACTTCCAAATAAGATAGGATACCTACTTGGTCTTCCTACCAAGAAACTTGATCAAATCATATACTACGAGAGATATGTGGTCATCCAGCCTGGTATAAAGGAAGAAGATGAGATCAACTATCTGGATTTCCTTACAGAAGATGAGTACCTGGATATTCTTGATAAGCTGCCAAGAGAGAATCAGTTACTTGATGATGATGATCCTAACAAGTTCATCGCCAAGATGGGTGCTGAAGCGCTTGAGATGTTGCTATCAAGATTGAAACTGGACGAACTCTCTTACAAGCTGAGACATCAGGCTGCAACCGATACTTCTCAGCAAAGAAAGGCCGAGGCCTTGAAAAGACTGAGAGTAGTTGAAGCCTTCAGAGATGCGCAAACCAGGGTAGACAATAGACCTGAGTGGATGATCATTAAAATGGTACCAGTCATTCCCCCGGAATTACGGCCACTGGTTCCACTTGATGGTGGAAGGTTTGCAACTTCCGATTTGAATGATCTCTATAGAAGGGTTATCATCAGAAACAATAGACTAAAGCGATTAATTGACATCAAAGCACCTGAAGTAATTCTTAGGAATGAAAAGAGGATGCTTCAGGAAGCTGTCGATTCACTCTTCGATAACTCCAGAAAAGTAAACGCTGTAAGATCTGATGGAAATAGAGCCCTGAAGTCTTTGAGTGATATGCTCAAAGGTAAGCAAGGTCGATTCCGTCAAAACCTACTTGGAAAGAGAGTTGACTACTCTGGAAGGTCTGTA
This sequence comes from Cyclobacteriaceae bacterium, assembly GCA_028285445.1. Lineage (GTDB taxonomy): Bacteria > Bacteroidota > Bacteroidia > Cytophagales > Cyclobacteriaceae > JANQPQ01. The sequence continues at coordinate 97,062 of JANQPQ010000016.1, read as the reverse complement.
ATTGTTGTTGGCCCGGAACTTAAGCTTCATGAATGTGGGCTGCCAAAAGACATGGCGGCAGAATTATTCAAACCGTTCATTATCAGGAAACTGATCGAGCGCGGTATCGTGAAGACCGTGAAGTCAGCTAAGAAGATCGTTGACAGAAAAGATCCTGTTGTTTGGGACATCCTGGAAAATGTGCTGAAGGGACACCCCGTTCTCCTTAACAGGGCTCCAACACTTCACAGATTGGGTATTCAGGCATTCCAGCCGAAACTTATTGAAGGTAAGGCCATCCAAATCCACCCATTAGTATGTACGGCTTTTAACGCCGACTTTGATGGTGACCAGATGGCTGTACACGTTCCGTTGGGACACGAAGCAATTCTGGAAGCTTCATTACTAATGCTTTCATCACACAATATTCTTAACCCGGCCAATGGTGCTCCAATCACCGTTCCTTCGCAGGATATGGTACTTGGGCTTTACTATATCACCAAAGGAAGAAGAAGCATAGAAAAGGGCAAAGACAAACATCAAATGCTTGGTGAAGGCATGACATTTTATAGCCCGGAAGAAGTAATCATCGCCTTGAATGAAGGACTGCTAGATAAGCACTCATACATCAAGGTGAAGGTAAAAACCCGTGATGAGAATGACGAGTTGAATGAAGAGATAGTTGAAACTGTAGCGGGCCGAGTAATTTTTAATCAGTTCGTGCCAGAAGAAGTTGGATTTGTGAATGAACTGCTTACCAAGAAGAAGCTTCAGAAGATTATTTCGGATGTCTATAAAATATCTGGAAATTCAAGAACTGCTCAGTTCTTAGATGATATCAAAGACCTTGGATTCCAATCTGCATATAAAGGCGGATTGTCAATGGCCTTGGGAGATGTGAATATACCCGAAGCTAAGAACAAGTTGGTCGATCAGGCAAAAAGTGAGGTAGATGCAGTTTGGAACAATTACCTGATGGGACTTATTACAGATAATGAGAGATACAATCAGGTAATTGATATTTGGACCAGGATTAATTCTCAGATCACTAACGCCCTGATGACGCAGCTTGAGGAGGATCAGCAAGGATTCAATTCAATCTATATGATGATGCACTCTGGTGCAAGAGGATCAAGAGAACAGATTAGGCAGTTGGGTGGTATGAGAGGATTGATGGCCAAGCCTCAAAAGAACTTGCAAGGATCTGTTGGTGAGATTATCGAGAACCCAATTCTATCCAACTTTAAGGAAGGTTTGGATGTAATTGAGTACTTCATTTCAACTCACGGTGCGAGGAAAGGACTAGCGGATACAGCCTTGAAGACGGCCGATGCTGGATATCTGACTAGAAGGCTGGTAGATGTAGCTCAGGATTTGGTAATTAATGAGGAAGATTGCGGTACCCTAAGAGGAATCGTAGTTACTGCCCTTAAGGATAATGAGGATGTAGTAGAGCCGTTGTCTGAGAGAATTCTAGGACGAGTTTCCGTACACGATATATTCGATCCTCTTTCGGAGGAATTGATTATTGCCTCTGGCGGCGAAATCACCGAAGATATTGCGAAAGCAATTGACGAAACAAGTATTGAGGAAGTTGAAATCAGATCGTTACTTACTTGCGAAACCAAGAAGGGCGGCTGTGCGAAATGCTACGGTAGAAACCTTGCTACTGGTAGAATGGCAGAAGCTGGTGAGGCCGTGGGTGTAATTGCAGCCCAATCAATTGGGGAGCCAGGTACGCAGCTTACTCTCAGAACATTCCACGTGGGTGGTACTGCTTCTAACATTGCTGTTGAAGCTACCATTCAGGCTAAGTTTGCGGGAACCATCGAATTCGAAGATCTCAGAACTGTAACCACCAAAAATGCGGATGGAGAGAAAGTTGAAGTGGTTATGGGAAGATCTGGAGAGATCAAAATTGTAGATAAGAAGGCTAAGCGTGTATTGATGACCAATCACGTTCCTTATGGGGCATTCTTGAAGGTGAAAGATAAGGATAAGGTGGAGAAAGGAGATGAGCTTTGCTTCTGGGATCCTTATAATGCTGTAATCATGTCTGAAATGGATGGTAAAATCAGCTTTGATGCCATTGAAGAAGGGATTACTTATAGAGAGGAATCGGATGAGCAGACAGGTCACAGGGAGAAAGTTATTATTGACACAAAGGATAAGACTAAGAACCCCGCTATTACGGTAGAGTCTTCAAAGAATTCTAAGTCTTACAACATGCCCGTGGGAGCACACTTAGTGGTGGAAGTTGGTGATAAGATCATTCCTGGTCAGGTGCTTGCGAAAATCCCTAGAACAATGGGTAAGTCGCGCGATATTACCGGTGGTCTTCCAAGAGTAACAGAATTGTTCGAAGCAAGGAACCCTTCAAATCCTGCAGTAGTTAGTGAGATTGATGGTGTTGTTACCTACGGTGGTATCAAAAGAGGAAACAGAGAGATCTTTATCGAGTCTAAAGATGGTGTTAAGAAGAGATACCTGGTTCCGTTGAGTAAGCACATCCTGGTTCAGGATAATGATTTTGTGAAAGCAGGATATGCCTTATCGGATGGAGCAATTACTCCGGCGGATATTCTGGCAATTAAAGGGCCTACAGCCGTACAAGAGTATCTTGTTAATGAGATCCAGGAAGTTTATAGACTACAGGGTGTTAAGATCAACGATAAGCACATTGAGGCTATTGTTAGCCAGATGATGCAGAAAGTCGAAATCAAAGATCCGGGAGATACAAACTACCTGACTGGCCAGGTTGTGGATAAGTTCCAATTTAGAGAAGAGAACGATGCCATATTGGATAAGAAAGTGGTAGTTGAACCAGGAGATTCTGAGTCGCTCAAAGCCGGACAAATTATATCTTCAAGAAAACTTAGAGATGAGAATTCCAGCTTGAGAAGAAAGGATATGAAGTTGGTAGAAGTGAGAGATGCAGAGCCCGCAGTATCGAAGCCAACACTACAGGGTATTACCCAGGCTTCTTTGGGTACAGAGAGCTTCATCTCTGCGGCGTCGTTTCAGGAAACCACCAAGGTATTGAGCGAGGCTTCCATAAGAGGAAAGAGAGATTACCTAAATGGACTGAAAGAGAACGTGATCGTTGGCCACCTTATACCAGCTGGTACCGGACAAAGGACCTTCCAAAACCTAATTGTAGGTTCACAGGAGGAGTATGATGCACTGGTAGCTTCCAGGGAAGAGTTCACGAGGGATAAAGCCGAGGAGGAAGTTGGAACTGACGAAGTAAGCTAAAATGGCAGAAGACAAAAACGATAAGGACGCGGCACAACCTAATCAGATAAATATTGAGTTGTCTGAGGAGATTGCCGAGGGTGTATACGCCAATCTAGCAATGATAGCGCACTCTAACAGCGAATTTGTTATTGACTTCATCCGACTTATGCCAGGAGTGCCAAAAGCAAAGGTGAAATCCAGAATTGTCATTACCCCGGAGCATGCCAAGAGATTGCTCAATGCACTGAGTGACAACATCGTTAAGTATGAGGAGACCTTCGGCCCGATAAAGAAGACAGAGGAATCACCAAAATTCCCAATTAATTTTGGGGGTACAATTGGTGAAGCTTAGGGAGCAACGGTAAAACTGAGAAATATAAAAAGATGGATTTGGGCAGCTGAATCCATCTTTTTTATTAGTAAAATCTTAAAGTGGATGTTTGTAAAAATATATCTAAACCCATACCTTTGCATTCCGAAATTTTAGAATAAGGAACAAAATATAACTAAGATTATTAATGCCTACTATTCAACAATTGGTTCGTAAGGGCAGAAAAAGATTGACTTCAAAGTCAAAATCACCGGCGCTGGATTCATGTCCGCAACGTAGGGGAGTGTGTACAAGAGTGTATACAACAACTCCTAAAAAGCCTAATTCAGCAATGCGGAAAGTTGCCAGAGTGAGATTGACCAACGGTAAGGAAGTCAATGCTTACATTCCTGGCGAAGGTCACAATTTGCAGGAGCACTCAATAGTATTAATCAGAGGTGGAAGGGTAAAAGATTTACCTGGAGTTAGATACCACATTATCCGAGGTGCACTTGACACCGCCGGTGTGGATGGTAGACTGCAGAGAAGATCGAAGTACGGAGCCAAAAGACCTAAAAAATAGTATTACGCTGAAAAGCATTTAGCATGAGAAAAGCGAAACCAAAAAAGAGATATATACTTCCTGATCCAAAGTACAGGGATACTATGGTATCTAAATTTGTGAACTACCTAATGAAGGAAGGGAAGAAGAATAAGGCTTATGCAATCTTCTATGATGCCATTGATCTGGTAGAGAAAAAGTCAGAGGAGAGTGGACTGGAAACATGGAAGAAAGCATTGAACAACGTAATGCCAGCGGTTGAAGTAAAAAGTAGAAGGGTAGGTGGTGCTACTTTCCAGGTTCCTTTAGAAGTAAGACCTGACCGAAAGATTACATTGGGAATTAAGTGGTTGATCGACTACGCCAGATTGCGGGGTGAGAAAACCATGGTTGAAAAGCTTGCTGCGGAAATTGTAGCCGCATCAAATGGCGAAGGTGCTGCTATTAAGAAAAAAGACGATACACACAGAATGGCCGAGGCCAACAAGGCATTCTCACATTTTAGATTTTAGATGGCAAAGAAGGAATTAAAGAATTTGAGGAATATCGGCATCATGGCTCACATTGATGCTGGTAAGACAACGACCACTGAGAGGGTTCTCTATTATACTGGTCTAAGCCATAAAATAGGTGAAGTGCATGATGGTGCTGCTATTATGGACTGGATGGAGCAGGAGCAGGAGCGTGGAATCACCATTACTTCCGCTGCTACTACTACTTCCTGGAAGTATCCTACAGACCAGGGACATACAGTGGCAGAAACGAACAATTTCGATATAAACATTATTGATACCCCCGGCCACGTAGATTTTACGGTCGAAGTTGAAAGATCTCTCAGAGTTCTTGACGGTTCTGTGGCTTTGTTTTGCGCTGTATCGGGCGTTGAACCCCAGTCTGAAACTGTTTGGCGCCAAGCAGACAAGTACAAAGTACCAAGAATCTGTTTCGTAAATAAAATGGATAGGGCTGGTGCAGACTTCTTCAATGTTGTTGGAGAAATAAAAGACAAGCTTGGAGCAAACCCAATCCCTTTGCAAGTACCAATTGGTGCTGAGGAGCATTTCAAAGGGGTAGTTGACCTAATCACCAACCAAGCTATCGTTTGGAATGACGAAGACTTAGGAATGACCTACAACGTGATAGATATTCCTGAGGATTTAAAAGATACTGTAGAAGAGTGGCGTCAGAAGCTGGTGGAAGCAGTGGCTGAATATGACGATGTTCTTCTTGAGAAATTCTTCGAAGATCCAGATTCCATTACTGAGGATGAAATGAAGGAAGCTATCAGAAAGGCAGTTATAGATATGTCTATGACTCCGGTTCTGGCTGGTTCTGCTTTCAAAAACAAGGGTGTTCAGGCTGTGCTGGATGCTGTTTGTGCATTCTTACCATCGCCAGTGGACTTGCCTCCAGTAAGTGGAGTTAACCCTTACACCGATAATGTTGAAGAAAGAAAGCCTGATGTAAGCGAGCCATTTTCGGCTTTGGCCTTTAAGATAGCAACAGACCCTTTTGTGGGTAGATTGTGCTTTTTCAGGGTTTATTCTGGTAAGCTTGATGCAGGTTCTTATGTGCACAACATGAGAACTGACAAAAAAGAGAGAATCTCTCGCCTGATGCAGATGCACTCAAACAAGCAAAACCCGATTGACGTGGTTGAGGCTGGCGACATCTGCGCAGGTGTTGGTTTCAAGGATATAAAAACTGGTGATACGCTTGTTGACGAGAAGCACAAAATTGTCTTGGAATCTATGAGCTTCCCCGAGCCAGTGATTGGTTACGCAATTGAAGCAAAGAAACAAGCCGATGTCGACAAGCTTGGAGTTGCAATTGCAAAACTTATAGAGGAAGACCCAACTCTTAGTGTAAAAACTGATGAAGAAACTGGCCAAACGGTTCTTAGGGGTATGGGAGAACTTCACCTCGAAATTATTATGGATCGCCTTAGAAGAGAATTTGGCGTTGAAGTAAGCCAGGGTGCTCCTCAAGTGGCGTATAAAGAAGCCCTTTCGGCTAATATAGAGCACAAAGAAGTATACAAGAAGCAAACTGGTGGTCGTGGTAAATTTGCAGATATCGTGTTTGAGATAGGCCCCAGGGAAGATGGCAAGGCAGGCTTGGAATTTGATAACAAAATTGTTGGTGGCGTAATTCCGAAAGAGTTTATTCCAGCTGTTCAAAAGGGATTTGAAAACTCAATGAAAAATGGCCCGTTGGCGGGTTATCCTGTGGATTCGATGTATGTAAGACTCTTCCATGGTTCATTCCATGATGTTGACTCAGATGCATTGTCATTCGAAATGGCTGCCCGAATTGGTTTCAAGGAGGCGGCAAGCAAGGCTACTCCAGTGCTGCTAGAGCCTATCATGTCCGTGGAAGTTGTTTCTCCGGATGAGTACACAGGGCCTGTTACTGGAGACTTGAACAAGAGAAGGGGTATAATGAAGGGAATGGATACAAAGGGCGGCGCCCAGGTGATTAAGGCTGATGTACCATTAGCTGAATTGTTTGGATACGTGACCGATCTAAGAACAATTTCATCAGGTAGAGCATCGGCAACACTTACCTTCTCTCACTATGACCCAGTACCAAAGAATTTGGCCGAATCAATAATTGAACAAGTAAAGGGAGCCCCCGTTAACTAAGTATAAGATGAATCAAAAAATTCGAATAAAGCTCAAATCTTATGACCACAATCTTGTGGACAAGTCTTCTGAGAAAATTGTTAGAGCAGTTAAGACTACAGGAGCTGTTGTAAGTGGGCCAATTCCCTTGCCAACTGTGAAGGAGAAGTTTACAGTGTTGAGGTCTCCTCACGTCAACAAGAAGTCACGTGAGCAATTTCAAATCTGCACTTACAAGCGACTGGTGGATATTTATTCCAACAGTACAAAAACCGTGGATGCACTTATGAAGTTGGAATTGCCAAGTGGGGTTGATGTTGAGATTAAGGTGTAAGGCCACGCAAAATTATGATTTCAGGAAACCCACAGCGCAAGTGGGTTTTTTTATTTTCGAATATTAAAATGTAACATTTTGTATATTTTTTTATCTTATTTAAATTTTGCGGCCACTACCTTTGATTAATCCATTTTATGTAAATAGTGCTGCCATCAATCCAAAGAGCTCTCCTCACTTCAATTACTGTCATTGCTGGGTTCACCGGTTCGCTAGCTCAATTTGATAGTTTAAAGGAAGCCCTAAGAACGGCCCAATCATATGAGGAAAGTTTTGTAGCACTGCAGATATTATCGAAAAGGTTCAGGAGTATAGATACGGATAGTGCTTTACTGTACGCAAACCAGGCCCAGGAGCTCGCTATAATCGAAGGTTCTGACGATGATAGGCGTATCGTGTTTGGACTCAAGGCTCGAACGTTTCATATCTCAAATGAAGCAGATAGCGCAGAAACCTACTACCTAAAGGAGTACGACCTAAGCGTCGGCTTAGGAAAGTTAACCGCAGCGGCTAATTGCTATAACAATATTGGTGTGCTGTACTATTATCGAAGTGAATATGATAAGGCTCTGGATTTTTACTTGAAATCCGTGGATGTGTATGAGCAAACCGGTAAACAGTCCGATGTAGCCGAGGCACTGAACAATGTTGCAACGGTACACTATCAGCTTGGTGATTTTCACACTGCTGGAGATTACTTCTCACAATCGCTGGAGAAGCACCGAATAGAAAGAGATAGTTCAGGGATTACCCGGCAACTGTCAAATCTCGGGGAACTTCTGGTTATTGAAGGTTTGTACGATAGTGCTCTCGTCTATTTGGAAGAGGCCGAAGACATCTCCAACCTTACCGGCGACCAGTTGCATCTACTCGGTACGCTCACTAACAAAGGCAGGGCTTACAAAGCGATGGAGCATATTAGTAAAAGCAGATTCTTCTTCGAAGAATCTATTGAGTTGGGAGAAAAGATGTTGGAAGGAGCTGACGTGTACTACTCTGACTACCTCAATGACCATATCCTTGACGCATACGTGGAGCTCAGTCAGCTGCTATGTGAGTTGGGAGAGAATGACATAAGCCTTGGATATCTGGATAAGACCTTGCATCTCGCTGACTCTGTCGGTGCAAAGAAGTACACAATGTTGGCACTTCTCAATTATTCCAAAGTGTATGAAGCATTGAACGAACACGAGAATTCTCTGAGTTACTACAAACAGTACGTGGCCGCTAAAGACAGCATATTTAATGAGGAAAGGAACAGCCAAATAGTAAACCTTCAATCAAAATTCAATACTGAAAAGAAGAATAAGGAAATTGCAATCCTTAATCAGGAGAGAAAGTTACAAGCAGCCAGGTTGCAAAGGCAGTTATTGCTGCGTAATGGCCTGGTGGCATTTTGCCTGCTTATCGTTACCGCAGGTATCTCTATGATCTACAAACACCGGCAAGTTCAAAAAACCAATAGGTTGCTATCTACAAGCAGGGAAGAAGTTCTTTCCCAAAATCGGAAACTAATGGCTCTTGATGAGGAGAAGAATCACCTCATAGGAATTGTCTCACATGATCTACGGGGTCCACTCAATCGAATTTTTGGGTTAATGCAGTTAATCGATAAAGACCCTCAGGGCCTGTCTACGGCTCAAAGTGAAAGCGTGCATCTCATAATGCAGTCTATTGGAAACCTGCGGGATCTGGTCCTCAAGATACTAGACGTAAATGCCATAGAATCACAATCTATTAAGCTGAAACTTGAAGAAACCAATCCCAAACGTCTTGTCGAAGAAGTGATATCGGAAATGGCAGACCCTTTTAGCCGAAAAGGAATTGATGTAGAGGTAAAATATAAACACCAACATTTCGGAATCATTGTTGACTGGCACTATGCCAAACTGGTAGTAACAAACCTCTTATCAAATGCTTTAAAGTTCTCCCCTCCAAGAACCAAAGTGCTCATTGAGACGGCTGCAAATAGGGAATTTTTACGATTCAAGATTACCGACCAAGGACCGGGTATTTCCAAGGAAGATATACCTCGATTATTTGGTAAATACCAGAAGTTAAGCGCACGCCCAACTGGAGGTGAAAATTCACATGGCCTAGGTCTATCTATAGTAAAAAAATACACCGAATTAATGGGTGGGCAGGTCTGGTGTGAGAGCATCCAGGGCCAGGGAGCATCGTTTATTGTGCAACTTAAGAAAGCTAAAGACAACCTGGAGTCTTCTACAACCCTTGCCTAGGAAGGGAGCCTTGCTTTCACACCTAATTTTGAGTGCCATCCCCGGCGCTCAGACTCTCCAAAAATTTATTTGCTGGGGTTTGGGAACAAATTCAGAATTAGTATCTTTGCAGTCCTTTTGCAGGAAAACTGCATTTTTTGAAGCTTGAAAACAATATTTGATTAAGAGAAATGTCAGGGATTATAGGTAAGAAAATTGGTATGACCAGCGTCTATGATGAGGCTGGGAAGAACATTCCATGTACTGTGGTAGAAGCTGGTCCCTGTGTGGTTACTCAGGTGAGAAACGAGGAGGTAGATGGTTACAATGGAGTACAATTGGCTTATGGCGAAAAGAAGGACAAAAGAACTTCCAAAGCAATGAAAGGTCACTTCGCAAAAGCCAACACAACTCCAAAAAGGCACCTCGCTGAATTTAGAAACTTTCGAGTGGAGTTTGAGGGCGAAATCGAGATAGGTCAGGAAGTAAAAGTGGGAGATGTTTTTGTCGAAGGAGATTTCCTGGATGCCATCGGAACATCAAAGGGTAAAGGATTTCAAGGTGTTGTGAAGCGACACAATTTTGCAGGGGTTGGCGATGCTACTCACGGCCAGCATAACAGAATGAGAGCGCCCGGGTCGGTTGGAGGCTCTTCATACCCTTCTCGAGTTTTTAAAGGCATGAGGATGGCTGGTCAGACAGGAGGAGGAAGATCTAAAACTTTGAATTTGCAAGTTCTGAAAATCATACCTGAGGAGAATCTGATTGTGATCAGTGGTTCAATTCCAGGAGCAAAGAACTCAACAGTAATATTAGAGAAGTAACATGAACATTCCGGTTTTAAATAATACAGGTAAAGAAACAGGAAGGAAAGTGACCCTTTCCAAGGATGTGTTTGGTATAGAGCCGAATGACCATGCTATTTATCTGGATGTAAAGCAGTACTTGGCCAATCAAAGACAAGGTACACATAAGTCCAAGGAGAGAGCGGAGATTGTAGGTTCTACCAAGAAAATTAAAAGACAAAAGGGGACTGGTACGGCCCGTTTCGGTAGTATCAAAAACCCATTGTTCAGAGGAGGGGGAAGAGTATTCGGTCCTAGGCCAAGAGATTACTCCTTTAAGTTGAATAAGAAGCTGAAGAAGTTAGCGAGGCTATCGGCCCTTACTTACAAGGCAAAGGAAAAGAACATAGCAGTTATTGAAGACATCAACTTTGAAGCTCCAAAAACTAAGGAGTACAAAAATCTTCTAGCTAGTTTGGCCATGCAGGATATCAAAACGTTAGTGGTTCTCTCGGAGCCTAACAAAAACGTTTCCCTATCAGGAAGAAACTTGCAGAAAACCAGTGTTACCACAGTTGATAAACTGAACACATACCAGGTGCTTAATGCAGATAAGCTGGTATTCGTGGAAGGTTCTGTGGAAAAAGCAAACGATCTATTAAAATAAGATGAGCGTACTTAAGAAACCCTTGGTAACGGAGAAGATGTCGGCCTTCAATGAAGTTGGCAAATACGGATTCATTGTTGATAAAAACGCCAATAAGATCCAAATCAAAAAAGAAGTGGAGCAAGTGTATGGGGTTACAGTGGAGAGCGTGAGAACCATGCGCTATGGAGGCAAGACCAAGGCCAGATATACAAAATCAAGGGTAATCACCGGTAAAACACCATCATTTAAGAAGGCTATCGTGCAAGTGGCTGATGGTGAAGTAATTGACTTTTACAGCGGTATTTAAGAATAAGAGCAAATGGCAGTTAAGAAATTAAGACCAGTTACACCAGGGCAAAGATTTAGATCGGCCCCTTCTTTTTCGGAGATTACCGCTGGCAATAGCCCAGAGAAGTCTCTGGTCAAATCCCATAAAAGATCAGGTGGTCGTAACAACCAGGGCCGAATGACCATGAGGTACATGGGTGGCGGTCATAAGAAAAGGTTGAGAGAAATTGATTTCAAGAGGGATAAGCATGGTGTGCCAGCTACGGTTAAGTCCATAGAATATGATCCAATTCGGTCGGCCAGAATAGCCTTGCTCTATTACGCAGATGGAGAGAAGCGTTATATCATATGTCCAGAGGGACTTAAGATAGATCAGAAGATAGTATCTGGTGAAGACGTTGCTCCAGAGTTAGGAAATGCTTTGCCATTGGCCAAGATTCCCCTGGGAACAATTGTTCACAATGTAGAACTGAAACCAGGTAAGGGGGGAGCAACTGCCAGGGCTGCCGGATCTTATGTACAGCTATTGGCAAGAGAGGGGAAATACGCAACGCTAAAAATGCCCTCAGGCGAAATGAGAATGGTACTGGTTACATGCTACGCAACCGTTGGGTCAGTAAGTAATGCCGAGCATATGAATGTAGTTCTCGGTAAGGCCGGAAGAAAGCGTTGGTTAGGTAGAAGGCCCAGGGTTAGAGGTGTGGCAATGAACCCGGTCGATCACCCTATGGGTGGTGGTGAAGGAAAAGCCTCAGGTGGACACCCCCGATCCAGGAATGGATTGTATGCTAAAGGGTTCAAAACAAGAAGAAAAAAGAAGTATTCAGATAGGCTGATAATTAGTAAACGAAAGTAAATGGCAAGATCATTAAAAAAGGGACCATACATTGACTTCAGGCTTGAGAAGAAGGTTGATGCGATGAATGAATCTGGTAAAAAGTCAGTTATCAAAACTTGGTCTAGACGATCAATGATTTCTCCTGACTTCGTTGGACATACTTTTGCCGTTCATAATGGCAATAAGTTTATCCCGGTCTATGTAACAGAAAATATGGTTGGCCATAAACTAGGAGAGTTTGCGCCAACCAGAACTTATAGAGGACACTCTACAAAAGGATAAAGATTAGAAAATGCAGGCAGTAGCAAAACTCAATAATGTCCCCACCAGCCCCAGGAAAATGAGGGTAGTAGCCGATTTGATTAGAGGCAAGAAGGTGAGTATGGCATTGAGCATTTTGAAGTTCGAGAAAAAGCATGGCGCAGCAAAGTTGGAAAAACTACTGCTCTCAGCTATCTCAAATTGGCAGAACAAGCATGAAGATGCGAAGCTTGAAGAAGCAGATTTGGTGGTGAAGGAAATAATGGTGGATAGTGGTAGAATGCTGAAGAGATTGCGACCAGCTCCTCAAGGAAGAGCGCATCGAATTAGGAAACGCTCTAATCACGTAACACTCGTTGTAGAAAGCTCGATACCAATAGAGGCCCCTGCCAAAAAGGAAGAAAAGAAAGAGGAGAAGGCTCCGAAGAAAGAAACTAAGAAGGCCGAGAAAACCGAAGCAAAGAAGAAAGAAACCAAAAAAGCAGCAACAAAGAAGAAGGAGACAGCTCCTAAGGCTGAAAAAGCTGCCGACAAGAAAAAGAAATCTTCTGCAGAAAAGAAAACTGAGAAGTCTGACAAATAATGGGACAAAAAGTAAATCCAGTAGGTCTTAGACTAGGAATCATCAAAGGATGGGATTCCAATTGGTACGGTGGAGAAACGTTCTCTGATAAACTAATTGAGGATCAGAATATTCGACAGTACGTAATTGCTCGTATTCCAAAAGGTGGAATTTCAAAAATAGTTATCGAGAGAACTCTGAAGCGCATTACGCTTACTGTCCATACCGCCAGACCTGGTGTTGTAATTGGAAAAGGTGGAGCAGAAGTCGATAAGATCAAAGAAGAGCTTAAAAAGATTACAGGGAAAGACGTACAGATCAATATTTATGAGATCAAGCGTCCGGAACTAGATGCTAAGCTGGTTGGTGAGTCTATCGCTCAGCAATTGCAAGCAAGGATTTCCTACCGAAGAGCAATGAAGCAGGCGATTGCTTCAGCCATAAGAGTGGGTGCTCAGGGTATTAAGATAAAGGTTTCTGGTAGACTTGGTGGAGCAGAGATGGCAAGAACTGAGCAATACAAGGAAGGTAGAATTCCTTTGCATACACTCAGAGCTGATATCGATTACGGTGTTTCAGAAGCCAATACGGTTTATGGAAAGATTGGTATCAAGGTATGGGTTTTCAAAGGAGAGGTATATGGCAAACGAGACCTTTCGCCAAACGTAGGCCTTACCAGTAGTAATCAAGGTGGCGGCGGCCGTAGAGGTGGCGGTAAAGACATGGGTAACAGAAGAAAAAGGAGATAACATTAGATAACGACTTAAATGTTACAACCGAAAAGAACAAAATTTAGGAAGAAGCAAAAGGGGCGTGTAAAAGGAATCGCTCAAAGAGGGCATACCATTGCTTTTGGCTCCTTCGCAATAAAGGCTTTGGAACCAGGGTGGATCACCAGCCGGCAGATTGAAGCAGCAAGGGTTGCTGTGACGAGAGCAATGAAAAGACAAGGGCAGGTGTGGATTCGCATATTCCCGGATAAACCCGTAACCAAAAAACCAGCTGAGGTTAGAATGGGTAAGGGTAAGGGAGCTCCAGAATATTGGGTTGCCGTTGTTAAGCCAGGTACCATTTTGTTCGAGTCTGATGGAGTAGACAAAACTTTGGCCCAGGAGTCAATGCGTTTGGCATCGCAGAAGCTGCCAATAAGAACGAAATTTGTAGTTAGAAGAGATTATACCGAAAGCTAGCAATGAAGAATTCAGAAATAAAAGCGCTTTCAAAAGAGGAGCTACAGCAGAAAATTGCTGGGGAAGTAGATGCAATCAGCAAAATGCGATTTGCGCACGCCATAAGCCCAATCGAGAATCCAATGAAAATTCGGGAAAGCAAGAAACTTATTGCTAGGCTGAAGACAGAATTAAGAGCTAAGGAACTCTCAAAACAAGAAGACTAATGTCAAGGAATTTAAGAAAAGAAAGAATTGGCCTGGTAACAAGTAGCAAGATGGAGAAGTCCATCACTGTTGCCGTTGAGAGGAAAGTGAAGCACCCAGTATATGGCAAATTTGTGAGGAAGACTACTAAATTCATTGCTCACGATGAGAAGAATGAGTGCAACGAGGGCGATACTGTAAAAATAATGGAAACCAGGCCGTTGAGTAAGAACAAACGGTGGCGCCTCACTGAGGTAATTGAAAAAGCCAAGTAACCGATGGTACAACAAGAATCGAGATTAACTGTAGCGGATAATAGCGGAGCCAAGGAAGTGCTCTGCATTCGCGTTTTAGGAGGAACAAAGAAAAGGTACGCTAGCGTTGGTGATACTATAGTGGTTACTGTAAAAGCTGCAATGTCCTCAAGTCAACTGAAAAAAGGAACAGTGTCAAAAGCGGTTGTAGTAAGAACCAAAAAAGAGGTGAGAAGAAAAGATGGTTCCTATATCAGATTCGAAGACAACGCAGCTGTGTTGCTTACTCCTCAAGATGAGCCTCGCGGAACCAGGATTTTTGGACCAGTGGCGAGAGAGCTTAGAGAGAAAAAATTCATGAAGATTGTTTCATTGGCTCCTGAAGTGTTATAACAATGAGTAGAAAAGTAAATAAGATCAAGAAGTTCCACGTTGCTAAAGGTGATACCGTGAAAATCATTGCGGGTAACTCAAAGGGCAAAAGTGGTAAGGTGCTTGAAGTTTTGCGCTCAAAGAATCGCGCAATAGTAGAAGGAGCCAATATGGTTACTAAGCATATCAAGCCTTCAGCGGAAAGCCCCGAAGGTGGAATTCAAAATACTGAGGCTTCGATTCACATCAGTAATCTGATGGTGGTTGATCCTTCAAACGGAGAAGCTACCAGAGTTGGTAGGAAACTTAATGATGGTGGCAAGCTTCAGAGATATTCGAAGAAAACAGGAGAATTTATAAAGAATGGCTAGTCCAAGATTGAAAGATAGATACCTAACTGAGATTGTTCCTCAGTTGAAGGATAAATTCCAGTACACTTCTGTGATGCAGGTACCTAGGATTGAGAAAATCAGTATCAACAAAGGTATCGGAGACGCAGTAAGTGACAAGAAGCTTGTTGACATGGGTGTGGAGGAGCTCTCAACCATAACCGGGCAAAAGGCAGTTCCAACGATAGCTAAGAAGTCGGTATCGAATTTTAAGCTAAGAGAGGGTATGCCAATTGGAGCTCGAGTTACACTAAGAGGCGACAAGATGTACGAGTTCATGGACAGGCTTATGAACGTAGCCTTACCACGGGTTAGGGATTTCAGAGGAGTGAATGACAAGGGGTTTGATGGTCGTGGTAACTACACACTTGGTGTTAAGGAACAAATTATTTTTCCTGAGATCAGTATAGATAAAGTGACTAGGATCAGTGGGATGAACATTACGTTCGTAACCTCTGCCAATAGTGACGAGGAGAGTTATGAACTGTTGAAGGCATTTGGAATGCCCTTCTCAAACAAGAACAATTAATTTCTTATGGCAAAAGAGTCAATAAAAGCAAGAGAAAGAAAGCGACAAAAGCTGGTTGCTAGATATGCAGAGAAAAGAGCTGCCCTAAAAGCCGCTGGCGATTATGAGGCGTTGGATAAACTGCCCAGGAATGCTTCTCCTGTGAGATTGCACAACAGATGCAAACTTACTGGAAGACCCAAGGGGTATATGAGGAAGTTCGGGATTTCGAGGGTGGCATTTCGTAAAATGGCAAGTGCAGGATTGATCCCCGGTGTTACGAAATCCAGCTGGTAAAAGATTGTAGTTTTCTTCAATAAAAATAAATAGTTGAGTAACTTTGCAGGCCGTTTCGGCGGTGTGCATTTTTTAGTTTATAAAAAGCGTAAAATGACAGATCCTATAGCAGATTTTTTAACAAGGATTCGCAATGCGATTAAGGCTAATCACAGGATTGTTGATATACCTGGATCAAACATCAAAAGGGAGATGACTAAGGTCCTTTTCGACCAAGGTTATATCCAGAATTATAAGTTTGAAGAGAACGTTGGCCCGCAAGGAAATATCAAAATCGCATTGAAGTATAACCCTGTAACTAAGACCTCCGCTATAGTGAAATTGGAGAGGGCTAGTCGTCCAGGGCTGAGAAAGTATGCAAAGGGAAATAATCTTCCTCGCGTACTAAACGGTCTGGGTGTCGCTATCATGTCAACATCACATGGTGTAATGACTGACAAGCAAGCCAGGCAGGAGAATGTTGGGGGCGAAGTACTCTGTTACGTTTACTAAAAGCTGAACGAAGATGTCAAGAATAGGTAACAAAGTAATTGATATTCCCGAAGGCGTAACCATCGAACAAAAAGATGGGCAGGTAACTGTGAAAGGACCTAAAGGAGAGCTGTCTGAAAGTGTGCCAGCTGACTTTAAGCTAACTGTTGAAGATGGTTCGGCCTCGTTGGCAAGACCAACCGATCAAAAAGATCACAGAGCATTGCACGGATTGTATAGATCGCTGATCAACAACATGGTGGTAGGTGTTAACGCTGGTTATACCAAGGAATTGGAACTAGTTGGTGTTGGTTACAAAGCTAGCGTTCAAGGGAATGTTTTGGAGCTTAGCCTGGGATACTCCCACAATATTTTTCTGGCGATTCCAGAGGAATTAAGCGTAAAAGCTGAGACTGAAAAAGGAAAAAGCCCCAAAGTGACTTTGGAGGGGATTGATAAGCAACTAATTGGTCATGTTGCCGCCAAGATTAAGTCATTGAGAAAAGTAGAGCCATACAAGGGTAAAGGTATCCGATTCGTTGGCGAGCATATTAGAAGAAAAGCAGGTAAGACTGCAGCAGCTAAATAATTAGAGAAATGGCGATTACTAAGACGCATAGGAGACTAAGAATCCGCAGAGGGATTAGAAACAAAATCTCAGGGACTACTGAAAGGCCTAGACTTTCTGTGTTCAGAAGCAATAGAGCCGTTTATGCTCAAATTATTGACGATAGCAAGGGACATACATTGGCATCGGTTTCTTCCTACGAAATAGGAGTGAAGAAAAACGCCAAAATGGAAGATTCGAAAAATGTTGGTAAGAAAATAGCAGAAAAGGCGGTAGCAGCTGGAGTGAAGTCGATAGTATTTGATCGCGGCGGATATTCCTACCATGGCCAAATTAAGTCATTGGCAGAAGGAGCAAGAGAAGGCGGATTAGAATTTTAGATTTAAGCACTATGTCACAGCAAAATATAAGAGCAGTAAAAGCCAGCGAGATTGACCTCAAAGAACGAGTTGTTGCCATTAAGAGGGTAGCGAAGGTTGTAAAAGGTGGTAGAAGATTTAGCTTCTCGGCCATTGTAGTGGTTGGAGATGGCAACGGTGTGGTAGGTTTCGGACTTGGCAAGGCTAATGAAGTTACTGACGCAATTACCAAGGGTATTGATGATGCCAAAAAGAACTTGGTAAAAGTGCCAATTTTCAAGAATTCAGTACCACACGAAGCTATAGGAAAATATGGCGGGGGGCTAGTTTTGCTTAAACCTGCGGCTCCAGGTACTGGGGTAATTGCAGGTGGTGCCATGCGTGCTGTGTTGGAAAGTGCCGGTGTTAAGGATGTGTTGGCAAAATCAAAAGGTTCGTCGAATCCTCATAATGTTGTGAAAGCGACATTCGATGCTTTGATGAAGATGAGAGATGCCTACACCGTAGCTCAATACAGAGGAGTTGAATTGTCAAAAGTCTTTAATGGTTAAAGGAATGGCAAAGGTTAAAATCTCGCAAGTAAGAAGTACAATCAATAGACCAAAGAGGCAAAAGCTGACTATACAAGCTCTTGGCTTAGGTAGAATTGATAAGACTGTGGAGGTAGAATTAACTCCACAAATTCAAGGAATGATTAACAAGGTTCAGCACCTGGTTAAGGTAACAGAAGCATAATTATGGATTTGCATACATTAAAACCTGCTGAAGGGTCAACGAAGACAAGAAAAAGGATAGGCCGTGGCCAGGGGTCTGGTCGTGGAGGCACATCGACAAGAGGCCACAATGGGGCTAAGTCAAGATCTGGCTATTCTCAAAAGCAAGGTTTTGAAGGTGGGCAGATGCCACTGCAAAGGCGTGTTCCCAAATTCGGGTTTAAGAATCACAATAGGGTAGAATACAAACCTATTAATCTGGATACCCTACAGGAATTAGCGGAGAAGACGAAAGCAAAAAAGGTAGATGTAGAGTTGCTGATATCAAATGGTTTAGCCGGAAAGAAAGATTTGGTGAAGGTTTTGGGCAGAGGCGAGTTGAAGGCTAAAGTAGAAGTTGAGGTTCATGCATTCTCAAAGTCGGCAGTTGAAGCTATTGAAAAAGCTGGTGGCAAAGCAGTGAAATTTGAAGGATGAAGAAATTCATTACAACCATAAAGAACATTTTTGCTATTGAAGAGCTCAGAAACCGGATCCTAAATACGATCGGGTTTTTGATCATTTTCAGGCTGGGCTCATTTGTAGTTCTTCCTGGAATTGATCCGGTAGCACTGAAGAGTTTGGTTGGTCAGGCATCTGGAATATTTGGGTTGCTTGATACCTTCTTGGGTGGTGCCTTTAACCGGGCGTCAATTTTTGCCCTGGGGATTATGCCTTATATATCCGCTTCAATCGTGGTGCAACTACTCACGGTGGCGGTGCCCTACTTCCAGAAGCTTCAGAAGGAGGGTGAGTCTGGCCGGAAGAAGATGAATCAGATAACCAGGGTGCTAACGATTGTTATTACAGTAGCTCAATCATTTAGTTATTTGACGGCATATGTTCCAGCGGAAGCAGTGGTAATAAACGCGGTTTTCTTTAAGATCGCTTCGATTATAATACTGGTGACAGGTACAATGTTTACCATGTGGTTAGGAGAAAGAATAACTGATCGTGGAATTGGCAATGGTATTTCAATGCTGATCATGATTGGTATCATCTCCAGGCTTCCGGCCGAATTGCTAGGTGAAGGTATTTCACGGGGAATGAGTGGGGCGCTGGCTTTTGTACTGGAACTGGTTGCTTTATTCTTTGTAGTAATGGCAGTGGTTATGTTCACTCAGGCAGTTAGGAGAATACCAGTGCAATACGCAAAACAGGCAATAGGTAACAAAGTATATGGTGGACAACGCCAGTACATTCCATTGAAGGTAAACTCTGCCGGCGTAATGCCAATCATCTTTGCTCAGGCATTGATGTTTATACCTTCTATGTTGGCGGGTTTTTGGACCGATAGCGATATAGCGGTTTATATAGGTACTGCCTTTAGTGATTTCACTTCATGGCAGTACAACTTAGTTTTTGGAATACTGATTCTGGTATTCACATTTTTCTACACTGCGATTACAGTTAATCCAAAACAGATCGCCAGTGATATGCAAAGAAATGGTGGTTTTGTACCTGGCATAAAGCCCGGTAATGAAACTTCAGAGTTTATAGATAATATTTTAACTCGAATAACTTTCCCTGGATCTATCTTCCTTGCAATTGTGGCCATCATGCCAGCTTTTGCAGTGATTGCTGGGGTTAGTCCTGGTTTTTCTCAGTTTTATGGTGGAACATCCCTTTTGATTATGGTGGGCGTTATACTTGATACCCTGCAGCAAATCGAAAGCTACTTATTGATGAGACACTACGAAGGCATGATGAAATCGGGTCGGGTTAAGGGACGTTCTCAAAATGTTGCAGTGGCTTCCTAACTAGGTTATGATTTATCATAAGACTAGAGAAGAAGTTGAGATAATCAAGGAAAGTGCTCAGATACTGGGCAAAGTCCACGGTGAGATCGCTAAGAAGATCAGGCCTGGAGTGAAAACTATTGAGCTTGATAGGCTGGCGGAAGAATTTATTCTTGACAACGGTGGAATACCATCATTCAAGAATTACAATGGCTTCCCATATACGTTGTGTATCAGTCTAAATGAAAATGTAGTTCACGGTTTTCCCAGCGAAGCAGAGCTACAGGAAGGGGACATTGTCTCCATTGATTGCGGAGTGTATTTCAAAGGGTACCACAGCGATTCTGCCTATACTTATCCGGTAGGAAAAGTAAGTGATGAAGTAGAGAAGCTGATTCAGGTAACAAAGGAGTCGCTTTACAAGGGCATTGAGCAGGCGGTATATGGTAATCGTGTTGGAGATATTGGTTTTGCCGTGCAAAGTTATACCGAAGACCATGGTTACTCAGTAGTTAGAGAATTGGTTGGTCATGGATTGGGCAAGAAGCTTCATGAAGGACCAGAGATCCCTAACTATGGAAAGCGTGGGAGAGGCCCAAAGTTAAGTGATGGGTTAGTTATCGCGATAGAGCCCATGATTAACTTAGGAAAAAGGAACGTGGTACAGGAAGCGGATGGCTGGACTATAAGAACAGCGGATAGAGCGCCTTCGGCACATTTTGAGCACACAGTTGCGATTTTTAAGGATGAAACAGAGGTCTTAACGACCCACGAGTACATAGAGGAGAACTTTAACAATTAGTTTATGGCCAAACAGCCTTCAATTGAACAAGACGGAACTATCGTAGAGGCATTGTCAAATGCTATGTTCAGGGTGGAGCTGGAGAATGGACATCAGGTGATTGCACATATTTCTGGTAAGATGAGGATGCACTACATCAAAATTTTACCAGGTGATAAGGTGAAGTTGGAAATGTCTCCCTATGACTTAACAAAAGGTAGAATTGTATATAGATACAAATAGTTATGAAAGTACGAGCATCAGTTAAGAAGAGGAGTGCCGACTGCAAGATAATTCGCCGCAAAGGCAAATTGTATGTGATTAACAAGAAGAATCCTCGATTTAAACAAAGACAAGGATAATCTTAGAGCAATATAATTATGGCTAGAATATCAGGAGTTGATATCCCAAATAACAAAAGAGGCGAGATAGGCCTTACCTATATCTTTGGAATAGGTCGTAGTTCAGCACAGAAAATTCTAACTGAGGCGGGCATCGACTGGGACAAAAAGGTTGAGGACTGGACGGACGAAGAAGCAAATAAGATCAGATCAATTATCTCTGAGAATTTCAGGGTAGAAGGTGTTCTGAAATCAGAAGTGCAGCTTAGTATCAAACGTCTACTGGATATTGGTTGCTACCGGGGGCTTCGTCACAGAAGAGGACTTCCAGTAAGAGGCCAAAAAACTAAAAACAACTCCAGAACTAGAAAAGGTAAAAGAAAAACTGTTGCTAATAAGAAGAAGGCGCCTAAGGGTTAGGCCTTAATCATACAGTAAAAGAATATGGCTGAAAAAAGAAAAGATAAAGGTCGCAAAAGGGTAGTTAATGTAGAGCCAGTAGGACAGGCTCATATTAAAGCTTCCTTTAACAATATCATTATTTCAATGACCAACAGCACTGGCCAGGTGATTTCCTGGGCATCTGCCGGAAAAATGGGCTTTAAGGGTTCTAAGAAAAACACTCCATATGCCGCACAACAAGCAGCTAGCGATTGTGCTCAGAAGGCCTATGACCTCGGACTAAGAAAAGTTGAGATCTTTGTGAAAGGTCCAGGAGCGGGAAGGGAGTCTGCAATCAGAACTATTCAGAATACCGGCATTGAAATAACCACAATTAAAGACGTTACTCCTCTTCCTCACAACGGCTGCAGACCGCCGAAAAGAAGAAGAGTATAATAAAACTTACTGATAGGAAATGGCAAGATATACAGGACCACGGTCTAAAGTAGCAAGGAGATTTAATGACCCAATCTTCGGCCCCAGCAAAGCTCTGCAGAAGAAAGCTTACCCTCCAGGCCATCATGGCAGAAACAGGAGAAGAAAGCAATCTGAATATGCATTGCAGCTTATGGAGAAACAAAAGGCAAAGTATACCTACGGAGTACTTGAACGTCAATTCTCCAACTTATTTGATAAGGCTTCCCGTAAGACCGGTATTACCGGGGAATTGCTTCTCCAACTATTGGAGGCAAGACTGGACAATATTGTTTACCGCCTTGGTATTGCGCCTACGAGAAGAGGTGCAAGGCAGCTTGTATTGCACAAGCACATTCTAGTTAATGGAAGTGTGGTGAATATTCCTTCATTCTCTGTTAAAATCGGAGATACTGTGGAAGTTAGAGAGAAATCCAAGTCACTATTGGCCATTACTGATAGCCTTGCTGCTAACAACAAGTCATTCCCCTGGTTAGAATGGGATGGCAGTGCAATGTCAGGAAAGGTTGTGGCAATGCCCCTGAGGGATGAGATCCCTGAAAATATTCAGGAGCAATTAATAGTGGAACTCTATTCCAAGTAATCCTAGTTGAATTTTTAGATCATAAAAAATACAAAAGATAAGATATGTCTATTCTAGCATTTCAGATGCCTGAAAAGGTTGTAATGGAAAAAGCGGATGACTTCCGCGGACTTTTCACATTTAAGCCACTTGAAAGAGGCTACGGCGTAACTGTCGGTAATGCTTTGAGAAGAATTCTATTGTCGTCGCTAGAAGGTTATGCCATCACAGGCGTAAAAATACCTGGTGTTTTACACGAGTTCTCAACCATAGAGGGTGTTGTGGAAGATGTCGCTGAGATCGTGTTGAACCTTAAGCAAGTTAGGTTCAAGAAGGTAAGTGAGACACTAGACAATAAAGTTACTATAGCGGTAAAGAATCAGAAGGTCATCACAGCAGGAGATATTGCAAACTTTACAACTGCTTTCGAGATACTTAATCCCGAGCATGTGATTTGCAACCTGGATGATTCTGCGGAGTTGGAAATAGAGCTTACTATCGAAAAGGGTAGAGGTTATTTACCAGCTGAAGAGAGCAAGCCATCTGAGCAAACTTTTGGCTTTATTCCTATCGATGCAATCTTCACTCCGATCAAGAACGTTAAGTACAGCATTGAGAATACCAGGGTAGAGCAGAAAACTGACTACGAGATGCTGATTCTGGATATAGAAACCGATGGCTCAATTCATCCGGAAAATGCACTCAAAGGAGCAGCAAACATTCTCATTCAGCATTTTATGTTATTCTCAGATCAGACTATGATCCTGGAAACTTCGGATTCAGGCGAGCCTGAAGCCGTAGATGAGGAGTTGCTGCACATGAGAAAGCTGCTTAAGACGCCTTTGAATGACTTGGATCTTTCAGTACGCGCTTATAACTGCCTGAAAGCAGCTGATGTAAAAACTCTTGGCGATCTTGTTAGACTGGAGATCTCCGATATGATGAAGTTCCGAAACTTCGGAAAGAAGTCACTAGCTGAACTTGAGCAACTAGTGGCAGATAAGAGCCTGACCTTCGGGATGGACTTATCTAAATACAAATTAGAAGAAGATAATTAAGATGAGACACGGGAAGAAATTTAATCACTTAAGTAGAACGTCCTCCCATAGGAAAGCAATGCTTTCCAATATGGCGACGTCTTTGATCCTACACAAGAGGATCAAAACTACGGTTGCCAAGGCCAAGGCTCTAAGAAAGTACGTAGAGCCATTGATCACCAGGGCAAAGGAAGACACTACGCATTCCCGCCGAGTTGTTTTCTCATATCTGCAAGATAAATACTCAACCAGCGCTCTTTTTGACGAAGTAGCAGAAAAGGTAGCAGAGCGACCAGGAGGTTATACCCGAATTCTGAAGACAGGCAGTCGCTTAGGTGATAATGCTGAGATGTGCGTAATTGAGTTAGTCGACTACAACGAGAACTTGTTGAAAGAGGCTAAGCCATCTAAATCGAAAACAAGACGAAGTAGAAGAGGTAAGAAGAAGGCTGAGGAGGCGCAGGTAGCAGATACAACTGCAACGACTGAAGTTACGGAAGAGGTTATTTCCGATGAAGCAACAGAAGAGGTAGCTGCTGACACTGTTGAAGAAGCGGTAGCGGAAGAAACTACGGAAGAGGTTGCCGCTGAGGCCACTGAAGAAGTAGTAGCGGAAGAAGCTACAGAGGAGGTTGTCACTGAGGCCGCTGAAGAAGCAGTAGCAGAAGAAGCTACGGAAGAGGTTGACGCTGAGACCGCCGAAGAAGCAGTAGCAGAGGAAGCAACAGAGGAGGTTACCGCTGAGACCACTGAAGAAGCCGTAGCAGAGGAAGCTACAGAGGAGGTTACCGCTGAGACCACTGAAGAAACAGTAGCAGAAGAAACTACTGAAGAGAGTGCCGCCGAGGCTACTGAAGAAGCCGTGGAAGGGGCTACAGAGGAAGCACCAGCTGAAGAAGCCACGGAGGAGGAAGCAAGCGAGGAGCCTGCTGCCGAAGAATCAGGAGATGAAAGTGCTGCGGATGATTCGAAGGATGAAAGTGGGAGTGAAGACTCTGAAGAAGAAACGAAGGGCTAAGTTGAACAAAAGAACTAGTAAATATCAAAAGGGATTAGAGATTATCTAATCCCTTTTTTATTTTTGTCAAACCAAAATCCTCAAATGAATAATCCCATCAACGACAAGGCCTGGATACTACTCGAAGACGGATTACTTTTAGAAGGGCGGGCCATTGGAAAACGAGGTACTATGGGAGGGGAAATCTGCTTCAATACTGGTATGACTGGATACCAGGAAATTTACACTGACCCTTCTTACTTCGGCCAAATCATAGTAAACACCAATTCCCACATCGGCAATTATGGAGTCTTTGATCCAGAGCAGGAATCGGGATCGCCGAAAATTAGCGGGATAGTAGTGAATGAATTTTCGCAAATCTATAGCCGGCAAACAGCAGACGGTAGCTTGCAAGATTATCTGGAAAGCAACGATATAGTTGGCATAACAGCAGTTGACACCAGAATGCTCGTGAGGCACATCCGAAGCAAGGGTGCCATGAATGCAATTATATCTTCGGAAATAAATGGGGATGAATTAAAGAAGGAGCTAGATAAGGTACCCTCGATGGAGGGGCTGGAGTTGTCATCAAAAGTATGCACCAAAGAACCTTATGAAATTGGATCAGCAGATTCCAAATTCAAGGTGGCAGCGCTGGACCTGGGTATCAAACGGAGTATACTAAATAACCTTGTTGATCGCGACTGCCTCTGCAGAGTATTTCCAGCCAAGACTACCATAGAAGAGATGGAGGAGTGGAGCCCTGATGGGTATTTCATTTCGAATGGCCCGGGCGATCCGGCGGCAATGGACTACGCCGTTGATACCGTAAAGGCAATTCTGGAACTAGACAAGCCAGTTTTTGGCATTTGTCTAGGGCAGCAGATTTTGGCCAGAGCGGCTGGAATTTCAACTTACAAGATGCACCATGGCCACCGTGGTATTAACCATCCAGTAAAGAACTTATTGACCGGTAAGAGTGAAATCACTTCGCAGAATCATGGTTTTGCTGTAAATGCCGAAGAGATATCCAAAGACAAAGAAATTACTGTAACACACATAAATCTCAATGATGACACCATTGAGGGATTCCAACTAGCAAACAAAAAGGCCTTTAGTGTGCAGTACCATCCTGAGTCATCACCCGGCCCTCATGACTCCAGATACCTCTTTGATAATTTTATTGAACTGATTAAGAAAGGCAACCTCGTTAAAGCATGAGTATAATTGAAAGTGTGTTTGCCAGGCAGGTTTTTGATTCAAGAGGGAATCCAACTGTCGAGGTGGACATTATTACCGAGAATGGATTCTTAGGTAGAGCAGCAGTACCATCCGGCGCTTCAACTGGTATACATGAAGCCGTAGAACTAAGAGATGGAGAGGACCAGTACATGGGTAAGGGAGTGACTAAAGCAGTCGCAAATGTTAATGATCAGATTGCTGAGGAATTGATAGGGTTCCCGGTCCATGAACAGACGTTGATCGACAAGATCATGATTGAAGTTGATGGCACTGAAAATAAGGGTAATCTTGGAGCAAACGCAATTCTGGGCACATCATTAGCAGTAGCCAAAGCTGCTGCGCTGGAATCAAGACAATCTCTCTTCCGATATCTGGGAGGGGTAAACGCTACAAAGTTGCCCGTACCGATGATGAACATCCTCAATGGAGGCAGCCATGCTGATAACTCTATCGATTTTCAAGAGTTTATGATTATGCCCATTCAGGCATCTGGTTTTTCAGAAGCACTTCGCATGGGTTCAGAAGTTTTTCATCACTTAAAAAAGGTGTTATCTGACAAGGGTCTTTCAACCAATGTCGGTGACGAAGGCGGCTTTGCACCAAATATCAAATCCAATGAAGAGGCAATAGAAGTTGTACTTACCGCAATTGAGAAGGCTGGATACAAGCCTGGGGAAGAAATATACATCGCAATGGATGCTGCTAGCTCGGAATTTTACGATAAGGACTCCGGGAAGTACATCTTCAAGAAATCTGATGGTAGGGAACTTAGCTCGGAAGAGATGGCTTCTTACTGGGCAGATTGGGCTTCCAAATATCCTATAATCTCAATTGAAGATGGCATGGATGAAGATGATTGGGATGGCTGGAATGCATTGACCAAGGCAATTGGAGACAAGGTGCAACTTGTCGGAGACGATCTTTTTGTTACAAATGTCAATAGACTACAAAGAGGGATTGATGAAAATGTTGCCAACTCTATTCTCATTAAGGTGAATCAAATAGGAACTTTGACTGAAACCATTGATGCGGTCAACTTAGCTACAAGAAACTCCTATACCAGTGTAATTTCTCATCGATCTGGTGAAACGGAAGATACAACTATAGCCGATCTGGCAGTTGCTCTCGGTACAGGACAAATCAAAACCGGGTCAGCTTCAAGATCTGACCGGATGGCGAAATACAATCAATTGCTAAGGATAGAGGAAGAGTTAGGGGAGGTAGCACAATATCCTAATAGCTTGAGATAGAGGCATTAGTAATTGTACTTTCTTTATATTTTGCAGAAGAATAATTACTTTTACTAAACTTAGTTATTCTGATGAGGATAAAAATCCCCAAAATCACCAAGAACTTTTATTTCATCGTTGGAGTTTTCTTTTTGGTATGGATGTTGTTCATCGATACCAACGATCTCTATACGCAATACAAATTGAGTAAGAAGGTAGCAGCGCTAGAGAATGATAGAGAATTCTATCTTCAGAAAATCGCTGAGGTTAAGAAAGACCGTGAGGAGCTACTGAGTAATCCTGAGTTGCTCGAGAAGTTTGCCCGGGAAAAATACCTCATGAAAAAGCCTTCTGAGGACCTGTTTATAGTAGTCGAAGAGGAGTAAGCCCAGATGAAAAAAACAATCTTTCTTTCAGGAATACTATTCCTGGCAACAATAACTATCACCTTTGGTCAGAGAGAGTTCGAGCAAGGAGATCAGGTTAGCCCTCTGGAGAGAATCTACTTTGGGGGTGGCATGAGTTTACAGTTTGGCAGTGACGTAACAGTGATTGGCGCCAGCCCCACCATTGGTTACATGATCACCAATCGTTTCTCCGCTGGATTTGGTGTAACATATTTACACCGGAAGTTTTTCGGCGTAACATCCAATTTGCTCGGAGGTAATGTCTTTGCTCGTTACAATATCACTCAGCAGTTTTTCCTTTTCTCTCAATACGAGGTAACGTCCTTTGACCCTAATCCCCTGGATGCTAATGATGCAAAAGAAAGTGTACCGGCGTTTTTCGCAGGGGGTGGAATGTATCAGCCATTCAGCGACAGAGCAGGGTTTATGATAATTGCTTTATACGATCTGGCTCATGATAATTTCAGAAGCCTTAGTCGTGAGCCTTTCAGCATTAGAGCGGGAATTACTTTCTCTCCCTTCTAGAAATCCAATTCGAAGCGGCTAGCAAGCTCCTTGAGATCGGATATTACAGCCTCGGCAACAGGAATACCATCTCTCAACCTCTCCTCGGTTGCCTCCCTTTCGTAGTCACCTGGTATTACAACACGTTCGGCATCACCTACTGTTTCTGAATTTCTAAATCTACTAATCCAGGTATCCATATGCTCCTTGAACTCATCAGCAGGTCGAAATGCATCTACCCGCATTGCGCCGAGAAAGTGGCCTATTCCTTCCCCAACAGGATTTTCAGGTAAAGGCAAAAAGCTCACAAATGGTGGCACCCAAGGCCCGTAGTTCGCGCCTGATAGCACAGCTGAGAAAATATCTACCATTGATCCGAGTATATATCCCTTGTGACTGGCACCATCAGGAGTACCACCTAAAGGGAGCAATGCGCCACCCTTTTTTAGTTCATCGGCATCTGTAGAGGGCTCCCCTGAATGTGCTTGCACCCAACCCTCAGGTACTTGCTCACCTTTTCTTTGTAGAACTTCAATTTTACCATTAGCTGCAGTGGTAGTGGCAAAATCTCCGACAAAAGCTTCCTGGCCTCCAGCCGGAATTGCGATGCCAATTGGATTCGTTCCCAATAACCTTTCACTTGAAAAGGTGGGTGCAACTAAGGGGCTGGCATTGGTCATGGCGATGCCTATCATATCATGCTCTAGGGCTAGCATGGCATGATAGCCGGCAATCCCAAAGTGATTTGAATTCTTTACAGAAACCCAGCCAGTACCAACCTCTCTGGCCTTTTGAATAGCGATTTGCATGGCGTTAGGCGCAACTACCAGACCTATCCCTTCATGCCCATTGACAAGGGCTGTGCTTGGAGTTTGGTGCTCAATGGTCGCCTTAGTGTCGAACTTAATTCTGCCAGCATCCCAGAGTCTTACATAACCTGTAAGACGGGCTACCCCGTGAGAGTCCACCCCGCGCAGGTCTGCTGCGAGCAGTGCATCGGCTGCTAACCGAGCGTCGCCATCAGAGGCGCCCATGTTACTAAATACTTGAATTGTAAAATCCTTGAGTCTATTGTAGGAGATCATTATTACCATTGAATAAACTTGAGACCAATCCCTCTTTCAAAGCATAAGATGAAACTCTCATCCTCCCAAAGGCAAAGTTACTGACTATGTGATGAATAAGAATAGATGCTACCACTATCATGTCAACTCTCATTTCGATCATGCCCGGTGTGGCCAGCCGCTGATTGCGATCTTTTGCAAGCAGGTCTCGGTGGATTTCTTCAAATGCCAGCAGGGTAATTGGAAGTTCCGGGCCATCTTGAATAAGATCGCTATGTATCTGGTATATTTCGCTCAAAGTGTCGAAGGTGCCTGATGACCCCACCAGGTCTCTGGGTAGATAGTGGTTGAGAGCCTCTTTCAATTCGCTTAACTGCTCTTCCAGATATTTGTTAATGCTGGCTATTTCTTCCTTGAGTATTGGATCGTTTTTATGAAATAAATCCAACAACCTTTGGGCTCCAATTTCAAAACTTCTTAGCCAGGATATCTCTTTGTTGTTGCCAATGACGAACTCTACGCTTCCTCCGCCAATGTCCATAATCAGGGAGTTTTCTTCACCCAGATCCAGGGCCGTTTTTACTCCTTCGTATATAAATCGGGCTTCTTCCTCACCTGACAAGATTCTCACTTTAGACCCAAGGATGTCTTCTACCATCAGAAGTACTTCTTCCCGATTGGTGGCAGTGCGGATTGCACTGGTTGCGAAAATATGAGGATTGGAGATGTGATATTCGTTTAGTTTCTCCTCAATAGTATGGAGGGTTGTTTTGGCCCGCTGTCGGGCATCATGTCCAATGTAGGAACTGTTGATGCCGCCAGCCCCAAGCCTTACAGCAAATTTTTCCCTATGCTCAATTTCAAAACGAGCATTGGCATTATTTGCGATAACCAAATGGAAGGTATTCGTTCCTAAATCAACTACGGCCAGCTTTTGGTTATTCATGAGCAGTGCGAAGATAGCTATAATCGATAAAGTATAGCCGAG
This sequence comes from Cyclobacteriaceae bacterium, assembly GCA_028285445.1. GTDB lineage: Bacteria > Bacteroidota > Bacteroidia > Cytophagales > Cyclobacteriaceae > JANQPQ01. The sequence goes on along the minus strand of JANQPQ010000016.1, from coordinate 67,302 downwards.
GTAGTCGATCAATATTGCCAGAATATCAAAGGAAGATTAACGTCGTCCAAAGACATCCCCACTATGGCTTTTGTCTTATATTTGGAAAGCTAAGATGGCCACAGACTAGGCCATTTTCTTATGACTACCAGACTACTTAAAGACTAGATTATATGAGTGATAATAGTGAGAATTCTACAGGAGCCGATCAGCATCAAACTAAAATGGATGTGCTCAGGAGCAAGGAGTTACAATCGCTAGAAGGTGGTGGTCAGGATCGGATTGAAAAGCAACATGCAAAGGGCAAATTAACCGCAAGGGAACGCCTTGATCTACTCCTGGATGACAATACATTCCACGAAATTGGCAGATTTGTTCAGCATCGCTCATCCGATTTTGGTCTTGACAAAAAGAAATTCCTTGGAGACGGAGTTGTCACTGGCTACGGCAAGGTTAACGGCCGCCTGGTATATGTTTTCTCTCAGGATTTCACAGTTTTTGGTGGATCTCTTTCGGAAACTCACGCTGAGAAAATTGTGAAGATAATGGACCTCGCGATGAAAAATGGAGCACCCATAATCGGTCTAAACGATTCGGGTGGTGCGAGAATTCAGGAGGGCGTGGTTTCCCTGGGGGGTTATGCAGACATATTTTACCGCAATACGCTGGCCTCAGGGGTGATACCACAAATCTCCGCAGTAATGGGCCCTTGTGCGGGTGGAGCGGTCTATTCTCCAGCTATCACTGATTTTATACTGATGGTGGAAAATACTTCCCACATGTTTGTTACCGGGCCAAACGTTGTAAAAACTGTTACACAAGAAACTGTTACTGCTGAAGAACTAGGAGGGGCATCTACACACAGCTCCAAAAGTGGAATTACCCACTTTTCTTGTTCTTCCGAGGTACAGTGTATCGAGGATATCAAAACTCTCCTAAGTTTCATTCCGCAGAATTGCGAAGATCAGCCTCCCCAGGTAGATCACAATCCCACTTCAGATGCCCGTCCTGAGTTAGATTCCATTGTGCCGGCTAACCCCAATCAGCCCTATGATATGAAGGAGGTAATAGAAAGTATCTGTGATAGTAGTTCCTTTTTTGAAGTACATAAAAACTATGCTGAAAATATTGTTGTGGGCTTTGCCAGGCTCGGTGGCCGAAGTATCGGCGTTGTTGGAAATCAGCCGGCATCATTAGCAGGAGTGCTAGATATAAATTGCAGCGAGAAAGGGGCAAGGTTTGTGCGATTTTGCGATTGCTTTAATATCCCGTTGTTAGTGCTTGTAGACGTACCAGGATTTTTGCCAGGAACTGATCAGGAATGGAATGGTATCATTTCAAGTGGTGCCAAGCTTCTATACGCATTTAGTGAAGCGACCGTACCAAGGGTTACAGTTATTACCCGAAAGGCATACGGGGGTGCTTATGACGTTATGAACTCAAAGCATATTGGCGCAGATTTCAACTTCGCATGGCCTACCGCCGAAATCGCGGTAATGGGCCCGAAAGGAGCTTCTGAGATAATATTCAAGAAGGAAATCTCGGAAGCATCAGATCCTGAAAAGGCGCTGGACGAGAAAGTAGCGGAGTTTACCGAGAAGTTTGCTAACCCCTACATAGCAGCAGAAAGAGGTTTTATCGATGAGGTAATTTATCCTCGGGATACCCGTGAAAAGCTGCTGATGACCTATGAGATGCTGCAAAATAAGGTTGATAAAATCCCGCGTAAGAAACACGGTAATATTCCCCTGTAGGCAATGACGGATATCAAAAAGGTAGCTATTATAACTGCGGCCAGTAAAGGCATGGGCGCTGCTTGTGCCAAAGAGCTTGCCAGCAAAGGTTATGAAGTAAGTTTGTTGGCCAGATCATCGAACATCCATGAGCTGGCCAGTGGGATGGGAGGGATCGGAATTACTGGTTCCGTAGCAAACCCATCCGACCTGGAGAGCTTGGTCAGTGCGACTATGGAAAAGTTTGGCAGAATTGACGCTGTGGTCAACAATACCGGACACCCGGCTAAGGGCGATCTTTCAGAATTAACAGACGCACAGTGGCATGAAGGATTAGAGCTAGTCGTTTTGAATGCAATTCGTATGTCAAAACTTGTAGTGCCCGTAATGCAGAAACAAGGAGGCGGAAGCATAGTTAACATATCAACGTATGCAGCATTTGAGCCAAGCCTCGACTTCCCGATTTCATCCGTACTTAGGGCAGGATTGGGTAGTTTTACCAAATTGTTCTCGAACCGATATGCGGCTGAAAACATTCGTATGAATAGCATTTTGCCCGGATATACTGATAGCTACGAGATTACTGAGGAGATTAGAAATCAGATTCCAATGGGGCGTGCTGCATCAGTTGATGAAATAGCAAAAACAGCGTCTTTTCTACTTTCAGAAGATGCAGGATATATTACAGGCCAGAATATTGTAGTAGATGGTGGCATAACCAGATCAGTCTAAAAAATTATGGATAAGAAAAGTCAGAAGTTCCTGGAAACATACCTTAATAATGCCAGTCCAACTGGTTTTGAATCATCTGGTCAAAAAATTTGGCTGGATTATATCAAGCCATTCACCGATTCGTACTTTACGGACACCTATGGCACAGCAGTCGCCGTCATCAACCCCAAGGCAAAATATAAGGTTGTAATTGAGGCTCATGCTGATGAGATTTCTTGGTTCGTTAACTATATAAATAAGGATGGATACATATACGTAGTTCGAAACGGGGGATCTGACCACCAGATAGCACCATCAAAGAGGGTTAATATTCATACAAGCAAAGGCATTGTTAAAGGAGTATTTGGCTGGCCTGCAATACACGTACGCCATGGGGTAAAGGAAAAAGTACCTGCATTGGACAATATCTTTATCGACGTTGGCGCAGAGTCTAAAGAAGAGGTTGAAAAAATGGGCATTCATGTGGGCAACGTGATAACATTTGAGGATGAACTGATGACGCTGAATAAGAAGTTCCAGGTGGGGCGGGCCCTTGACAATCGAATAGGAGGTTTTATGATTGCCGAGGTAGCCAGAAGAATTAAAGACAACAAGAAAAAACTTCCTTTTGGTCTGTATGTAGTAAATGCAGTACAGGAGGAAATAGGGTTACGAGGTGCACAAATGATAGCTGAAAGAATTGCACCTGATGTGGCCATTGTCACAGATGTTTGCCATGATACAAACTCTCCGTTATACGATAAAATAAAAAGTGGTGACCAGAAGGTAGGTAAGGGGCCGGTGCTCACCTACGGTCCTGCGGTTCATAACAATGTGCTTAATATGATCATCAATGTGGCTGAAAAAAAGAAGATTCCCTTTCAACGCCAGGCCATATCGAGATCAACGGGCACCGACACCGACGCATTCGCCTATTCCAACGATGGGGTAGCTTCAGCATTAATTTCTCTGCCGCTAAAATACATGCATACTACTGTAGAAACTGCCCACAACGATGATATTGAAAATGTAATCAAGCTCATTTATGAGTTCGTCGTACAGCTTAAATCAGGACACGACTTCCGGTATATTAAGTAACCGATTCTAGCTGATGCAGGTTGTAGACCAGATGGGTGCAGTAGTTTCGATACCCGAGGAAGTCAATCGCATTATTTCATTAGTACCCTCTCAAACTGAGCTGCTATTTGATCTTGGCCTGGGACATAAAGTTGTCGGTATCACTAAGTTTTGTGTCCATCCAGAAGGTGAAGTAAAGAACACTGAGAAAATAGGAGGAACCAAGAAGTTCAATTTTGAGAAAATTCAATCTTTAAGGCCAGACTTAATCATTGCCAACAAAGAGGAAAACTACAAAGAGGGTATTGAACAACTCCGTTCTAAATACCCTGTTTGGGTAAGTGACATATTTACGCTGGAAGACGCTTTTAATATGATCCTGGAAGTTGGAAAGATTACTCAAAAGACGGAGCAGGCGAAAAGATTGGTAGGCGAAATAGAATTGGGCTTTGAACAAGTTACTACCCTCGACAATCCCACTACCGTCGCTTATCTTATTTGGAACAAGCCCACTATGGCAGCTGGAGGGCAAACCTTTATTGATCATCTATTGAGGAGGTTGGGTTTTCACAACGTGTTTAGTCAAATCACGCGCTATCCTGAAATCGATCCTGAATTGGAAAGTTCGCCCGATTACATCTTTTTATCATCTGAACCTTTCCCATTTCGAGAGAAACACATTAGCACTTACAAAACACATTTCGCGAAAAGCAAAATAAAGTTAGTTGATGGTGAATTTTTCTCCTGGTACGGAAGCCGGCTGAGACAAGCCCCGAAATATTTCCGCGAACTCATCACAGAGATTAACGCTGAAAATTCGGAGTAAAGCCAGCAAGTTTTAGATCATCCCAAAATGTTGGGTAAGACTTACCAACCACCATAGGGTCTTGGATCGAAATGTCAAACAAGCAAGCCAATGGTGTAAATGCCATAGCCATGCGGTGGTCCCTATAAGTTGTGATAGGTTCTACCTGAGTGTTTTGAACAGCGCTTTCGATTTTCAATGTACCGAGGCCGTAGCTTGTCTTAACGCCGAGTTTGGAAAGTTCGGTTTGAAGAGCTTCAACCCTATCGGTTTCCTTGATGTGCAAACTATGAAGGCCGGCTAAGGTGGCAGGAATACCCTTAGCAGCACAAACTACGGCAATTGTCGGCGCCAGATCTGGATAATCCTGAAAGTTAAAAGTGAATTGTGTGTTGTGCTTCCCCTTACTAAGCTTGTAGGCTCCATCTTTCCATTTGGTAGTTACCCCCAATTCTTCCATTATAGATACCAGCACCGCGTCGCCTTGCAGTGGCTTTTCTTTCAATCCGGTTAGACTAATTTCGGCTACATCGGCGATAGCCGCAATCGCATACCAATAACTGGCTCCGGACCAGTCCCCATCGATGCGAAATTCAATTGGCTGGTAAAGCTGCGGCAAAATTTGTATCTCAGCACCATCGAGCCTATAGTCAATGCCAAATTCAGACATTATACCTAAAGTCAGATCGATGTAGGGCCTGCTTGCAACTTCCCTCTGAAGCTTCAAATGCAACCCTTCAGGTAACAGTGGCGCGATCATTAACAAAGCTGAAATGTATTGACTGCTAATATTCGCGTCAATGCTAACCTTGGTAAGCTTTTGCCGTGTGAGCTTCTCGATGGCCAGTGGGGGGAACCCTGACTCTCCTAAATACTGGACATCTGCACCCAGGCTATTCAACACATCCACTAGGATTCCAATAGGCCGTTGGTGCATGCGATCGGTACCTTTTAGGGTTATTCTTCTTTCTGCCCCCAGGGAAAAGTATGCCGCAGCAAACCTCATTACGGTACCCGCATCTTCAACATTTGCAACGTCATTTTTTGATGACAGCGCTTCCATCATCAGCTTGGTGTCGTTTGACTGGGATAAATTATGAAGAGTAGATCGTTGGTGACTTAAGGCGTTGATCATCAAAGCCCGGTTACTTTCACTTTTAGAGGCGGGGATATTAATGCTGGCGTTTACGGCCTTGGTGGTTTTTATGTGAACTAGCTCCTGCAAGTGAGAGAATTAAGACATTAAAATTGGTTCACAAAAATGATGAAATAAATTCAGCCATGAAGAAATCTAAACAGACATTTTTACGTTAGCTAGTGTAGCACGGTATTTGTAATACCGTCTTCAATTGATTATATTTTATAAACATGGCATCGACAGGTAAAAAAGTAGCAATCTTGTTGGGAGTAGCCGCTGGAGCTGCCTTGGCTTCCTTTGCTGTAACTTCAAAGGGCAAAAGGGTACGTCAAGATCTCTCCAGAAAAGTAAGTGATTTAAGAGATGGGGTGATCTCATCTGTTAAGGGAAAAGTGAAGAAAATCGAATCAGAGAACTCTTTCATCTAAAACCCTTTGTAGAAATCAATGCTCTCGGAGGCTTCCTCTAGACTAATAGTGACATTATAATCGGCCTTGCCAATTGCTGAAAGCAAGGTGCATTGAATTGTATTGCCCGTATTTTTCTTATCCTGCTTCAACCTTTCTACTATTTCTTCATTCCGATCCGGTAGACCTATCGGTTTAAAAACGTTCCCCATATAGTTGCAAATCATGTCTAAGCTACTGGGGTCAAGTCCATTTCTTTTCATAGATAGATAACTCTCGCAGATCATTCCCATGGCCACGGCTTCCCCATGTAGAATAGGTCTGCCCGTTGATAAGAAGAAACTTTCAATGGCATGCCCCAAGGTATGTCCGAAGTTGAGGATCTTGCGCAGGCCTTTTTCAAGTGGGTCTTTCTCAACGATTTCCTGCTTAACACCAATCGATTGCTTAATTATCGATCGCCAGTTCAAATCTTCCCAATTGGCGGAGGTAAGATAATAGAAGGACTCATCATCGTAAATTAGCCCATGCTTAATAACCTCAGCAAACCCTGAGCGCATTTGTTCATCTGGTAGTGTTTCCAGAAAATTCTCGTCAATGTAAATAAATCGTGGCTCTTGAAACAACCCGATATGGTTTTTGTATCCCAAGAAATCAATGCCCAATTTGCCCCCTATGCTGGCGTCTACCTGGGCAAGAAGCGTAGTGGGGATGTTGATGAAATCTATGCCTCTTTTGAAGGTGGCCGCGCAAAAGCCGCCCATGTCTCCAATCACACCACCACCCAGGTTAATTAGCAAAGAAGACCGGTCCAATTGTAAATCAGACATCGCAGTCCAAATGGCTTCACAAGTGTTGATATTTTTGTTTGTTTCTCCACTTTTGATTTCAATCAACTGGTGCTCGGGAAGATGGGTTTGGATACGTGGATAGCAATGGGTTAAAGTATTTTCATCAACCAGCACTGCCATCTTGCTGTAGATTGCATTCTCGAAAATGGTCTTCAAATTGTCACTAAGATCTCCGAAAATGATATTACTAGTGGGCATTATTTGGGATCAGCTGTGGATCGGTTCATAATGTCGGTTTGACTTTTGATCGATTCTGAATGAATAATTTTATAAAGTTCCTGTATGAAATTCTCGTTTAGCAACAGTGCTTTTGCCCACTGAGGTCTGGTTTCAAGAATTTCCTTCCACCGCTCCAACTGAAAAATTGTTACGTTGTTTTCCTTTTTGTATTCGCCAATCCGATCCACAATTCTCATCCTTGCTGCAATGGCCTCAACGATCTCGCGATCTGCTTGGTCTATCTTTTCACGCAAATCTTCAAGTTGATTCAAAAAGGCCTCATTGTCAGATTTCTCGTCCCGAATTTTAAGCTGGCTCATTACTTCCGAAAGCTGCAGAGGGGTGATCTGCTGCTCTGCATCGCTCAGCGCCTCATCAGGTCTGGGGTGTGTCTCTATCATTAGTCCATCGTAGTTGAGATCCAGCGCTTTCTGCGAAATATCGTAGATCATCGATCGACTGCCACCGATATGGCTGGGGTCGCATATCAATGGAATATCTGGCATCATACTTTTCAATTCGATGGGTATTTGCCAGGCAGGTGGATTTCGAAATTTGCTCTCTTGAAAAGAAGAGAACCCCCTATGGATGGCCGCTACCTCTTTGATGCCCGCTTGCTGAACACGCTCAATGGCTCCGCGCCATAAACTCAAATCAGGATTAATAGGGTTCTTTACCATCACCGAAGCCTCAACACCTTTTAAGGCGTCGGCAATTTCCTGGACAGCAAAAGGATTAACGGAGGTTCTGGCTCCGATCCAAAAGATTTCAATCCCATGCTTAAGACCCGCTTCGACATGTTCAGGAGTAGCAACTTCAATGGCAAACTGTTGGTGGAATTCGGAACTTATATTTTTGATCCACTTGAGGGCCTCCACGCCCGCTCCCTCAAAATTACGTGGCCTTGATCTGGGCTTCCAGACTCCCGCCCGAGTTATGGGAATATCCAAGTCCCGCAGTTGAGCGCAAATATCGCGAAGCTGTTCTTCAGATTCTGCACTACAAGGACCTGCAATAATTAGCGGTACTGTGTTGTTTCCGTTACTAAATTTATGGTCTTTTTCGGCCATTTACGGCTGTTTTTAACGCTTCATCCAAGTTAGCTGCTACCTTAGTATCCTCCCAACGAAAGTGCAATCTTTTTATATATTTGTGACTTCGATTTACCTGCCAATGGAGATCAAAACCCATGTTGATTTTGATAATACCGCCACCGCCTTTGCGAGCAGAACTAATAAGGAATTAAGGAAAGCGTACTTTCTATTTGCGCTGGTAAACAAGCCTTTTTTTTCAAAGCTTGCTACAAATCTGGTGAAACTAGCGCTGCGGTTGAGAATACCAGTTGAGTGGGCTGTGAGGCCAACTGTTTTCGATCACTTTTGTGGCGGGGAGACTATAGCAGATAGCCAGCAGACAATCGAAGAGCTTAGTGCTTCAAACCTTAAGACCATACTTGATTACTCCGTTGAGGGTGAGAAATCTGAGGAGGGTTTCGAAACTGCTATGCAGGAAACATTGAAAACCATGGAGAAGGCTGCTGGCGGGGAGGACATGCCTTTTTGCGTATTTAAGGTATCCGGACTTGGCTCTGTGGAGCTTTTGGAAAGAATACAAAGCGGAGAGGAAGTATCAGAGCAAGACCGGGCGGCATTCCAAAGAATTAAAGATCGAATCGATAAGATAGCGAACTACGCTTTCGAGCATAACGTGCCTATGTTAATCGATGCCGAAGAAACCTGGATACAAAAGCCCATTGATGATATTGCTTACGAGATGATGGCGAAATACAACAGGGCACAAGCCATTATTTACAATACCTTCCAACTCTATCGCCACGATATGCTTGCAAATCTCAAGGAGGCTTTTCAGCATGCGGCGGCAGACAGTTATTTTCTGGGAGCTAAATTGGTAAGAGGAGCCTACATGGAGAAGGAAAGGGAAAGGGCGGATGCGTTAGGATATCCAGACCCTATTCAACCCAACAAAGAAGCCACAGATAGAGACTTCAACGATGCCTTGAAATTCTGTATAGACAATAAGCAAAGGATATTTCTTTTTTGTGGATCTCACAATGAATACAGCAGCTACTATTTAACTGTATTGATGGATAAACATGGGTTAAAGCCAAATGATCCACGTATCTATTTTGGTCAGCTTTATGGTATGAGTGACCATATCTCCTATAACCTCGCAAGTAAGGGTTACAATGTAGCCAAATATGTACCTTATGGGCCGGTAAAATCTGTCATGCCTTATTTATTCCGACGCGCTGACGAGAATACTTCCGTCAAAGGCCAGAGTAGTCGGGAGTTGACCTTATTGAAAAAGGAATTAAAGAGGCGCCGCCAAGAGAAATAGTTTCAATCTGCTTGATTTCGACTGGCCGTGAAGTCGGCAATTTCTACTAAATTTGCAGCCTAATATTGAGTACCACATGCCACTAAGTGAACAAGAGATAGTTAGAAGGCAAGCGCTGGAAGAGCTTGAAAAATTGGGGATAGATCCCTATCCGGCGGACCTTTATCCAGTATCTGCTACGGCCCAAAGTATTAATGACGGGGCTGAGAATAAAGCCAACGATGGCGAGGAGGTTGCTATTGCCGGCCGCATAATGAGTCGTAGAATAATGGGTTCAGCCTCATTCGCAGAATTACAGGACAGCACCGGGCGGATGCAGATTTATCTGCGACGCGATGACCTTTGCCCGGGTGAAGACAAAACACTTTATAATATCGTTTTTAAGCGGCTGTTGGATATTGGAGATATTGTGGGCGTTAAAGGAAAGATATTTACTACCCAAACCGGCGAGCTTTCAGTACATGCTAGCGAGTTGCAAGTGTTAAGCAAATCGCTTCGTCCCTTGCCTGTGGTAAAGGAATCTGTAGACGAGGACGGAAACAAGCAGGTGCATGATGCATTCACTGATCCTGAGACTCGCTATAGACAACGTTATGTTGACCTGACAATAAATCCTCAAGTACGAAAAGTATTTGAGCAGAGAACGCAGGTTTACAACAGCATGCGCAGTTTCCTTGCTGGCAAGGGCTACCTGGAGGTTGAGACTCCCATACTACAGCCTCTATATGGGGGAGCACTCGCCAGGCCCTTCAAGACCCATCACAACTCATTGGACATGACGCTTTATCTGCGCATTGCCAATGAACTCTATCTAAAAAGACTGATCGTTGGTGGTTATGACGGCGTTTTTGAATTTTCGAAAGATTTTAGGAACGAAGGTATGTCGCGGTTCCATAACCCTGAATTTACCCAGGTAGAACTGTACGTTGCCTATAAGGACTATGAGTGGATGATGGAGTTGGTGGAAGAGATGATAGAAAAGGTAGCCCTTGATCTACATGGAACCACCAAAGTGCAAGTAGGAGAAAATGAGATAGATTTCAAGCGGCCATGGAAGCGCTATACCATGTACGAAGCCATTGAGCACTTTACAGGAATCGATATCTCTGATATGGATGAAACTCATCTCCGTGAAACGGCCAGAAAACTGGACGTGCCAATTGATGATTCCATGGGCAAAGGAAAATTGATCGACGAAATATTTGGGGAGAAGTGCGAACCGCTGTTGATACAGCCTACCTACATAACAGATTATCCAGTTGAGATGTCTCCTTTAGCGAAGAAGCACAGAACCAAAGAAGGCTTGGTAGAGAGGTTTGAGGCAATTGCCAATGGGAAGGAAATATGCAATGCATTTTCGGAGTTGAATGACCCGTTAGATCAAAGACGTCGATTTGAAGAGCAGTTAAAACTAGGAGAAAGAGGCGACGATGAGACCATGCTTGTGGATGAAGACTATTTGCGGGCCCTGGAATATGGCATGCCTCCAACTGCCGGCCTAGGAGTTGGTATGGATAGGCTCACGATGATTATGACAAACTCATCGTCAATTCAGGATGTCATCTTCTTTCCACAAATGAAGCCCGAGAAAAAAGTGCAGGAAGCTACTGAGGCCGATTATGTAGCGGCTGGGATTCGCGAGGAACTGATTCCAATTCTACAAAAAGTGGGTATTCAAACTATCCCCCAACTAAAGGAGGCTAATCCAAATAAGCTTTTCAATGATGTGTGCGGAATGCGGAAGAAGATGAAGCTGAATGACGTCAAAAATCCCACCCTGGAAGAAGTACAAAGCTGGGTTGATTAGCTAATTTCTAACATCGAAGAAGCTCCGTCTTCTATTCAATTTCAAATCTTGAAGTATTGATGATTTTGCCCTAATGGTAAATTCAAAAGATTCGAAGTTACCGAAAGGCACCCAGCTAAATAGCATCTCCCAGCAATGTAAATTCCTGGTAATGTTTATAGAAGTGGTGGTGAAATCCTTCTGTTCAAAATCATACCCGGAATTAAAACTGATGATAGTGTTTTTGGTAAGTCTCAGGTCTCCAGAGAACCTTAGTGATTGAATTACCCTGGGGTCCTGAAAGCCAGTCTTGGTTCTATTGATACTGTAAGTAGTACGCAAATTCCAGGGGATGCTAAAATCTACGTATAGGTTTGGGTTGTCTTCGATGTATTGCAGGTCGGGGTCTGTTAGTTGTTCTGGCCGACCAATGCCGGAGTTAGGGCCTTGCGATGGATTATTAGGTGGGGGTGTTGAAGAGGCTTGAAACGATTTAGGGTTCAGGCTGGTATTAAAAGACAATCTCAGCGATCGAAGCTGACCGAGGCCTTGGCCGTTATTCCAGGCAAATTCATTGATCCTGCTTTGTGACACAACCCTCTCGCCCTCGGCATTGAAAGTGATCGGCGCATTTAGCACATAGATGTAAGGATCAATGCTACCGCTAATAGCGACATTTAATAGTCGGTTAAACAATACCGTGTTGGTGCTGAAATTAATATTAGAAAGCTTGAACTGCTCCGCGAAAATATTGTAGGCGGTAGAAAACGCAAGGTTGTTTAGAATAGTTACCTTCTTTGTGGTGTTAGTGGTGTCATTCTTTGGCTGCACTTTCATCTCCAGGTTATTGGAAACACTCAGGCCGATATTACCACTGCGGCCTTGGCCAGGTGATCCAAAAACCCCCAGACGATAGCGGTTTCGTAATTCCTCATCACCTTCAGCGTTAACCCTTACACTCTCATAGTAGCCAAAGCTTTCCTTTCCAAAATCAGGACGATAGCTAAAGCTGATATTGGGATTTATAACATGCCTGATAGCCTTAATTCTTCCCTTGGTGAAATTTAACGTACCGTAAATCCGTGTAGCCAGGCTGGCACCAGTGCTGAAGTCATAAACTCTTTGAAATCCTCTTACGGTATCTTCTACTACCACATCATTAACCTCATCGTAGCTATAATTTAATCTCTCGAAATACCAGCGCTCCGTATAATTTACATTAGGAGTTAAAGTGAAGAATTTCAAAAGCTTCATCGATGTTGAAACCGGTATGTTATGTGTGAAACCGCGACGGGCATTTTTGAAGAGCTTTGGTAATGTCTCCAGGTTTATGGGAGCAATAGAGTCGCTGGAGATTGTATTTGATATTCGATTTGTACCTCTCATCGCCCATCGTATCACAATCTTCTCATACCAGGTTCTAGGAGACTTGCCCTTACCGAGAAAAGGGTTTCGGTTTGCCATATTTACAGAAAGCTCGGGAAGCTGTAGGTCGGCAGCTTTGGTAGACAGGTTCTGGTTAAACCTTGAGTTCAAACTCATAGAGAAAGGCGTACCAGTAAATGTTTTGCTATAGCTAACACTTGAGCTTAGTTGAGCAGTGATATTGCTTTCAACACCATTAAAGTTGTTTTCAGCAAACGAGTTAGATCTGGCATTTACGTTTACTGAGAATCTGCTGCTTCTACCAATATTCTGTGGAGTGTGAGACCAGGTTAGACTGAAATCTCTGCTTGATATTTGATTGGCCTCAGTTTCATCAGTTTTGGTATTAGTAAAGTTGAATACCATGTTACCATTGTACTTGTATCTCTTACGATAGGTAGAACCTGCCCTCAAACCGTAACTTCCCTTTGAGTAAAGATTACCAGTAACAGCGAGATTTACGTAGTCATTTATTGCCCAGAAGTAACCACCATTGCTAATGAAGAACCCTCTCCTTCTTTCTTCTCCATAGCTAGGAAATATAACACCCGACGACCGGTTCTTTGAAGAAGGAAACATTCCGAATACGAATCCCAAAGGAGTAAGAACCTTGTTAACCCGCATTATGAAAGGACCTGAAACTACCTTATCTCCCGGTATTACTTTTAGTTTGGGGGCAAATATGTCGAAATGCGGTTCTCCTAAGTTACATGTGGTATACCTGGCATTCTTTATATAGAGATCGTTCTCCTCGGTTTTCTTAACCTCATGGCCATGCATAAACCCTTCCCCCTGGGTAGTAACTACCCCTTGGATGTAGGCCCTTCTGGTTTGGAAATTGTAAACCATGCGTGTAGTCTGGTACTTGTTCAGACCCTCTTCAAAAATTGGTTTTCCAATCATTCTTCCCGTTGAATCTTCCACCCCATAGGCCGTAAGGGTATTATCTTCGTAGTTAATGATTATTCTCTCTGCCTCCAGGGTAATGTCTCCGTAGTTGATACGGGCATCACCATAAAGATTTACAATGCGGTTATCAACGCTGAAATTTATTGAGTCCTCGGCAGAGTATTTAACTGTAGTGTCGATATCGCCCTTCTTGTTTGATGGGGGTATACTATCATTGGCAACTCGCAGGGAGTCATTTTGGGCCGATCTTTGCAAGGAATCAAGTGCCTGAAGACGCTGGGAGCGATTTTCGGTCCTAAGTGAATCAGGCGTATTTTGTTTTACTTGGGTGCTGTCAGGAGGGGTATCCTGGGCGATGGCAAAACCTTGAAAAACAAGCAGTAAAATCAAAAAAAAAGCGTGTTTTAAAATATACAAGGCTTTTTTCAGTTTTGATAAAAATTTACAACTTTGCGTAAAGTTATTTCAATAAGTCCTAACAATCGAAACATTGTGGGGAATCTCGGTATCATAGCGCTGCTAAGTACAATAACCTTGCTAGGTTCATTTACGACCTTAGAAAAGCGAGACTTCAAGGTTAAGAGAGTGGTTATTGACGCCGGCCATGGTGGCAAAGACCCAGGTACTTCCGGCAAGTATAGTCTTGAAAAAGACATAGCACTGAAGATTGCATTAAAAACCGGGCGGTATATAGAAGACCGGATAAAGGGTGTGGAAGTAATTTACACTCGAAGTGATGACCGGTTTATCGAATTGAATCACCGTGCGGAAATAGCCAACAAGAATGGTGCTGACGTTTTTATTTCCATTCACTGTAATGCCATCTCACTTCCCAATGTAAGGGGAACCGAAACCTATGTAATGGGTTTGCATAAATCTCAGGAGAATCTGAATGTGGCTAGAAGGGAAAATGAAGTTGTGTTGATGGAGGACGATTATCGCGAAGTTTATGAAGGGTTTGATCCGAAGTCACCTGAGTCACACATCATATTTTCACTTTACCAAAGTGCGCATTTGGAAAGTAGCTTAAAATTGGCGGCTAAGGTTGAAAAACAATTTAAAACTCGGGTAGGTTTAAAGAGCAGAGGTGTGAAGCAAGCGGGATTTATCGTACTTTGGAGGACGTCAATGCCCAGCATTCTGGTAGAGACTGGATTCTTAACTAACAGTGCTGACGAAAGAAACCTAAATGACGAATTAAAGCAAGACTACATCGCTTCTGGTATTTTCCGGGCATTCAGAGATTACAAAGAAGAGATGGATTCCATGTAACCTAAACCATGACGAGTGAAGTTCAGTAAAGAAGCGAAGGTTGGATTATTCGCAGTTTTATCAATAGGCCTTTTGTATATCGGCTTCAACTACCTCAAAGGTGTTGAATTCTGGTCTCCTACTAACAAGTACTATGTTATTTATGGCGGCGTTGCTGGATTACAGGAATCAAATCCCGTAAAAATCAATGGCTTCTCGGTAGGGCGCGTTAGCAACATTGAGATACTGCAACAACAAGATCACCAAATCCTTGTTGAACTTGATATTGCTGACAATATCCAGGTGGGTGATTCTACAGTAGCCTTACTCGATGTTGATCTCCTTGGAAGTGTATCCATTGTATTGGAAGTTGGACCCCTCGACAATATACTGGAGAGTGGTGATACCATTCCTGGCCGATTAGATAAGGCCCTGGAAGACTTGCTAAAAGAAAGTGCGCTGCCAGTAGCAGATAACCTCCAGGTTACTATTAGAAGAGTGAACACAATATTAGAAGGGCTAACTGGCAATACTGAGAAGATCACCAATGTGCTAACCAACTTGGAAGTAGCAACCAGGAACGCCGGTCTGATGACAAATCGAGAAAACAGACAACGCCTGAGTAATATACTTGCCAACCTTGAGGAAAGCACAGCGAGCTTTAAGGAGCTTAATACCAAGTTTAGCCCTGTACTCGAAAAGTATGGTCAGGTAGCCGATTCATTAAAAACGGTCGATTTCAAAACAACCCTGACAAAAACCAACCAGCTTCTTGATAGCTTATCTCTGACGATTGACCGGATTAACAACGGTTCAGGAACACTTACCAAGTTAATGACTGAAGATTCTCTTTATGTTAGCCTGCAGAAAACTATTGAGGATTTGGATAAGCTAGTTATTCACTTCAATGAAAACCCCAAGCACTTTATGGGACCCCTGGGAAAAAGCAGAAAGAAGATCCAAAAAGATTTAGAGAAGCAGGCCCGGGAAAACTAGCTTGTTAATCTTCCGAGGCTCCTTTAATTTCGTGTTTCCAAATTACCCATCCCTTATAGCCTATGGATATAGCTTTTAACAAGAACGAGGACGAGATAAAACAGCTTTCGGCAGCACTAAAGAGCAAATTAGAAAAGGTAAAACTAGGAGGGGGAAAGAAGAAGATTGATTCCCATCACGCCAAGGGCAAACTCACTGCCCGGGAGCGCATTGAATATCTTATCGATAAAAAATCTGAATTTACAGAGATTGGTGCCTTTGTGGCAGATGGTATGTATGAAGAGCACGGCGGTTGTCCTTCGGCTGGCGTTGTTACTGGCATTGGAAGAGTAAAAGGTAGACAATGTATGATTGTAGCCAACGATGCCACGGTAAAAGCTGGTGCCTGGTTTCCAATGACTGCCAAGAAGAACCTACGTGCCCAGGAAATTGCTATAGAAAACAGATTGCCTATAATTTACCTGGTTGACAGTGCTGGAGTTTTCTTGCCAATGCAGGATGAGATTTTCCCGGATAAAGAGCACTTTGGCAGACAATTTCGCAACAATGCCAGGATGTCTTCCATGGGTATTGTTCAAGTAGCGGCCATTATGGGCAGCTGCGTTGCCGGAGGGGCTTATCTACCTATAATGTCAGATGAGGCATTGATTGTAGATAAAACAGGATCAATATTTCTGGCCGGTTCTTACCTGGTTAAGGCGGCTATTGGAGAAGATATTGACAATGAAACCCTCGGTGGAGCCACAACTCAATGTGAGATCTCGGGAGTAACAGACGACAAGTACGCCAGCGATGAGGATGCATTGGATGCAATCAAGGGAATTTTCGACAAATTTGGTGAATTCGAAAAAGCAGGTTTCGATAGGACAAAGCCGGCTCCACCTAAAGAAGATGAAAAGGAAATCTACGGCCTCTTTCCTAGTGACCGGTCCAAGCCCTATGATACCCTCGACATTATTAGGCGCCTCGTTGACAATTCCGAATTCCAGCAATACAAGGCACTTTATGGCAAAACCATTATCTGCGGAACTGGCCGGATAGATGGTTGGGCGGTAGGAATTGTTGCTAACCAAAGGAAAATTGTGAAGTCCAAAAAAGGGGAGATGCAGATGGGAGGAGTGATTTATTCCGACTCCGCGGATAAGGCCGCACGTTTTGTTATGAATTGCAATCAGCGAAAGATACCATTGGTTTTTCTGCAGGATGTTTCGGGCTTTATGGTTGGCAGTAGGGCAGAGCATGGTGGTATTATCAAGGATGGAGCAAAAATGGTAAATGCTGTATCAAACTCTGTTGTACCCAAATTCACTATCATCACTGGTAATTCATATGGTGCTGGAAACTATGCCATGTGCGGTAAGGCTTACGATCCGCGGTTAATATTTGCCTGGCCCACGGCACAAATAGCGGTTATGAGCGGAGCTTCCGCGGCCAAGACCCTATTGCAGATAAAAGTATCTTCTCTAAAAGCCCAGGGTAAAGAAATTAGCGAGGAAGAAAAAGCGGAGCACCTCAAGGAAATTACCGATCGCTACAATAATCAACTAAGCCCGTATTACGCAGCATCTCGACTGTGGGTTGATGGAATCATTGATCCTCTGCAAACACGCACTATCATTTCTCAGGGCATTGAGGCCGCTAATAACGCGCCAATCACAGAGCGTTTTAATCTTGGAGTGATACAAACATAAGACTGATTCGATATTAAATCCCCAGTTAGATTTGCTTAGTAACTGACATTTGGTGGTTGATTTTGCCAGAGATTGTCTCGCTTTGCTCCACTAAATCGTCATTAATTGGGATTGCTGGTTGGCATCACTTAACTTTAGATTATACTATTTCCGAATATTTCGAAATATGATAGAAATTGATAACGACCTCAAAACCAGATTTTTGTCTGTTAGAGAGCAGTCGTTGAAGTTGTGCGCTCCACTGAAACCAGAAGACTATGTAGTACAACCAGTAGTTGACGTGAGCCCACCGAAGTGGCACCTGGCACACACCACCTGGTTCTTTGAGCAGTTTGTATTAGTTCCCCACTGCCAAGGATACGCCATTTACGACGAAGACTACGCCTTCATGTTCAATAGCTATTATGAATCTGTAGGGAAGAGAGTACTAAGGGCCGATCGTGGGAACATGACCAGGCCCAGTACCGCTGATATAAAGAGCTATCGCCATTATGTGGATGAGCATATGGCCGAGTTTCTTTCCAAGAATGAAATAGGCGCCGATCTCGCAAAAGTATTAGAACTGGGTCTTCAGCATGAGCAGCAACACCAGGAGCTACTGGTAACTGATATAAAATATATTCTTGGGCATAATCCGCTTTTCCCTGTATATGATAAAATCCCTTATGATCAGCCGGATAAGGCTTTTGAAGCAAAACCAAACGTAGTAGATGTGGAGGAAGGGATTTATGAGGTTGGGTATGATGGCAACGATTTTCATTTTGATAATGAAGAGGGCCTACACAAAGTCTTCCTCCATGCTTATCAAATTCAAGACCGACTTGTTACCAATAAGGAATTCCTTGAGTTTATGCGAGATGGCGGCTATGAGCAGTTCAGTTTCTGGCTATCTGAAGGTTGGGAGTGGGCAAAGGGTTTGGAGACTAAGGCACCCATGTATTGGCACAACCTGGATGGTGTCTGGCACCGCTTCACTATGAATGGACTGCGAGAAGTGAACCCACAGGATCCGGTAACACATTTAAGTTATTTTGAAGCAGATGCCTTTGCCCGGTGGAAAGGCATGAGACTTCCGACAGAATTTGAGTGGGAGGTTGCGGCTAAATCTGCACTTTACGTGAACAAGGAGGCTGGCAATTTTGTTGAGAATGAAATGTATGATACCGTTTATGGAGACCCCAGCTCAAACCAGATGTTCGGCGATGCCTGGGAATGGACAGCCAGTGCCTATCTACCTTATCCTAACTTTAAGACGGTTGAAGGAGCTATTGGCGAGTATAATGGCAAATTTATGATTAACCAGATGGTACTACGTGGCGGGTCATGTGCCACACCTAGAAATCACATTCGTAGCACCTATAGAAACTTTTGGCACCCACATTTAAGATGGCAGTTTAACGGATTTAGGCTAGCGCAAAATATATAAATGGACAACTCACAAAACCGAGCGAAGGTGATTGATGAGATTTTTGCAGAGGATGTTAGGCTCGGATTATCCTCATCACCAAAATTTCTTCATTCTAAGTATTTCTATAACGAGAAAGGAGACAAACTTTTCCAGGAAATCATGAACCTGGAAGAGTACTACCTTACCAGGGCTGAATACGAGATTTTTGATACGCATAAGTCTAACTTACTGCAGCTCTTCGACCAGAGTGATCATGGTTTTCAATTAATAGAGTTTGGTGCCGGAGATGGCCTTAAGACCAAAGTACTTCTCAAGAGCTTCCTGGAGTCCAAGGCCGAATTCACCTACGTTCCTATTGACATTTCTGGAAACGTGCTGGATATTCTGGAAACAGACTTAAAAAAGACCTTTCCAGAACTACAAGTGGAGGGGATTGAAGATGACTACTTCCGTGCTCTCAAGAAACTTCACCTGTCAGGGAATTCTAGAAAAGTAGTGCTTTTCCTGGGCTCCAATATTGGCAATTTCTCCAAAAAGCAATCCATAGATTTTTTGAAGAAGGTAAACGTGCATCTTAGCGATGACGACCTGATCATGATCGGCTTTGATCTCAAAAAAGATCCAAGCGTTATACTTCAGGCCTACGATGATAGCAAGGGCGTTACCCGAGAATTTAATTTCAACTTATTACATCGGATCAACAATGAGCTTGGCGGCGAGTTTGATCTTGATACTTTTCAGCATTTTCCCAGTTACAACCCCGTGACGGGAGAAACAAAAAGTTTCCTCATTAGCAAGATCCGTCAGGAGGTATATATTCATGCACTGGATCAAACGTTTAGTTTCCTTCCCTGGGAGCCAATTTATACTGAGGTTTCTCAGAAATTCAATATGGTAGATGTTGAGAATCTGGCTTCTAAATCGGGTTTCAAAGTGAAGGAAAACTACTTCGATGAGAATAGTTATTTCGTCGATTCAGTGTGGGGATTGAGCTAAATCCTTTCTTCTTCGGCCCATAGTTTGTTAAGAAAAAACTTCCTACTTTTGCAGTCCTCTTGCGCACGTGGCGGAATTGGTAGACGCGCTAGGTTGAGGGCCTAGTGATCGGTAACGGTCGTGGAGGTTCGACTCCTCTCGTGCGCACACAGTATTGCCGAAGTGGTGAAACTGGTAGACACGCATGTTTCAGGGACATGTGACCGCAAGGTCGTGGGGGTTCGAATCCCTTCTTCGGCACAGAATCAAACGCAGCTGGTCATTGCTTAAAATGGCTGGCTTGCCCTTCATCTCAAACCCCGAATTACTAGAAAATGCCATTGAACATCAATCTCTTGAAAGCCATTTGTGAAGCTCCTGGTGCCCCCGGTTATGAGAGCAAAATAAGGCAGCTGATTATCAAGGAAATAACCCCGCTAGTTGATAGCGTTGACGTGGACAACATGGGTAATGTGATCACCATTAAAAAGGGCACATCCGATAAGAAGAAAGCCATGGTAGCAGCCCACATGGATGAAATCGGATTTATGGTTACCCATATTGATGACAATGGATTCCTGAGATTTACGACACTTGGTGGTTTCGACCCCAAGACACTCACGGCCCAAAGGGTAATTGTTCATGGCAAGAAAGATGTAATTGGCGTGATGGGAACTAAGCCCATTCATGTGATGAGTGCTGAAGAAAGAACGAAGATGCCTCGTATTCAAGATTTTTACATTGACATGGGCATGCCAAAGGAGGAGGTTGAGAAAGTTGTTAGTGTGGGCAATCCAGTTACAAGAGAGCGAGAGTTAATTGAGATGGGCAAGTGTGTTAATTGTAAGTCGATTGATAATAGGGTTTCAGTATTTGTGCTGATAGAAACGCTACGCAAGCTTAAGAAGGTGCCTTATGACGTATATGGGGTATTTACCGTGCAGGAGGAAGTTGGCATTAGAGGTGCCAATGTTGCTGCACATACCATCAATCCGGATTTTGGCTTTGGCCTTGATACAACCATTGCCTACGATTTGCCTGGGGCCCAACCGCATGAAATGGTGACAAAGCTAGGGGAGGGCACGGCCATTAAAACTATGGATGCTATGACCATCTGCGACTACCGCATGGTGGCTTATATGAAAGAGCTGGCTGACAAGGGTAAGATCAAGTGGCAGAATGAAGTGCTAACTGCTGGTGGTACAGACACCGCCGGTGTACAAAGAATGGGCAAAGACGGAGCTATATCCGGTGCAGTTAGTATCCCAACCCGGCACCTGCACCAGGTAATAGAAATGGCTCATAAAGATGACATATCAGCAAGCATCGCACTTCTTAAAACCTGCTTAGAGAAGCTTGATTCTTACGACTGGCGACATAAGTAGAAATTAACTTTAGCTACCTCCGACGTTGTGAAGATTTTCAAGGCACTATATTCATTCTACGTCTCTATTATATTCGTCGTCCTTTTCTTCCTGTTGTTTCCGTTTTTTCTATTGTTCATTCAAAAGAAATCCTGGCATCGATTTGCGCTGGCACTGAATCGATATTGGGCTAAGTGCTTCTTCACCCTGATTTTTCTACCGGTAGAAATAGAGTACCGACATCCGATTGAACGAAAGGCTTATGTGTTTTGTCCTAATCACATGTCTTACCTGGATATCCCCATCGTAGGCCTCACTAAACTAAATTTCGTTTTTGTTGGGAAGAACAGTATGGAGAGCATCCCACTCTTCGGCTATATGTATCGCAAGCTTCATATTACAGTTGACCGCAGTAGCTTAAAGAGCCGGTATAATACATTGCTAAGAACCTCCGACACCGTCGCGGCAGGGAGAAGCGTTATGATGTTTCCGGAGGGTGGAATAATTACCGCAAATCCCCCTGAAATGGCCCCTTTTAAAGACGGCCCATTCCGTGTGGCAATCGAAAAAAAAGTTCCAATCGTACCTGTAACGATTCCCTATAATTGGATTATATTACCAGACGAAGATTGGTTAATAAATTGGCGCAAAGCTAAGATTGTATATCACCAACCAATCGAAACCTCTCACTTAACCATGGATGACCTGGAGAATTTGAAGAGGCAGACGTTTGAGATAATAGAAGAGGAATTAAAAGCAAGCATAAGTCATGCAAGTAGATAAGGAGCTATTGCTGAAAGTTGCGAAGTTGGCAAAGCTGAAGATTGAAGGAGACGAAGATCAGGTTTCGGCAGATTTAACTAAAGTTTTGAGCTGGATGGAAAAGCTGAAGGAAGTTGATACTGACGGCGTGGAACCACTGGTTTATCTTTCCATTGAGCAGAGCGTTGCCAGGCAAGACAAAGTAGGCGTGCACCTTGATAGAGCGTTGGCTCTTGGTAACGCACCTGATGCCGATGGTAAATATTTCTTGGTGCCAAAGGTGATCCCACAAGACTAAGCCCCAAAGCATGCAGCAATTATTTTTTTGGCGTACATGGCCAACCGAATCACGGGCAATCTATTGGGGCCTGCTGGTTTTGCTGCTTATTACCATAGGGTTTCTTACTGTAGGTATTTTCAAAGGATCGGAGTTTGTAATCGATTGGGAAGTTGAGAGCTTTCGTGAAAGGGTAGAAGTGCCGGTTGATACTTTCACAAAGGGGCTATTCTCATTCACCCAGTCGGCGGAGAATTACATAGTTTCGCAGCAATTTCGTGGATCTTTGCTGAGAGTAAACGAAACTGCTGCCTACCTATTCATGGCCCTGGTAGGAATTTCCTTAGTGGTTTGCTTGTCGGTAATTACTGGCTTAAAGCGGTTTTGGTATATAGTGGGGATGGGGCTTTTTATCTTATTTCTGGTTAATCTGAAGCTGGAACAGTTGTATTTGGCCGGGCGCATCGACAAGGTGCCACTAATCATTACCTTTTTACTTTATATCCCTGCCAGCTATTATTTCCATGCCATAAAGCCAGGGTTAGGGCTGAGATATCGACTGTTAACATTTTCGCTTATTACAATAATTTTTGCTATTGCGGTTTCGATGCTAGCCGAAGTAGGTAAGCCTTTTCTCTATATAGCCAACTATGGCATCTTTGGGTCATTAATAATAACACTGGCATTTATATTGATGATCTCCCATGAGATCGTTAATGGCTTCTTATATATCATAACCGCTAACAATAATGCTACTAGCAAATTCAGCCTAAGGCACTTCTCCCTGGTAACTGGCTTTTATCTCATCAATGTATTGTTACTATATCTTTTTGAGACAAAGATCATCTCATGGGACTTTTACTATATCAACCCTTATCTACTACTGTTGGTGTCTTCTATAGTTGGTATTTGGGGTTTGATAACACGTAGCCAAGTATTTGAGAAGGTTATGCCATTCAAGCCTTCGGCGGCAATAATATACCTGGCAGTAGCAATCTGGAGTTTCGCTACCATAGCTTATTTCCACGCTTCGGCCAACGACCCGGTCTTAAAAGTAGTAAGGGACCTAATCATTTACAGTCATCTGGGTTTCGGGTTGATGTTCTTCATATACATCATTTCTAATTTCATTCCCCCGCTATTGATGAATCTCCAGGTCTACAAAGTGGTTTATCAGCCCAAGACGATGCCTTACTTTACCTTCCGCTTTGCCGGGCTTATTGCTGTAACAGCCATGATCTTGAAGGAAAATGTGCAGGTGCCTATTTACCACTCAATTTCAGGATACTACAACGGCATCGGCGACCTTTACACTGCTAATGAGGATCTCTACGTGGCAGAGCAATATTATAAACTAGGTAGCGATTACGGCTTCAATAATCATCGCTCTAATTATGCGCTAGCTTCCCTGGCAGAGTCACAAAACGATTTAGTAACCGCGGCTGTCTATTACCAAAAATCAATAGCGAAAAGGCCAACGGAATACGCCTACGTTAATCTTTCCAACATTTACCTTAAGAATAACAGGTTCTTCGATGCTCTTTTTACACTTTCTGATGCCAAGGAGGAGTTTCCCCTGAGTGGCCACATTACCAACAATCTGGGGCTGATATATTCTAAAACTGATGTACTGGATTCTGCCCTTCTGATGTTCAATATGTCGAAGCTGGCAGATGGCACAAATACAATTGCCAATGTGAATTATGTGGGTATCCTGGCCAGGAATAACATCAGCCTTGAATCTACGGAACTGGCCGCTTTACCAAGAAACGAAAACTCACCGGCGTCTTTGTCGAACTTATTGGTTGTGAGTAACCAGAACAGTAGCCAATTGGAGGGAGTGCCACTGATATTTGAAGATTCCCTGCTAAATCGCAATTCTTCCGCTTATTTAGCCAATTATGTATTTAATCGGATTGGTACCTATGATACTACTGTAATAAATACAATTTTGGCCTATGCCAATCACGAACCAAACTACGCGTACCGGGAATCATTGCAGTATATGGCGGCTGTAGCCTTATATGAAAATGAGCGCATTTCTGAGGCTTTTCAGTTAATGAATTTCCTGGCGGAGTCTAACCTGGTTCGGGCAGCATACTATTTTAACATTCTTGGCCTTTGGTCGCTTGAGAACGAGGCATATGAGGAGGCCGCAGCATATTTCGCTCGTGCTGCTCATGCTATTCCCCGGGCCAAATTCAACCAGGCAATTTCCGAAATGGAAGCCTCAGCAACTTCTTCGGCTGAATCTTGGCTGGAGCTAAATTCAAACGAAAATACCAACGAGACTAGCACCTTAATGCTGGAAATTATTGAGGCTAATAGTCTGGATGCATTTCAAAATCGTGATGACATTGCAAAGTATCAATTGGTTCGATTTAGGGAGGATTTGTATGAGCAAGAAAATATATGGGCTTTTGTTGAGTCTATGGAAAATGAGTCTTTCCAGGCAAAAGCTATTCTTGATATTTCGAAATACTACTTGAGACAAAACAAGCTCGAGAAGTCCCTGGAGGCCTTCGCTGCTTTAAACGGACTTAATGTTGCCAATGAGGAGCTCTACATCGATATTCAAAACCATCAGCTCAGGTTAATGGTCTACGGGGAAGACCTGTTGTCGATGGAGAATAGCTATAATGCCTTAAACGAGCAGTATCCTAACTCAATTCCCAAAACAACCGAGTGGTTTATCAAAGCGAAAAGAGCTGAATATGACAAGGACACAACCGCAGCAGCAGAGTACTTCAACCTGGTTGGCAGAGCAAACCCATTTCTAAATGCAGAGATTATTGCGGCTGCTAACTTCTTCCAAATAAATGATCAACCTGACAAATCCTATGATATTCTTGTGGAGGCCGTGCAAACCAACAAGAACTCTCCGGAGTTATTGAAGGCCTACTCGTTACAGAGCCTCAGGGTGGGGTTAGCAAATTATGCTGAAAGTACTTTGGAAGAAATATCATCTTTGGTCAGTGAGGATGAATATGAAGCCTTTCGTAATGAATATCTGCAGGTGGAAGAAGAAACAGAAGTGTGGTCAATAGAAGACTGATTTACCGTATAAGCAACTGAGGGCCAATAATACCCGTTCAAGTAAATTGGCTGGCAACACTCCAGCAAACGCCGAATATTTGAGCCCTACTTCTCGCCATTTTGAATTATTTTTGGAACTCTACGCACTACTATGGGCAGAATAATTGAAACAAAGGATATTGCACGTACCTACAAGATGGGAAGTGAGATTATTAAGGCACTGCAAACTATCACAATCCAGATTGATCAAGGCGAATACGTGGCATTTATGGGACCTTCCGGTTCCGGCAAATCCACTTTAATGAATATTATAGGTTGCCTGGATACCCCGTCTTCCGGTACCTATATTCTCAACAACAATGATGTTAGTGATCTAACCGAAAATGAATTGGCCGAGATCAGAAATAAGGAGATTGGTTTCGTATTTCAGACATTCAACCTTCTTCCCAGGGCATCTGCTTTGGAGAATGTGGCTCTACCATTGATTTACGCCGGTTATGGCAAAAGCGATCGGGATGATAAGGCTCTGGAAGCGCTTGAAAGTGTAGGCCTCGGAGACAGGGCGAAGCACAAACCGAATGAACTGTCCGGAGGCCAGAGGCAAAGGGTGGCCATCGCTCGGGCTCTGGTAAATGACCCTAGTATTATTCTTGCAGATGAACCAACTGGTAATCTTGACAGTAAGACCTCCTACGATATCATGGATCTCTTTCAGGAACTCCATGATAAGGGCAACACGATTATCATGGTAACTCATGAAGATGACATCGCACATTACGCCCACCGCATAGTTAGGTTGCGAGATGGCCTCGTGGAGCAAGATGTGATTAATGAAAATGTTCGTAAGCCTGCCAAAGTGGAGGCCTCCGAATGAAGATTTACACCAAAACCGGCGACAAAGGAACTACTTCCCTCCTCGGAGGCAGCAGATTGCTCAAATCTGAGACCCGGATTCATGCTTACGGTACTGTAGATGAGTTAAATTCCTACATAGGGTTACTACGAGATTTGGAGGCCAATCAGAATAGAGGAGATGTTCTAAAAGAAATACAGGATCGCCTATTTAGTATTGGCTCTCACTTAGCAGTAGAGTCAAAAGAAACTAAGATCAACCTACCCGAAATTCTCGATGATGATGTGGAGTTGTTAGAGCGGGAAATCGATAAAATGAACGAGGAGCTTCCAGAAATGAAAAGCTTCATCCTGCCCGGAGGCCACACAGCTGTATCACATACCCATATCGCCAGGTGCGTGTGTCGCAGAGCTGAGCGCTGGGTTATTGCTCTTGATCAGCAGGAACCAATCGACGAGAAAATTGTTAAGTATCTGAACAGGCTATCGGATTATCTATTCGTTTTAGCCCGTAAAATTGGCCAGGAATTAGGTGTGGATGATACTCCATGGCAGGCCAGGATCAACTAGATTGGGGCTTTCAAAAGAGCTGATTTTTTGCTATTTTCGAAACCCCTCAGAATTTTAAAACGCAATAACAACCAATCATGATTGAAACGCTTGATATTCAAATAACCGAGAATTTAGACTCCCAATTTAGTGATGTTGATTTTGATAATATTGCCTTTGCCAGGATCTACTCTGATCACATGTTCATGGCAGATTATCAGGAAAATGAGTGGCAAGATTTCCGAATTCTCCCTTATGGATATCTTCGTTTAAGTCCAGCAAATACAACTATTCATTACGGGCAATCAATTTTTGAGGGACTCAAGGCCTATAGGAGCGCTTCCGGTGAGATTCGAATATTTAGGCCCACCGATAATTTTAACCGAATGAATAGGTCGGCGGCAAGAATGTGCATGCCGGATATTCCCGAGGAGCTATTTATGGGGGCCCTGGAAGAGCTAATTCGCTTCGATAGCCGCTGGGTGCCAGATAGACCTGGTACAGCACTATACATCAGACCTTTTATGTTCGCAACTGATGAGTACATAGGTATTCGGCCTTCTTCCAATTATAAGTTCATGATTATCACCTGCCCTGTTGGCGCATATTACTCCGCCCCGGTGAAGGTGAAAATTGAAACAGAATTTACCCGCGCCGCTCGCGGAGGTACAGGGGCAGCAAAAGCTGCTGGTAATTATGCCGGCTCACTGTATCCTGCCAAGCTTGCTCAAGACCAGGGCTACCACCAGCTGGTGTGGACCGACGGAACAGAGCACAAGTACATTGAAGAGTCCGGCACCATGAACATCATGTTCGTAATAGGTGATACACTGGTAACTCCAGCACTTAGCGACAGCATCTTGGCAGGTATTACAAGAGATAGTGTACTAACAATAGCCAGGGATTGGGGCATGAATGTGGAAGAGCGACAGGTATCTGTGGAAGAGATTGCCTCTGCACTAAAAGATGGCACTTTGAAAGAAGCATTTGGGGCAGGAACAGCGGCGACAATTGCCAATATCGAGCTAATTGGATACGAAGGCCAAGACTACTACTTGCCGCCAGTAGAGGAGAGGGAATTTTCTAGGCGAATGCTACAGGAACTCGACGACATCAAAACCGGAGTGATAGAAGATAGATTTAACTGGATTCACACGGTTTAATAAACAACATATTCTATAACCAAATCCACCTACTCAGGTGGATTTTTTTATACTAAAACTAATACAAATGAAGCTCTTGAATTACGCACCATTTCTATTTGTTACAGCTATACTAATTGGATGCGCTCCAGCAGACGAAACGGCCAACCCTTCTGCTGACGAAATAGCGGCAGAGTCAGCCAGAGCCAACGAGTTTTTTGAAAATGTTTTTGACGAGCAGGTAAGTAGAAGCCCAATGTTTCAGACTCAACTGGGCATGAAGACAGACTATGACAAATGGGATGATATATCTGATGAGAATGACCAGGAAGAGTTGGAGATAACTAAACAAAAATTACAGTGGCTTACCGACTCCATTAACTATGATTTACTGGACGATCAAACCAAGATCAGTTATGATCTATTTGTAATAAATGCGGAAGACGACATACGAAATTTTCAATTCCGCTTTCACAACTATCCTATAAACCAGATGTTTGGCCTACATTCAAACATCCCTTCATTCCTTATAAATATGCATCGAATCACTAACCAAGGTGATGCCGAGGCTTACATTAAGCGGATAGAAGGTACGGGCCCGCTTTTCGACCAGTTGATTGAGAACTTGAAAATCAGGGAAGAAAAGGGTATAGTGCCACCAAAGTTTGTGTTTCCACGTGTACTTGATGATTCCCGCAACATTATTAGCGGTGCCCCCTTTGATGGCGGTAGGTCAAGCGCACTTTTTGCTGATTTTAATAGCAAAGTAGATGCTTTGCAGATAGAAGCAGCTGAAAAAGATGCCCTCAAACAACAAGCTTCGGAGGCCTTAACCAATTACCTGAAACCTGCCTATGACAAATTGATCGGTTTTCTCCAAGACCAGGAAGCGCGGGCTACAGCTGATGACGGTGTCTGGAAATTTCCTCAAGGCGACAAATATTATGATAATGCCCTTCGTAACACAACTACCACCGAATTGTCAGCTGATGAAATTCACGAAATAGGTTTGGCTGAAGTAGAGCGTATCCATGGCCAAATGCAAGGCATTATGGAGAAAGTGGGATTTGAAGGCACCTTGCAGGAATTCTTCAAATTCATGCAAACCGACGAACAATTCTATTACCCCAATACCGATGAAGGTAAAGAGGAATACATGGCAAGAGCGACGGAGATAATTAACAACATGCGTGATCGTCTCGACGAGCTTTTCATAAGAAAGCCTCAAGCAGAAATGATTGTAAAGAGGGTAGAGGCTTTCAGGGAAAAATCTGCTGGCAAGGCGTTCTACAACAGGCCAGCGCCTGATGGTTCCCGGCCGGGAATTTACTATGCCAACCTCTATGATTCCCGCAACATGCCAAAGTATGAAATGGAGGCGCTTGCCTACCACGAGGGTATTCCAGGACACCACATGCAAATAGCTATTGCACAGGAATTGGAGGGAATTCCCAAGTTTAGAAAGTTTGGTGGATACACTGCCTACATCGAAGGTTGGGGATTGTACACGGAGTATATTCCTAAAGAGATGGGTCTTTATGAAGACCCCTATTCCGATTTCGGGCGGCTAGCAATGGAACTTTGGAGAGCCTGCCGCCTGGTTGTAGATACTGGCATCCATAGCAAGCAATGGACACGTGAACAGGGTATCGACTATTATCGAACCAATACCCCTGGCAGCGACCGAGAGACCGAGCGGATGGTGGAGAGGCATATTGTAATTGCTGGTCAAGCGACTGCCTACAAAATCGGCATGCTGAAAATACAGGAATTGCGTGGCATTGCAGAACAACAGCTCGGCGATGACTTTGACGTTCGTCAATTTCATGATGTGGTACTAAAGAATGGTGCTATTCCGCTAAACGTATTGGAGAAAGTAATAAACGACTGGGTAGAAGAGCAGAGTACATCATCTGAGTAGATACAACACAATTGTCCTCAACTAAATGTTTAGCAAGCAACTTGTCTTGTTAGTAGCAACAGCGTTGCTATTGCCATATTCTGCATTTTCGCAAAAGTACTTGGTGGTAGAAAAGCTGGGTACTCGCAAGAGATATGAATACCAGGTAGGGCAGGAAATTACTTATAAACTTAAAACCGAAGATTTTTATAGAACCGACGTTATAACACAGCTGGAAACGAACGTGATCGCTTTTGGGTTTGGATTTTATTCATTCGAGCAGATTGAGGCCGTTAATATTGGCAGGAAACCCCGAAGAGGAGTTGACGCCTCCAAGTTTTCACCTTTTCTCCTATTGGGGGGTGCGGGATATTTTCTACTTGATCAGTTCAATAATTCTGTCATCAACGGAAATAAGCTGAGCATCAATGATAACGTGCTAAGAACTTCGTCGGTATTGGTAGGCCTTGGAGCTCTTCCCCTTGTGCTAAAAAAACGAAGAGTCAAATTGAAGAGGAACTGGCGACTACGGCTTGTGGATATTTGATAATTCCCGATTTATATTAACATTTGCCAACATTAACAGCAGGCAATGACAGCAGATCAATTGAAAGACGTGAAGGACAGGGTAACGTCCTTGAGGGGGTATCTTTGACTACGATGCCAAGCAAGAGGAAATTGCAAAACAGGAGGAAGAAACTACCCAGGCCGATTTCTGGAATGACCCCAAGGAGGCTGAAAAACTGCTAAAATCAATTAAGTCTAAGAAAGTCTGGACAGACAGCTTTGATAGCCTCAATCGGCTATTTGAAGATGTAGAAACATTGTACGAATTCTATGAGGCCGGCGAAGTGGAGGAGCAGGAAGTAGACGGCGAATTTCAGAAAGTTCTAAAGGCACTAGAAGATCTGGAGTTCAAGAAGATGTTGAGCGAAGAAGAAGATCAACTCAGCGCGGTGTTGGAGATTAATCCTGGTGCGGGTGGCACAGAAAGCCAGGATTGGGCCGAGATGTTGCTACGTATGTACATTATGTGGGGCGAGAAGCATGACTACAAGGTGAAGCAGGTAAACCATCAGCCAGGCGATACAGCCGGCATTAAATCTGCAACTTTGGAAATTGAAGGCGATTTCGCTTATGGATATTTAAAATCTGAAATAGGCGTACATCGCCTGGTTAGAATTTCGCCATTTGATTCTGGCGCGAGAAGACATACTTCCTTCGCTTCGGTATTTGTCTATCCGGTAGTAGACGATACCATTAAGATTGAGATCAATCCTGCCGATATAACCTGGGAAACATTTCGATCTGGGGGAGCAGGAGGACAAAATGTAAATAAGGTAGAGACAGCTGTTCGCTTGCGTCATGGCCCTTCAGAAATTGTAATAGAATGCCAACAAGAGAGATCGCAGCTGCAGAATAAGGATAAGGCTCTCAAGCTTTTGAAATCTCAGCTATATCAGCGGGAGATTCAAAAGCGAAATGAAGAAAGAGACAAAATAGAGAGTACTAAAAAGAAGATTGATTTCGGTTCTCAAATCCGGAATTATGTACTGCACCCCTATAAATTAGTCAAGGATAACAGAACAAGTGTAGAGCGATCTGATGTTCAGAATGTCCTGGATGGAGATATCGATGAGTACATCAAGGCCTACCTTATGCAGCAATAAAATTTAGGGTAGCCTCTCAACCGTTAGTTCATTGTTAACTAATGATACGCGAATCTCAATCGACTCTATTTCACTTGCTAATTCAATGTCTAATTGCTTCAATAAAGCAACTTCATCCCATAAGTTAACTATCATTCGATCCGCACCATAAGTGCCTGTTTCGAACTCGACAGCACTCAGTGAATTAAGGTCATCGAGGTACTGTGATTCCCCTAAAGGGTTGGCCTCTACCCTGCAACCCAATACAACAGTTTGCAGTTCAAAGGCGAGGTCCGTTTGGTTGTCTATTGTAACATTGAAGAGCCGCAATGGGCAAGGCTCATCAATGGTCTCTTTGTCCTTGCATGCTACAAGAATCAGAAACATAAGCATTAAATTAAGACTAGTCTTCTTCATATAAATAAAACACCCAAAGTTTCCTTTACCCCTACACCATTCCGGAAAAAAACTTAGGATTGCAATTCATAAGGTGGCTTAATTAGCAGATATATATGAAATGCAGCAGTTGTTAATACCAGGCAGAAGTTAAGAACAACTCTGCCGAGCTTCCACCTACATTTGGAAGTGTGCCCATAATTCTCGGTAGATAAGTCATAAAGAACACAAACAACACATAGTAGTAGTAGACCCGTCTCAAGATGTTGAATTGCCTGGTTTGTACGTCGGCTCTGCGCATATAGAGGGGATAAGAAACAATTAGTAGATACGCTAAAATGCCACCCATCAGCCGGTGGATAATTAGCTCGGTGCCCGATACATAGATGAATGAGGCCAGGAACCCAAAGTGAATGAGGTGCATAATCGCAAATGTGCCTACCAGTCTCTTTTCTAGTTCTATCCCCTTACTAAAAGTCTCGTGCTTCGGGTTCATATAGAAAGAAGCGATCATGAAGGTAAAGAGGAAGATAAACAACGAAAAGCGACCAGAAAATCGAGCCATGGCCTGTAGTACCTCCACGGTGTTGTCGTATCTCAAATTTGCCAGTACCACCACGAATCCTTCAATGAGGATGCCGACGAATAGCATGTGGTTTAGTTTGATTTTCGACATGACTAATTAATGAATTCAGCCGCCAATTTCTGTAATTCAGGATAAAATGCGGTGAATTCACCTTCAAACTCTTCATAATGAGCTCTTAGATCCTCCGGAGCTTCCTCCATTCTGGAGTTGAATTTCGTTCTACGACTCATACCGTGAAGGGCCTGTGAGATACCTTCTATCTCTGCGTAACTCACCAGCCAGTTTTGTCGGATCATGTATGGAAGCATATAGTTTACCCTTTCTGGCAAAATGGCACTGTGCATTTGCACGGTTTGGTAGCACCTTGAGGCGAAATCGGTGAGCGGCAAGTTGCTGTATTGCCCCCAGTTTTTAGCCAGAAAATGATCGTAGAATATGTCAACAATTACCCCAGCATAATGCCGGTATTTGCCTCGTAAACGGCTCTTGCTGAGGTCAACAATCTTATGGGTATCAGTAAAGTGGTCAATCATGCGGTGTAACGAAATACCCTGCTGTACTTTAGCCTCAAATTCATTGAGTTGCTTGCCCTTAACGAAATCGCCAATAAAGTTGCCCACTAAAATTGACGGGTCATTACCAGAAAGATGCAAGTGGGCTAGAAAGTTCATCGCAGGTAGATAATCAATAAAAGAGGGCCATTCAAGGCTTTTTTGAATTATTTAAGCAATAATCCTAGTTTTAGGAAAACTCCCGCCAATGAGAACCTTCGTAGTAGTAATTCTGCTGGCCGTATTGGGTGTAGGTATTTTCTATATGTTGATGCGCAATGGAGAGCCTTCAGAATCGGAAGCAATAACAGCCGTACTGGATCGACAGACTGTTTGTTGGAACAATGGAGATATCGATTGCTTCATGACCGGATACTGGCGATCAGATTCACTGAAGTTTGTAGGCAGTTCTGGTGTTACCTACGGGTGGCAAAATACACTTGATCGGTACAAGCAACGATACCCTAATCTCGAGACCATGGGAAAGCTGAGGTTCGATATCATTGAGCTAAACCCAATAGCGACTGATGTGTACACGGTAGTGGGTAAATTTCATCTTTCCAGAACCATTGGCGACCTCTCAGGGTATTTTACCCTGGTATTTCAGCGCAAAGACAACCAGTGGGTAATCGTTATGGATCATACCAGCAGTAGTCCGTGAGCGTTGACTCCCAAGATGTTCTTGGCAATGCCGTAAAGAAACATTTCTTTGATGGAGCTGCTGAATCGTTGAAAGTTCATACAAGCTACAATACAATTGAGGAAATGGCGATGGAGGTGCTATTCCGCGAGCCAGATAGTTTTCCAGATATTGAGAAATATGCTCTATCCCTTGCTGTGGGCAGAGTCCTGGACATTGGTGCTGGTGTAGGATCTCATAGCCTGGCTTTGCAGCAAAATGGCCTTTCTGTGAAGGCATTGGAAATGTCGGCAGGAGCAGTTGAGGTTATGAAGGCTCGAGGTATTGAGGAAGTGGTGTGTCAAAATATATTTGATTTTGAAGAAACAGGCTATGATACGTTCGTTTTGCTGATGAATGGTATTGGATTAGCAGGTGATTTGGACGGATTACAAAGGCTGCTTGAGCTATTAAGGAGAGCTTCTGCACGAAATGCTCAAGTTCTTTTTGATTCCACTGACATCTCCTATCTCCATAATGAACAAGACGTCACTCCACCAGATGGCTATTTCGGTGAAGTACAATTCCAGTTCCAATACGGAGGTACGCTGGGCCCTTCCTTTAAATGGCTTTACATTGACTCGTCAACAATGAAGGACGTGGCTGCTTCCTGTGGTTGGCAGCTGCAAGTGGTTTACGAAGATGACCTTGATCACTATCTGGGACGCCTCACACTAATGTCATTTTGATTGACAACAATTATTCATAATTTTCAAAAACGATCATAACCCCAACAGCCATGACGAAAATCACCACCTCCCTCTTCTCATTTCTGCTCTCAGTTTCCCTGTCTCTGGCTCAGCAGACCTATATCCATGTTGGCGGCCTCATTGATGGTAAGAGCAATCAAATCAGAAAAGAAGTAACAATTGTGGTTGAAAGCAATAAGATTGTTTCTGTTGAAAATGGATACAAAAACGCTGGAAATAATAACCTGATTGACCTAAAGAGTATGACAGTGATGCCAGGACTTATGGACATGCATGTTCATCTGGAAGGGGAATCGAATCCGAGAAGATACCTTGAGCGGTTTACCATGAACAAAGAAGATGTAGCATTTCGTGCCGGGGTTTATGCAGAACGTACCCTAATGGCTGGATTTACCACGGTTAGGGATCTGGGCGGCTCTGGGGTAAATGTCGCTCTTCGTAAGGCCATTGATGGTGGCTGGGTGCCGGGGCCAAGAATTCATACCGCGGGGAAGGCAATAGGTACTACCGGGGGCCATGCGGATCCTACCAATGGCATTAGAAAAGACCTGATGGGCGACCCTGGCCCAAATGAAGGCGTGATTAATGGGCCTTGGGAGGCTGCAAAGGCGGTCCGTCAGCGATATAAGGATGGGGCAGATTTGATAAAAATTACTGCCACTGGAGGGGTGCTATCGGTAGCTAAAAACGGCCAAAATGCGCAGTTTACCCTGGAGGAAATTGAGGCTATTGTGAATACCGCCCAAGAGTATGGCATGAACGTAGCTGCTCATGCCCATGGCACTGAGGGGATGAAAAGGGCAGTGCTTGGGGGTGTTAAGTCAATTGAACACGGAACGTTCATGGATAAGGAAGTGATGGAACTAATGAAACAGAAGGGGACCTACTACGTACCGACTATTTCCGCAGGAAGGTTTGTGGTTGAGAAAGCAAAAATTGATGGTTACTTCCCAGCTGTGATCGTTCCCAAAGCATTGGAAATAGGGCCGCAAATTGATGACACTTTTAAGGAGGCCTACAAAGCTGGAGTAAACATTGCCTTTGGAACTGACGCCGGAGTCTCCCCGCACGGAGAAAACGGCAAAGAGTTTATATATATGGTTGAAGATGGAATGAGCCCAATGGAAGCCATTAAATCCGCAACCATGTCCTCGGCTACCTTGCTTGGAGTTCAAGATCAATTAGGATCAATTGAAGCAGGGAAATTGGCAGATATCGTTGCCGTTAACGGTGACCCCCTCAAGGATATTTCCCTGATGGCCGACGTTGCCTTCGTAATGAAAAACGGAGTTGTTTACAAAAGCGGCTTGGCTGCAAACATACCTACACGGTAGCCCTGCGAGCTTAGAAGTTGAAGCCGATGAAGTGCCATCGGTTCAGGAAAACTACCCAAATAATAGCTGCAAGCACGAAAATGTTGTAATAAAGCCTCATCGCCAAAGTTCCGTGTCGCTTTTGCCAAATAACCCAACTCCAATAAATAAGGGCCGGAACAAAGGCAATTTTCAGAAAAGGAACCCAGTGGTACTTCTTAAGGTTGTCAGGCATTCCGTAGAATATCTGAGTTATGTCCCGAATCAGTGGCACGAAATACAAAAAGACCCAAATGGCTACGAAGCACACAAATATCAATGAAACAGCATGCGCTCCCCTGGGCAAGAGGTAATCCTGGTAAAAATCCTTCTTCCGTATCCTTATCAATATCAATGCTAGCCAAAACAGAGGCAACAATAAATATGAGGCCAAAAACAGAGGTACGAACCCAAACTGCTCATTTATGAAGTACGGACTGTCTAACCAAAAGACCTTCTCGAGTTTGGCGGGGACCAATATACCATAGATCTTATGGCCCAAACTCACAGCGCTTATTTCCCCATTTGAATCCTCATCAAAGACGAGTAGTCGGGAGGGGTCTTGTACATTTTGAAAATGCAAATCATCTATTGGCAGATAGGCCTGACGAAATCCGTCGTGAAAGGTAAAAAGAGTGTCTGAACGGGTCCAGAATTGCATATTCCCGTTGAAAAGTGAAAATACGTCTTCAATATTATGACGGTTGTAGCGGTTGTTTCGATAATGGCCTGCAAAACGGCCTAATGAGACTTTTTTTCTCTCTCCGTGCACCAGCCTATTAGGGAGAAACTGGCTCACAAAGGCATTCAGAAATTCCTCGATTGCCGAATCCCTACCAACATTGGTAGCAACAAAAATGCCCAGCTTCAGTTCCGGTATAAAAGCAACCACGGCGGTGTAACCGGGTAAGTTGCCGCCCTTGGCAAAGCCACTATAGCCATTGAAATTCTGTTCTTCAAATCCAAGTGTATAGCCAGTTAGTAGTTCGTGATTTCGAAATTGAGGCCTGGTCAAAAGATCGAAAGATCCACTTGTCAAAATAGAGTCACCTCCAGACAAAATCGCTTTCATGAATATGGCCATGTCAGCACCCGTGGAGTAAATGCTGCCTGCTGGTGTGGGGTGGCGATAGAATGCTGGCAATTCCTTCATAACTCCTGATACCAGGTTGTGACCCTTTGCGATATCATCTCCACGGCTTTCAAACCTTCCATCCTCTACGTACCCACTTCTAAGCATATGCAAAGGTTGAAGAATGTTAATCTTTACGTAATCTGTAAAAGCCATGCCGCTGGCCTTTTCTACCGCATACCCAGCCAATGCGTAACTGTAGTTACTGTAGCTAATTTCAACACCTGGATCGGTGTATAAGGATGGCATATTTTCCGCGAGATGAGGTCCTAGCGGCTCTATGCCATCAATCGACCTGGCTCCGTAACCAATAACTCGGTCCTCAAATCCCGCCGAGTGGGTTAGCAGAGCTCTCAAGGTAATTGGGGTGGCTGGTCTGGGATTTATGGGAATATCTGGCACATAGATGCTAATGTCTGCGTCAAGATCCAACTTTCCGCTGTCTACTAATTGCAGCACGGAAATGGCCGTAAATAATTTACCAATTGAACCAAGCTGAAAGACTGAATGAGCCGGATTAGCAGGTGCGCGGGTATTTAGGGCAGTGTATCCATATCCTTGCTGAACCAGCACGCTATCTCCCTGAACAATCACGACCGACGCACCCGGCAAATAACCTTCAGAAACAGCCCTATTGAACACCAGGTCTGCTAAATCAACAACTTCATCTTTGCTAAGATCTTGGGCTAAAGCTGTTGTATTGTACACAACAGCCAGGTAGGGGAGCACCAGGCACCAAAGGCAATATTGCAGCAATCCATTTTTCATAATTAAGGTTACGATCTGCTGCAACAACTAAATGTCTCTAAGCTAAGGTTGTCTGACGGAATTATAAAGTCGTAGGATTTTGAGATAGGTTTTTAGCCCTGAACCGCCTTGGAGTAGTAGCAGTAAACTTCTTAAAAGAAGAATTAAAGGTTGAAAGTGAGTTGAACCCTACAGCTTCAGCAATCGCTTCAATTTTAAGATGTTGGGCTTTCTTATCGAGAAGCATCGACTTCGCTTCCTCTATACGCAAGGAGTTAACGAAATCGGAGAAACCGGTTTGCATATCCTCATTTAAGATTTGTGAAAGATGATGGGGCTTTATTGCCAGCTGTTCTGACATTTTGGGTAGAGTTAAATTTGGATTCAGGTATGGCTTGGAAAACTTTACCGCCTCTTCAATCTTTGTCTTATACAAATTTCTTAACTCTGAGGATAAAGACGATGTACGGTACCTAATGTTGGTATTTAGGTTTGCTAGGGTCGGTTGGTTTGCAGAAAGGCCGATAATCACCAGAATAATAGCAAAAATACTGAGCGTTATAGTGTCAGTAACCCCACTCAATAGATCGAATTGGAAAAAGTATCTATAGACATCCATTCCCCAGATAACTCCAAATGCCATCATCAAAATAAAGGAAAGCCGGGTGTCGGGGCTGATTGTAGTTTTTGATTGACTTTGATAGTACAGGGTAATACTCGCCATCAGCAGATAGCTTAGTTGCTGCACTCTTCTGAGCCCACCCCAAAAGTAGGAATCAAAAGAGAGCCCCTGGTAAAGCTCAGCTACATACTGCACTTTCAGATGCGCTGAAGAAAAATATAGTGGCGCGAAATAGCAGACACATAGGGCAAAGGGCAAAGCATGCCACAAATCGCCAATTCGAAGAGCCTTGCCCCCGGCGGTTTTCGCAAATAAGTAAACAGCAGGACCTACCAGAAGTACAAATGGTGAATTCAGCCGTAAAAGGTGGGGCCAGGAGGCTAGTAAGTTATTAAAATAGAGCCAGCCGTAAAATATCTCAATAGCCACAACAAAAAGCAACAATATCAAGAGCCATCTGTAAGTAGATCTTTGATATTCCCGGTATATAATTATACCCAGGAATATAACCGTTTGAACCAGGCCAACTATTATTAGATAGTTTATTATTTGATCATTCATAAGTATAACACAGTACCTGTTAATACAAGATACGAAATCAATTCCACATCGTTTTAATACTTCCCTTCATTTTAGTATCAAACATTGAATTAAGATTGCAAGATTACATACTTTTGCAGCCTACACGATGATTTTTCGCGTGCCAAATCAGATGGATCACATAAGGAATTTTTGCATAATAGCCCATATTGACCATGGCAAGAGTACCCTGGCAGATCGCCTGTTAGAGGCTACGCAAACGGTGTCTGACCGCGAGATGCAGGAGCAGTTGCTGGACAATATGGATTTGGAACGGGAGCGGGGAATTACGATAAAGAGTCACGCGGTGCAAATGAATT
The DNA here is from genome assembly GCA_028285445.1 of Cyclobacteriaceae bacterium. Taxonomy (GTDB): domain Bacteria; phylum Bacteroidota; class Bacteroidia; order Cytophagales; family Cyclobacteriaceae; genus JANQPQ01. The sequence goes on along the minus strand of JANQPQ010000016.1, from coordinate 28,378 downwards.
ACTCCTTGGACGGCGAAGATTTCGTACTTAACCTCATTGATACCCCCGGGCACGTTGACTTCTCCTACGAAGTTTCGCGATCAATAGCCGCTTGCGAAGGCGCTTTACTCGTGGTTGATGCCTCGCAGGGAATAGAGGCCCAAACCATCTCTAATCTGTACCTTGCCTTAGAGCACGACCTTGAAATTATTCCAGTATTAAATAAGATTGATTTACCAGGAGCCAACCCTGAACAGGTTTCTGATCAGGTGATAGACTTGCTTGGTTGTAACAAGGAAGATATAATTATGGCTAGTGCAAAAGAGGGTATTGGGGTTCCGGAGATTCTGGAAGCAATTGTGCACCGCATTCCTTCGCCAGAGGGCGATTTGCAAGCCCCATTGCAGGCCATGATCTTCGACTCTGTTTTTAATCCATACCGCGGAATAGAAGTTTACTTTCGGGTGTTCAATGGCGCGATGAGCCAAGGTGACCAGGTACAATTTGTGAATACCAAGCGCACCTATGACGCTGAAGAAATTGGAGTTTTGAAACTTGAAAAATCACCGCAGAAGCGAATAGGGGCTGGCAATGTGGGCTACCTGATTTCAGGAATCAAAGTGGCTAAAGAGGTGAAGGTGGGTGATACCATTACGCACGTTGAAAACCCATGTGCGGATGCAATTAAGGGCTTTGAAGATGTTAAGCCGATGGTTTTTGCGGGTATTTATCCAGTGGAAAACAGCGAATTCGAGGAGCTGAGAACCGCCATGGAAAAACTGCAACTAAATGATGCAGCTTTGGTATGGGAGCCAGAAACAAGTGCAGCACTAGGGTTCGGATTTCGGTGCGGATTTTTAGGGATGCTCCACATGGAGATAGTACAGGAAAGGTTGGAACGAGAGTTTGATATGACGGTAATAACCACTGTGCCGTCAGTAAAATATCACGCTGTTCAAACAGATGGCTCCATCTCGGAGATAAATGCTCCCTCTGAAATGCCTGAGCCCAATACTATTAGCCACATCGAAGAACCGATGATCAGGGCCCAGATAATTACAAAGGCCGAGTTCATTGGCGCCATTATAGCCTTATGTATGGATAAGCGCGGTACCATTCAGAATCAGGTTTACTTAACGGCCGACCGTGTTGAACTTAGCTTTGAGCTGCCTTTAGCTGAAATCGTTTTCGACTTTTTCGACAAGCTAAAAACTATCTCTCGGGGCTACGCCTCTTTGGATTACGAACTAATGGGTTATCAGAAATCCAACATGGTAAAGTTGGATATTCTCCTTAACGGTGATAAAGTCGATGCGCTCTCCGCCATTGTTCATCGGGATAAGGCATATGACTGGGGTAAAAAGTTATGCGAGAAATTACGGCAGCTACTACCCAGGCAGTTATTTGAGATAGCTATCCAGGCCTCAATTGGCACGAAAGTGATTGCACGCGAAAGCGTGAAAGCGATGAGAAAAAATGTCACTGCCAAATGCTATGGCGGTGATATCACCAGAAAACGCAAACTTCTTGAGAAGCAAAAGAAGGGCAAGAAACGTATGCGCCAGGTAGGCAATGTCGAAATCCCCCAAGAAGCGTTTATGGCCGTTCTTAAAATTGATTAAATTGGCTCCATGATCGACGAAAGCGTCAGCCAAAAACCAATAATTCTTGATGGAAAGAAGACTTCGCAGGAAATCATAGCTGAGATTGCCGACGAGGTGACTGCAATGCTGAACGCCGGAAATCGGGCTCCCCATTTGGCAGCCATTCTTGTGGGAGAAGATGGCGCAAGCAGGACTTATGTAAAAAACAAAGTGAGGGCTTGTGAGAATGCGGGGTTTAGATCATCGCTAATACACTACGATGCTGACACTTCCGAGAACCAATTACTGACTAAAATCGCGGAGCTAAACGAGGATGAGTCTGTTGATGGTATACTGGTACAACTTCCGCTCCCCGATCAGATATCGCCGGCCAAAGTAACCGCCCAAATAGATCCCGGTAAAGATGTTGATGGCTTTACGGTTGAGAATTTTGGCAGGATAGCATCTCAATTGCCTGCCTATTTACCGGCAACACCCTTAGGCATACTGGAGCTATTCAAAAGATATGATATTCAAACCCAGGGTAAGCATTGCGTTGTGGTCGGATACAGCCGCATAGTGGGTGCTCCCATGAGCATGCTACTGGCCGGTCCCTGGAAAGCGACTGTCACTTCATGCCATATCCATACTGAAGATCTCGCCTTCCATACCAGGCAAGCCGATATCCTCATTGTAGCAACCGGGCAACCTGGCCTAATCAAGGACGACATGGTTAGGGAAGATGCTATCGTGGTTGATGTGGGTATTACCAGGGTAGAAGATCCCAATAGTAAAAGGGGTTATGTGCTAAAAGGAGATGTTGATTTTGACGCAGTGTCCAGGAAGGCAAGTTACATAACACCCGTACCAGGTGGTGTGGGGCCAATGACTATCGCCGCGTTGCTAATTAATACACTTCATGCGGCAAAGGGTACTTACAGCTAATAAATAATGGAAAAATCCGTTCAAGATAGCGGACTGGCAACTCTACCACTTATGGAGGAGTTTTATACCATTCAAGGTGAAGGTTTTCACCAAGGTAGAGCCGCCTATTTTATACGATTAGCCGGCTGCGACGTAGGATGCCACTGGTGTGATGTAAAAGAATCTTGGGATGCATCGAAGTATCCCCAGGTGTCAATTGGCGAAATCGCCAATAATGCTGCTAAAAGTGGAGCAGAAATTGCGGTAGTAACCGGAGGAGAGCCGCTAATGTACAATTTAGCTACACTTACCCACGCCTTGCACACTGCGGGACTAGCCACCCATATTGAAACGTCTGGTGCCTATGACCTGACCGGAGATTGGGACTGGGTCTGTTTTTCACCAAAAAAATTCAAGGGCCCCATGGCCGGTATTGCCAGGGAGGCGGATGAACTCAAAGTGGTTGTGGTTAACAAAAGTGATTTTGACTGGGCGGAGTCCTTCGCTGCTGAAATGCAGGACAGTAGTAAATTGTATTTGCAACCAGAGTGGGATAGGAGCAAGAAAGTGCTGCCACTAATTATAGACTATGTGAAACAGAACCCAAAGTGGGAAGTCTCTCTTCAAATGCATAAGTATATGAATATACCATAGTGGTTCGTATTCTAATCATATTGATCATTACCACTCTCGGTTCGGCTGCGGCTGCTCAGAATCTCACAACTAAGTCGAAGAAAGCGGCCAAGCTGTATTGGGAAGCCGATGCATTCATGCAATTACGGCAATTTGAAAGGGCAATACCGATACTGAGGGAAGCCATTGCCAAGGATGACGAATTTGCTGAGGCCCATTACCGCCTTGGATATTGCCTGAAGACCTTACGCAACTACGACGACGCTCTACCACACCTGGAGAGAGCAAGAGACCTAAATCCGCCACGAACAATACTGGTAAATTCATGGTTTCATCTCGGCGAAGCATATTTCAAATTTGAACGCTACGCAGAGTCGACAGAATACCTGCGGAAGTTTCTTGCTACCAAGCCCACTGGATACAATTTGCGTATAGCATCTGAATTAGTAAAAGACAGCGAGTTCGCCCAAGAGAAAATCAAGGAGCAGGTAGCCTTTAACCCGCGGGCTTTAGGTACAACGGTCAACAGCTTTAGGTTGCAATATTTCCCCGTGCTCACCGTCGATCAGAATACCCTTATATACACGAGAAGAAGAGGATCTACTCCGCAGTATGACGAAGATATAGTCTACACCACTAAAGATGAAAATGGAAAGTGGACTACACCTCAACCTCTGTCTCCCAAAATCAACACCAGGTATAATGAAGGTACGTGCGCTATCTCTGCCGATGGCCGCATTCTTATTTTTACCAGTTGCCAGGGTCGTAGGAATCTTGGCAGTTGTGATCTTTTTATCACTTATAAGGAAGGAGATGGTTGGTCTGTTCCTGAAAATATGGGCCCCAATATTAATTCCAGGGCCTGGGAGTCTCAGCCAGCCTTATCGGCAGATGGTAGAACGCTTTATTTTGTCTCTGACAGGGAAGGGGGATTAGGAGCGCGTGATATCTGGGTATCGACTCTTGATTCGGAAGAAAATTGGACCAGGCCGGTTAACCTCGGTCCAAGAATCAATTCCGCGCGTGATGAAGTCTCACCGTTTATTCATGCAAACGGCCAAACGCTGTACTTCGCTTCAAACAGTAGACGAGGTTTTGGTGGCTACGACTTATTCTATTCCGAAATAGGTGAGAAGGGCTGGAGTTTTCCTGAGAACCTTGGCTATCCAATAAACAACAGCGACGATCAGGTTTCACTTTTCATCACTGCTGATGGCCGCAAGGGATATTATTCCGACGAACAAGTAACAGAGGGTTTTAGAATGCGAAGTATACTAGTACAGTTTGATATCCCGGAAGAGATTAAAGTGTCCCACGTTACGAATTATGTTAGTGGAAGAGTATTTGATGCAGAAACCAAGCAGCAACTGAAAGCTACCGTAGAGTTGTTTGATTTGCGGACTGACAGCTTGAAATCCCTGGTACAGTCGGATGCAGTAACGGGGCAATACCTGATGGTGCTTACCGAAGGCTCCGAGTATGCTCTTTATGTAAATAAGCCCCAGTATTTATTTGAGAGCCTCACTTTCGACTATCAGCATGATGAAAACCAGGATCCGATAAACATTGATATTTACTTGCGCCCAATTAAGTCTGGTTCAAAAACAGTTCTTAACAATATCTTCTTTGAGTTTGACCAATATGAATTAGTTGAGAAATCTGAGACCGAACTTCATAAAATCGTCACCTTTCTTAATAATAACCCTACGGTAAACGTGGAAATTGAAGGACACACAGATAATAAAGGTTCGGCAGAATATAACCAGGATTTATCCCTAAAACGGGCCAGGTCGGTACATCAATACATGGTCGATGCTGGTATTGATCCCAGCCGTATTTCCTTTCAAGGATATGGCCAAACACAGCCAATTGCCCCTAATGATACTGAATCCAATCGGGCTCTAAATAGAAGGATAGAATTCCGGATTCAGTAGTTAAGCACCCCTCATTACTACATTTTCGCATTTTTGAAGCCATTATACTACGTAATGGACCATAAAAAGTTCAATAATAATACCCCAAATTGGGTTAAATATTGATTCATCCTTTACATTTGCCACCAAAAAAGGGTATGTTTGGTTGGGTTTTCTAACCTCATTACCAACACTTTAATTCATTTAACCTAAAACAAAAAAGTATGAAGAAGCTTTTACTGTTAACAGTGGCTTTGCTGTTTGCTGTTGTTTTTACAACGCAAGCACAAGACCGCAGTGTTTCCGGTACTGTGACTTCCATCGATGATGGATCTGGCATACCGGGTGTAAACGTTATTCTGAAGGGTACCACTATCGGTACCGTTACAGATGTGGAGGGTAGATACAGGATGAGTGTACCCCAGGATGGTGGCACGCTTGTATTTACTTTCATCGGACTTGCTACTCAAGAAGTTGAGATTGGCTCTCGTTCTGTAATTGATGTACAGATGAGTGCTGATGTACAGCAACTGTCTGAAGTAGTAGTATTGGGTTATAGCTCTCAATCAAAAGAGAAGATTATTAGCTCAGTGGCTACTGTAAATGCCGAGGCAATTGAAAATGTTGTTCTTCCTGACGTAACACAAATTCTGCAAGGACAAGCTCCTGGTGTTATGGTTACAAGTCCTAGTGGACAGCCTGGCGCATTTAGCGACATTAGAATTCGTGGTACAGGATCTATCGATGCTGGTAGAGGTCCGCTTTTCGTTATCGATGGTGTTATCGTAGAAAACGGAGACTTCACCCAGACAACGGAGACTAACGATGTTATGAGTAACATTAACCCTAACGACATCGAGTCTATTTCAGTGCTGAAAGATGCAACTGCAACGTCTCTGTACGGTTCTAGGGGATCTAATGGTGTTATCCTTATTAACACTAAATCTGGTAAAGCTGGTAAAACTCAGATTACAGTAAGAAGCCAGTACGGTGTTGTTCGTAGAAACGATGGCGAGTTTGATATGATGAACTCTGATCAGGTGGTTGACTACGAAAGAGACTTACTTGCTGCTGCTGGTTTGAGCCAAGCCGTAATTGATGCCAACAGACCATTGTCTTTAAAAGACACTGATACTGACTGGATCGATCTGGCATTTGACGAAGGTCACAACCAGAAGTACGAGATATCAGCTCAGGGTGGTAATGATAAAACTACTTTCTTCCTTTCTGGTGAGTATTTCGACCAGGATGGAAACCTGATTGAAAGCGAGTTTAAGAGGTACTCTATGAGGGCTAATATCAAGCACCAGGCAACTGAGAAGATTGACTTAGCGTTGAATTTCAACCCTTCTTACACAGAACAGTTGAATGCAACTGCAGGTAACAGATTCTCTAGCCCACTTTTGGGTGCTTTTGTTAATACTCCATTCCAATCGCATATCGACCCGAATACAGGCGAACTGTATCGCGGTGACGAGCCAGGTTTTGGAATATTTACCAGCGATAACTTCTTGTACTCAGTTCCAAGAAACCCTGTTATTAACAATAACCTTAGGATGCTTGGAAACTTTACTGCTGGCTACAACATCTTTGAAAACCTTCGTATTCAAACGAAAGTTGGATTGGATTTCATCAGCATTAAAGAAAGTAGATTCTTTGATCCTACTACAGGTGATGGTATTGCTGAAAATGGTGAAGTACAGAGATCATACAATGAGAACATTAACTACACAACTCAAACTATGCTCTCTGGTAACAAAACCATCAATGATGTTCACAACTTCGATGGTATTGCCGTATTTGAGTATCAGAAAAACCAGTTTGAAGAGTTCTTCGCTGCCGGAATTGGCCTTGCCAGTGGAAAGCTTAAGACACTTCAATCTACAGCAACACCTGACGGTGCTGACGGATCGAAATCAGAATATTCGTTCCTGTCTTACCTTGGTCAGTTGAACTACAACTACAACAACAAATACTACTTCACTTCTAGTATTAGAAGAGATGGTTCATCAAGATTTGGTATTAACAACCGATGGGCCAACTTCTGGTCAGTTGGTGGATCATGGAGAATCTCAGAGGAGGACTTCATGAGTGGAATTGGTGTAATTTCTAGCGCTAAACTTCGTGTGAGTTATGGTACCTCTGGAAACGCAGACATTGGAAACTTCCAGTCACAAGCGTTATTCGGATTTGCCGGTGCTTACAACGGAATTCCTTCAAGTAATGCAACGCAGATTGCTAACCCTGACTTGACTTGGGAAACTACAAAGGTTTTCAACATTGGTCTTGACTTCGGTGTATTCAGTGATAGAATCACAGGTTCTGTTGAGTATTACAACCGTAGAGCTGAAGACATGCTTCAGGAAGTTCCTGTTTCATCAACTTCTGGTTTCGAAACCGCGATCAGAAATATTGGTGAGATGGAAAACAAAGGTGTAGAAGTTGTTATATCTTCTCAGAACTTAGTTGGTGCTGTTAAGTGGTCAACTAATTTCAATATCGCCTTCAACAATAACAAAGTGTTGAAACTGAATGATGGTGAAGATATTCCTAATGGTCGTCAGATCATCAGAGAAGGACTTCCTATCAGATCTTGGGAACAGAGACGTTGGGCTGGTGTAAACCCTGCCGACGGTACTCCACTTTGGTTCAACGAAGATGGTTCTACTACTGGTAGCTACAACGCTGCGCCTGAAATCGTGTTTGGTAATGCTGAGCCAGATTTCACTAGTGGTATGACTAACACATGGGAGTTCAAAGGCATCTCTTTGTCTGCTTTCTTCTATGCTGCTTATGGTCATGAGATCTTTAACAGTTCTCGACGATTCATCGAAAGTGATGGTCAGAGATATGGATGGAACCACCTTGCAGTTGCAGCTGACAGATGGATGCAGCCTGGTGATATTGCTGAAAGACCACAAGCTATCCTTGGTGGTAACAACCAAGCGAACTCTAGTTCTGACAGGTATATTGAGGACGGTTCTTACTTAAGATTGAGAAACGTAACTCTTGGGTACAACCTTCCTTCTAGCATTCTTGGTAACTCAGGGCTTACTAGAGTAAGGGTTTATATCCAAGGACAGAACCTATGGACTTTGACAGACTACTCTGGATTCGATCCTGAATTGGATGAGAACGGATCTGAGTTCTTTAGGTATCCTCAAGGTAGATCTTATACGTTCGGTATTGAGATCGGACTGTAATTGTTGAACGATATAAAGAAGAGAAAAATGAAAAAGATAATATATTCGTTTGCAATAGTTGCGATGGCGATGTTCATGGGAGCCTGTGAAGATTTGCTTGATCTGCAACCACAGCAAAGCCTTTCTGTAGGCGATGCACTAAGTGATTTTGACGGTGTTACTACCGCCCTTATCGGTGCTTATGACAAATTGCAAGATGTTGACCTCTACGGAAGAAACACCCTTGTAATGCCAGAAGCTAGTGGTGACAACGTAATTCTTACACTTGATAACTCAAACAGATTTACTCAGAATGCGCTGAATGTCTTCACCATTTCGAATGGTGATGTTGAAGATCAGTGGACTGATTGGTACAACGTTATTTTGAGAGTTAATACTATCATCAACAACATTGATGGTGTATCGGGCGGATCTCAAGCTGATAGAGATCAGGTACTAGGTGAAGCTTTGTTCCTTAGAGCACTTGCACACTTCGAAATGGTTAGAGGTTTTGCTCAGCCCATTTCAACAGGTGGCGGTAGCAACCCTGGTATTCCTATCATTCTTGTATCTGAGATTGGAGAGCCTGCCAGAAATACTGTAGGTGAAGTTTACAATCAGATTGTTGCTGACCTTACTTCTTCTGTAGGTTTGATGACGAATGCGCAAGCTCCTTTTAGAGCTTCAACTGATGCCGCCAGGGCGTTACTTTCAAGAGTATATCTCTACATGGAAGACAACGCTAACGTGGTATCAATGGCAGATGCTGTTATCAATTCCGGAAACTACGGTTTGGAGCCTACTGCTACTTACCTGGCTTCTTGGGAAACAGACGGTGGCCAAGAGGAGATCTTCACTGCTAGATTCCTTGGTAATGAAACCTTAGGTTCAGATAACCTTGGTAACATTTATATCCAGGAAGGATATGGTGATTTGAGAGCTTCTCAGGATATTATGGACGCCCTTAGTGGCGCTGGTGATATCAGGATCCAATTCATCAGGAATGTTGCCGGAGACGACTATCAGTACAAATTCCCTGGACAGTTAGGCGTACCTGGATTGGCTAGCCCAAGAATTCTTCGTTTAGCTGAAATGCACCTGAACAGAGCTGAAGCTAACGCCAAGCTTGGCAACTTCGCAGCTGCTATCACTGATTTGAATTTAATCAGAAATAGAGCTGGTCTAGCTTCAATCACTCCTGCCGATGCGGATGTACTTACTGAAGTACTTGCTGAAAGAAGGAGAGAATTGGCTTGGGAAGGTCACAGAACATACGATCTGTTTAGAAATGGCTTGGATATGGTAAGGGTTGAGTGTAACGCTATCTCAGCTTGTACAATATCAGCAGGAGCCGATGATGCGATTTGGCCAATTCCTGAAAAGGAAATGGAAGCAAATCCCAACATGGTCCAAAATCCTGGCTATTAGTATATAACACTTAAAAAAGAGGAAGCCTGCATTTAGGCTTCCTCTTTTTTTATCTTTATATATTCAACACACAAGTCAATGGGCTACTACAGAATTCTCGTCATCACTTTGATTGTTTTGGGCATAACACCAGCCATGGCCCAATCGAGTTTAACAACCATAGGTGATTTCCTTGATCCTGGAGGTCAGAATACAGATTTACTTTATAATCAGAAATACGGAGAGATTAAAGGGTCTCCTTACCTGTTTGAAGATTGGACAGTAGGCGATGTAAAAGTGGTTAGTGGGGCGGTTCTCGAGAAGCTTGACCTGAAATTTGACCTATTTGGTAATGATCTGGTGGTGAACAGCTCTGGAGACGCAATGCTAATTGCAAAAGCTGCGGTAGATGAGTTTACTTTAAAAGATCCTGCCACAAGCGCCATTCGGACTTTTAAGTTGATGAAAAGGACCAACGGGTGGCAGTTTATGGAGATTCTGCATGCGGAGGACATTTACCTTCTCAAACTAATGGAGCTCAGCATTGCAACACAAAACAACAACGCTGGCGGTTATGCTGCTGATACCAAGTCATATCAGGAGTTCACAAAGAAGGTGTCCTATTTTCTGACTTCAACTGGCAAAGATCCAGTCCGCATAAAAACCAGTAAATCCTCGGTCTTGGCTTTGCTTAACGATCGTGAGAAAGAACTTTCTAAATACATAAAATCCCAGAGGTTAAAGCTGTCAAAAGAGCAAGACTTGCTAGCTCTTATCAAGTATTACGATACTTTCCAGGATTAACTAATACTGGTGGAGTATAACCCGGTATTTTGGGCCCCATTTTACGGCATTATCCAAGCATACCAGGAATTTTTCTAGCCTTTCTGCTGTTTCATAGCTAGAGCGTGCCTATCTACCAATGATCACTAGATTAATTAGTCTTTTCATATTACTTAGCCTCTTCGCAGGCTGCGGTGAAGAACCCGGCAAAATCAATGACAGGGTTATAGTGATTGATGATGGGGAGGAAAAGGTAATTACCAATGGCTGGACAATCCCTATTGAGGAGATAGCCGACGGCGGCCCCGGTAAAGACGGAATACCGGCCCTGGTAAATCCACAGTTTACACCCTCAACAGTAGCTACTTTTATACCAGATCATGAGCTGGTGATAGGAGTCAAACACGGAGATGAGGTTCGCGTTTACCCTCACCAGATTATAGAAAGCCATGAAATAGCCAATGATCAAATTGGCGACTTGCACTATGCACTTACATTCTGCTTTCTTACCGGCACTGCAATTGGCTGGGATAGAGAAATTGATGGAGAGGTGCATGACTTTGGCGTCTCCGGATTACTCTACAACGCCAACCTAATCCCATTCGACAGACAGACGCAGAGCAATTGGTCCCAGATTCTTGGAGAGAGTGTAAATGGAAATCTTGTTTGTACTGAAGTGAACACATTCAATGTGGTTGAAACAACGTGGGGAACGTGGAAGGCTATGTATCCTAACTCCAGCGTTCTCTCTATCAGCACTGGGTTCGACTTTGATTATGAAAATACTTCTTTTGGGGCAGCGCTGTCTCCTGTCAGTGGATTGGTATTCCCAGTGAATCCTCTGGATGAACGCTTGCCAATTTATGAAAGAGTTCACGGTATAATAAATGATGGCAAGGCTAAAGTCTATCAATTCAACAATTTCCAGGGAGGGACGAGCATAATAGAGGATACCCAGGTAATTGAGCCCATTATTATTGTAGGCAATCAAGATCAAAACTTCATTGTGTCTTTCATGGGACGTCTCGAAGATGGCTCTACTCCTCAATTTGAAGTGGCTAACGTACCTGACCCATCAGTAATACTCACCGATGATGACGGTAATCTGTGGAATATTTTTGGGGAGGCCGTTTCTGGTCCAAGACAAGGTGAAAAGCTTACTCCAACAAAGTCTTTTATGGGATTTTGGTTTGCCTTTGGAGGTTTTTTTCCGGACGCAGAAATATATGATGGCTCTTCAGTCGGTGGCTAGTTGATTCATTTAATAAGCACCTTCTGAGTAACACCTACCTTTTCAAAAACGGCTCTTACCACATACAATCCCGGACCCTCGTCTCCTAGATCGAATGATAATTTTACATCTCCTTCATTGGGGGCAACATCCAAAACATAAATTAAAGACCCCATGGCGTTATACACCTCAATGCTAGCAGCACTGCTCAAATGCTGGCTAAATTCTAAATTCACTGTACCCGTGGAAGGGTTAGGGTATATCTTCAAACCCTGCTTAGTAAACGGAGAACCTTCTATAGAAACAACCTGGTTTTGAATCTCAAGATTATCAATGGCCCAACCCCAGCCATAGCTTACGGCATTTGTAAATAGCCTAAAGCGAATTAGAATTGATTCTTCTGCCGAGAAGGTCTCCAGCATATTAATCACACGCTGCTTGAAAATAAGCCTATTGCCAATAGCCTCAGAATTAACACCTTTGATAATGCTGTTGTACTTATCTAACCACTCTGGCTCCGCAGTCGCATCATACCCATCAAGCAACGGTAGCCAGGTAACTCCATTGTCGTCAGATCCTTCAACAATAACGTAATCATTAAATGCGTCCTCACCGAAAGAGCTGCCATCTTCGCCAGGCTCTACTAGTACAACTTCATCAAATTTAATTTCGGCTTCTTCAGAGGCAACGGTAATGGGAATAGCCAATTGGTATACGAGGTTAGATTCCATACTGGTGCCTACACCAACCGGGTAGGGATGAGGCGAGTGAATGGCATCATCAACAAAGCCGACTTCCAAACTGACGGTGTAGTCATCTCCTACAAAATCGGCACTGGCTTCGTTGAAATCATTAAAATACGAGGCAACAGGGTCGAACTCCTGAATCTCGACAGAAAAGAAACCGCTTTCGGGTGCTGTAGTTTGATTGGCAGAAGATGAGGCGTCAGTGGCAACAATGCGATACTCAAGAATGTCGCCTTTATTGGTTTGCGGCAATTGTATGGAGCCTACAAATTGGTTTTCGATCTCCGAATCTGGCTGCAATGAAACTGTCTCTAACGACCCCTGGTTGATTCGGTATTCTATCTGCCCACTTGCAATGCCGATGTTATCTGTAAGGCTTGCTTTTAAATCAACGGAGGCTGACGATGTCAAAACTAAGGTGATAGGGTTGTGGGAAATAGTTGGAGCCACCTGGTCGGCCCCAATAAAAAAAGAGAAAACCTCCGCAGGGCTTTCATGGGGTAAAGAAAAAGTTCGTCCAAGCTCATCAACAGCTGTGAAGTAATACGACAAAGTGATATCTGTCCCCGGGTCAGGGATGGTTACACTGTATTCGTCGGGAGTAGCAGTTGGTGTAAGGATGGCGGTGGCTTCTGTTTGGAAATCATCACTGGAATAATGGAGAAGGATCTGGTCAGTTATCAGGGTTGTGTCGCTTGTAATTAGTACCGTGAAGGGTAGATTGAAAATCTCTACGTCTGTGAAGGCACTGTGATCAAGATAGGTGTATACCCACCCCATTTCAGCAAACATCTGCAAAGTTAGGGGGCCCGGATCATGTATAACCCCATCAATGTTGGGGGTCATCAACTGGTTGGGATCACCTTGGTCGTAAGTAGTTTCATCCAAGTGGGATATACTGCTGCCACCGCGAAATGGATTGGGCGCATATAACTGTGAGATGTTTAATTCTCCAGGCCTTTTGAAGAAAAGATTGTTGCTGGTAAATGCTGCCCGAATTGCCTCAGAACCCCCGACATTACAGGCACTCCCAGGAAAAATTGATTCGTCTACTAACTGCTGGCTAGTGCCATCATGAATGAAGTATGCATAGATTGTCGGGTCTGCAAAGCAATTGGTGCCATTATTTGCCGTAAATCCCAGCCCGTGTCCTAGCTCATGTAGAATAACGGTAACCAAATCAATTTCACCTGCCCCTGGATTACCGTCGATACCAAAATACCAGTCATCTCTATCGCTATTCACGTTGATACCAATTTCACTGGCGCTTGGTGAATTCAATTCCTGTCGCGATATCTTTTCAGCCAATGCAATAGGGTAGTACATTTCAGGTTGAGGTGCTCCATCGAAATCACGAATTTCTTCAGTTGGAGAGGCAGTGGCTAGCGTACCACCAGTTCCCAAGGGCACCCAATTGGCAGTGACTTTTATGGGCATGTCAGACTTGATGAACTGCCCCCAGATGTCCATTGCCCAGTTCATCGCCTCTTCAGATTCTGGGGGGAAGCCACTTAAAAAAAGCTCAAAACTGGATTCACCTGCGGCAGTTCTAAGAGTATTCTTTGAATAAAAACTCTTTGGAGCCAGCACATAATGCTTACTATCTACTTCTATCCCGGATGTATGGCAAGTAATCGGAGTTCCAGGCCGTGATTTCTGGGCAGAGGACTCCAGAATAGTAACAAAGCTGAATAACAAAAGGAATACAACATCCCTCAAATCTATTTTGGAGAATAGGCTAATCCACATCGGTTAAATGGGTAGGTTTACCCCCAAAAATACGGGATTTTCAATTGCAGTAGCGTGCTTTAATGCACGAAAAGTGCGTTAGAAATGAAACAAAACACTAAAAAGAAATATTATAGATTTGTTATGCCCAAGTTGATACTTTTGATCAACTTGCTGGCATAATTTGTGAGGCCCAAGGGCTTATTATAGTTTCCCGACAACTTATACCTAACTAACTATGCATTTCAAAAACAACTATAAATCTCAAGCTTCCGTTGGGCTTAAAACTGTTAAGATTACAGCCTGGATAGGAGTACTTTCATTTTGCTTGTACAATTCAATAGAACCACAGTATAGCAGAATTTTCGACATGAGCCAGTTTCATGTGGAAGAAGAGAGGAAGCCAGATCAACCAGACGAATTTGCAAAATACCATAACGAGATAAGAACCAAGCACGGGCAACAGGGTCCTGCCTATAAATCCAATTATCGACTGCGAGCATTGGAAGAAGCTAGAAGTTTAGCCAAGGGTAAATTGCAAGCACGTACTCAAGCGGTGAATTGGGTCTCAAGGGGACCGGGTAACGTCCCTGGTCGTACGCGTGGTTTGATAGTAGACGCCTCCGATCCTACCGGAGATACCTGGTTTGCCGGGACTGCCGGTGGTGGCGTATGGAAGACGACCAATGCGGGAACTGAATGGATTAACAAAACTCCTGATTTGCCAAACCTGGCCGTAACTACCCTGGCTCAAGCAGAATCCAATCCAAGTGTGATTTACGCTGGTACTGGTGAGGGTTTCTTCAATTCTGGGTCAATTGACGGAAATGGCTTATTCAAAAGCATAGATGGAGGCGAAACCTGGACGCAGCTAACCGCGACAACGACTATAGTCGGACTGGAGAACGTTAATCGAATTATTGTAGACCCGGCCAATGAGAATATAGTGCTGGCCTGTGGCAATGGTTTCCCACCCTTCACCTCTGGTATATACAAATCAGTTGACGGAGGTGCTAATTGGACCATGGTTTACGAAGGACGCACTCGGGTTCAACATCTGATCACAGACCCAAACGATTTCCAGATACAATATGCCGCTGTACGGGGTGAAGCCGGATTGGGAACGGTAGTTAAGTCAGTTGATGGAGGAGACACCTGGTCCAATTCCTCGAGTGGGTTAGTTGCAGAAGGAAGAATAGAACTGGCCATTGCGCCAACCAATTCATCACGGATCTTTGCGGCGGTTGAAGGTAGCATTACCGACCCAGCAAATGGTGGTTCTGACATCTTTATATCTGATGATGCCGGTGCGAGTTGGGCTTTGATGTTGGAAGAAAATAATGGAGCTAACCCCAATTGGCTTGGTCAACAGGGCTGGTACGACAACGCCATCATGGTCCATCCTTTTAATGACGACTTTGTGTATGTAGGTGGGATTGATGTGCATAGAATAGAGGTCAAAACCGGGTCCTCGGAGGGGCAGCCCCGAATATTGGGAGTTACTGAAACTGATACTGAATCATTTATCGCCTGGGTAAATTGGGGAGGCACCTACCTGGACGGCGGATTCGACTCTGGCGAAGCTTGGTTTTCAGAGGGCGGTTTTACCGGCCATCCTCAATCACTATCAGCCGGAGATATGGCATCCGTGGAGATAAGATTTGGGCCTGGTAAGAAGCAAATGGCCCACCGATTTACTGTGTCCACTACAAGTGGAGCAAATGGAGATGGTGGCGCTGGCGTTCCCCCCGAAGAGTACGCCTATCAGGATTATGTGGAGGTACCCTTTGAAGTGTGGGACGTAACAAACAACAGACAATTGATGGTTTCTTTTAGAGACCAGGAGAGGGATGGCGCCTATGATCTCAACCCAAGAGACGATGTCGGCGACCCCCAGCTTCTCACAGCAAGGGAGTATATTTTCGTAAATGCTGTCGCCTATAGCTCTACTACTCCTGACAACAATATTGCCCAATCAGCCGGGCATTCTTACAAGAACATTTATGCTGGTTGGCCCATTCTTGCAGAGGATGGCACCTGGGACCCTGAGAATTTGCCAGAATCACAAATAACTGCCAACTACGGCGCAATTCAGCAACGATTTAAGGCCACAACCCAACTTACAAACAGCAACGGCTCACTCAACTCTAATCTGCACCCCGATCAGCACAATTTGCTGCCTATCATTACAGGAGCAAATACTTTCAAGATACTCTCAGCCAATGATGGTGGTGTGCATATAACCAATTCCGCCGACAACCCAGGCCTTACGGATGCTGATTGGACCATGGTCGGTCGTACAATGGTCACTGGCCAATTCTATGGCGTAGATAAAAGGCCGGGCATTAGTCAGTACTTTGGAGGTTTGCAAGATAATGGTAGCCAGCTTTCTAGCGGGGAACCAACAAACTTGTCTTCATATTCTTTGAAAATTGGTGGCGATGGCTTTGATGCAGTTTGGCATTATACCAATGAACTGCTTGTACTGGGGTCAAATCAATTCAACGGTATTCAAAGATCAACTGATGGGGGTTTTGCTTTCGGAAGCTCCATCCAGGGTCTTAGCGATAGAGGTTCAAATGGAAATGCCCCATTTATTACTAAGCTTGCAAACAGCAAGAAAAACCCAGATGTGGTATATACCGTCGGCGCAAGTGGGGTCTGGCGTTCGAATAATTTTGGAGAAGAGTGGTTCCTATCTGAGATAAATAACAATTGGATTGCGGGAGATAATATCAGTAGCTCGCACGATGTGGAGATTTCCGAAGCCAACAGGTTCATCGTTTGGGCCGGAGGTGGCATGACCGATGACCGAAGCATTTTCGTTTCAAGAAATGGAGGAATAAACTTCAACCCAGTACCGAATTCCACAATAGCCACTTTCGGTGGGATCAGTGGTTTAGCTACTCATCCTGTAAATGATCAGATAGCTTACGTTTTATTTTCAATTGCTGAAACTCCTAAGATTTTAAGAACTACTGATCTGGGTCAAACCTGGGAAGATATTTCAGGATTTGGAACCGGTACCTCGAGTAGCAATGGGTTTCCTGATGTGGCAGTGCATAGCTTGCTGGTTTTGCCACATGAGCCAACAACAATTTGGGCTGGTACCGAGATCGGTATCGTTGAATCAACTGATGATGGCGCTACATGGCATTTCTTAGATAGCAACCTGCCAGCTGTATCGGTTTGGGAAATTAAGGCTGTTGATAATCAGATTGTAGTGGCAACCCATGGACGGGGAATATGGAGTGCAGAAATAGATGGATTGAATTGGCCTGGAGACCTAGTTGTTTCAACAGAGGATGGATTGCCAACACTTCCTGAATTAGATATTTACCCAAACCCAGCCTGGAATGTTGTAAACATTGAAGGAAAGATGATTTCGCGGGGTATGGCTACTTTACTAATAACTGATCTTTCCGGACGAACATTGAAAGAGTTCAGAATTGGTGAAAGAACCGGCAGCAATTTTAGCCAGAAAGTCTCAGTGGCCGATCTCCAGGAAGGAATCTATATTGTTACCATCCGATCAGGAGAAATGGAACTCTCTAAGAAGTTGTATGTAAGAAATTAAGTCTTAGTAATATTTGGACTCTGAGAGGTAATTAGTCACGTAGTCGCGCACACCTTCTTCAAGTGGCCTAAAACCTTTGTCGTAACCTATTTTCTCCAACTTATCCATCGTGGCTTCGGTGAAGTATTGGTATTTGTCCCTAATATCTTGAGGTGTATCTATGAAGCTAATACTCTTCTCCATCTGCAGGGAAGAGAAAACAGCCTCCACTAGATCGAGGAAAGTTCTTGCCTTACCGCTACCCAGGTTGTATATGCCGGAGTTTTGCCTGTGATGCATAAGAAATATGCATACCTCAACAACGTCCTTCACATAGACGAAGTCTCTACTTTGCTCACCATCTTGATAATCAGGGTTGTGCGACCGGAATAGCTTCATCTGCCCAGTTTCTTTTATTTGATTGTATGCATGCCATACAACTGAAGCCATCCTGTTTTTATGGTACTCATTCGGGCCGTAAACATTGAAGAATTTCAGTCCCGCCCAGAAGAATGGCTTATTTTCTTGCTGCAGTGCCCATTTGTCAAATTCATTTTTAGAATCTCCATAAGGATTCAGGGGTACTAGCTGGTCTATTTTGCCTTCATCATCGGCATAGCCTTGCTCTCCAAGGCCATAAGTCGCAGCTGAAGATGCGTAAACCAAGGGGATCTGATATTGGATACACTTTGCCCAAACGTCTTTCGTGTATTCGGTATTTAGTTTGTGAAGTAATTCTCTATCAAATTCCGTTGTATCCGTTCTGGCGCCTAGATGAAAGATAAATTCAACTTCTTCAAAATTAGCGTCAAGCCATGATGAGAATTCATCCCTATCCACCCGGGCTAAGATAGTTTTCCCTTCAAGGTTCCTGTTCTTTGCCTCATCATCAAATTTATCCACAGCAATCACAGCCTTGAAATTCTCCTCATTGAGTTTGCCTATCAGGCAGCTTCCAATAAATCCGGCCGCACCAGTAACAATTATCATGATCTTGATTGATTTGAGGACCAAGTTAGGACAGGCAGTATTTATATTCAAAGCTTTTATCTAGATCGTCCTCACCTTTGTAATGCGTATATTTGCAGGCAGAAGCAATTAGCGGTGGAAGTCTTAGTCAGTAGAAAAGAACACTTTAACGCGGCCCACAAGTTGTATAACCCAACATGGTCGGATGAGAAGAATAAGGAAGTTTTTGGCCCCTGTGCCAATGAGAACTGGCATGGTCATAATTTCGAACTAATTGTAACTGTAATAGGGACTCCTGACCCAGAAACGGGATTCGTGATTGATCTAAAGAAATTGAGTACGCTGATCAGGGCAGAGGTTACTGATAAAGTAGATCACAAGAACCTTAACCTCGACGTCGACTTTATGCAGGGTAAAATGGCAAGTTCGGAGGTCTTAGCCACAGAGATTTGGAAAATTTTGGAACCTCAGATACCGGTAGTAAGTAAGACTGGTAGATTGCACAGTGTAAAACTCTATGAGACCCCACGAAATTTCGTAGAGATTCTCGCATAACTAATGAAGTACTTCATAATCGCTGGTGAAAGATCAGGTGACTTGCATGGGTCAAACCTGGCTAAGGCCCTAAAAAGCCATGATGATGGTGCTCAAATGAAGGGCTTTGGCGGTGATGATATGAAAGCTCAAGATGTTGAGATCTTGGTGCATTTTCAAGAATTGGCTTTCATGGGCATATTCGAAGTCATCGCGAATTTCGGCAAAATATCACGGGCGATGAAGTTGTGTAAGGCCCAGATTAAGGAGTTTAATCCCGATGCAATTGTTCTTATAGACTATGCTGGTTTCAACCTTCGGGTTGCAAAGTTTGCTAAGAAGCAAGGCTATAAGGTCTTCTTCTATATTTCACCCAAAGTTTGGGCGTGGAACAAAAGCAGAGCTTTCAAACTCAAAAAATGGGTGGATAAGCTATTTGTTATACTTCCATTTGAGAAAGAATTCTTTGCTAAGCTAGATTTCCAAGTCGACTATGTGGGGAATCCGGTTGCTGATGCGGTAAGACAGCACGAACCGAACCTTAACTTCCTTACAGAGAACAATCTCCCTACAGATAAAAAAATAATTGCCCTTTTGCCTGGTAGTCGCAAGCAGGAGGTGCAAAGGCTGCTTCCAATCATGAAGAATGTAGCCGACCGCAATCCTCAGTATTACTTTGTTGTAGCGGGAGTAAGAAGTCTACCTGGTGATTTTTACCAAGGATTAGAATCACCAAATCTACAGGTAGTATTTGAAGATACTTACAACCTGTTATCAGTTGCCCATGCCGCGATTGTTACATCTGGGACCGCGACCCTGGAAACCGCCCTTTGGAACGTTCCGCAAGTAGTAGTTTACAAAGCAAACGCTGTTGCATATGCCATTGGTGCTCCAATTGTATTGAGCAACATTAAGTACTTCTCGTTAGTGAATCTCATCGCAGATGCGGAGGTTGTGAAGGAACTTCTTCAATCTAAAGTAAATCCTGATACAGTTAACGAAGCGCTATTGGCAATTTGTGAAGGAGAAAAGCGCAAATCGGTATTAGCAGGATATGAAGAGGTAAAACGTAGAATAGGGGAGAATGTAGCTTCCGAAACTACAGCAAAAACCATCGTTCAGCTACTCGAAGAGGCTTAGGCTACCTTAAGCTTACTGTACTTAGACTTATTGAATTTCTCTTCAGCGTAGCTGCGCGTGATATTGAGGTTTTTCACGTTCTGCTTAGAAGGCATCTCGAACATCGCATCGGTGATAATTACCTCGCAAATTGACCGAAGCCCTCTAGCGCCCAAATTGAAATCAAGCGCTTTCTCAACTATGAAATCAAGTGCGGACTCCGTAAAGCTGAGGTTGATGTTTTCCATCTCGAAGAGCTTCTTGTATTGCTTGGTGAGAGCATTTTTGGGCTCTTTGAGAATTTTCTTAAGTACGGCCTTGCTAAGTGGCTCAAGGTATGTTACCACTGGCACCCGACCGATCAATTCGGGAATCAATCCGTAGCTCTTCAGGTCTTGCGCATTTACATAACGAAGAAGATTATGCTCATTGAGCTCCTGCCTTTCTTCATTACCAGCAAAACCAATAGGCTTGGTATTTATTCTTCGCGCAATATTCTGGTTGATACCATCAAAAGCCCCACCACAGATAAACAGTATATTTTCAGTGTTGACCGTAATCATCTTTTGATCCGGATGCTTGCGGCCACCTTGTGGCGGAACGTTTACAGACGTACCCTCCAATAGCTTTAGCAATGCTTGTTGCACGCCCTCACCACTAACATCTCTGGTTATAGATGGATTGTCAGACTTCCTGCTGATTTTGTCAAGTTCGTCGATATAGACAATACCTCGCTCAGCTGCTTCCACCTCATAGTTAGCGGCTTGTAGCAGGCGGGTTAGTATACTTTCTACGTCCTCTCCAACGTAGCCGGCCTCAGTAAGCACCGTGGCATCGGCGATACAAAACGGAACTTGCAAAATCTTAGCTAATGTTCTTGCTAAGTAGGTTTTGCCAGTACCCGTCTCACCTACCATTAGAATATTGGATTTCTCGATGGTAACTTCATCATCATGGTTGCGTTGCATTAACCGCTTATAGTGGTTATATACAGCAACCGAAATGAACTTCTTCGCTTCATCTTGTCCCACGACAAATTCATCAAGAAATTTTTTCATGTCCGAAGGCTTAACCAAGTTGAATTTTGGCATGCCTCCTTCTTTGGCCTTAGTTTCCTCAGCTAAAATTTGTTGGGCTTGGGTGATGCACTTGTCA
Organism: Cyclobacteriaceae bacterium; assembly: GCA_028285445.1. Taxonomy (GTDB): domain Bacteria; phylum Bacteroidota; class Bacteroidia; order Cytophagales; family Cyclobacteriaceae; genus JANQPQ01. The sequence continues at coordinate 6,936 of JANQPQ010000016.1, read as the reverse complement.
CATATATGCGCATGGATACCTGAAATCATCAGGTCAACATCCTTCTTATTCCTACCGCAAAATGAACAAGTTACATCCGCCATAATCCTCTACTTTTTGGTTCGTTTAAGTACTTCATCTACCAAGCCATAAGACTTAGCCTCAGCCGACGTCATCCAGTAATCTCGGTCCGCATCTTTTTCTATATCCTTAATTGATTTGCCGGTATGGTCAGCCAGAATTTGATATAACTCAGCGCGTAGCGACATAATCAACTTAAGTGAAATCTCCATATCAGAAGACTGTCCCTGCATACCTCCGGACGGTTGATGAATCATCACCCTTGAATGCGGAAGTGCAGATCGTTTCTTAGCAGCACCACCAGCGAGTAAAACTGCTCCCATTGAGGCGGCAAGGCCTGTACAAACAGTTGCTACATCCGGGTTCACATACTGCATGGTATCGTAAATACCCAAGCCTGCCGTAACCGAACCACCTGGGCTATTTATGTACATTACTATGTCTTTTTTCGAATCTGCAGAATCAAGAAATAACAGCTGGGCTGTTACAATGTTGGCAATGTAATCGTCAACAGGCATACCCATGAAGATAATTCGATCTGAGATAAGCCTGGTGAAAACATCAATTGCCCTAAAGTTCCCTGGCCTTTCTTCGATCACATACTGCGTCATATCCTCAATCTGCTGCGCATACTGATCAAAAGCCGTACCACTAATTCCATGCCCTTTTACGGCATATTTTCTAAATTCTTCTTTGTTCATTAACTAGAAATTGTTGAGATGAAAGTGCCTTAATGAGGCCACTAAATATAAGCCATTTTTGTTTTTTTAGCCCAGAACTATCTTCTGAAATTCCTCTGGCTTCACTTTTTTCGGAGTAATGGTAACATTGGCCAGCATATACTGCATAATCTTTTCGGCTCGCACCTGGTTGTAAACTCGCATATAATTCTGGCCATCCTGCCCTTGTAAGTAATTGTCGGCGAAACTATCCAGGTTGCTATCGAACTGCTCCGACATTCCAGCAGCGCCAAACTGTTGCCTAATTAGATTCTTAGCACTTTCTTTAACATCCTCATGTTCCACCTTAATACCTTGGTCTTCAGTTAGCTTGTTAACTATCAATGACCATTTCAAGTCTTGCACGTACAGATCATACTCCTTTTCAACGTCAGCCTCAGTAACCTTTCCTTCATTACTATGAAGCAGCCACTTTTTCAAAAACTCGTCTGGAAACTTAATCTTGGTTTTATCAACCAATACATCTTTGACGGTTTTCTCAAGAAAATATTGTGAGTCGCGATGGTAGTTCTTAGCAACCTCGGTTTTTACTCGCTCACGAAAATCGGCTTCATCCTTGACTACGTCCTTACCAAAGAGTTTATCAAAGAACTCCTGATTCAGCTCGGCAGGCTCTGTTCGGTTTACATTTTTCAAAGTGAATTTGTAGCTGCCCGACATCGCTGCTGCTTCATCTGCTGAGGTTTCAAGGAGCTTTGCTAACTCAGCGGAATCCATAAAAGCTTTCTGAATATCAAACTCAACTGTTGTTCCGCTTTTGATTCCGATGAGAATTTTTCTTTCCTTTTTCTCAACAGATTCTATTGGTATCAAAAGCTCCTTACTAAAATCCCCATCACCAGCCGCCAGCTCGCCATACAACGAATCAGTTTCAATCGATTCTTCAGGATTGGTTACGTTGCCATGTTGTTTCTGGAGATTTTCAATCGTTTCATTAAGCGTTTTGTCGTCAATATCAATCTCGTAAGACTTCACTTTCACCTTTTTGGAAACGTCCAATGTAAAGTCGTCAACAAGGCCAACGCTGTATTCGAATTCAAAATCTTTTTGATTTTCCCAATCGATATCCTTCACCAAATCCATATTGGGCAAGGGATCACCAATCAACTTGAGGTCATTTTCTTTGATGTAATCTGTAAGAGAGTGAGAAACAAGATGGTTTATCTCCTCAACGATTAGTGACTTTCCGTACATCTTACGAATAAGGCTGGTAGGTACCTTTCCTTTGCGAAAACCTTTAAGGTGCGCCTTCTTAGAATAGTCCTTAACCTTTTCGTCTAGTTTGGGTTGATAATCAACTTCCTTTAACTTAATTTTAATAGAGGCCTCTAATGGGCTTTTTTTATCTAAAGTGATGTCCAATTTGTGTCTTGGTTAAGATTATTAAAACTAAAAACCCTCCATCTCGACTATGAACAATCGTGAGAGAGGGTATTTTCTTGTGCGGATGGAGGGACTCGAACCCCCATGCCTCGCGGCGCTAGATCCTAAGTCTAGTGCGTCTACCAATTTCGCCACATCCGCATTCACCAAAAATCGAGGGGCAAAGTTATCTAAATATTCAAAATCAGCAAAGTGTGCCAGTTCTTTTTAAAATCAAAAATGGGTAATGAGCGTAGTTAAGAGTTCAGCAAATAACGTTGACCTGGAGGAGGAAAAGAAGGAGATTGTAAGGCGCTACCGAAAGCTTCTTAGAAGAGCAAAGCCATTCCTAAAAGATAACGATGCCAAAATTATTAAGAAGGCCTTCAATACCTCAATGGATGCGCATAAAGATATGCGTAGAAAATCCGGAGAGCCATATATCTATCACCCCCTTGCAGTTGCACAAATCGCGGTTGAAGAAATAGGCCTAGGTACTACTTCAATTGTATCGGCATTGCTTCATGATGTGGTAGAAGACACCGATGCAACCATCGAGGATATGGAACGTGAGTTCGGTCCCAAAGTAGCAACAATTATTGATGGGCTAACCAAAATATCCGGAGTCTTTGAGTACGGTACTTCACAGCAAGCGGAGAATTTTAGGAAGATGCTGCTTACGCTTTCTGAAGATGTCAGAGTTATCCTGATTAAGTTGGCAGATCGACTGCATAATATGCGCACCCTGGAAAGTATGCCTAGGGAAAAGCAATTGCGCACAGCGTCAGAAACTATTTATCTCTATGCCCCTTTGGCACATAGATTAGGACTATACGCAATTAAGTCTGAGTTAGAAGATCTAAACTTGCGCTATACAGAGAAGGATTCCTACGAAGCCATTACGAAGCAAATAGATGTTACCAAAGATGCACGAAATAAGTTTATCAAGAGCTTCATCAAACCAATTCAGACCGCCCTCAAAAATCAGGAATACCAGTTTGAGATAAAGGGCCGGCCTAAATCCATCCATTCCATTTGGAATAAGATGAAAAAGCAGAACATTCCTTTCGAAGAGGTTTATGATCTGTTTGCCATCAGGATTATCCTTGATATCGAACCTGAAAATGAGAAGACAGCTTGTTGGCAGGTTTACTCAATAGTAACCGATTTCTACAAGCCTAATCCAGACCGGCTTAGGGACTGGATCAGCACACCCAAAGCAAATGGTTATGAATCTCTTCACACAACAGTGATGAGTAAAAGCGGACAATGGGTAGAGGTACAAATCCGCACCGAACGAATGGACGAGATTGCGGAGAAGGGGTATGCTGCCCATTGGAAATATAAGGACAACCTGAAGAGCCAGCAGTCATCACTAGAGCAATGGATCAGCAAAGTGCGTGATATGCTTGAGCAGAATAATGTGTCAGCCATAGAGTTTGTGGATGACTTCCGCTCAAACTTATTTACTGACGAAGTATTCGTGTTTACACCTAAAGGGGAATTGAAAATTCTTCCTTATGGTGCCACGGCTTTAGACTTTGCCTTCGACATTCATACCGAGGTTGGTGCTCATTGCCTCGGCGCCAAAGTCAATCAGAAGCTTGTTCCAATTAACTATACCTTAAAAAATGGAGACCAGGTAGAGATACTAACAGCACCTAAGCAAAAGCCGAAGGAAGATTGGCTAAGGTTTGTCGCCAGTTCAAAGGCTAGAACAAAAATAAAAGACGCTTTAAAGGAGTCGAAAAGAACAGCGGCAAAAGATGGTAAGGAGATCGTTTTAAGGAAACTAAAGCAGCTAAAGATTGAGCCTACCAATGACAACTTTGAAAAGCTTAGGCTCTACTTTAACACCGAAACCCAACTAGACTTCTTCTACAATGTAGGTAAGGGTATAATTGCGCCCAGTGAAATAAAGAAATATAAAGAGTCTAAGTCCGACAAGGTTACACCAAGGCAAATTAAGAAGGTTAAAGATGCAGACACATTTAAACAAGAGTTAACCAAAGCCAAGGGCAAGAAGCAGGATATCCTATTGATTGGAGAGGACATGGATATCATCGACTACAAGTTTGCCAAATGCTGCAATCCTATTCCGGGCGATGATGTATTTGGATTCGTAACCGTAACCGAAGGGATCAAGATCCACCGTACATCTTGCCCCAATGCACCAGAGCTCTTATCCAACCATGGGCAGCGCGTGGTGAAAGCCAAATGGGCATCTAAGCACCAAAGCTCGTTCCTGGCCGGCCTTGGAATAATTGGGACAGACAGGGTAGGACTTATTAGCGACGTAACGAAAATTATATCAAGTGAGTTAAAAGTAAATATGCGATCAATAAGTATCGACACGGATACGGGTATTTTCGAGGGCAACATTCAGCTCTACGTAAATGATACGCGGCACCTGGATTTGCTAATTGATAAGTTGAAGAAAGTGAAGGGTGTAGTCAAGGTCAATCGCTTTGATTCCTTGGAAGGTAATTCGCTTGAAGAGTAGTGAAAAATATTGGTTAACTTGCAGGCTCTGCAAGGTATTGCGATGAATGAAGTAGGTAACGAGGTAAAGTCGATTTTTACGGCTTATTTGGAGAGTAAGGAGTTAAGAAAAACCCCTGAACGATACGCCATACTCGAGGAAGTATACCAAATGGAAGGGCACTTCGATGTCGATTCCTTATTTCTAAAAATGAAAGAGAAAGACTACCGGGTTAGCCGAGCTACGGTTTATAACACATTAGACTTATTGGTAGATTGCGACCTGGTTAGTCGTCACCAATTTGGCAAAAACCTGGCCCAGTACGAAAAGGCCTTTGGCTATAAGCAACACGATCACCTAATTTGCACCGACTGCCATAAAGTAGTTGAGTTTTGTGACCCTCGTATCCAAAATATCCAGAATACTGTAGGCGAAGTTCTGAAGTTTAGAGTAATGCATCATTCGCTGATTCTTTACGGAGCCTGTTCTAATGAAAATTGCGAAAACAAATAATCAATGAATTACACACACGAACTGAAAGACCAAGTATTAGTTGTCAGGTTAACGGGAGATCTCATTGGAGAGGACAGCGGAATCAACCTGATGGAGCTGGCGACAGACTATCTTAGTAAAGACGTCAAGCTCTGTGTTGTAGATATTTCAGAAGTAAGATATATAAACAGTAGTGGCATTGGTGTGCTCATTACCATCCTAACGAAGTTCCGGAATAAGGGAGGAGAGCTATTTCTCCTAAAGCCTTCCGAGAACGTTCAAAAACTACTCATCATTACCAAGTTGAATGCAATTTTCAACGTGGCAGAGTCTGAAGAAGAAGCTATAGAAAATCTTCAAAATTCATAATTGATGAAAGCAGACGTATTGCTTGGCCTTCAGTGGGGCGATGAAGGCAAGGGCAAGATTGTGGATTTCCTCACGCCGAAATACAATGTGGTGGCCCGGTTTCAGGGCGGCCCTAATGCTGGCCACACACTCGAGTTTGATGGTATCAAACATGTACTACATCAAATCCCATCCGGGATCTTTCACGCCGATACAATTAATATCATTGGCAATGGTGTGGTGCTAGATCCAATAATTTTCAAGAAAGAAATCGAAGACTTAAAGGCGTATAATGTTGATCCAATCAGCAACCTTTTTATTAGCAAGGGAGCCCAGCTAATTCTGCCAATCCATAGAATTTTAGATAAGGCCCAGGAAATAGCCAAAGGTGAAAAGAAAATTGGCTCTACATTAAAAGGCATTGGTCCCGCATATCAAGATAAATATGCAAGGCATGGTCTCAGAGTTGGAGATGTACTACAAGAAGATTTTGAGGATAGATACAAGCAACTACGAGAGCATCATTTAAATAGTATACCAGAAAACCTGGTTGGCGAGTTAGATGAAATAAGTTCAGAGTTTTTAAACGCTGTCGACTATCTAAGAACCTTTCAAATCGTTGACACCGAATACCTCATTAACAAAGAACTTTCCAACGGGGCTCAGGTACTATGTGAAGGAGCACAAGGTACTCTGCTAGATGTTGACTTTGGAAGCTATCCATTCGTTACTAGCTCTAATACAATCTCCGCTGGGGCTTGTTCTGGGCTGGGGCTGGCTCCAACTAAAATCGGGGAAGTATATGGTATTTTCAAAGCCTATTGTACACGTGTCGGCAGCGGACCTTTTCCCACAGAGCTGTTTGATGCAATCGGTGAAAGCCTGCAGAAGGAGGGCCACGAGTTTGGGGCTACCACTGGTCGTCCACGTAGATGCGGCTGGTTGGATTTACCAGCACTTAAATACTCCATCATGCTCAACGGGGTAACCCAGCTTTTCATGATGAAAGCCGATGTGTTGGATTCTTTTGAAGAGATAAAAGTTTGTACTCATTACGAAAATTCGGAAGGACAAACTACTACGCAATTTCCCGGTGTTGAAAGTAAAGATTATAATCCAGTGTACAGATCGTTTAAGGGCTGGCAGTCAGAGTCCAAAGCCATCGAAGATTATGCACTATTGCCTGCTGAGTTAAAGTTGTATATCAATTTTATCGAAGAAGAAGTGGGTGTGCCTATCAATTTAATTTCGGTTGGTCCAGATCGAAGACAGACTATTGTGAAAGACTCAATTCTGGTCTAGAAATCTTTTTCTGATTTATTTTTACCCTGCTATTTGAAAGTACAAAATAGGGTATTACTTTTGCGTTCCGTTTTTGGTAAAAGGGAGCGGTCGAAGTGGTGAGAAAGTCACTGCAGAAAGTTCATTGAGATAGTGAAAATGATAGCGAAC
>JANQPQ010000014.1 GCA_028285445.1 Cyclobacteriaceae bacterium | reverse complement strand
AACCCGGGACTTCCTGGAAACTAGCAGGCCGGATGAGGAGGATGGAACTTGCGTTGGGATGCTGATGATTGTTAGAAATGACACAATTCGAAAGGTTTGGCGAAAGGCAATATGGCCCGGTACTGAAATGGTATACATTGGAGATACCCCCCAAGGTGACCAAATGAGGATATATTATTTTAAAGGAGCTGAGGTGTGATTAGTTGTTGGAGGCTTCCTGGTACTTACTAAGTAGATGCTGACAAAATGATTTGGTAGTTGGGTAACTCCAGAAATACAGTGGATTTACTTCGATACCTAACCATTTCTCCAATTCATCAATAATTAGTACGGTTTTCAGCGAATCGATGCCATATTTCACGAATTCATCTTCAGCATTGAGGTCTTCAATGGCAATGCCGGTTTCCGCAGAAATCCTCTTCAGGATAAAATCTTCCAGATTTTCAACAGTAACCTCCATAGGGAAAGCGATAGGTTGCCTTGTAATTTATCCTATTTCCTTGGAATCTCAATAGAGAAGGTAGAACCCTGCTTGAGCTTAGATTCAACCAGTATTTTACCGTTGATTTTATTTACAGCATCTTGGGTAATATAAAGGCCAATACCCGAGCCTTTAGATTCGTCCGAAGCGCGATAGAACATGTTAAATACTTTGTTAATGTGCTTTTTACCAATGCCCTTTCCGTTATCGATGATCTGCAAAACATGCTTACTTTTTTGGCTGCGCATGGTAACCCTGATTTCAGGCTTATCCTTAAGAACATTATGGTATTTTATAGCGTTGGAGAGCAAATTGTACAAAATTATCTTCAATCGATTCTTGTCAGTTCGGATTACCTGATTTGACCGCAACAACAACTTAGCGGTAATCTTGTCGGCCCCATCGAGATACTTCAAATCTTCGAGAATTTCCTCAATTAATGTTTTGATTTTGATATTCTCGTGTCTAACAGGCAGTCGGGAATTTCTGGAGTAATTAGTAATATCATCAATGTAGCGCTGAAGCTTGCCAATGCGGTTTTCCATTAGCTCCAGATACTCTAACTCTCCATTACTTTCCATTTTGGCAAGGTTGATAAGCCCAAGTATTGATGCCAGCGGGGCTCTAAGATCGTGCGAGGCGCTGTAAACGAATTTGTCCAGTTCACTATTAGCTCGCTCAAGATCGTCGTATTGTTGCTTAAGTTTTCGCTCGGCCTTTTTTCTTTCAGTTATATCCCTTGAAACAATGCATAGTACCTTCTTGTGTTGATAGGTAATAACATTGATGTTGACTTCCACACTTACCGTTGTACCGTCCTTCTTTAGGTACTGCCTCTCTCCCAGAAATGATCCGTCGTTCTCAACCACCAAACGAATTTTCGCATCTACATCTTTTTTAGGGTGATGTACGAAGTCGTAAAGGGTCATGGTAAGAAGCTGGCGTCGGGAATACCCGAGGAGGTTAGCCAAAGATTTGTTGGCTTCGATTATTTTCCGACCTTTCAGGTCTACCAGAAATATACAATCGTTACTTTGCTCAACCACCGCCCGATACCTCTGCTCGCTTTCTTGTAGTACCTGTTCGGTTTGGTGACGTTTGGTAATATCAAGGAAACTCCATACACGGCCCACATTTTGACCCGCAATCAAATGCGGCTTGGAAAATCGTTCAAAAATTTTTCCGTCTTTGAACAGTATGTGGTCGTAGCTTTCAGCCGAAAAGTCATTATACAAATGCCTTACTTTATTGAAGAATTCATCGGGATAAGCGAGTTGGGGCAGCACAAAGTTGATAGCATCGGAATCTTTGCGGCCCTTTAGTACCGATTTTGGGATAGCCCACATCTCCAGAAACCGCTTATTGTATGTTATTATTCTTCCATCGTGATCCACTACAAGAATGCCACTGAAGGTGGATTCCAGAATTGCCTGCAGAGAATCAGATGCAATGGTTAGGTTGGTTGTGTCGTTCGCCCCCATAAAATTTGCCTGCTGTTAGCAGCGTGGACTCTGGGATCTTGTTGCCAAATTAATAAAAACTAAATTCGGCTGTTATTTCAAGATTCACTTAAGTGCCAGCATTTATTACATTGTTATATTTCTTCAAAATCATGGATGTTACCTGACATTTACTGCCTGCTGCAATTGGTTGAAATAAATGGCAAAGGCTAAGTCCCTGGCGATTCCTTTTACTGATTTTAACTCACCACTATCAAAAGCGTTAGCCTCATCACTGCAGAGATTGAGGGATCCCAGCAGGTTTTTATTGTAAACAATAGGAATTAACGCATAGGAGACAACACCCATCTTTAATAGCATTCTATCAGTTTTCGAAAGCTGTCTGACCTCAGATAAATTATTAGCTAGAAATTCTTTGCCAGCCAAAATGGGCTCAGCTGCATTCAAGGAATCTAAGGGAAATTCTTTCTCCAGTACCATCTCCTTCCCAGAGGTGAATGATTCGGCAATTGTCTTAGCGCGGTTATTCTCCACATCATAAACCATGAAGCTCGCCCTGATGCACTTTGGGAAAAGGTCAAGAACCAGTTCAAGTGTAGTTTCGGCAACTTCCTCAAAAGATTCAGCTTTCAAAAATGCTTGATCAATTTTGTGGATTGTGGCTAATCGAAAGGCCTCTTGTCGCAATTTTTCTTCTGCCAACTTTCTTTCGGTAATATCATTGCCAATAGTGATAAAGCCCTCGACGGCGCTCTCTTGGTCTACTATTGGGGAAACGCTAAGAGATAACCACAACAACTTCCCGTCTTTGTGTTGATTCAGAATTTCACTTTCGAAGGGTTGACCAGACCGGGCCTGATGCTCTATCTCTTCTACCTGGTCTTTTGCCGTAAGTTCGCTTCTTAGAAATGATGGGTGCTGGCCCAAAGCTTCATCACTCGAATAGCCAGTGATTTTCGTAAATCCCTCATTCACCCAGGTAATAATATCTTCCTCATCTGTGATTATTACGTAGTTCTCCGTCTTACTGGCAAGCAACGACAATTTTTGAAGCTCGGCCTTATCTTGTTTTTCAGCGGTTACATCCTGGGCCACGCCAATAATCAACTCACCATCAGGTTGCACGCTGGTGCTCCATCGCAACCAGCAAGCATCTCCGTTCTTTTTCACAGCAAGTTCGTCATATGCTGATTTGGTTATTCTGAGTATACCTGAACTACCTGCCTGTTTACTGTTTCTTTCTCCTAGCATACTAATCCTATTCTGTGTCTTCCACCAGCCATCTCCAAGAACTTCGCTATCGGAATAGCCCAAGATGCCAAATATTGAAGGGCTGGCATAAACGATAGAACCATTCTTCTCTGAAACAAGGATGAGAGCATTCATCTGATTAACCACATTGTCTGCCACTACTAAGCGCTTCACCAGGCTCAACCTGATTTTTAGAATGATAAGGGTAACCGAGCCCATAATTACCACAGAGGTGAAAAAAATCATAGGATCAATTTGAGGAGCTGGTGTGTACTGCACAGTTCCAGCTACTGCTAAGGAGATAAACAGCACATAGAAGAACAAAGAGCGAATGTTGTTGAATACAGCACTGCTGGCACTAATTAATATCAGTAGGCCAATAGTGAATGCAATATTAATGCTGTTGGTAAAGGTTATGTACAAAAGGTGGGAAGTTAGAAAGTAGTAGATGGCCGGCACCACCAGGTTAATTTTACTTTGTAGGAAGCGGGATCGGGGCAGTGCAAAATAAAAGGCAGCAACTAAAGCTGTAATCAAGCCGCGAAGCCAAATAGGGTCGTGTACGTTTTCAATAAGAACGTAGTTCAAGACCCCCACCATTGGATATAGCAGCATTGCATAGAGGCATAATATCCGTAGTGAGCTAATGGAGAGGTCTATCTTCGAGTTCTGAAGATATGAGTCACTATTAAGCTGCATTCGTCGCCCTCAATTTAAGGGTTTTACTTATAACATTTAAGACCTCAAGGAGTTTTAGTGGGTACAGTAATAGCCTAGCTAGCGACTAATAACCAAAAAGCCAGTTACAAAGCCGGTACCATCCTGCAGATTGATGCTATAATAGTAGTTTCCAGAAGGTAGGCTACCACCTGGGCCTTTGTTGGCGGTGCCATCAAAGAAATTGTTGGTGTTGTTGTAGTTGGTTGTTTCAAATACCAGGTCTCCCCAACGGCTGAAGATCTGCACCTCATTACCTGGGAAGAACTCAATGTTTTGGATTTCAAAAAAGTCGTGCTGATTGTCGCCATTAGGAGAAAGGGCATTAATTACAACAATCTGGAGCGGGTCAATTATTACGCTTACATCACTGGTAGCGCATAATCCATCAAAGTCACAAACCTCAATTCGCAACTGGTCGGTACCAACAAAAGTTACTCCGGTGTAGTCAATTATCAAGTCAAGATTACCGTCAATAGTTGCTGGTGCACCACTGGCAGGTTGTTGAGTTATTGTTAGGGTATTCAAATCTACATTATCATTAACGTCGATAATGTTGCCAGCAAGTGGTATAGTAACTATACCTCCTGCTTCAGCCTGGGCAGGCGGAACAGTAATTGTCGGCGCTTCATTATTAATAGTGATGCGAATGAATTCCGATGAGCATTGATTGCATTGATTGCATATTTGATACTCAACGTCATCGGCTCCTACTGTGCCTTGACTGGCCGTGTAGGTTATTGAGTTGTCGGCCTCAATTGTGGCCGTTCCTTTTGTGGGAGAGGTCAGAATAGTCGTTAGAATTATATCACCAGGGTTTATTGTCGCACTGCCGGTGACGTCTATGTTTACCGGGGAGCCGATGTTCACGCTACGAACCTCCTCAACTGCTATAATTGGCTGATTTATTTGCAATTCCAATTGATCCACTGCAGCTGCACAATTCGCACCTGCTACGGAAGTTAAAGTCAAGTCAACAATTCCGGTACTTATATCAGAGGCGCCGGGGGTATATACTGCTGAAAGCAAATTTGGGTCATCAAATGTACCATCGCCACTTGTTGTCCATATTGCCGAAGAAGCAGATCCTCCCAAAACGCCAATGAGGCTGGCATTATCGCCAGGGCATATTTGCTGGTCAACTCCAGCATCTGCAGTATGGGCTGCATCAATGGTAACGGTAATGTTAGAAGTGGCTGCAACACATGGACCTGTTCCATCCGGGTCGTCTGTTGTTAGGGTTAAAACTACCGAACCAGCAGCAATGTCGGCACTTCCGGGAGTGTAATTGGCGGTAAGAATAGCTGGGTTATCAAAGGTGCCGTCTCCGGCTGTTGACCAGGATCCGGTGGTGGCTGCCCCACCGATAGTTCCGTTCAATGCCGCAAATGAATCCGAACAAATGCCAAAATCGCTACCTGCCGTTGCAGATGGCACGGCTCCGAGCGTAATTATCATCTGGTCCATTGCGGATGTACAAATACCGGAAGATGAAGACGCATCAAGCGTGATGGTAATAGTGCCACTGGCAATATCAGCGGCCCCGGGAGTGTAAACCGGAGTAAGGCTGCTATTGTCGTCGAAGCCGCCATCGCCGGCAGTGGTCCAGATGACATCGGTTGCCGAGCCGCCAATAGTTCCGGAGAGATTGGCTGGGCCAGTGCCGCAAACTGAAAGATCAGGGCCGGCATCGGCAGTAACCTCTTGTTCAATGTTGATAGTAATCACATCCATGGCGGCAGTGCAGCCGCCAGCGCCATCGGGGTCGTCGGTGGTAATTGTCAAATCCACAGTTCCATTACTTATATCTGTTGCCCCGGGCGTATAGATGGCATTCAGTAATGCCGCGTTGTCGAAGGTACCATCACCAGAGGAAGACCACGTTGAACTGGTAGCGCTTCCACTTATGGAACCATTGAGCGGGGCGGTGTCGGTAGAGCAGATAGAAAATCCCGAACCAGCAATAGTGGAAGGTGGATTATTGTTGATAGTGATTAGTACATCGTCGCTGGCGTCAGAGCAGAACCCGGAGGAACTCATTGCATCCAAAGTTAGTGTTACACTGCCTCCAGAAATATCGGTAGGTCCCGGTGTGTAAGTGGTATTCGGGTCAGTCGGGTCGAAGAATGCGCCGTCGCCGCCAGAAGACCACATAGTTGTGGAAAACCCGCCCCCGGCAGTACCTGCCAGGGTGACCGCATCGCCTGAGCAAATAGTTACGTCGGTACCAGCATTAGAGGTTGGCGGTGATTCAATGGTAATTATTACATTCGAAATAGCATCGGTGCAGTCGGCAATGGGGCTTGGGCCAGTGAGAGTCAGGGTAACAGATCCATTTGAGATATCCGTGGGGCCGGGGGCGTAGGTTGAGGCGGCATCTGCGCTGCCGGTGCCAGTGCCAGTGTCGTCGAAAATGCCATCCCCTCCGGTAGTCCAAATGCCGGTATTCGATGAGCCGCCTGTTGAGCCGCTGAGAGTATGCATATCCCCGGAGCAAATAGTTTCATCGGGGCCGGCATCAGCAGTGGGTGGCGGATAAATGAATACAGGCTGTGTTATAGACAAAGACTGGCTGTTATCGAAGGTGATTGATAGTGTTACTTGATAGATTGCCGGCCCGGTAAATAAATGCGAGGGGTTTTGCAATCCAGACATAGCCCCATCGCCAAAATCCCAATCAGTGGTTGCAATAGCATTCCCAGCTGGATCCAGCGAGAATGATTCATCCATGAAAAAGGTGGTTTGTCCTTCACAGGTTCCGGTAAAACTGAAGTCGACCTGGCCAACGGTGTTGGGCAGTATTAGTGCCACATAGCTATCAAGACCTCCAGTGGGTTGCAAAGCTGATGACCCAAGTACCAGTCGTTCTTCCGCGATGTTTCCAGTTAGCCATACATCAGCGCCTCGGGCGTCTATGTCAGCAGTAATCTCTATAAACCCGTTACCCTCCGCGAGGTCATCATAGAGTGTTCCTAATCCTTCTCGGTACAAGTTCTGTCCGGCAGCATTGTATTGAGAGATCCATCCATCAGCATCTCCCTCAGGAAATAACACGGTACCTTCCAAATCCATGGTGCCCATAAACTCACCTACTGCAAACACATTTTCTGTATCATCTACGGCTAGCCCTTTTATCTCGACAAAGTTGCTTTCAATTATGCTACGGCCCCAAAGTGGACTCCCTCCATTATCATACTTTGAAACAAATTGGCCACTACCATTAAAAGTGTCGCCTCCGATGCTTGTAGTCGGGCCAAAAAATTGGCCACCGAGATAAATATTGCCATTAATGTCTGTCGTTATGATGTCGCCACTCTCATCAACTGATGGGCTTCCATCATTGAAGGCGAGGTTGGTAAGTAGACTGGCATCAAACTTAGCAACGAAGATATCTGCCCCTGTTGAACTGTCTAGTATGAACGCGTCAAATGCTACTGCCCCGTCAAATTCGCCAGTCATGAATAACTCACCGGCAGCAGTATAGTGTAGGCCATACCCCGCATCTATATTCACATCTCCAAAAGATCTCCCGTCAACTACAATTCCGCCAGCGTCCAGGCGGTAAATGAACGCATCCAGCGAGCCTCCCACTGAATTCAGAATAACTCCTTGTACATCCATACTTCCGGCATAGCTTCCGGTCAGGGCTACTCCATCGTTTAGTCCCTCTATATCAGAGATGTCGCCTACGCCAGCATCAATGGCCTGGTGCCACACAAATCCACCCACGTTATCCAGCTTAATAATTAAATCTTGGCCTCCGAGGCCAATAGGCAATACATTACCATTGACCACCGGATCTGCATTGAATTCGGCGTGAAGGTAGAGATCGTCATTTTGGTCCATGGCCAGATCGAAAATCTCATCAGGGCCAGGGCTTTCTGCTGTGACCACCCAATTCAACACACCGAATCTGTTGAAGCTGGCAACGAAAATATCATCTTGCTGATCATCAATAGCGGCAATCTGCGTCCCCTGAATATCTATGGTTCCCTTGAAAGTACCGGCCGTAATTACATTTCCTGCAGCATCGATTTCTACATCTGTGGTTTTGACTCTTCCCTTTTCAAAGACATGGACGTTAAGGTCAGAAAAATCGCTGGTTTGCAATTCTGCTATCACCAGTGCCTCATTGGCGTTATTAAAAGAAGTTGAACCAATAGTTGTGTTGCCGGTAAAGTTTCCTGCTAAAAATACACTGGTAGAGCCGTTAACGGCCGCTCCCAAGACCTGATCGAAACCGTCTGATGGCAAGTGTGTGGAGCTGATGAAATTTCCGTTAAAATCGTACCGCCCGAGGAATACATCCTTCGAGCCTTGCAAGGTGTAAGTGTCAGTTCCTATGTCAAAACTTGAACTCCTGAAATCACCGGTAACTATCAGTTGGGATGGGGCCAGGGAAATTGGAATAAACTGGATGTCATGCCCCTGGTCATTTCCAAAATCTCCACCAGCTGATGTGGACCATTGGGCTGTGCCAGTATTGTCGTATGCCACAATAAATACGTCATCATCGGAAGGTGATCCTGAGGTAATAGTTAGTGGAGGCAAGCTACCAAATTGGATGTCTTCATTTCTAAAACTTCCAGTCATATAGACGTTATCATTGAACTCATTAATGGCGAGTCCAAAAGCCTCGCCCCGGGGTTGGAGTCCAACTGGGTGAGTTGGCCTCTGATCCCAGTTAACCACGCCTGTTAAGAAGTTGTACTGTCTCAAAAAGATATTATCATCTATTTGGCCAGCCACGTATAGATTGGCATCATTGAAATTGTAAATTACTTCCCAGCCAAAATTTCTCTCGAATGTATCTCTTTGCCAATCTATCCAGTTGTCTGCGCTGTTTGCGTCGAAGCGCATAACGAGCATGGGCCAGGTTGAGCCCCCGCCACCGACAGGTTGAGCAACGCTATTGAATGTTATTGTATTGGAATTCGTCTGCCCGGTAACATAAATATTGAGACCATCGTCAACTGCGATTCCAAAAGCATAATCAAAATCAGCTCCACCGATATTCTTGACAAACACCAATGCCCCCAGCGTGGTGTATTTGGCGACATAGATATCTGATTGTCCATTGTTTGTAAGAGGAGTTCCTTCAATATTGGCATCCCCTGAGAAAGCACCAGTTACATAAACGTTACCAGAAGCGTCGATGTCAATATCTCCGGGAAAAGAAAAGCTATCACTGTGGTCATCAAAGCCAAGCTGCTTTGCCCATAGTATGGTTCCCGTCGCATCCTGCTTGATTAAATAAGCATCTCGGTTGGTAGTTCTGAAAGTACTTGAACCAACGCGGAAAGCGTTTTCGAATGTTCCGAAGGTGTAGGTATTCCCGGATCCGTCTCTCTTTATTCCTAGGGCGGAAGTGTTGGAACCTTTACTGCCAAACAGAAATGCTTCTTCGTATGACTGGCTGTCTTGCTGAGAATATGCCGTAACTACAATGCCAAATAGTAGAAGTAAACTACCACAGAGTTTCATGGGGTTTAGATTTTAAGGCTGCTAAGAAAAACTAAGCTAGAAGTATCGCTGGAAGATGTCGTGATGACTAAACACAGCGAAATCCAAGCTAACCATGATCTCGTGGGTGGTGAGCTGAGATCCAGTAAGATTATTGCCCAACGTTTCAAATGAATATCCTACCCGATATGCATCTGATATTTCGAACTGGGCTTGTAAACCGTAAGTTTCAAAGTTTCTTGTAAAGGCACCCACCCAAATGTTGTTGTTGATAAGTACACTTCCGTTTAAATCAACAGAAATGGGGGCTCCATCTACGTACTTAACCAAGGCCATGGGTTTGATCTTAATGCCTCTTTGTAATTCAATTATGAAGGCACCTGTCATGTAATAATGTCTCTCGTAGCGAGTACTGCTCACAACGCCATCTTTAAATTCGCTATTAAGCAATCGAGGAATAGAAAGACTGACAAATAACTTATCGTTAGTAAATGTTGCTCCCCATCCGAAATTTACACGGCTGGCGTTTTGCGACTTGGGAAGAAAATTTTGATCGCTGTCCTGATAGAGGGGATTAAAAGTAAGGTCATCAAAATCAAAGCTGTAGTTGATAATGCCGGTCTGCAATCCAAATGAGAATATGTTGGTGCCAGACTCGATTTTGTAGGAATAGCTGAGATTAGCTTCAGTATTGGTATTTACTCCCAGGCGATCTGAAAGTACCATCAGGCCCAGCCCTACCTTGCCACCAACTATGGAAGTGTTTGCGGTAAGGGTATTGGTTTGTGGCCCACCTTCAAGGCCACTCCATTGAAAGCGTGATGTTACTCCAACGTTTAAATTATTGTTAATCCCAGCATACGAGGGATTGATCGCCAATAAGTTGAACATGTATTGTGAATAGAGAGGATCTTGCTGCGCATGGCTAAGCTGCGCCACGAAGAGGCCGCTCACAAACAGTAAACAGATTTTTTTAGTAATTCTCATTTGGGCCTAGGGTTGATAGCTTGCTTAACGAAGTAACTCGTAACCAAGCTAATATAAGGAAAATTACCCATGCCCGCACAGATTGTAGCATCCAATTAAATAATAAACTAGAAATGCCGCTGGAATACGGTGTGAGCTCCAAATAGTGCCAAGTCGATAGTAGCCATAAATTCATGGGTGGTTAATGCCGAAGGAATAAAGTCTCCCGTTGTTATTTCGAAGGCGTACCCAACCTTTATACCGTCACTTAATTCTACCTGCCCCATCAGGCCATAGGTATCCAGGTTTCTGGTGAAAACCCCGGCCCATATTTTGTTATTCAGTAGTACAGAGCCACTCAGGTCTACAGATAGGGGGGCACCGTCCACACCTTTCAAGAGCACCATTGGTTTCACTTTGATTCCACGTTGTAGTTCTATTAGATAGGCGCCAGTTAGGTAGTAGTGTCTTTGGTATCTGGTACTTGCAATTACACCATCTGTAAATTCGGTGTTGAGTATTCGGGGCACAGATAACCCAAGAAATAGATTGTCTGTCATGTAAATCAGTCCAGCTCCAAAATTCACCCTGGTATCTCCCTTTATGTTAGCGCTGAAATTTGGATCGAGCGTGGCTGGGTTTAAATCCAGATCTCCAAAGTTATACTGGTAATTGATGAAACCGGTCTGGAGCCCAAACGAGATGGTTGAAGTACTCGATTGAATTTTATAGGCGTAGGAGAGATAGCCCTCAGTATTTTCACTTACTCCCAACTCATCACGTAGAATTAAGGCACCTAAACCTACTTTGTTTTCGAGAAACGATGAATTGGCGGTGAGAATATTTGTCTTTGGGCTACCCTCCAGGCCTGTCCATTGCCAACGAGAATTGACCGTGATATTCAAATTATTGTTGATGCCGGTATAAGCCGGGTTTATTGCCAGCATATTAAACATATACTGTGTGTACAATGGATCTTGCTGAGAGAAAGCAGTACCAAGTGACGCGCTTGCGATGAGAATGCTTAATAGTGTTCTTTTCATAGTCTTTATTGTCTACTTAGTACCAAGAACCCAGTGAAAGCAGGTTCTCCATTATTTAGCTGAATAGTATAGTAGTAAGTTCCATCCGGCAACTCGTTTCCCGCCCCCACGTTGGCAACTCCACTAAAATTGTTTGATTGATTATCGTATCCGGAAGTCTCAAAGACCGTATCTCCCCAACGGTTAAAGATCTTCACCTCGTTATTTGAGAACAATTCAATATTTACAATCTCAAAGAAGTCGTGGGCATTGTCGCCATTAGGAGATACGCCATTGAAAATGGTGATACCAATTGGGTCGACTGTGATTGAGAAAGTTGCTATAGTGCAGGAGGCTGAAAGGTCACAGACCTCGATTCCGACCTGATCTGTGCCAGCAAAGGTTAGACCGGTATAGTCTACCACCAGGTTGTTTGAGGCATCAAAGGAGGCTGGTGCACCACTAGCAGGCTGTTGCACAATGGCCAAAGTGCTTAGATCCAAATTGTCGTTTAGATCCGTAATTGTGGCCAAAATATCTATGGTTACCACACCGCCAGCTGTAATATTGCTGGGGGTAGGCGTAATGACCGGAGGCTCATTGGTGATATCAACATTAATGAAATCAGTATCACACAATGCACATTGATTGCAAATCTCAAATCCAATCATGTCGGCCCCAACCGTACTGGCGTTAGGCGTATAATCGATGGTGCCGTCAGACAATATCGTTGCGCTACCTTTAGTTGGCTGCTGTGTAATTGTGGTTGTGAGTACATCTCCAGTGCCAAAAGTTCCACCATTGAACACATCTACATTTTGTGTTTGACCCAAGTCGATATTGAGCGTTTGGGCAACGGCGTCTATTGGCTGTGTGATAGTAATGTTAATTGTGGAAGATGCTTGTGGGCAGGGAGATGTAGCATCCGCCAATAATGTCAGCGTTACTGAGCCTGAGGATTCATCGGCTGCACTTGGCGTATAGATTGGAGTAAGAATAGTGTTATCATCAAAGGTTCCGGTGCCGCTTGTACTCCAGGTCTGACTAATAGCCGTTCCTGTAGTAATAGTTCCGGTGAGATTAACCACATCTCCAGGGCAAATCGCTATGTCGGAGCCAGCATCAGCAACCAATGGTGAGCAGACATCAAAAGTCACTGTACGTGGCTGGCCCCAAAGGTTGTTTTCATCTTGTCCTCGGATATTGAGTGTATGAGATCCGTCAGATAACGATCCGGTTGGTATAGTCAGATTTACATTGACATTACTGGTTGGCGGACTGATGGCAGTTACAGTTCCAGCTCCAACACCGGGGTCAGTATCTATGTAGTATTCCACATTGATCCAATTAGGAACTACATTCACGTAAAAGGCTTTCGATTCAAATATTGACCATTGCCCATCGCTATCCTGGCTGCGAAAATGAAGTGTATGAAATCCTTCAGAGAGAGATCCCGTTGGCACCGCAATATTCAAGTCCTGTGTCGTCGCGGCAGTAATTGCTACCGGTGTTCCATTGCCAAAACCGGGATCAGTATCAATATAATATTCCACCGCAGAGATATTCGCCGTGGTTGTAGGACTCGATGTGGCAATAAAGAACGGTCTTGATTCCTGAATACTCCACAATCCATTCTGATCCTGGGCTCTTATAACCAGATTATGAAAGCCCGGGGATAAACTACCAGTCGGAATAGTAAAATTAACGTCTACGGCAGCTGCGGCTGTTACAGGTATAGTTGTGCCAGCCCCAACACCGGGGTCAGTGTCGATATAGTACTCCATTGCGGTTATATCCGGGTCTTGCGCCAACACCCAAGTGCCCAGTATCAGGAGAAGGAGTGCAAAAGTATTTCTAACGAGCACGGTTCTAATTTCCTTTAGCTCTCACATTCACATTGAGGTCATCGCCCTGGGTAACTACTGCCGGAATGTTCAGGGTTTGGACTAGGGGTAACAACGTGCCTTCTAAGTCGAATGGGATTGCGCCGCCGCTGGGGCCAATATCTGTGCCATCCTGACCGGCTAATAAGGCTGGTGATAATGCCATTAGTGTTGGGTCATTACTGTCATTCCAAAAACTGGTTGTGAGCGGTACGTTAGTTAATAGAGGGTCCATGGCCACAATGTTTCCAGTGGCGGTGTTGCCATCTACTCCGTCGGTAAAGGTGTCATTGGCCGTGCTGAAACTGAGATTATTGATAAAGGAGTTCCCGGTTTGGTTGTTGCCAACCGCTGGGGAGGCCCCATAGAAAATGTTGTTTTGCACTATGGAGTTGTCTATGTCATGAAAGGCGCCGCCAGTTCCACCATAGTGAAAAAGATTGTTCTGTATGGTTAGCCCATCTCCTTGAATTGCACCGGCTACGCAGCATGAGCCCCTGATAATGTTATTTGAGATTACAAAGTTGGAAATATCAAAGAGCTCAAGAGATTGCGCTTCGCCAGTGTTGTTGCCACCATTAAAAATGTTGTTCCTGACAATAACATTAGATAGGCTGTTTGCTGCAAAGCCTGGCCCTATCATTACATCAAGCCTGCTGTTCTCTAAGAGGATATTGCTCAATGTATAGCCAAGGTTGGTGTTGGCAAGAATAAATCTATCAAATTCCAACCCTGATATTCGGCAGCCAGAAGAGGCTGCACCATTTATTGTCAGATCATCAACCAATGAGCGAGATCCGATGTCTTTATCCGGCTGTAAGCCCACTCCAAAAATGGTGAGTACCTTATCCGTAATAGTGACATCTCCGTAGTTGGTTGAGCTAGGGACTACATAGATAATGTCATTGTCAACCGCAGCATCTATTGCATCTTGAAGGGCGGTGGAACCGGTAAACACATTGGTGCCGCCAGTGGCCCCAGGGTTATTGTTTGCGGTTAGAAGATTCTGAGAAAAAGCCACCAGGGATAGTGACAAGCAGGTTGATATTAAGAATAAGATTCTGAGGGTTTTCATTCTGAGTCTAGTTATAATCATTAGATATGAAGTAGACGCGTACCCAGAACTTAATTCCCGATTTAATTTTTTTTATTTGAAATCGGGAAAAGTATGGCCCAGGCAAGTCTGTAGTTTATAGTTGATGAACATATCCTACCAACGAGAAAAGAAGGGAGAATCAGCATGGGAGCGCTATGTCCGGGGAGATAAAGGCGCATTCGGGGAGTTGTATGCCTATTACCATAAGAGTTTGACTGCTTTTTGCCTGGGAAGACTGAAGAATTTCGAGTTAGCCGAGAATGCTGCGTCTGAAACACTGGTTAAGTTGCTACAATATGAAGAGCCTGAGAAGATTGATAATTTTGAAAACTTTCTTTTTACAGTGGCTAGAAATGTTTGCAATACCACCTGGACCAAAAACGTGCGGCGTAATAGGCTCATTGAAAAGGAGCTGGAAGCCTCACCCAGGGTACAGGCACCAGATGCCGAGCAACGATTTGCAACAGAGAATATTGATAAACTTATAAGAGAGAATTTAACTGAGAAAGACTATAGTATCTGGCAGCTTCATCAACAGGGATATGACAATGCAGAGATAGCAGAAATACTGACAATGACGGAGAAAACAGTTGCCAACAGAAAATCAGAGACTCGAAAAAAACTGAAGCAGCTCTTTAAGAGCTATAACGCTCAGTGATTAAAACAATTGAATTATGAAAAACGGAACAGGAAGAAAGTTCAGCTACGAGCTAATCAAGGATTACCTTGATGGCTTCCTGGATGAAAAAACTTCAGCAGAAGTGCGGGAGTACTTAGCAAATAATGACGTGGGTGCAGATATTGCGCGTGGCATCCTTCTGCTTGAAGAGAAATTCAAAAAAGATGACGAAGCTATCGACGGCTACCTTGATAATTTATTAGGTAAGCAGCAACAACTGCTAACAAATAACAACCGAGAAAGCGTAAAAAGAAGAACCCCGTTGCTTGTTGCTGCAGCAGTTTCGTTGCTGGCCCTGTCAACCTTTGCACTCTGGTTATTTGACCAACCGACTTCAGAGGAAATCGTGGCCCGGGAGTTGTCGCAGCCATATGCCGCGGTTACAATTGTTCGTGCTGGTGGTGAAGATAGCAACTTCGAAAAGGCCATGCTGCAATATTCAGCTGGTGACTATGCAGAGTCAATTCAGTTATTTGAGCAGGCATTAGCAGCAGAGGAAAATTCGACAACGGCAAAGTTTTATATGGGGCTAAGCTTCCTTTACAATAATCAACCCAAGCAATCGGCTACTTATTTGAGGCACTCAGTTGAACCCCACAACCGTTTCCAGGAGCAGGCTCGGTGGTTTCTAACTTTGGCCTATCTGCAAAGCGATCAAACGCATGAAGCGCAGCAAATTCTGAAGGAGATTCTGGAACAACAGACATACAAACATGAGCAAGCCAGGAAACTGGCAGCAGCCTTGGAAGATTAGTATTTCGATTTTCTTCTCCAGGTTATTACGATGGCCACGCAAAGGGCTACCAGCAACAGGTAGGATCCAGCATCATTTCCTCCAGACAGATCAATAGCTTGCATGTTGCCAATGGGAGTTATGCCCGCCCAGAAATAGGGGTGAGCTAAGAGTGGATCGTTGCTCTCTTTTATAAACCGCAATTTTGCATCTCTCAATGCCTCATCCTTCGGCTGTTTCCTCATCAAGTTCTGATAGAGGTTTACCATAATGCTATTGGTAGCATTATCAGGTATTTGCCAGGTGCTCATGATAATGCTTGGCGCACCCGCGTACCTAAATGCTCTAGACAAGCTGATGGTGCCTTCACCAGGCCTGTTAAGGCCGTTACCGGTATTACAGGCACTTAATACCACCAATTCTGCGTTTAGCTGCAAATTGTAAATCTCCGCTAAGTTTAGTCGGCCGTCATTCAGTGAATCCGTCGCCATATCGAAGAGAAGTTCTGAAAATCCAGGGTTGTGATTATCCAGATTGGCATGCATAGCTAAATGTAAGATCCTGTAGTCATGGGCTTCCATTTTAAAAGCTGTTTCAGATGCCTCCGTGCCGTACCACCCTTTACCTCCAACTAGCCTGGTAATCCGCATTACTTCATTAGTTGCACCGGGCAGAGCTGTAATGCCTTCTGTCGTTTTGCTGGTAGCCTGGTAGGCGGGAGCGTAGCCAGCAAGGGCGAACTTGGGCGTAGCACCTGTTCGACTTAAACCTTCCGTAAGAATAGTGCATGAAAAAGCGTAGCTAATCGCAAAGTCGTTTATTAAATAGTCGAGGCTGCCGTAGTCAACATAACCAGCGGGATTTGTTGGAAGGGACTTGAGCAACGCTTCGAAGTTTACATTGTTAAGTTGGCCATCCGGAACCAAGATCAATTTGTGTTTTCCATCAATGGCGGCTACAACATCAGCAGTAAATATGCTCCTGTACAAAGTATTTGCAGTCGTCATGAATAAACTGTCTGCCTCTTGTGGGTTTTCTAAAATCAATTCATAATCACTAATGCTTTTACGAAGCTGGGTAATCTGGCTTGCCAGAGAAGTGGTATTTTCCAGTTTTTCGAACTCGGCACTGTTTGATGTAATTGCAAACAGATAGTTGTTTTCTTCCCCCCAGAAAAATGACAAGACCGCAGTTTTGCTATCCAGTAATTTTTGCGCGTCCTTCAGAGTCGCTACCTCCTTTTTATATTTCAATCGATAATAGGCGGGAAATAAATACTCTAACTGCCTTACAAGACTGTCGCGCTGATTTTGCAGTACAAACAAACGAGATTGGAAGCTGTTAACTTGAGGTTTATTACCTCGCTGTTCTGCCCTTAGCAAGCGGGTTCGCAAGAAAGCTATTTCCACCCTTTGCTCTCGTTCCAGGCGCAGTACGCTATCCGGAATGCCTACGTAGTTTTTTGCATTAGTATCATTGAGAGCTTTCAGCAAGGTAAATGATTTGCTTCTTTCAAAAAGCTCAAAAGCAACCTGGATATATTGCCCATTTTCTTGTTTAGAATGAAGTTCGAAAACAAGATCAACAGCTTCGCTGAAAATCCCTCTGGAGTTCTCAGCCAATTGGGTTTTGGCTTCATCCAGGACATAGCTGCCACCAAGATTTTGCACTACTTCAATCCCTGTCAGATAGGTATCCAGCGCCAGCTGAAGTAATTCATCGTCTTGATTTCTGGTAGCCAGTGCTCTAAGGGAAAGCCCTTTCTCCCTGTAAACATCAACAGCCACGAGCCCTGAACTAAACTCCTGGCCCGCTGGATTTTCAAAATTAAGAGGGTGCCAATCGCGAGTTAAGCTCATAAATGCTTCTTGTGTTAGCTGCACAGCTTTGGCGGGATAACCACTCTTGCGTTCATGTGCTGCCTGGCCAAGTTTAATTTGAGCCAATAGTGGATGAAAGCCATTGTACACTTTCGCAATAATAGCCTCCGCGTTTGCATAATTCTCCAACTCTAACTGGTGGTTTCCTGACAGGCTGTAATATTCGCCAAGCTCATGGTACGTCTCAGCCAAAATCTGATGATCAGGCCCAAATACCACTAGCTCAATATCTCGGGCTTTTTCCAGGTATAAATGTCTTTTTTTAAACTCACCAGTCTTGTTGAATACTCGCGAAATCAGCTTATACGCCTTCGCCAAATCAGGGTGGGGCTTTTCTAGTTCACTTCGGCCAATACTGATGGATTTCATAAGATTAGACAGCGCTGGCTCATAATCTCCTTTCTTGTACAATGAACTGCCAAGAGAATTGTATAGCACCATTAAGCTCCTGTCACCAGGGCCAAATTTGTCCAGGCCTATCTTTAAAGCTTGCTCCTCGAAAAAGATGGCTTTATCATAGTTACCCAGGTTGGCGTAAATACTAGCCAGGCTGCTGTAACTGTGCGCAACATTTGGGTGATTATTCCCAAGGCTGTTGATTCTGATATCAAGCGCAAGCTGATAGTACTCCAGAGCACTTTCATAGTCAGCCAAACTTCGATAACACCATCCAACCATATTCACGCTTTGGCTTGTGGTTGGGTGTTTTTCTCCCAACACGGCTTTCCTAATTTCGAAAGACTTAAGGTTCAAAGCCAGGGACTTTTTTACATTGCCTTTGGCGGCATGTACCCACCCGAGGCCGTAGTAAGAGCTGGCAGTTTCCAGGTCATTCTCTCCTAATAATTCCAGTTGAATATCAAGAGCTTTCTGATTGAAATAAAGTGCAGTATCATACTGGGCGCTGTTCCTGAAATTATAGCTAAAGAGATTGTAAATCTTAGCCATTGGCAACGTTGCAGTGTCGCCGTTACTCTCCCTGATTGACAAGGCATTATCTAAAGTGCTATTTGATAGCTGGTATTTCCCTTGCGAGCCTAGACTTCTGCTGAGATAGTAATAGGCGTCTGCCAGCACACTACTCTTGTTGTCTAGGTGGATTGTTCCGAATTCGACGGCATTTCTTAAATGAGTCTCAGATTCTTTGTAGCTCGCCTTGTGCATGAAAGCCTCACCTAACAAGCTTAGGCTGCTCACGTACGATTTTGACTCCGTAGTAGTCTTGAAATATTCTACCGCTTGCTCGAGAACCACAATTGCGCTATCGTATTTGGCAGCCTCGATATATGCTTTGCCATGAGATATCAAAGCGGGGTTTTCACCTCTTTCCTGTGCAAGGCTTTCAGTGAGAAACACCGTGATGCAAAGTATTGCAAACAGTAGTTTGATATTGGGGTTCAGCTTAGTCATTTGCGATTTGAAAAATAAGACTGAAATCGTATGCATCAAAGCCAGCCTTACGAATAATAGATACTACTTAGGTGGGTGTAAGTGACCGACAATCAGCGATTTGTTGCGAGTAAGCAAGTCATTCTAGTAGTTGGTTGTTATACTTGCATTCTCAAAATGGCAGGTATGGAATTCGAACAGATAAAAGCTAAGATCAGAAGCTACCAGGAGCAGGGTAAATCGCTTTTTACAACTTCATCATTCCAATCTCATAGTTTGGTGCTGTTGCATATTCTCAGCAGAGTTGATAATTCGATTCCAGTGGTATTCATCAATACTGGCTACCATTTTCCCGAGACGATTGCTTTCCGTGATAAGATCGCAGATCAGTTTGGACTCCTGCTTATAGACCTTAAATCGCAAACGCCAAAAAACGTCCAGGTTAATTCGGATGGGAAATTGATGTTTGCTTCAGACCCTGATTATTGCTGCTATCTTAACAAGACCCAGCCCTTACAATCTATTATGCCGGAATATGACGTTTGGGTCAATGGCGTACGAGCAGATCAAAGTAAGACCAGGGAGGCCATGAATGTAGAGCAACCGGCCCCTCATGACGTGCTGCGATTTCACCCTATGCTCGACTGGACTTCTAAAATGATTTATAACTATCGGTTGGAACACCAGTTACCAGAGCACCCTTTAGAATCGAAAGGCTATTTGAGCGTTGGTTGTGAACCATGTACCAGGAAATTTGACCCAGAGATGATAGAAAGGGAATCTAGATGGTACGGCCTTAATAAAACCGAATGTGGTTTACATACTGACTTAATTCAGAAATAGGGATGAAGATATTGGTAACAGGAGGGGCTGGCTATATCGGCTCTATGTTGGTGGATAAGTTGGCTTCCAAAAATGACGTAGAGAGAATACTGGTGTACGATAATCTGAGCAGAGATAATTACGATGCTTTTATAGGAGGTAAGATAGTTGGCCACGAGAAAATAAAGTTCATCCATGGGGATATTCTGGATTCGAGAAAGTTGCGACAGGCTCTGGAGGGTATTGATGTTGTCTATCACCTGGCAGCCAAGGTTACCACACCATTTGCCAATACCGACCCACATTACTATGAGCAAGTCAATCATTGGGGCACGGCGGAGTTGGTATACGCAATTGAGGAATCTTCAGTACAACAGGTTATTTACAGCAGCAGTATGAGTGTGTACGGGGCCTCAAAAGACACTATCAATGAACAAACCCAACCAAATCCGAAGACCTATTATGGTATTAGTAAACTGAGAGGGGAGGAGCATTTGCAACGGTTGTTGGATAGACTTAATACACAGGTTTTTCGTTGTGGTAACGTTTATGGTTTCAGCCGTACCATCCGTTTCGACGCAGTAATCAACAGATTTGTATTTGAAGCCAACTTCAATCATAAGCTTACCATCAATGGAGATGGCAAGCAGCACCGGGCATTTATACATATAAATACACTTACTGAAGTCTTGGCTCAAGTTCCTTTTGTTCAAGTGCCTTCAGGGGTTTACAATCTATTCACCAGTAATTACACCGTCCTGGATATTGTCGAGGCGCTGAAGGAACTCGATCCAAACCTTGAGTTCATGTTTGTAAATCAGCACATGAGTTTGAGGCAGTTACTGGCTGAACCAGATTTGAGAATTGGGCAGTACCTGGATGTGCCAGAGGAAGGGCATCTAAAGCAGCAGCTTTCAGAATTTCTATCTCATTTCGCCTACTAAGTAAAAAAGGACACAAAGCGCATGGCTTGGTGTCCTTAGTATCGTTCTGGTTAGCTCTTAGCAGTACTCGTCAAAAACTTCTACCAAGTGGCCAGCAATCATTTGAGCATTTCTGCCTTCAATGTGATGTCTTTCTACAAAGTGGATCAATTCACCATCTTTGAAAAGCGCAATTGATGGAGAAGATGGAGGGAAGGGAGCAGTAAACTCTCTGGCCCTGCTTACGGCTTCGTGGTCAACACCTGCGAAAACGGTGGTGAGGTTATCAGGCTTTTTGTCACTTGAATCAAGCGCCATTTTTACCCCGGGCCTGGCTGCACCCGCGGCACAGCCACAAACTGAGTTTATAACCATTAAGGTTGTACCCTCGTGATCCGTCAAATGATTTTCAACTTCCTGGGCGGACTTAAACTCCTGGAATCCGGCTGAAGTTAAATCGGTACGCATCGGTGCTACTAATTCTTCTGGATACATATGCTTATATTTTAAAGTTCAAATTTAGAAAATCAATTATCATTGTTTAATTACAAAAATCCCAATTCCAACCTGGCTGCTTCTGACATCATGTCTTGCGAGTAGGGTGGATCAAACGTTATCTCTACTTTCACGTCATTTACACCTTGTATCCCCTTCACCTTAGCTTCAACTTCACTTGGTATTGTCTCCGCGGCCGGGCATGATGGTGATGTCAAGGTCATCAGTACAAAAACATTATTTACAGGGAAAATGTTTACCTCGTAGATTAGTCCCAGCTCATAAATGTCTACTGGAATTTCCGGATCATAAACTGTCTTTATGGCTTCGACTACTAACTGCTTCAGGTCGGGGGCCTGATTGTTAGTTGCAGCGTTTTGGGTAGTATTTTCAGTATTTTCGGTCATCTATTGTAAATTCCAATATTCAATAATCAAATATCAAACAAGCACCAATTTCTAAACTTGGGCAAGTTTCGAAAATATCTTGAGAAGCTGGGTGGCCTCATCAACAAGCTTGATCTTTTCCTTCAAAATCTGCTTACTTTCAAATTCATCCACTAGCCGCAGCCACATTGCACTTTCTTTTGCTTCTTTTCTACATATTTTAATTCTGTACATAAAGTCTTTTTTGCTCAGGGCTTCATTTGCTTCAATATAGTTAGCAGCAATCGATCCAGAGGATCTAACCAGTTGGCGTATATCCTCCTTATTGGCGATATCATTTCTGAGACTTCTTACAAACATTCTTACGTCTTTAGCGAATTTTTCAGTTCGTTCTTCTAAATCATACTTTGCCCTCATCTTATCTGCAGGGCCTAGCGTTTGTTTTGAATTTGGTTATTAGTTATTGTTTGAAATTTGATTAATTGTTAATTGGTTATTATTCACTGTTAGTCTATTTACTCTGTAAAGCCAAAGCGTAGAACTTCATTTGTTTTATCATGGATGCAAAGCCATTGCTGCGCTGAGTCCCGATAAATCGGTTCATGCCAATCTTATCAACAAAGTATAAATCGGCATTGACAATGTCTTCGGCTTTTTGCCCGCTGAGAATTCTTACCAGCAGACTAATCAGGCCCTTCGTTACAGCGGCATTGCTATCAGCATGGTAAACCACTGAGCCGTTTGTGGTGTCAGGGCTAAGCCAAACTTTTGACTGGCAACCCTTAACCAGGTTATCCTCAGTTTTTAGTTCCTCACTCATTTCCGGCAATTTCTCTCCTAGCTCCATTAGATAGAAAGTGGCCATCTCCAGATCCCCGCCCAAAACACTGAAGTCGTTAATGATCTCATCTTGTATTTCTGTTATCGACCTCATCTTCTTCCAAATTCTGCAACCTTCTCCAGGGCTTCCGTAAGAATGTCAATTTCCTCCTTCGTATTGTAAACAGCGAACGACGCTCTTACCGTGCCGTCTATTTTGAAAAAATCCATTAGTGGCTGGGTGCAATGGTGACCAGTTCTAACGGCTATGCCTCTGGCATCTAGTAATTGCCCTACATCGAATGAATGTACGCCTTCCATCAAAAAAGATACTACACTAACTTTTTCTTTGGCGGTGCCAACAGGCTTGAAACCATCAATTCCTAAAAGCCGCTCATTAGCATAGTGTAGCAGCTCTTGCTCATGATGTGCAATTGCTTCCTTTCCAAGATCATGGATGAAATCCACAGCAGCCTTAAAAGCGATTACATCGCCAATATTGGGAGTGCCCGCTTCAAATTTATATGGAATATCGTTGAATGTCGTTTTGTCGAAAGTTACATCCCTTATCATCTCGCCACCTCCCTGGTACGGGGGCATGGTTTCAAGTAGAGTGCTTTTCCCGTAAAGTGCTCCAACACCTGTGGGTCCATACATCTTGTGCCCTGAAAAGGCAAAAAAGTCACAGTCGAGCGTTTGCACATTGATGTTGAGGTGAGGAGCTGCTTGTGCACCGTCAATAACTACAACGGCGTTATACTGCCGTGCGAGTCTAATTATTTCTTCAACCGGATTGATGGTTCCTAACGAGTTAGAAGCATAGCAAACTGATACAATTTTGGTCTTTTCACTAAGCAGTTTCTCGTATTCTTCCAGAATTATCTCACCGGATTCGTTCAAGGGAATTACTTTCAGCCTGGCATTTTTCTCTTCGCACAGCAATTGCCAGGGTACTATGTTAGAATGATGCTCCATTCCTGAGATGATGATCTCATCTCCTTCGGATACGTTTTGTCTGCCATAGGTTGAAGCTACCAGGTTGATTCCTTCGGTAGTTCCCTTAGTGAAGATTATCTCTTCCTGCTTCTCGGCACCAACAAACTGCTGCAGACTTTTGCGAGTATCCTCAAATGCCAAGGTTGCTTTTTCTGCTAAAGTGTGAATGCCGCGGTGAATGTTTGCATTGTATCCTTTGTAATAGCTGTCGAGAGCATCAATTACCGATTGCGGTTTTTGCGTTGTGGCTGCGTTATCCAGATAAACCAAAGGATGCCCATTTACCAGTTGATCAAGAACCGGAAACTCGGACCTTACCTTTGCCACTTCTAATATGCCAGACTCTATGTTGGGTGCCGTAGACATAATTTAACCTAGCCGTTCTGCAATTCTTTCGTCGAGATATTCTCGCAGACCTTCAATCTTTATATTATCAATTACTTCCATAGCAAAGGCATAAAGCACTAATGCCCGGGCCTTCTCCTTACTTATTCCACGAGATCGTAGGTAGAAGATTTGCTCATCATCCAATTGGCCGGTTGTACAACCATGTGAGCATTTTACGTCATCTGCCCATATCTCCAATTGTGGCTTTGTGTTTATGGTTGCGCTATCAGAAAGCAGAATATTCTTGTTTGACTGAAATGCGTTGGTTTGTTGTGCCTGCGGTCGGACATATATTTTACCATTGAAGACGCCGGTTGCATTTTCGTCAAGAACTCCCTTATACAGCTCATTGCTGTTACAGTTGGGGTATTTGTGATCAACGGCAGTGTGGTTATCTACATGCGATTTGCCCGTTACCAGATATAGACCATTCAGGTTAGCTTCACATCGTTCTGATTCCATGGTGATATTGAGGTTATTCCTTATCATTTTACCACCCAGGGTTATAGTTGCTGCGTTGAATACACAAGTATCAAGCTGCTTAATGCTGCTGGTTCCTACATGAACCTCGCCATCATTTTCAATTTGTAGTTTATAGTAATTAGTTACGGAGTTTTTGCTAACCACAATTTCTGTAACAGAATTGCTAAGCGATATCTCATCTCCGATGGTGTGGAAAGACTCCACAAAATTCACCTGGGCATTTTCACCTACTATGAATAGGTTTCTGTATTGAGACTTTGCTTTTCCTTGAGAAGAGTCGCTAATGAACATTAAGTGTACCGGATGTTCAATTACTGAACCTTTCTCCACCTTCGAAACAGTTCCTGAGGTCATGGCAGAAGTATTCAAAGCCACAAAGGGATCAGAAGTAGGTTCAGCTAGTTGTCCAAGGTATTGCTCAATTTCTTTCTGTGAGATCTGATCAGAATTATCAAGTCGCTCAATAACCAATCCGCTCTCGTCAACTATTACAGAGAGATCATCACGATACTGGCCGTTAATGAATACTAATCGGTTTGCCTTCCAGCCTGGAATTATCTTTTCAATTTTTCCCGATGCCAGGGAATCAACCGTTTCGACAACCGAGTCAAACTCTTTTTCTATGAGCTTCGAGAGAGGGGTATACTTATATTCCTCGTCCTTACGATCGGGAAGACCGTGCTTTTCAAGATAAATATCTGCTTCTTGCTTGAGACTGTGCATATCCGTCGAAATATCCATTATGCTGTAACTTCAGACCCTCCTTTTATCCAGTCGTACCCCTTCTCTTCCAATTCAAGGGCAAGGCTTTTGTCTCCGGATTTTACAATCTGTCCGTTGTATAAAACATGAACATAGTCAGGTACTATGTATTCTAGCAGTCTTTGATAGTGTGTAACTACTATAGTAGCATTCTCTGATGACTTCAGTTGGTTAACACCATTAGAGACTACTTTCAAGGCATCTATGTCCAAACCACTATCTGTCTCATCGAGAATGGATAGTCGAGGTTCCAGCACCGCCATTTGGAAAATTTCGTTGCGCTTTTTCTCGCCACCTGAAAAGCCTTCATTTAAGGGTCTGCTTAGCAGAGACTGATCAATATCTACAAGCTTCATTTTATCCTTGAGATGGGTGAGGAAGGAGACAGCATCCAGCGGTTCCTGCCCGCGATATTGTCTCACCTCATTTATGGCGGTCTTCAGGAAATTAGTGGACGAAACACCTGGAATTTCCACAGGATACTGGAATGCCAGAAAAACTCCAGCCCTGGCTCTGTCCTCTGGTGAAAGTTCCAGAAGATCGTCACCCAGGTATTCAACACTGCCGTTTTCAACTTCATATTCTTCGCGGCCTGCCAACACAGAGGCGAGGGTGCTTTTTCCAGAACCATTTGGTCCCATGATGGCATGTACTTCCCCTTTTTTGACTTCAAGGTTAATCCCTTTAAGTATTTTTTTGCCTTCAATTGAGGCTTCTAAGTTTTCTATTTTTAGCATTTCGATTTTAATCTTTTCTGAGAAGAGACTACTCAATCACTAACCAACACTACCCTCAAGAGTCAGTGCCAGCAATTTCTGTGCTTCGACCGCAAACTCCATGGGCAGTTGGTTTAATACTTCCTTCGCATAACCATTTACTATCAGGGCAACAGCATTCTCGGTATCAATACCGCGCTGGTTGCAGTAAAAAATCTGGTCTTCGCCGATCTTGGAAGTGGTAGCTTCATGTTCGACTAGCCCAGAACTATTTTTGACTTCTATATACGGAAAAGTGTGTGCCCCACATTTGTCTCCCATCAAAAGAGAATCACATTGAGAGAAATTCCTGGCATTTTCAGCTTGTTTCATGACTGTCACCAGCCCACGGTAGCTATTTTGACTTTTTCCGGCAGATACACCCTTGGACACAATCCGACTACGAGTATTCTTACCAATGTGTATCATCTTGGTGCCTGTATCGGCTTGCTGCATGTTGTTGGTAACTGCCACCGAGTAGAACTCTCCAATGGAATTATCGCCCTTTAATATGCAGCTCGGGTATTTCCAGGTAATAGCAGACCCAGTCTCTACTTGCGTCCAGGATATTTTCGAATTGTCACCGGAGCAAATACCTCTTTTCGTAACGAAATTATAAATACCACCCTTACCATCTTTATCGCCAGGGTACCAGTTTTGCACTGTAGAATATTTTACTTCTGCGTCCTTAGCCGCATAAATCTCCACTACTGCTGCGTGTAGCTGATTCTCATCGCGCATCGGTGCGGTACATCCTTCGAGATAGCTCACATACGACCCTTCGTCGGCAACAATCAGTGTTCTTTCAAATTGGCCGGTGTTGGCGGCATTTATTCTGAAGTAGGTAGAAAGCTCCATGGGACACCGTACCCCTTTCGGAATGTAACAGAATGAACCATCGCTGAACACTGCCGAGTTGAGAGCAGCGAAATAATTATCATTGGCCGGCACCACTGAACCAATATACTTGCGAACCAATTCCGGATGCTCTTTCACAGCCTCACTAAAAGAGCTAAATATTATGCCCAGCTCATTCAGCTTCTCTTTAAATGTGGTTGCCACCGATACACTGTCGATTACTGCGTCAACGGCAACCCCCGTAAGTCTTTTTTGCTCCTCAAGGGAGATGCCTAGCTTTTCAAATGTTTTTCGAAGTTCGGGATCTACTTCATCAAGACTATTTGGCTTTGCGGATTGTTTCGGTGCCGAGTAATAGATTATGTCTTGATAGTTTATCTGAGGGTAGGAGACATTAGGCCATTTTGGCTCCTCCATGTCTTGCCATTTCCTAAAGGCCTCCAGCCGCCACTCCAGCAACCATTCAGGTTCTTCTTTCTTCTTAGAAATAAACCGAACAATATCCTCATTTAGCCCCGGAGGGGCGGAGTCATTCTCGAGGTCTACGGTCCAGCCGTGCTCGTATTCCTTGGAGGTAAATTCCTGTAGTATTTGATCGTCTTTACTCATGGTCTGACACTAAGCTATCTCCCTAAAATTAGGTATACAAATCTATAACAATTTATTATTTAAAATGTTTCTAAATAAGTAAACTTTTCGGCCTATACGGCCCGTCAAGGGCTTAATTGTACATGTCGATTCAGGCTTTCTTCCAGGGAAATGATGGTTTCCGTTCTGGAAATACCCTTTACTTCCTGAATCTTGTCGTGGAGTACCTCTTTAAGGTGGTTTGTATCCTGGCAATGCAGCCTGGTGAACATACTGTAGTTGCCAGTGGTATAGTGTATGGTAGTTATCTCCGGGATTGCTTTTAGCTGCTCGAAAACGCTGTCGTACAATGAACTCTTTTCAAGAAAGATTCCAATGAACGCAGTAATGTCGAACCCTAACTTACTAAGGTCCAGGTCAAGTGTAGTTCCCTTTACAATGCCCATTTCTTCCAATTTCCTCATTCGCACATGAACCGTTCCGCCAGATACAAACACTTTCTTGGCAACTTCAGTATAAGGCTTCTTAGCGTTTTTGGTAAGAATCTCCAGGATCTGTAGATCTACATTATCAATTTCGTAATTAGAGGGCATATTTTGCAGCTTTATTTATGATATTATCAATTATTAAATTAATAATTAAAAATAGTGTAAAAATTTGATAATATTATTATCGAATTTTCAATAATACGTTCAATATACTAGATTTGAATTATCAATTACACTGTAGGGTGTTGGAATTGGCAGACAAGCCCTCCTGTCTCGAGGGTGGAGAAAAAGGGATAAATCAAGGCTCAGGCCACGGCTAACCGCTCCGTGGAGGTTCGAACCCTCCCCTTACAGCAGAAACTTTCGGTCAGACCCCCAGTAATGGGGGTTTTTTGTTGCCAAATGTAACATCACGCAAAATAAGTGATGGTTTTTGCTGTTAACATTTAGTACCATTACATTGCTAAAAACGCAGTAACATGTCCATCAAACCGCTTTCTAAGCTACTTTTCCTATTAGCGCTTGTTGTTAGTTTTGGCTCTTGTGACGACGAGAGCATACCCGCCACACCTTCTCTTTCCTTGCTAAGCCAAACCGCTATACCTGGTACACTAACCATGGATGTATGGGGTTATTTTGACGTAGCAACAAATAAGGAGTATGCGCTGGTTGGAGATTTCTCTGATCTACAAATAGGAAGCTTGTCTATAGTGGACGTAACCAATCCGGTTGCACCAATAATAGTGAGTACGATTGACGATATCGTTGGCTTTGACATGAAAGTTTGGCAAAACTATGTGTACGTGTCCGATGGCGGTTTCTTCTCTTCAAACTTCGAAAGGATTGGGCATATCGTGGATATTTCTGATCCCGCCAACCCACAAAAGGTAGGCACATTTGAGTCATCACATAACATCTGGATTGATAATGGGTACCTATATTTAGCAGGGGGAGGCAAGGGAGTTCGAATCTTTGATCTAAACAATACACCTGCAGCCCCAGAGTTGGTTTGGGAGGATGACCTTGGCACTTCAAATCACGACATCGCCGTAATTCGTGGAAGGCTCTATGATTTTCACAGCTCTGATGGCACGCTTATCTATGACATAACCGACCCCGCCAACCCTGGTCTGTTAGGAACTGTTCCCTACACCGGCTTTAATCATAGTGGTTGGGTTACTGATGACAACAATACCCTATTTATTTGCGATGAGGGTGCTTCCGACCCTTTGCCCGATATTACAGTATGGGACATTTCTGACCCAGCGCAAGCCAGTCAAATAGCTACCATCTCGGATAGCGAAGCAAGAACCCACAATATCTATATTGAGGAAAATTATGCCCTGGTGTCATACTATGGATCTGGCTTCAAAGTATTTGATATTAGCGACCCGAGTCAGCCAGAGTTAGCTACTGAATTTGATACGAATATCAACCAGGATGATGGTATAGGAGGTGGTTTTGAAGGCGCTTTTGGAGTATACCCTTTCACAAATTCTACCAATATCTATGTAACAGACATGGGTAACGGCCTGTTTATCTTCAAGTTGAACAAATAGGAAACGCCCTCATCTCACCAACCCAGAGGTTTATCAAAATAACCTGATGCACAACCAAGTGGGCCCGCTTAGTTTGCCTACGGATTTTATTCTATATTTATTGGCCTATTAACAACTATCAATCCCTATGAGTGATTACTCCTGGCATCAGCACTATCCTGAAGGTGTAGCCCACGAAATTAATCCTGACGAATACAATTCAATTTTAGATATTCTCGATGAGGGCGCCGCGAAGTTTGGCCCATCTGAAGCTTTTGTGAATCTTGGAAAGGGAATCACTTTTCAGGAGGTAGACAAACTGTCAACGCAATTCGCCGCCTATTTGCAAAATGAGACTGACTTGGAAAAGGGCGATCGAATTGCTATCCAGATGCCAAACCTGCTGCAATATCCTGTGGTACTTTTTGGAGCGCTCAAAGCAGGATTAATAGTGGTGAATACAAACCCACTTTATACTCCCAGGGAAATGGAGCACCAGTTCAAGGACTCCGGCGCTAAGGCCGTTGTGGTTTTGGCGAACTTCGCTTCCAACCTTGAAGAAATCATAGGTAATACTGGTATCAAGACGGTAATTGTAACCAAGATTGGGGATGGCGTTGGTGGACTCAAAGGTTCAATTGTAAACTTTGTGGTGAAGAATGTGAAGAAGATGGTTCCCGCATATAATCTACCTCAGGCTATTCCGTATAAGGAGGCATTGAGCAAAGGTGGTAACCATCAGTATAACAGACCGGAAGTAAGTAATAACGACGTAGCCTTCTTGCAATATACCGGGGGAACCACTGGAGTTTCAAAAGGAGCTACTTTAACCCACCGTAATATTTGTGCGAACATTCTACAAGCCAAGCAGTGGTTTGTAGGTATGGAGACCAACAATGAAGTGGTAATTACGGCACTTCCGCTATATCACATTTTTGCCCTAACGGTAAACTGCCTTTTGATGTATAATGTTGGTTCCAGAAATATACTGGTAACAAATCCCAGGGATATGAAGGCCTTTATTAAAGATTTGGCCAAGTATCCTTTCAGCATCATAAGTGGTGTTAATACACTTTTTAACGGCTTGCTCAATCAGCCGGCATTCCGGGCCCTGGATTTTAGCGTGCTGAAAATCTCTATCGCCGGCGGCATGGCATTACAAAAGTCAGTTGCTGAAGAATGGGAAAAGGTCACTGGCGGTCCTATTGCCGAGGGGTACGGCCTAAGCGAGACTTCTCCGATTCTAACTTGCAACCCACTAGATGGTAAGCACCGAATTGGTACCATTGGCATTCCGGTATCAAGTACTGAGATTAAGATCTTCAACGAAGAAGGGAACGAAGTGCCCTTGGGTGAGCCTGGTGAGATTTGCGCGAGGGGACCACAG
Organism: Cyclobacteriaceae bacterium; assembly: GCA_028285445.1. GTDB lineage: Bacteria > Bacteroidota > Bacteroidia > Cytophagales > Cyclobacteriaceae > JANQPQ01. The sequence continues at coordinate 43,695 of JANQPQ010000014.1, read as the reverse complement.
GTGATGCAAGGTTACTGGGAAAGACCTGAAGAAACAGCCAATTGCTTTTTTGGAGAGTGGTTCAGAACCGGCGACATCGGGGTGATGAACGATGATGGCTACACCAAAATTGTAGATCGCAAAAAAGATATGATCCTGGTTTCGGGCTTTAATGTATATCCAAACGAAATTGAAGATGTTATTGCTGGTCACCCCAAGGTTTTGGAAGTTGCTGCGGTGGGAGTTCCAGACGAGAAATCTACGGAAGCAGTTAAGGTGTTTGTAGTTAAAAAGGACGAGTCCTTAACAGAGCATGAACTTGAGGCTTTTTGCCATGAGAACATGACCGGCTATAAAAGGCCAAAGCATATCGAATTCAGAGATGACTTACCCAAATCGAATGTGGGTAAAATCCTAAGAAGAATGCTGAAGGAATAGTCTTTACCTTGTATCTAGTTTCCAGCCAAATCCGAGGTTAAAGAAAAAGTCAATGGCATTGTCGTTTAGTGGCAATGCAAACGAGGCATCAACAGATAAGTCATCACTTACCAGGTAGGCAATACCAAAATCTACTCCATAGGGGTCGCCGGCATCATTGATGAACGAAGCGAATACCTCCGCCCAGGCACTAATTTGATCTGAGAAGCCCTTACCAAACATTATAGTTCCTGCAAAGGGGTTGTCATTGTCAAGGATATCTACTCCCACTGAGTAGGTCATGGCCCAGCCACTACCAAGGTCGTTTTCCATAATAAGCCTGAAAATGGCGTTGAGATCATCATTCTCAAAATCCTCACTGCCCAGAGTTGGAAAGATAACATTACCTGTCGCCGACATCTTCGGATTAGGGCCATCACCGTCCTTGATCATCAGCTTGCCACCTATGCTTAATGGCGACAGGCCATTGAATTTATTGGTCGAGCCGGGAATTTCTACCTTAAGTGTTTGGTAGTTAGTAATGATATTCACCTCGAATTTTTCCGAGATTCCATACTTGATCTTAAGGTTAGGGATGCTTGAGCCCGAGGTTTCTATTGAACCAGCATCTTCAGTGAAAAAGAAATAACCGACTTCAAACTGTACCCTACCTGCGGGCATGATATCTACTGCATCGGTCTGACTTGATCTGTCTGTAAATATTGGTCGGATTTGGGCTTGGGTTGTGCTTAACGCTAATGCTAATAATAGGATTGAGAATAGATATTTCATAGTTACCTTAAATGCTAGGCCATATTAGCGAAATCTTACAAATTTCCGTTCCAAAAGATTGGTTTTTGATTTCATTCTTATCGATTATTGCCTTCTCAAAATCGATCCTAATGTCAAGCAAGTACCAGTTACTTTTAATCGCCTCTATTCTGGCAGCTTTTGGATGCAGCCAACCGCAAAATCAAGAGGCAGAGAACACCTCAGTGGAGCAAAAGGTTGATACACTAACCTATGATCAGGAAAAGCATTTTGCCAACATGCGGCAGCTAACTTTTGGGGGCGACAATGCTGAGGCTTATTGGAGTTTTGGTGGAGACATGCTTGTCTTTCAATCTAACCATAAAAAGTGGGGAGTTGAATGTGATCAGATCTTCTTTACTGATATGCAAGGGGATATGGCAAACCAGGCCCCACCCATGATTAGTACAGGTAAGGGTAGAACTACCTGCTCATATTTTTTACCTGGCGACTCAACAGTGGTATATGGCTCAACCCACTTGGTAGGCGATCCATGCCCGCCTGAACCAGACAGAAGCAGCGGTAAGTATCTATGGCCTATTTATGATTCCTATGACATTTTCGTCACGGACCTCAAAGGCAATATTGTTTCCCAGTTGACAGATACGCCCGGTTACGACGCTGAAGCTACTGTGTCACCTCAAGGTGACAAGATTGTTTTCACCTCCATAAGGTCGGGAGATTTGGAGCTCTATACAATGAATATTGATGGCAGTAATGTAATCCAGATTACTGATGAGCTTGGTTATGATGGCGGTGCATTCTTCTCCCCTGACGGATCGAAGATTGTGTTTAGATCATCAAGACCCCAGACGGAAGAGGAGATTGCAGAATACAAAGAATTTCTATCTCAAGGCCTGGTAGCCCCAACAGCTATGGAGATTTTTGTGGTGAATGCCGATGGTTCGGATATGAGGCAGGTCACCGAGCTAGGGAAGGCAAACTGGGCCCCATTTTACCATCCTGGCGGAGAAAAAATAATATTCTCCTCAAATCACCATGGGAGCCGTGGCTTCCAATTCAACTTGTTCATGATCAATGAGGATGGCACCGATCTTCAGCAAATAACTTTCGACCCCGTTTTCGATAGCTTCCCCATGTTCTCACCCGACGGAACACAGATCGTATTCTCTTCGAACAGAAACAATGGTGGGACCAGAGATACTAACCTATTCGTAGCAGACTGGGTTGATTCTGAGCCTAATCCTTAGAAGAATTTCACCTTCAAGGTGACAATGAACATAATTAGGAGTAAGATGGGACAGATATAAGTGAGAAGAATGCCCATGAACTTCTGCATGAAGGATCCCGGGTAGGTCTCATTGCCGATTGCCAGTTCCTCATGAAGGTTGTACATCTTCCAGCGAGTAAGTATAAACACCATCATCAAGAACCCTCCTAGTGGTAGTCCAACATCACTGAAGATATCAAATACCATATCGAAGAAGGTTTTGTTGCGGCCTTCGTAGTAAAGAAAGTTGCTGAAGAAGTCTACGGCACCGTGCGAAAGCATGCTTGGAATGCTGATAAGGAAGATCAGTACTGCAAACAAAGCTACCACCTTTTTACGAGCCCATTTCTTTTGCTCAATTAGGAAGGTGGTTGGAATTTCAAGTAATGAGATGGTGGAAGTTAGTGCTGCAAAGCACAACAGTAGGAAGAAAGAGCCACCAACTATCCGGCCAGCCACCGGTCCCATGTCAGCAAATATTCCCGGTAGGGCTACAAACACCAGGCCTGGCCCCGCTGTGGGAGATTGTCCCTGAGAGAACACTAATGGAAATATTAGCAAGCCTGCCAGGAAGGCCACCAGGGTATCGGTGATAGTAACCAACCCAGCCGCCTTAATTATATTCTCGCTTTTCTTTATATAAGAACCGTAGGTAATCAGACATCCCATGCCTAGTGACAGCGAGAAAAAGGCTTGCCCTAATGCCGAGTAAGCTGTTTCGAGGGTAATCAAGCTGAAATCAGGAATAAGGTAATATTTCACACCCTCCATAGCATTATTAAGTGTGAGGCTATAGATGATCAATCCAATTAGCAGTACGAAGAGTATGGGCATCAGAATTTTGGCCGCTTTCTCAATCCCTTTTTGAATCCCCCCCAAGACAATGATGCCCGTGATGGTCATAAAAGCCAGGGAGTAAAAGAAATTATCGGTAATGTCTGCTGTATAGCCACCAAAGAAAGCCCCATGATTTTCGGTAGATAGAATATCTCCGAAAGAGATGCCCAGGAAATATCCAAAGGCCCAGCCTGCAACCACGTTGTAAGCTGATAGGAACATTATGCCACAAAGAATTCCCCAAATTCCAACAAGACCCCAATTCCTGTTCCCTAGAGAGGTATAGGCACCATAGGGATTGGCATTGGCTCTTCGGCCGATGGCAATTTCACCGACCATCACTGGCCAGCCTATAAGCACCATACAAACCAGATATACGAAAAGGAAGGCAGCTCCACCATTCTCTCCTGCTTCATATGGGAAGCGCCAAATGTTCCCTAGCCCCACGGCGGAGCCGGCTGCTGCGGCTATAAACCCAAGTCTACTGGTAAAACCCCCTCTTGATTCCATAATTGTGATTTTTAATAAACGCTGAAAATATCACAATATACGGTCATTCCAAAAGGAATTGCTCCAATTGGGCTATGAGACTGTTGCGTGAATTTAGTTCGAATTGTCTTCGGCTTCGGCTGACCCTGACGCTTCGCCATGATTGTCAGGTGGGCTCAATTCCATGCCTTCCCAGGCACCAGACTTAGAGGCCTTTTCAAACAACTTGCTTACTGTTAAACCCTGAACTACAATAGAGAATAGTACAACACTGTAAGTCATGGCAATTATCAGATCAATTATCCGTGTATCCACAGAGAACTGTTTGGCCGTTTCATACAATGAAAGAGCCAAGGCAACGGATATACCGCCCCGGAGACCACTCCAGGTTAGTATTCTTACAGTATAGCGAGGGAATCGCCTGAAGGCTCTCATGGCTGTCATTGGTACTCCAACCCCGGTGAAACGGGCGAAGAGTACTACAGGAATTGCGATGGCTGCAGCGTAGAAGAAATCGGCTTGCCAGTTAATCACGATAATCTGAAGGCCTATAAGGATGAATAAAATTGCATTCATAGCTTCATCCATGAGGTGCCAGAATTTGTAGACATATTCACCGGCGGCTTCTTCGAGGTCGGCACTTCTTCCCTTGTTACCAACAAAAAGCCCCATAGTTACCATGGCCAAAGGTCCAGATACATGCAGCATTTCAGCGATGCTGGCTCCACCCAAAACCATGGAGAGCGTAACCAGAACCTCGATTTCAGTGTGCTCATTGTCTATAATGATCAATAGTTTAAGGCCAACAAAGCCGATCAAGGCCCCAAGCGCTAATCCACCAAAAACCTCAATTCCAAATAGTTGTGCTACTCCCAAAAATGTAACGTCGCCGCCATGGCTTCCACCAGCGGCGGGGAAGGCAATTGAAAGGATGGTGAGGAATACAACTACCCCAACACCATCGTTAAATAGAGACTCCCCAGCGATTTGTGATTCCAGGTTTTTGGGCACATGCGATTTCTTGATCATGGCCAATACCGCAATGGGATCAGTAGGGGATATTAGGGCTCCGAATAACAGACAATGTATATACTCAAGGTTTAGCCCTACATATGGAATAAGATAGAAAATAGCGGTACCCACAAAGAATGTAGATATTAATACTCCTACTGTGGCCAATATCAAAATTGCCCATTTTTCCTCTCCTAACTTGCCAAGGTCCATTTCTAGCGCACCGGCAAACAACAAGAAACTAAGCATTACCTGGAAAAGCACGTCGGAAAAATCGTATTCCGTCATGAGGTCAAAGGCAAGGGCTTTCAATGTGCTAAAGATGATCTCTCCAAAAATTATAAAGAGGGAAAGGCCCAAGGCCAAGATCATCAAACCAATAGTGGAGGGTAGTTTTAGGTATCTAACGTTGATTAGAGTAAAAAACGCAGCCATAATTATTAGCAGCGTTATAAAATCTAATACATCCATATGTAGTAAAGGTTAGGTTGAGATTTAAAGGTTGAGTTTCACGGAAACCGAATTTATAAAAAGAAAGATGATATTAAAAGTTGACTCATCAATAAGTGCTAATTCCTGGTTAATTGGGTATTAAATTTGTAAGCATTATTAGAGGATTATATCCAAAAGTTTTAAATTGAATGAGCAAAAGCTTCATTTTTCCCGCAAAGAAACCAACAAAAAAATGAATGCGCTTAGAAGCCTGACTACTAAGGAAAAGGCTTTAAAAATAAACCTGGACAGTAAGATATACGGCTCCTTCGCCGAAATAGGAGCCGGGCAAGAGGTAGCAGCCAACTTTTTCAAAGCTGGTGGCGCGTCTGGTACTATAGCCAAGACAATCTCAGCCTATGACATGTCTTTTAGTGATGCCATTTATGGTAAATGCGATCGCTATGTTTCTGAGCCCAGATTAATGATGATGCTGGACAAGGAGTACCATTTGCTGGAGCAACGTCTTGAAGACCAGGCTGATACTACCCGTTTTTTCGCTTTTGCCAATACCGTTGAAGCCCTAAACTACCAAAAGTCAAATCGCGCTGGTGGATGGATTGGTTTGCGATTTCAGCTGGCTCCCAATACCCCTCCTAACGAGTGTGTTATCCACGTGAACATGCTCGATAATGATCCTTTGCTGCAACAAAGTGCGCTAGGCATCATTGGGGTCAACCTGATATTCGCCTGTTATTATATGACTGAGGCTGAAGATATCCTTACTTCCCTGATAGAGAACCTTTCTTCAGGTAGAATAGAAGTTGATATGTTCAGGATCTCAGGGCCGGATTTTGAGCGGGTTGACAACCGTTTGCTAAGCCTCAAGCTTGTGAAGAACAACATGACACAAGTTGCCTTGTTCGGGCCTGATGGCAATGTATTGCAGCCTTCAGAAATATTGCATAGAAAGAATGTGTTGATATTAAGAGGTAGGTTTAAGCCAGTTACCCATGTAAATGTGGATATGCTCTTAGCCGGCCGACGTTGTTTCCGGGCTGACCCAGATGTTGATAAAGAGAATATAGTGGTTCTCTCCGAACTTACTTTGAGAGATCTGCGAATGGGCGGGCAAATTGACGATAGTGACTTCCTGGATAGAGTAGATATACTATGTTCGCTGGGACAGAACGTAATGATCTCAAACTACTATGAGTACTACCGCTTAGTTGATCACATTTCTACCTTTACTAAAAGATCTAAAATTGGCCTAATACTAGGGGTATCAAATTTGGCCAGGGTGTTTGATGAAACTTACTACAAGAATTTGCGTGGTGGTATTCTGGAATCCTTCGGTACCTTGTTTGGTCACAATGTCAAACTGTATGTTTACCCCTCAAAGGGCCGTACTGATCTGAAAACTCTGGAGAACTTTGAAGTTGATGATAAGCAGAAGGGGCTACTAAACTTTCTAATGGCCAATGATAAGCTGGAGGATATAACTACCGCCAATCCAGACATCTTGCATATAATTTCGGATAACGTGTTGGCTATGATTCAATCTGGGAAAATGGGCTGGGAAAACATGGTGCCTAAGAAGGTAGCGGCCATAATAAAAGAGCGATACTTATTCAACTACACTCCCGCCGCAGAGCCAGATAAAAAAAAAGCCCAGAGCAAACGGGCGAGTTAGGACATCTGAAGGTCCAGAAATAGAAAAGGTTGATTTCTAGTACTTCCTATCCAGCAGCTCCTTTAAGATAATAGCTTTTTGAGCGCTTTCGGGATTCTTCAGCATATCGGCAAATTCAGAAGCCAGTTCGTTTTCATCTGCGTCTTCATCAATGTAAAACTCCTTAAATCTCATTCTAGGTTCCTCTGTAGGCTTTACATCTCGGTCTTTCTGTGCATCCCTAATTGACTCTTCATAGACTTTTTGGATTTCATCATCGGTTGGATAGTCTCCTTCAAAGTCGTAGTCCTGCTTGGGTGGTTTTGGCTTAATAAGCGGGCGCTCTGTCTCAACTTCGGACTCCTGGGTTTGTTCCCCGGTAAACTCCCTGAGCAAATCCTCGAATGTCATGGGTTGCTCAGTGGTGGGTTGCTCCTGATCCTGATCCTGTTGAGGGCGCGGTCTTCTCTTGGCCTGATCCTGTGGCTTTTTCTTAAGAAACCTGCTGAGGAAATAGATTACCCCAAAGATGATATATAAAATAATTTGAAAGTCTTCCATGTATCAAGGCCAGTAATCAAACTTACCACCTAAATCGAGAATTCACAACGCCGTAGCTTCTTTATGCGTTGCGAATACAAATTTCTTAACAGAACATTTTTCCAAGGATTATTAAATTTTAAATTTGCTCAGTTTCAGCCCTACCCATAAATAAGACCTTTACATGCAATTAACCAAGTTGGAAATTAATGGCTTCAAAAGTTTTGGAGATAGAGTTACCATTAATTTCGATGAAGGCATAACCGGCATAGTAGGCCCTAATGGCTGTGGCAAATCGAATGTAGTAGATGCCATACGATGGGTACTGGGCGAGCAGAAGATCAAAACCCTCCGTTCTGACAAGATGGAGAACGTGATCTTCAATGGCACAAAGAAAAGGAAACCAACCCAACTAGCTGAAGTATCACTCAGCTTTAGCAATACAAAAAACATTCTTCCTACCGAGTATTCGGAAGTTACCGTAACCAGAAAATACTTCCGCTCTGGCGACAGCGAGTACATGCTGAATGGCGTCACCTGCCGTCTTAAGGACATCACTAACCTCTTCCTGGACACTGGCATTGGTTCAGACTCTTACGCCATCATTGAGCTTAAGATGGTTGATGACCTGCTCAATGATAAAGATAATAGCAGACGAACGCTTTTTGAGGAAGCAGCAGGCATCGCCAAGTTCAAGAAGAGAAAAAAGGAAACGCTTCGGAAAATTGATGATACAGATGCTGACCTGGAGAGGGTGGAGGATCTTCTTTTTGAAATAGACAAGAACCTCAAATCTCTGGAGAAACAAGCAAAACAAGCTGAAAAGTACTATCAGCTTAAGGAAGACTATCGCGAACAAAGTGTTGCCTTAGCTAGAACAACGGTAAGTAAACAAAACGAAGCATACCAGAATCTTACCAAACACATCCAAGAGGAAAATGACAAAAAGGTTGAGCTAAATAAGAAGGTTGCTGAGAAAGAAGCTGAAATAGAGAAACAGAAAGCCAACCAAATTACGAAAGAGAAGGATTTGGCGGCAAAGCAAAAAGCCCTCAATGAACATGTCAACAACATAAGGCATTACGAGAGCGATAAGCAGATTAAGAACGAAAGACTGAAATTTCTCAATGATAAAAGCGAAACTCTACGAGAACAGATTGAACAGGATCGCAAGAGTAAAGAGAGGGCAGGTTTCAGCATTGATAGTCTGAAACGCGAGCGTAAGGAAGCTGAAACTAAACTTGCGGAGTTAAAGTCGAAAGTGCTTGAGTTGCAGAATGATTTTGAAGATCAGAAGTCGAAGACTTCGCATTTACAGGAGGAGGTAAATGCGGTTGCTCAATTGCATCGTAACAAACAAGACGAGGTATTCCACCATAAAAAGGAAATTGAGATTAAGGAGATTCAGCTTACAGCGCTTAAGCAAGAGTTAGAGAAAACTGCATCAGACACCTCCGAAAAGAGTGCAAGCCTGCTGGAGTTCGAAAAGAAAATTGGAGAGTTAGAATCAGACCTTAATGCTAAATCCAAACAGCTTGATAAGTTAAAGCAGGAAGAAGAGAATCTGCAGGCCCGAATAGAATCTACGGAGAAGACTATTGAAGTCATTCGTGAGGAGCAAACTCAGCTAAATCGTCAGCTTGATGCCAAGCAGAACGAGTACAACCTCACGAAGTCTATGATTGATAACCTGGAGGGCTTTCCAGAGGCTATTAAGTTTCTGAGAAAAGAATCGGGCTGGGGAAAGAAAGCACCTCTGCTCTCAGATATTGTTACCTGCTCTGATGAGTATAGGGTAACTATTGAGAATTACCTGGAGCCGGTAATGAACTACTACGTAGTGCCGACCGAAGCCGAGGCTTACAAGGCCATCAATCTGCTAAGTGACGCGGCAAAAGGAAAAGCCAATTTCTTTATTCTAGACACTTTCGAGAATTTCAAACCTACGCCAGCAAAAATATATAGTAATGCATTTCTGGCCTCTGAGATTGTTGAATATGATAAGAAATATCAAAAGCTAATCTCCTACATTTTGGACAACGTCTATGTAACCACAGGAGATCAAGCCACCATTCCCAAAGGCGATGACAGCATATTCATTACCCAGAATGGAAAAATCACCAAAAGGAAGTACAGCCTTTCAGGGGGTTCTGTGGGATTGTTTGAAGGCAAGAAATTGGGACGAGCCAAAAATCTGGAGAAACTTGATAAGGACATTAAGAAACTTCAAAAGAAGCTAGCCGAGGTAGAACAGAGCAGATCTGAGAAGGAAAAAGAACTGGATACTTTAGTTGCAAGTACCAAGAAAACCCAGATCGAAGAACAGCAGGAGTCAATCAATCTCATTAATGAAGAGTTCATCTCTATCCGAACAAAGCATGAACAATTTAGGGAGCTACTTACCAGTACTGACACCAAGAAGGAAGATATGCTGGCGAATATGGATCAGCTTCAGAAAGATCTTGATAAACTGCGGCCAAATAGTCTGAAAGAACAGAAGGAGTTTGCGGAGTTGGAGAAGAAACTTGGCCTGCTCAACGAAGATTTGTCTACCTATAATGAGTTGCTTGATCAGAAGTCCGCAGCCTTTAATGAAGAGAATATATTTTTCCACCAGCAAGAAAATAGGGTGGCAAGTGTAGAGCAGGAACTTTCCTATAAGGAAGCTGCTTTCGAAAGTAGCACGGAGCGGATTGAGAAGAATCAGGAGGAGCTTAAATCAAATGAGCAGGAGATAAAGGAGTTAATCGAAAAGAGTGAATCTAATGACGACTACCTGATAGCGCTTTATAAGGAGAAAGAGGAAAAAGAGCAGGAGGTAGGCAATGCGGAAAAAGACTATTACCAGGTTAGAGGCGATATCGATGAGTTGGAGAAGAGCGAAAGGGAAATACAAAGAGAGAGAGAGAATATTGATTCTTTGTTGATGGAACTTCAAAATAAGCTCAACGACACCAAACTGGAATTAAGCTCGGTTAAGGAGAGGCTCTCTGTTGAGTTTAATCTTGATATTGAAGACATACTTAAAGAGAATATTGAGGTTGATAACAAAGTGGATGAGCATAAGCTGCGGGAGAAAGTAGAGAAGCTTCGAGACAGGATGGAGAATATGGGACCAATTAATCCCATGGCTATGGAGGCTTACGAGGAGATTCAGGAGCGTCATGTCTTTATCAGCTCACAAAAAGAAGATCTACTCAAGGCCAAAGAATCGTTATTGGCAACCATTGATGAAATCGATCTGGTAGCAAAGGCTACATTCCTTGAGGCCTTCGAGAAGATAAAAGACAACTTTATTAGGGTATTCAGAACCTTATTTACTGAGGAAGATGATTGTGATCTAAGATTGGTGGATCATGAAAATCCGTTGGAGTCTGCTATTGAGATTATTGCCAAGCCTAAGGGCAAAAAGCCATTGACCATCAATCAACTTTCTGGAGGAGAAAAGACCCTGACTGCCACTTCTTTGCTTTTTGCCATATACCTTTTGAAACCAGCACCTTTCTGTATCTTCGATGAAGTTGATGCGCCTCTTGATGATGCCAACATTGACAAGTTCAATCGCATTATCAGGGATTTTTCCAAGGAATCACAATTCATCATAGTTACCCACAATAAGCGCACCATGGAGCAGACAGATGTTATCTATGGGGTAACTATGATTGAGCAAGGAGTTTCAAAGGTAATTCCAGCTGACTTAAGGAAGTTGGCCTAGCAAGTGACATTTATAAAGTATCCTCCACCTACTTTCTAATTTTCCAAATCCAGCCTTTATCAACATCGAAATATCCAAGAGCATCACCGATCTCAACTTTTACCAGACCACTTTCCGCAATTGCTAAATCCATAGATGACTTTTTCTAGTTTTGCTCATCTATACAAATACACTAATTCCCAAAAGGTACGGAATTAGAGAATTTATTTTATCAGGCAAAAAGATAGAAGACGAAAGTCAACTACATCCGTAGTATTGCGCAAAAGTGAGCCGGATACTTAAAAAGTTACAACTTAACCATCAGCCGCATTCTAACATTTTTTAGGCTGCTACCCTCCCTGCCGGGTCTCCACAGGCCTCGTGTGGAATTGACTGCCCTGATTGCATCTCCATAGGCTGGATAAGGGAGTTCGTCAGAATTCTCGAAATCAATCTGAGAATTGATAATGCCTCCCATTCTGGTAACTACAAATTCCACCCAAACTTCCCCGTGGTCATCCGGTGATTTGCGTTCAGTGGCAAGATTTTCAGTAATTCTTTCGTAGATATGATGGAAACCTTTCCAGGGGCGGGGTGGCTCATTGGCAGAATCATAAATGTTGTAGTCTGCATCTTCGGGTTCAGGCGCGTTTGGATCTGAGCTAAACCCTACAATGAAACCAGTCAGTTGCCTCTTGAATTTAGGATAAGTGACCTTAACGGTACCATTGAAGCGTTGGGATTGAGTCTTAAAGTGCTCATGCAGCGTTTTCTCATCGATAGGTGAGTGGTACTCGATACTGTAGTTGGGGTTTTCATCTGCTTTCAAGAGTTCAATCTCGATATCTTGAGTAAATTGAAAGTAGTATCTTTTGCTGTCGTCGGTATTCTGAAGGTCAGCTATCATGGTACGGAAAGGCTCCGGCGCAATTATTTCGGCGTTATAGGAGTTTGAGACCTTTGGCTTCTCCAGGTACTCTTCCTGGCAAGAGAACGTAAAGAACATCAATGCAATCAATGGCAAAGAAAGTAAGGGCCTGGTCAGGGAGTTGCTTCGGCCATTGCGGATCATGTCTACGCGACGTTCAACCAGCGACTTTCCAAAGAACTGTGCCACTGGTAGCGTAATCTCTTGATAGAGTTGCTTAAGAATCAGTTTTGTGTAGGCGACCTTGCTATCATTCTTGTAGGCATTGCTATCTGCTATAAATTCGTGATTTTCCTGAATAGCCTTTTTATAGATGCGAATTAATGGGTTAAACCAAAAGACTACTGCCAGAATTTCGATTAACAATACATCTAAACTATGCCTTTGAGAAATGTGCGTTTCTTCATGCCTTAGAATGTAGCTCGATTCACTTTCTGATAGTTGCCTGCTTTCATCCCAAAACAGGTAGTTTAGAAAAACGAATGTTGGGAATTGACCATGGGTGAAAACTACCCTGTGTTTACCAATGTATCTTTTCTCTTCTCCCCTGATAAGTCTAACAAGTTTGCGCAGCCTCAGCAATAACTTTACGAAAAAAATGGCCGCTCCAAACACATATACAACAACTGCTGAGAATTGCCAGGGAAACCTAATGGCTTCATTTGGTTCAACAATAGTTGTTACTTCGGCAACAACAACAGGTAATTGATAGACCAATGCGAGGCTTGATGAGGAAGCATCTTGCGTAAAAGGGACTTTTATAAGTGGGAGTATAAGTGCAAGAATAGGTGCGAATATTAAGAAGTACCGATTGTAGTCGAAATTTCGCTGCTTTCTCAGGAAGAAATGGTAAAACAGAAAGAATACAGCCAGGCATATGGCTGATTGCAGGCTATAGTTGATGAAATTATTCATTTTCGTCTTCGAGCTTTTTCAGCATCTTCTGTACCTCCTTTGGACTTAGGTTATTTTCTTTAGCAAAAAAAGATACCATGTTTTCGAATGAGCCGGAGAAATAATTTCCGATGAAATTCTTCAGATAGAAATTGCTGTAATCTTTCTTTTCAACAACCGGAAAATACTCATGGGTTTTGCCGTAAGCTTTGTATCCCACAAATCCTTTCTTAACTAATATTCTGGTGATAGTTGACACCGTATTGTAGGCCGGCTTCGGCTTTGGCATCTTCGCAAGTATGTCTTTCACAAAACCCTTCTTTATCCTCCAAAGGATTTGCATGACCTGATCTTCAGCCTTAGTTAATTCCTTCATGCTAATAAATATATAACTAAGTATATAGTTATTCAACTATTTTCCTAGTCGGATGGGAAATAAATTTAATTCTGGGTAAAAGCGTAGCTAATAATATTGGCGCCCATTTTAAGAGCTTTTTGCCTTACTTCTTCAGGATCGTTATAGATGCTTTGGTCTTCCCATCCATTGCCCAAGTCAGATTCGAATGAGTAGAAGCATACCAGTCGCCCCTCGTGGATTAGTCCGAAACCCTGGGCTGGCTTGCCATCGTGCTCGTGTATTTTAGGTAAGCCAGCATCGAAATCGTACTTCTGGTGGTAAATGGGATGGTCAAAAGGTAGTTCCACAAACTCCAGGTTTGGAAACACCTTCTTCATTTCAAGGCGGATGAATTGGTCCAACCCATAATTATCGTCGATGTGAAGAAAGCCTCCTGCCAACAAATACTTTCGTAAGTTTTCGGCTTCCTGGGAAGAAAATACAATGTTGCCGTGGCCAGTCATGTAGAGATACGGGTAGAGGAAAACATCGCTGCTCCCGATTTCTACAACATCTTCCTCAGCGGCCAGCGACATGTTGAGATTGCGGTTGCAAAACTCTATTAAATTAGGCAGGGCAGTTTTATTGGCATACCAGTCTCCTCCGCCATTGTATTTTACTTTGGCCAGTTTTAAATTTTGGCCTTGACTAGCTGTAACAATTAGCAATGCTAGAAACAGGATTTGACTACATTTGCGGTACATAAACCTCAGATTTTAAAACCACCGAGCGGCCTAAATTATGGCAATTTTCAATATCGATAAAGTAAACAATAAATATTCCAGTTTTTACCAGGAAGGGTTGGCTCAAAGGCATATAAAGCATGATCAAATTCGCCCGCTAATTGATGCCCTCGCGAAAGATGAACGATTCCTGGTTAGAATGGTTGGCAATTCTGTTCAGGGTAGGGAGGTATTGATGGTTTCCGTGGGTCAGGGAGACACAACTGTATTGGCCTGGACCCAAATGCATGGTAATGAATCAACAGCAACCAGGGCAGCTTTTGATTTCATAAACCTGATAAGTTCTGAGGAGTGGAAAGCAGAGTCTCAGGATTTACTCTCCAAGATCACTTTTCACGTGATCCTGATGCTGAACCCAGACGGCGCTGAGATTTATCAGAGAGAAAACGTATGGGGCTTGGATTTAAACCGTGATGCCGCGGCGCAGGCAGCTCCGGAATCAAGAATTCTTGTGACCGTTTTCAGAGAGGTTAAGCCACAATATTGCCTCAACCTGCATGATCAGGTGGCGAATTGGGGCGTCGGTGAAACCAAAAGGCCCGCTTCACTTTCCTTTTTAGCTCCTCCAGGTGAGGCGACCTCAGGTTGGCCGAAAAATCGTGAGTCTGCCGCTAAGATCATTGTTGATATCAATAATATGATTCAGAACTACATGCCTGGTCATGTTGCACGATATCCAGACGACTACGAACCACGGGCTTTTGGGGAATTCTGTCAATCGCAGGGCGCAGCTACTATATTGTTCGAAGCAGGTGGTTATAATAAAGATTGGGAGCGGGAAGATGTGAGGAAATACTACCTGCTTTCTATGGTACAGGCCCTGGATTCCATTGCTTCCCGGGCTTACGCAACTAATGATATAAAGGCTTACGAGAGTATACCACTCAACAACAAACGGATTTATAACTTAATAATCAGGGATGTATCCTACCAGGGAACAACCCTCAGCATCGGCATAGTTTGGGAAGAAACCACAGATCACCTGGATAGAGGGGTTTATTTCACTGGCCGCATCGATGCTATCGGCGACCTTTCTGTATTTGATGCTTATGAAGAAATAGATGGCAATGGACTAGTTCTAAGTGCTGGAAGGATTTATCCGCAGGAGTTAACAGATTCATCCTTAGAATTGATTCGGGGCCAATTGCAGCAGGGTTGTATATATTTTAGGTACAAAGATGATAGCAGCGAGAATCCTGTTGGTGTACCAATAGCTTTAGGTGTACCTGGTAAGGAGTGGCAACTTTCGCTTGATGCCCAACCTAACTTCTTACTTCTTAAAGATGATACTGTTAAATATGCAATAGTAAATGGCGCTGTAGCATACCCTCAATCTACCGATCATCATACAATTAATGGTATTAGGGTAAAATAATTGGCTGGCCCATTTATATATCGCTTTTCATTTTAACTTAGCTTCCTATTGTTACGATCAACCAATGGACGGAAATGCAATTGTAATTACAGGCGGGATTTTACATGACAATCACGCCAAAACTACCCATGGATTAATTCGTGGGTCTTCACGTTATAACATCGTTGGAGTTATCGATGAGAATCATGCCGGCAAAGACGCTGGCGAGGTGATTGACGGCAAAAACGCAGGAGTTGCCGTCTATAGCTCCATAGATGATTTTAAAACTAACGGAGCTGAACAAGCCCAGTACTGCATAATCGGTGTCGCTACTAAGGGTGGTACTATTCCTCCACAGATGCAAGAGGACATTACTAAGGCCATAGATTGTGGTTATGCTATTGTTAATGGCCTCCACGAGTTTGTCAGTGACATTCCCCACCTCAGAGACAAAGCGAGAGAGAAAGGAGTTGAGCTAATAGATATTCGCAAGCCAAGACCCAAAAGCGAGCTAGAGTTTTGGTCGGGGCGCATAAAAACGGTGAATTGCCCGGTGATCGCAGTGCTTGGTACTGACTGTGCTTTGGGTAAACGCACCACCGCCATTTGGGTGCGAGAGGGTTTGGTTAAGGAAGGTGTGAAAGCCGAGATGGTCTATACCGGCCAAACTGGTTGGCTTGGAGGTTATAAGTACGGCTTCATATTCGATTCAACCTATAACGATTTCATTTCGGGAGAAATCGAAAATGCCGTAGTGGAGTGCTACGAAAATGAGCACCCGGAAGTGATACTGCTGGAGGGTCAGTCTTCCCTTCGTAATCCATCCGGACCCTGTGGTTCTGAATTTATCGTTTCTGGTGAAGCAAAGGGGGTTATTTTGCAACATGCACCAGCAAGAACCAAGTTTACTGGTTTGGAAGATATTGACAATGACATCCCTACTCTGAAAGACGAGATTGCTTTGATTAAGATGTATGGGGCGGAAACTATTGCTGTAACACTAAATTCAACTGATCTATCTCCTGAGCAAGGCCTGGAGTGGAAACGAAAGTATGAGGAAGAGCTGGGCATTCCAGTAATACTTCCTTTGGAAGAGGGTGTCTCCGGTATAATGCCGGCTGTTCACAACTATATTAACAACTTTAAGAAATGAAAATCATCTCCATGGAAGTTTGGCAAGAGAATCTTGCCTTAACCAAGCCCTATACCATTGCTTACAAAACCACAGATTCAGTGGAAAATGTATTTGTGGAGTTGCGTGCTGAAGATGGCACCACCGGTATCGGTGCCTGTAATCCCAGTAAGCAGGTAGTAGGAGAAACCGTGGATGATAGCTTGCAATTGCTTAACGGAAATCTAAAAGACTGGATTATTGGCAGAGATATCCGTGAAATTAACCAACTGACTTTTGAGCTTTTTGAGAAATTCGCGGCTAATCCCGGTAGTAGGGCTGCGGTAGATATTGCATTGTACGATCTCTTTACCAAACAGCTGGGAATTCCTCTGGTTAGTTATTTAGGCCAAAAGATTCAAAGTTTGCCTACTTCGGTTACCATTGGCATCATGGGGGTTGACGAAACTGTAGAGGATGCTAAAGAATATATTAGCCAGGGATTTAATGTGTTGAAAGTCAAGCTCGGTCAGGACCTGGATATTGATATAGAGAGATTAGCAAAAATGCGGGAGATCCTTGACGATTCAGTAGTTATTAGAATTGATGCCAACCAGGGTTACAACCGCGATCAGCTGGTTGATTTCCACAACCGCACTTCAGGCTTCAATCTTGAATTAGTAGAGCAGCCCTTGCCTCAAGATGCAGTGGAGGACATGCGAACCCTTCCCAGGGAAATCAGAGACACCATTGCCGCCGATGAATCTTTGGTGTCTGCAGCAGACGCCGCGAACATTGCTTATCCTGAGCCAGCCAGCGGTATTTTCAACATTAAACTGATGAAAAGTGGAGGGGTGAGTCAGGCTTTGAGAATTGCGGAGGTAGCACGTCAGGCAAGATTGGATTTAATGTGGGGTTGCAATGATGAAAGTATCGTAAGTATTTCGGCCGCATTACATGCAGCTTTTTCCTGTGAACACACAAAATACATTGATCTTGACGGCAGCTTCGATCTGGCGAAAGATATTGTCGAGGGAGGATTTGTGGTTGAGAATGGAATAATGTCGCCCCTTGATGCTCCTGGATTAGGGGTAAGCAGGTTGGAGCCTGCAAATTGAAAAAGGTTTGCCCAAAGCTCCTTGCTCTGAACAAACCTTGAATTCCTACGCTAATTGCTACAATGCCTTTTTCAGCAAGTATCGCGTGATAAAGATTCCAGCTCCTGGGCCATCTACGGTTGCCTCGCTATAAACACCAGAAGTTACATCTGCCAACTCCCATCCCTGATCGTAAAGAGATGTAATTTCATTGGTTATAGTTTTATCATTCTCTCTCACATTTCCAAAGTTGATTCCAGTAAGGCTGAAAAAGTTCTTAAGCTTAACCTCATTCAAAGAGCCGTCTGTACTGGTGGTTATCATTCTCGATCGGCCTATTCCTCCGGGAACTACTGATTCAATTACAGTAATCTGCTTGAATTCAAAGTTTCGGGTTTCCTTCTTAGAAGAGAATGAGAATATTAATGCAATGGTTACAGCAACAGAGAAAAAGGTCAGAAACCTATTCAATTTCATAGTGATAATTATTTATAGTGGAACATGTATTTAAAACTGATAAACGCTGAGCCTAAACTGGCCTTATCATAAAGAAAGTTTTCGCTATGCCTGCCAGCGAGTGGGCCCGGGCTTGAAGTACCTACAAATTTCACTGCCTTGTAGGATTTGCCCTGCATGGCTTTTGCCGGTGATGTGAGCCTCCCTTGTCTTATCAACTTAAGCCTTTTGCCACTTCTGGCAACTTTTAAATCCAGAAAGTAACTGATTCCATCTTGCTGAAAAAGTGGCACAGTTCTGATCTGGCCCACTACCAGGTTTCCAGCTACCTGGTCTTCAAGCTCATATTCTGAGCCATTTAGATTCACCTTAATGTCGGTGAGCTCAACAGAGTACTCAAGTTGTGCAGTGGCGAGCAATGGCAACATAGCCAATACTGCTACGCTAATAATCTTCATAGCATTACGATTTAAAGTTCAATAAAATGACAAGTAGTAGGGTCGGAGGTTTCCAGGAATCAAAGTTAAGGGAGAAGTTCTCTCCAACTTCCATATTCCATGTAAACTTTTGTCTTGTCTGCAATTGCCTTGCCAAAAAGTTTCCCAACGATATGAAGGGACAAATCTATGCCAGCGGAGATACCTCCGGCAGTCATGATTTTTCCGGTGTCTACGAATCTTTCGTCAGCAAGAATTTCAGTTTTTGGGGCAATCTGCTGAACCGAAGGAATTACCTCATGGTGAGTAATTGATGGGATATCATCTAGCAAGCCAAGTTTTGCAAGTATTCTTGCCCCTGAACAGACAGAGATGGTGATATCGGAACTTTCATTTTGCTTTGATACCCAGTTGAGTACGGTATTATTGAGGTAACCTTTTTTCGTTCCGTCTCCCCCAGGAATAATTAATATGTCTGTCTGAGGTGCGCTTTCAAATGAATAGTCGGGAACAACTCTTAGACCATTAACGGCATTTATTTCCTTTCCATCCTCGGTTACAGTGAATACTTCACATAGTTCGTAGTTATTGAGTTCCGAAGTGACAGAAAAAACCTCGAAAGGTCCGGCGAAGTCAAGGACTTCTACATCATTAAAAAGGAAAATACCAACTCTATACTTTTTCATTTCAATGTGTTTTCCTGGAGGTAATACTTGTCTTAAACGAAAATCTCCGCGATCATATACGTCTCAGCCTGCCCAATCAGTTCCACTCGATCTCCTTTTAAATTGCACTGCAGGCTACCTCCCCGTTGAGATAGCTGTTTAGCGACTAGTTGTTGCTTTTCCAGCTTTTCAGCCCAGTAGGGGGTAAGGGTGGTGTGTGCTGAGCCAGTCACGGGATCTTCATGTACTCCAGCCTGTGGTGCAAAAAAGCGAGAGACAAAGTCTACTTCATTACCAGGGGCCGTAACTATTACTCCTCTGGCTTCAATAGCGCTTAACTTACCAAAGTCAGGGTTCAGGTTTTCGATATCTGACTGTGAATGCAATACCACCATGTAATCAGTTTTACCCTGATACACCTCAGTGGCAGATACACCAAGGGCAGCTTCCATCCCTGCTGGAGGCACTACGGCTTCGAGGTCGTCAACTGGAAAATCCATGACTAATCGGTTATCAACTTTTGTGACTGATAATGGCCCGCTGCGGTGAGAGTAAAAATTAACCTGGCTGGTATCTGTCTCGACGTAGTTAAGTATAACGTGACCCGATGCTAAGGTGGCGTGTCCACAGAGATCCACTTCATATGCCGGTGTAAACCACCTGATACCATAAATATCTCCTTCGGGCACAAGAAATGCCGTCTCAGATAAGTTGTTCTCGGAAGCAATATTTTGCATCAACTCGTCTTCCAACCAATCTTCAAGCAGGCACACAGCCGCCGGATTTCCTCCAAAGAGTTTACTGGTGAAGGCATCAACCTGGTACATCTTAATAGTCATAATGCTGGGTTTTTTGCAACGATAACGAATATTGCCGAATCAGGGTAATGACCAATTCGAAAAAATTCGATCAAAACGATTAGCAATCCTGATGTTGTCCTGCAAAGAAAAAGGCCGGAAGATCGCTCTCCAGGCCTTTTGCAAGCAGTGAGAAAAATATCTTACTCCTTAAGAGGTTCGTAGTCCTTAAATGGTGAAAGGTTAGCATTCTCCATGGCTTCGCGATATTGAGGCCATTCGTTGGCATAAAATGCATTAATCTTATCGATTACCGGGGTGATCATATCCCGCGCCTGTTGCATCACCCTTCTTTCCGTATCTCCGATAGGATCCAGGGTTCTGCCAATATAGCTACGTGCCCTGAAGGTGAAGGAAATGTTGGTAGGGTTTTCCCTGCTGGTGATGCCCTGCCTTTTATCTTCTTTGCCTATTACCAGATCTATTAGTGCATTAATAGAGTCTTTAGCAGCCTTGTTCTTATCCTTCAATTCTTTCCACTCGTCTCCTTTTTTCTCCTTTAGCATTTTACCATATTCGTCCACAATTCCTCTGGATTCTACTAATCGTTCGGTAGCTTTTCTTGCCAGCGCAATGACGCTTTCTACTTCCTTAAGTGCGTCGTAGCGTTGCTTGTGTAAGGAGTTATCAAGGTCGTAGCGAGGGTCAAATCCTACCTCAACCATAGTTGAATCCTTCTGATCTCCGTAGGAAAGTCGCACTTTGTAGGTTCCGGGAAGCACAGTCACTCCTCCAGGTTCCGGGGCATTCGGTCTGGTCTTTTGCCTGCTGGGGAACCTAACTCCTTTTTCATTTAATGTCCAACGGGTTCGGTTAAGACCCATATCTTCGGGTGCCTTGCGCTTAACAGTTCTTATCAGTTCATTACTACTGTTGAAAACCTCCATCACCAGCGAGTCGTACTTCACTTTTGGTTTCTTTTCATCAGAAGAGGCTTCGGTTGTTGGCTCAGGTGTTGTGTTTCTTGATCGGCGATTACGTCTGCTTCGAGGTTCTTCTTCCTTGGGCTCATCCTTCTTCACTTCAGGCTTATTAATTACGTAACTGATAATAGCACCCCTCTGTCTGTTTTCACCGGAGAACATCGCCTCACCGGCGAACCTTGTTCCCTCCGCTTGTTGATTCATGGTGATAAAAGCATTTGGAGCATCAAATACATGAAGTGTTTTGCTGAGAATTCCGGCACCTTCTTTTGCCATTTCGCGCAACGGTCTGATATCATCAATTACCCAAGCCGCTCTTCCAAAGGTGCCCATGATAAGATCGTGCTCGCGGGGGTGGATTTGTAGGTCCATAGTCGAAACACTAGGGTATTCATGGGTCCATTTAGTCCAGCTAGCCCCTTCATCAAGACTTACGTAGAGACCAACATCTGTACCCAAAAAGAGCAAGCGTGGCTCTTCAGGATCTTGCACAACTGCCAGCGTATAGCTTGGAACGGAATTATTACTAACCAGGCTTTGCCAGGTTTGCCCAAAATCACGAGATCTGAAGAGATAGGGCTTGTAGTCATAGTTTCGGTAGTTATTGACTACTACGTAAACTTCGCCGGCGTTCTTGTTAGAGGCTCTTATTTGCGTAACCCAGCCATCGCGAGGCATACCAGTGATTCGTGAAGAAAGATTGGTCCAGTTCTGCCCACCATCGCGAGTAAGTTGCACGTTGCCATCATCGGTTCCTACCCAAATAACGCCTTGTTGTACGGGGCTTGGTTCAATAGCAACGATGGTAGTGTAGTTCTCGGCACCAGTTGCGTCCATGGTAAGTCCACCGCTTTCATACTGCTTTTGCTTCTCTGGATCGTTGGTTGTAAGATCGTTGGAGATTATGTTCCAGGTGCCACCTTTATCAGTGCTTTTATGCAAGAATTGACTTCCATAGTAAATAGTTGCGTTATTAAACGGATCCTGGGCAATGGCGGCATTCCAGTTAAAGCGTAATTTCATGTTAGGGTCAGGGTGTGTTGGCCTAACATTCTTGGAATGACCGGTGATACGATCATAGCGGCCTACATTACCTCCTTGCGACATAGCATAACCATAGCGATTGTCGTCCTTGTCGGGAACTACGTCAAACCCATCTCCGAAGTATAACTCCTGCCAGTAAGAATTTCGGATACCTCCGGACTTCAGTACATAGCCTGGACCGATCCAGGAGCCATTGTCTTGCATACCTCCATAGACGTTATATGGAAAATCCATATCTACACTGATATGATAAAACTGCGCAAGCGGAAGATTTTCTACAAAGCGCCAGGTCTTGCCACCGTCATGGGTAATGTTAAGCCCACCATCATTACCATCAATCATGAATTGAGGGTTATCAGGATGAATCCACCAGGCGTGGTGGTCAGGGTGAACTCCGTTGTTGACGCCGTAAGCCTCCATCAAACGGCCAAAGGACTTGCCCCCATCTTCACTAACATTTACATAGGAAAACAGGCTATAGATACGATTTTCATTCCGGGGATCTACATAGATATCATAGTAATAAAATGGCCTGTTGCCGATATGATTTTTGTCGTTGATCTTCTTCCATTTAAACCCACCGTCTTCGGATTTGTAAAGAGCGTTTTTCTTGGATTCTATTAGCGCGTAGATAGTATTTGGCTTGCTCGGGGCGACAGCCAGACCCATTCTTCCAAGTTCTCCTTTTGGCAGACCATCTTTATCAGTACGCTCCTCCCAGGTATCTCCGCCATCAAAAGTTATATACATGCCTGACCCGGGTCCACCAGAGTTAAATGTCCAGGGCTTGCGTCGGTGTTCCCACATGGCGGCAATAAGCTTGTTTGGGTTGGTGGGATCAACAACCAGGTCGGCTGCACCAGTTTTCTCATCTACATAGAGCACCTTTTCCCACGTTTTGCCACCGTCTTTTGTGCGATAAACCCCACGATCGGGATGTTCGCCCCAGGGGGAACCTATGGCGCCAACGAAAACTGTGTTTGGGTCATCACGATGAATTATTACCCGGTGAATATGCCGCGTATTTTCGAGGCCCATCAATTGCCAGTTTTTGCCACCATCAATACTCTTATATATTCCGTAGCCGCCATTAAGACTGTTTCGAGGGTTGCCCTCACCAGTACCTACCCAAATTACATCAGGGTTGCTTTGCTGGATGGCGACGGACCCAATTGAGAGCGTGCCTTGCTCATCAAAAATAGGCTCCCACCCAATGCCGCCACTTTCAGATTTCCAAAGGCCACCGGAAGCGGTTCCTACATACATAATATTGGGTTGGTCATTGACGACATCAATTGCAGTAACACGACCACTCATACCTGCGGGGCCAATACTTCGGGGTTTCATACCCTTTAGTTTCTCCATATCGAGGCCCTGGGCCAAAAGGCCAATCACTGATGCAAACATCACCAGTGTAAAAACGTAAAGTCTTTTCTTCATGCGGTTTAGAATATAATGTTGGTAAGTATAGTTGGTAAGTATTAGTTCTGAGATTTCTTTTTGAATTGCTCAAATCGGGAGGCATTATTTTGCCTCGGGAAACTGTTATTCTCCTCATCAACATCGGCTGTGAGACCCATAGGGTCGAGTTTCATGCTGGCCACTTCTTTCTCCTTCAGAAATACCTTAGTCACTTCATTTTCATTGAGCCTCCAGATCTCTGCAGGTATTTTCTCTACTTCCTTAGTACCATCTGTGTAGGTCCATTCAATAAAGATTGGTGTAACCAAACCACCGCTGTTGGTGAGTTTTACTTGATAGAAATTCTTGTTGGTGTGATTGGCACGGATCTGATCATCATCCACCCGATTCATGAACTCCCGGTAAAACCTGGCATCGGTATCGATCACAGTGAATTCTTCAAATCCCTCGGTAATAGTATTGTTGCCTGAGATTGTAGTTTCATTGACACGGTTCTCAAATCCTGGTTCGCTATTCTTAATTCGGTACCATTTTACTTCATCAACTGACACATCTACATGGTCAGTGGTATAAAACCACCCTTTCCAGAACCAATCAAGGTCCACCGCGGATGCATCTTCCATAGTTCGGAAGAAATCAGCTGGCGTCGGGTGCTTGAATGCCCACTTCCTGGCGTATTCCTTAAAGGCGTAATCGAAAAGTTCCTTGCCCATTACGGCATCTCTCAGTACCAGCAAGGCAGCGGAGGGCTTGCCATAGGCATTGTAACCAAATTGCAGTACTTGCTCAGAATTTGTCATTATGGGCCGGATATATTGCTTATCGCCCATCATGTAGGGTACAATTCCTTCAGGAGTTCCCCAGGTCAGGTCAAAGTCAGGATACCATTCTTTCAATGTTACATGTTCCATAAATGAATTAAGTCCTTCATCCATCCAGGTCCATTGTCGCTCATCCGAGTTTACTATCATGGGGAAGAAGTTATGGCCTACCTCATGTACTATTACACCTACCATGCCTTCCAGTGTGCTTTGGGAATAAGAACCATCGGGGTTGGGTCTTCCGTAGTTGAAGCAAATCATAGGGTATTCCATACCTTGATTTGCAGCATGTACTGAAATGGCTACAGGGTAGGGGTAATCAAAAGTGTACCTGCTATAGGTTTCAAGTGTTCTGGCCACGGCCTTGGTAGATTCCTTCTCCCACAGAGGATTACCTTCCTTTGTGTAATAAGACATGGCCATTACCATCTTGCCATTGATGTCCACACCCATGGCATCCCAGATATATTTTCGCGAAGAAGTAAAAGCAAAGTCACGAACATTTTCAGCATGAAAACTCCAGGTACTTTTATCAGCGGCTTTGGCCTTTTCTTTTTTCACCGCTTCCCTCTGAGTTACAATCATCACCGGCGATGACGAAGATTTGGCTTTTTCCAGACGCTGCCTTTGCTTTTCCGTAAGCACTTCATTTTCATTTTGAAGCACACCCGTAGCGCCAACTATGTGGTCGGAGGGAACGGTTATGTCTACTTTGTAATTGCCGAATGTTAGTGCAAACTCACCACGACCCATGAATTGTTTATTTTGCCAACCCTCAAAGTCGGTGTACGCTGCCATTCTTGGAAACCACTGTGCGATAGTGTAAGCATAGTTGTCATCCTTCGGGAAGTACTCGTAACCACCACGGCCATCAATTTCCATGCGGTCGTAAACCTGGTAGCTCCATTCAATATTGAAAACGAAGTTTTCCCCCTTACTAAGGACTTGTGGAAGATCTACACGCATCATGGTGCCTTCGATGGTGTGCGGAAGTGGCTTGCCGCCACCGTCAGTGACAGACTTTATCTTGTAGCCACCTTCATATTCCTGCGTTTCTACCATGGCGGGCAGCCACTTGGCAGCAATTGAATCTGAGATCACATTTTGATCGCTACGTGCAACAAGTGAACCCTTGGCTCGGACGTTTTGGTCAAGCTGTACCCACAGGTATTTTAACTTGTCTGGAGAATTGTTGAAATAAGTGATTTTTTCAGCTCCTGATAACACCTGGGTTTGGTCATCTACTTCCACTTTAATTTCGTAATTAGCCTGCTGTTGCCAGTATTCTACCCCTGGGGAACCAGCACCTGTTCTGTATTTGTTGGGAGTAGCAAGGTCAGTGCCTAGCTGTTCAAATTTGGCTTTGTATTCGCCTTGGGCGTTGGTCTTAACTGTCGTTATTGCAAGCAATGCAATAACCAGGAAGGTGTTGAAAATTCTCATGTTGAATTGAATAAAAGACGATTAGCGTGTGCAAATTATGGCAATTTCTTTGATTCAACTATTAAGGTATTATTTAAGTGGTCAATTAAATTTGTATGGTCTTAAGAATCTGTAGGTGAGCATATTTAAGCGTTTAGTTATTTTTCCAATCAGGCTATATCAGGCTATGATATCCCCCTGGCTGGGAAGCAATTGCCGCTATACACCAACTTGTTCTCACTATATGATTGATGCCATAGAAGAGTGGGGCGCTTGGCGCGGATTTTGGATGGGAATGAAAAGGATATTGAGATGTCATCCCTGGGGAGGGCATGGTTACGATCCCGTGCCAAAAAGAAATCAAGAGTGATTTGGTAGCCAAGTGGTAAGATTAGCCGATCTTTGCAGCAATTAAATTGAAAGTGAAAAAGACATCAATTGTACTGGTAAGTTTAATGTTGCTCCTTGCGATTAACCTCAAGGGGCAAGATGAGAATGAACGTTTTGGAAGAGAGATAGATAGAGGCGCGAAACTTCTCGAGCAAGGCGAGTACGCGGAAGCCGATAAAATATTTAGAGAAGTGATAAAGAATATGAAGGTCTTACCGACTAACATTTCCTATTACTTCGGAAAGAATTCCTTCTACCTGGAAAAATATAAGCAAAGCATAAACTGGCTTTCAAAGTATATGGAATTGTCTGGCACTAAGGGTCGATTTTTTGATGATGCCGTACTGCATTTTGAGAAGGCCCAGGAATTATATTCAGTGCAAAGAGAGGCTGAGCTTCAATACATTCTGGATGAGTTAAGCCAGGAAACAGAAATTGATTGCCAGGATCAGGACAAAGTAATATGCCCGGTTTGCAAGGGTGAATCGGTGATAATTAAAGAGGGCAAATTCGGTCAGGAATATATAACCTGTCCATACAGCAATCAGCGTGGGCTTCTTACCTGTCAAGAGTATAACCTGCTAATTAAAGGAGAGCTTAAGCCAAAAACAGATAGATGAAACCGCTTCATAATCGCGTTAACGGCAAAGAACTAAAGCAAGCCCTGGAAGAAAGTGCTGAGATACGCAAGACTTTGTCATTCTATAAGTATTTCAAAATTGAAGAGCCTCAGGCTTTCAGAGATTCACTCTATAGCAGTTGGCAGGAGTTGGGAGTTTTCGGAAGAGTATATGTGGCCGAGGAGGGAATAAATGCCCAAATCAGTGTACCGGAGACAGGTTATAATATGTTTGAGAAATGGATGTCTCAGCATCAGGAATTGCATGATATCGATCTCAACATGGCAATTGAAGCTGCGGGAAAATCTTTTTTTAAACTGAAGATTCAGGTGAAGTCCAAAATTGTTGCAGATGGATTGAATGATAAGAGTTTTGATGTAACAAATTGCGGTAAACACCTGCTGGCGTCAGAGTTTAATGAAATGGCAGATCAGCCTGATACTATTATCGTAGATATGAGAAATCACTACGAAAGTGAGGTTGGGCATTTCGAGAATGCCATTTTACCCGATACCGATACTTTTCGCGAAACATTAAGCGTGGTAGAGGATCAACTTAAGGGCAAAGAAAACCAGAATATCGTAATGTATTGCACCGGCGGTATTAGGTGCGAGAAAGCCAGCGCTTACTACAAGCATGTTGGGTTCAAGAATGTTTTCCAGTTGAAAGGCGGTATCATTCAATATACCCGCGACGTAGATGCACAAGGATTGTCCAATAAATTTAAGGGCAAGAACTTTGTATTTGACGAGAGGCTGGGAGAAAGAATTACAGAAGAAGTGATCTCAAGGTGCCACCAATGCGGAAAGCCATCAGATGATCACACCAACTGCCTCAACTACAGCTGCCACTTACTATTTATCCAATGCGAAGAATGCGCTAAGCAGTACGAAGGGTGCTGTTCCGAAGAATGCCAGGAAGTGGTTAAACTACCTCTGGATGAGCAAAAGCGCCTGAGGAAAGGCATAGATCGCGGACAGATGATTTACAAGAAGGGCAGATCTGAAAATCTGACTTACAAGAAATAATAATGAGTGATATCCGAATTGGAATCATAAATGTGTCAGACCGGGCCAGCAAGGGAATTTATGAAGATATCCCCGGCAAAGCTATCGTTGAAACCTTATCTGAATATCTGACATCAGATTGGGAGAAAGAGTATGCCGTAATTCCAGACGAGCAAGAGCAAATTGCCGCGACCATAAAAGAAATGGCCGATGAAAAGGGTTGTTGTCTGGTTGTTACTTCTGGTGGCACCGGTCCAGCAGTTAGAGATGTAACCCCTGAGGCTACCGAGGCAGTTTGCCAAAAGATGCTACCTGGCTTCGGAGAATTAATGCGACAGGAAAGTTTGAAGTATGTACCCACTGCCATATTAAGTAGGCAAACTGCGGGAATCAGAGGTAAGTGCCTGGTAGTTAACTTACCCGGTAAACCTAAGGCAATAAGGCAATGCCTTGATGCAGTGTTTCCAGCTATCCCTTACTGCATTGACCTCATCGAAGGACCGTACCTCGAATGCGACCCCGAGGTGGTTTCTGTATTCAGACCAGTTCAAAAATAAAATTGTATTATTTACATCGCGATTGATACTATTCCGATAGTATTGCCACTTTAATGAGATTAATTCATATACGTATTTATACGTATATGCTGCATTTTTTCAGAATTATAACTAATTGAATATCAGCACAGTAATGTAATAGTAATCCCTTCAATTACGTTGATTCAGCGGGGTAAAGTCAGTTTGTTTACTATATTAGCGCCCGAAAAAGATTTCTTCCAAAACCTAACCTTGTATGAATCGCCAGTTTGCAGCCCAAATCTTTCTCAGTGCAATCGTAATTGTATCCGGGGTATTCCTGTGGAGCATACCTTCCGCAGATGCACACCAATTTCAAGGCAAACCAGGAGACCAGTGCTGGCCCAATTGCTACCAGGTACAGCAGCCGGTAGATATGTGCACGGAATCAGACCAGGATGCCGTGGTCGATAGCGTATCTAACTAAGCCTACCGTATTTTTTGCGTTTACCTTCTCAAGTAAATTGCTACGAATCTTTTCTACTGTCCTTCTACTGATTTCCAGTTCCTTAGCAATTTGCTGATTCGTCATTTCATTACAAATCAGATTCAGCACCTCACTTTCTCTGGCGGTCAAATGTGATTGATTATCGAAAGCTGGCTTATCATGCGAGTTAAGCATAATGCCCTTTCGTAAAACCTCGGTAACCCTTTTGTTGTAATAGAAGTCATTCTCATGAACTGAGTAAATAGCCTTTTCAACTTCTTCCGGTTCGGCATTTTTTAATAGATAGCCATGCACTCCCATTTCCATCATGTGCAGAATAAACTTTTCATCGTCATACATGGTTAGCACCAGTATTTTTACATCAGGGTAGGTGTCTATAACCTGCTGACTGGCTTCGGCCCCGTCCATGACAGGCATTTGCAAGTCCATCAAAATAACATGAGGTTGTTCATTGGTGATCATTTCCAGGAGTTCCTTGCCATTTGAAGCTTCATCGATATGGCCGATTCTTTCAAATGACTCCAGGAGGGATCTCATCCCTTTTCGGAATAGCTTATGATCGTCAGCTATTACGACTTTGAGCGTGTTCACGGTATGCAGAGTTTAGTTCCGTATGGATTTAATAAAATACTAACCTAATAATCTAATTTCAACAGTAGCGATACTGTTGTGCCACTGCCCTTAACTGAATCAAAATTGATTTCTCCGTTAATGGCATTGACCCTGCTTTCGATATTGGTTAAGCCTATGCCCTTCCCCGGCTCGATACGATCCTTGGCTTCCTTAAAGTCAAAGCCAGTGCCGTTGTCTTCAACGTCTATCAGCAGCTGGCCAGCCTTATGGGCATATTTGACTGAAATATTTTTTGCCTCCGCGTGTTTTAGTGCATTGTTTAGTAATTCCTGAACCACCCTATAAATGGAGAGTTCTTTCTCAATTTCAAATCGTTGCTCGCTCTCCTCCCCTATAAAATCTACGGAAACTATTTCCGGAGCGTTGGCCCTTGAGCACAATTCGTTTATTGCAGATGCCAGGCCGAATTCCTTGAGAGTAGGAGGTAAGAGGTCTCTTGAGATACGCCGTACGCTGTTGATGGTTTCATCAACCATTTCTTTGGCCTCATGGGTAGTGGTAGAAAGTTGGTCATCCTTGTCTACTTTCCTCAGTAGCAGGTTGAGGTTAATTTTTACTGCGGAAAGCACCGCACCCACTTCATCATGAAGGTCGCGAGCAATTCGGCCGCGTTCTTTCTCCTGCGAATTGATTGAAGCCTTGAGCAGTTCTTTCTGGTAATCAGCTTCCATTTGCTGCATGTCAACTTTGTTTTGCAGCATACGCTTTTGGTAGTAGATGACGAACAGCACGATGCCAACTGCCAAGGCAAGCATGCCTGCTGTACCAGCGATGAGGATGAGGGCCATATTTACGTCATCGGAGCCGTTCATTCCAGGTGAGCCGGTTTTACAAAAAGCAATGTGATGACGAACATGATATCCTTTATTACGATGATCATGCTGTTGGTGATCCAATATGTTAAGAACAATGGACTTTCTTTGTTTAGGCCGACGGGGTCTCTAAGAAGATAGAGGAACAGGTTTCCAGAAAAGTAAATCATAATCGTGAGGTAAGACCAGAATAATGGATTACGTTGAATGTCGTTAAACGTCGGATTCTTGAGTATTTCATAAAAGAAATAAAGGCAATTGAGGATGATAAGTACGTTTGACGTTCCTTTAAAAAATGAGTTTTCGGAGTACCAGCCTTGGACGTACTGGCCATTTAACAAACCAAATGCAACCATCAAAGTAATTTCGATTACTAACAGCTTCCTGACTCCGGGACTGAGAATTGTGTTTCGGAAAAAGAACGCTAGAAGGCAGAATTCAAAGATGCTGTATATGTGCCCGACGGGAGTTGAAACGATGCCTAACCGGCTAGTCACTTTGAAGAAGACCGCCATTAGTCCATAGAATATGATGAGATGGCCTATCGAGCGTAATTTGGTAGAGGTGAGTAACTGCCGCCGAAAAAAGAGGAAAAATAATGGAAGCAAAGGTGTAATTCCAGAAACCCTTGCAAAACTCCGGGCAATGTCAAAAGCTGTCTGAGAGTCCATGGAGGTGGTGGTAAAGATAAGTCAATCCCAGAGGACCAAATACAATATAAAACCGTCTGGGATTGATATCAACAGAATTTTAGACTGCTAATCGTCGTCGTCGCAGAAAGGGGGACATGGCTCACCGTGGTCTATTCCTCCCCCGCCACCATTGCCTTTGCCAATGTGCTCACTCTTGATGTTTTTCATGTTGGCGTCAGCACCGAAAAGTATCAGTTGCCTGTCACCGTTATCATCAATACCATAGTATATGCGGATGCCTTTGCAGCCATCCTGATCTAGCAGGGCCTGGATGTGATCGCAGCCGTAAAAATGGGCCCTTACGACCTTATCGGGTTCTTTGCCTCTAAGTTGAGATTCTTCTTCTTTGTAGCGCTGCAACCAGCGCCTGAAGTCCTCCATACTGATGGGGGATCCTTCGGTTCCATCAAATGCCATAGGATTGAGTGGTTTTCGTTACACAAATATTTACATCGGAAAGTTTAATAGGTTTAGTTATGATTAATGTTGGGCTTTGGAAACAAACCTTACCTGCGTGAGAAGCTTGTTTAAACACTTAATAATAGGGATTCTGGCAAAAGGTAGTAGAAATACTATAGGTACAAATACGTATGGTTTCTACGTATTTATACGCATATAGAACATGAGTAATCACTCACTCAAAGCATCTAGAACGTTTGCTATTTCTTCCCACTGGCTGTGTAAGTTTTCTAATTGGGCCTTAACATTTTCGTAATCGCTGGTGATGCCAGCAAGCTTTTCATGGTCGCCAAATACTTCAGGCTTAGACATTTCGCTTTCAAGAGTTTCCTTCTCAAGGTCAAGCCGCTCTATTTCCTGCTCAACTTTTTCCAGCTCTTTTTCTTTCATGCTACGATTTGAAGAACCAGAACTGCTAGCCGTATGTACAGATTTTTTGGGTTTTGCTCTTTTTTCAACTTTTTTATCTGTTTGGGCCTGAGTAGGGGAGGACTTTACATTTTTGACCCAGTACTCATACTCCTCGTAGCTGCCCAGGTATTCCTTCACCACCTTATTTTCTATATACCAGATTTTATTGGCTACCTGGCTAATAAAGTGTCGGTTGTGCGATACAATTACGAAGCTACCATTGTATTGCTGCAGTGCCTGGATGAGTATATTTTCGGACAATATATCCAGGTGGTTGGTGGGTTCGTCAAGAATCAAAAAATTGGCTTCGGAAATGAGAGTTTTTGCCAACGCCACACGTGACTTTTCCCCTCCCGAGAGCACCTTGATCTTTTTGAATACATCATCTTCTGTGAAAAGAAAACAGCCAAGTAAGTTGCGGAGTTCCAACTCCGATTTGCCACTACCGGCCTGAGACAACTCCTCCAGTATCTTATTAGAAAGAGTAAGGGCTTCTAACTGATGCTGTGCATAAAAAGTAGAATTGACGTTGTAACCTGGTTGTCGCTTGCCTCCAAACTGCTCACTCCCTGCCACAATTCGTAGCAGGGTAGATTTGCCTTTACCGTTGGCGCCAATTAGGGCGATTTTATCCTCCCTCTCAATATTTAACGTTGTATCCTTAATTACTTCATTATCGCCGTAGGCCTTGTTAATTTCCTCTAACTGCACAATAAAGCGTCCGGGCTTTTGCTGGAAATCGAATTTGAAGTTGATCGATGCATTGGCATCAACTACTTCGTCAATCCTATCCATCCTCTCCAGCGATTTGATCTTAGATTGCACTTGGCGTGCTTTAGAGGCCTTAGCCCTAAATCGGGTAATGAATCGTTCAGTTTGCTTTATTTTTTGCTGTTGATTTTCGAAGGCATTCTGTTGAATTTCCTCCCGCAAAGCCTTCTCCTGTAAATAGAAATCGTAGTTACCTTCATAGGGCGTCAACGACCTGCCACTTACTTCAACAATCTTAGAAACAGTGTTATTCAGGAATTCACGATCGTGCGAAACAACAATAACCGCACCCTCATAACTTCTCAGATAGTCCTCAATCCAGATAATGGAGGGCAGGTCAAGGTGGTTAGTTGGTTCATCCAGCATTAACAGCGAGGGCTTTTCCAGTAGCAGTTTGGCTAACATTACGCGCATGCGCCAACCTCCTGAAAATTCTTTCAAAGGCCGCATGAGATCAGAGGTAGTAAACCCCACACCTTCCAGAATCTCTTCAGCGCGTGACTGCACAGTGTAGCCACCCATGGTCTCGAAGCGCTCCTGCAATTTTGTTAGTTTGTCTACCAACTTGTCATGGTAGTTATCCTCCATTTCTTTAAGCACCTTGTCAATTTTGCTCTGCGTTTCCAGAACATCCTTGAATGCTTGTAAGGTGACTGCAACAATGCTCTCGTCAGATTGAAACGAGAGCAAATCCTGGTTGAGGAAGCCGATAGTGCAATCCTTGCTCTTGCTAATTTCACCCTGGCTTGCCTGGTACTCACCATTTATCAATTTGAGCAGGGTTGACTTACCAGTGCCATTTAGGCCAATTAAACCAATTTTGTCTTTTGGCTTTATGTGCAACGAAGCATTGTCATAAAGAGGCCGGTCGCCAATTAGGTACGATAAGTTGTTGATGGAGATCACTGTCGCAAATTTAGATTATCCATTTAACAGTCAAACTGAACGAATCGAATAGTTTCTTTTGTTATCAAATCGAATTAAATTCGAGTGCTCACGAAAACATAGATTAACCCTATACCTACTTTGATGGATACGAAGAAGATAACAATGGCGCTTTTTAGCGTGCTGACAATCCTAATAATGGCCTCATGCGGCGAATCAACTAAAGAGGACGTGGATGCCGTACCAGAAACTGACGAATTCTCTATTACCCCGGCCCAGGATGCAAATTATCCCCTGGAGAAAATTAACCTTCCTGATGGTTTTAAGATTTCGGTGTATGCTGAAGTTGATAATGCGCGTTCGATGGCTATCAGCCCATCGGGAACGATATTCGTAGGTAATAGAAGCGAGAATAGTGTATATGCTCTCAAAGATACTGATGGCGACAACAAGGCTGACAAACGATATGTTTTAGCCACTGGCCTTCGAATGCCGAATGGTGTGGCCTACAAAGACGGTGACCTCTACATTGCTGAGGTGAGTAAAATCCATAAGATATCTGATGTGGAATCTAAACTGGCCAATCCGGGTCAGCCAGAATTAATCTACGATAAATTCCCAACCGATAGACACCATGGCTGGAAGTTTATAGCCTTTGGTCCTGATGGTAAACTGTATGTGCCGGTGGGTGCTCCTTGCAATATTTGCAAAAGCGATGACGAAGTTTATGCCAGTATCACCAGAATGGATCCTGATGGTTCAAATGTTGAGGTCTATGCCCATGGAGTGAGAAACACTGTCGGTTTTGATTGGCACCCTGATACGGGTGAGCTTTGGTTTACAGACAATGGCCGCGATATGCTTGGTGATGAATTTCCTCCTTGTGAGTTGAATCGCGTGGCGGAAGCCGGTCAGCATTTTGGATATCCCTACTGCCATGGCAGTACAGTTAAAGACCCTGAGTTTGGCCAAATCAAAGGCTGCGAAGAATTTGTACAGCCGGCCTGGAATTTTGGCGCTCACACTGCGCCTTTAGGCATGCGTTTCTATCTGGGCTCTATGTTTCCTTCAGATTATAGTAAGCAAATATTTGTAGCGCAACACGGATCCTGGAACCGTACCTCTAAGATTGGCTACCGCATTATGCTGGTAAATGCTAATGATGAAACGGCCTCCGAGGCTACGGTTTTTGCCGATGGTTGGATGAATGATGACACCCAGGAGGTCTGGGGCAGGCCCGTTGATGTGCTGGAATTGGCTGATGGGTCCCTGCTAGTTTCTGACGATTTCGCAGGAGTAGTTTATCGCATTACCTACGAAGGTTAGTTTTCAGAAATAACGCGAGTGGAGATATTCGCATATATTTTCCACTGCCCGCCTACTTTCTTATAAAGCGATCCCCAGGCAAATTGAGTACTTGAAAAGGAGCCGGTGCTATCGCCAATAACTGGTGCAGTTTCAATTATTTTCTTTACCAGCATTGTCGCCAGCTGGCCATCAGGCGAAATGGTTATATGTGGGTCCTCAAGATCATCCCATTTGCTGTACTTGACAGTTTTGAAGTAATTAGTAAATCTCTGCTCAACATTTGAAACAGAAGAGAGGGTGATATCTCCGAATTGCACTGAAGTCATTTCGTCAGCAATCTGGGAAACCAACATCGATGCGTCATTTTCCATGTGCGCGGTCCTTTGAATTTCGTTAGACTCCAGCAAAAGTTGGCGCTCTAGTTCGAGGTCTACAGTGCTTTGACATGAACCAAGCACTAAGACTACTGGTAATAATATTACTAATCGCATGTTAAGGTTTTTCAATTTCGTTGGTATCAGTCCTGAAGGGTTTACGAGTGTAGTAGATGAAGTCAGTAACCGGAGGTTCGTAGCCATCTTCCCGAATTATACGAGCAATTTGGGCTCGATGGTGCACGGAATGGAAATTTAATTGCATGGCAATGTCAAGCACGGTTGAACTGAAGATTCCTTCAATGGAATCTTTGTAGGTAACCACTCTGTAAAGTTCCTCAGTTTTAATTCGGGAAAGATAGTTTATCCAACTACTAAAGCTAATTTCCCACTGCACCCGACATTTTTCAAAACCCATTGCTGTTTGGTACCATCTGAATTCAACTTCATCCATATTGTGAACTCTGTAATACCATTTTTGCTGCGAGGTAATAATATGACTGAAAATTGCCAGGGCTTCTTTCTTCCTTTCGGTACCCTTAATGGCCTTGAGCATAAGCAAATTTGCCTGACTATTATACTCGAAGAATTGAATGAGATAATCCCGCATCCGCCACTTTTTGATGGAAGCTAAAAGTAAGCTAAGCCTGTTGCCGTCGAGTAAAATCCTATAATAGTTTACTTACCAATTCTTTATCCGGACAAAACGGCTGCCATATTGAAGCCTGAGATCTTAAACTTTTTGAAGGTTTAAGGGTTAAATTTGTGGCTATTAAAATCTTGGTACAATTTGGACGCTCGCGAAGTACTCGATAAAATTTATTGTGACAGCCTGACCAGTTACAGTCGTAGAAAAACAAGGGAGGTGAAGATTGGAGATATTCCCCTTGGAGGGGAAAACCCGATAAGGGTTCAATCAATGACTGTAGTTGACACCATGGATACTGAAGGGTCGGTAGCACAGGCAATAAGAATGGTTGAGGCCGGTTGCGAATACGTAAGAATAACCGCTCCAAGCGTTCAGTCGGCACGTAATCTGGAGAATATCAAAAAAGGCCTTAATGCACAGGGTTTTAACGTTCCCCTAGTAGCTGATATTCACTTTACCCCCAACGCCGCGGAATTAGCTGCTCGTATTGTTGAAAAAGTAAGGATCAATCCCGGAAATTACGCCGATAGAAAGAATTTCCAGGAAATTGATTATACCGATGAATCCTACAAACAGGAATTGGAAAGAATTCGGGAGCGCTTCACTCCTTTGGTGCAGATCTGCAAGGAATACGGCACCGCGATGCGTATCGGAACTAATCATGGGTCTCTTTCAGACCGTATAATGAGTCGCTATGGAGATACACCCCTGGGGATGGTCGAATCTGCATTAGAGTTCCTGAGGGTTTGCGAAGATCTTAACTACTACGATATTGTACTTTCCATGAAGGCCAGTAACCCCCAGGTTATGGTTCAGGCTTATAGGCTGCTGGTTCAGAAACTAAACACTGGGGGCTTTCAACCATATCCGCTTCACCTTGGAGTTACTGAAGCGGGAGAGGGTGAAGATGGAAGGATTAAATCGGCGGCAGGTATAGGTGCTTTACTAGAGGATGGCTTAGGTGATACTGTCCGGGTTTCTCTAACTGAGGAGCCTGAGTTCGAGATACCAATCGCCCAAATGTTGGTTAATCGCTACAATGATCGTAGTGCACACAAACCAATAACTCCTATTGAGATAGCACCGGTAGATCCTTTTAGTTACAATCGCCGCCATACAGTGGAGGTACAAAACTTTGGAGGGAAAAACGTTCCTCGTGTAATTGCTGACTTCAGCCAGTTAGAAGAAAGATCAGTAAAAGACCTTAAGGCGATTGGACATTACTACCTACCGGAATTGGATAAGTGGAAGATGGGTGATCAGGGTAGTGACTACGTTTATAGTGGCAGCAGAGCAATGCCGTTTATGTTGCCCAACGGACTAAGGGAGATTCTTGATTACGAGACCTGGTTGGCCGCTGATGATAAAGTGAACAAATACCCGTTACTCACGATTGATTTACTTGGTGCCAACGATAAACATAATGAGCTCAATTTCCTTGCACTTAGGTTAGACGACCTCGATCATAATGTTCTTGAAGTAATCAAGGTTGATCCCACCTTAGTGTTAATGCTAAGCGCTAACAGTAGCCATGCTATGCCGGAAATTAGGAGAGCCTTTTTCGAATTGATTGATAAGGGGGTTAACTGCCCCGTGGTGATAAGTAGAGCTTATGACGGTATTTCAGAGGAGGAATTTCA
Source organism: Cyclobacteriaceae bacterium (assembly GCA_028285445.1). Taxonomy (GTDB): domain Bacteria; phylum Bacteroidota; class Bacteroidia; order Cytophagales; family Cyclobacteriaceae; genus JANQPQ01. The sequence goes on along the minus strand of JANQPQ010000014.1, from coordinate 6,338 downwards.
GTTACATTCATCAACTGATGTAGGTAGCCTGTTAATAGACGGATTAGGTGACGGCGTGATGATTACCTGGAGTAAGAGCAATGAAGTGACCTTAGATGAGATAAAAACAAGCAATCAAACTGCATTTGGCATACTGCAGGCGGCACGCACCCGTATGTCGAAAACGGAATACATTTCATGTCCTTCCTGTGGACGAACGTTATTTGACTTACAGGAAACCACCGCCATGATTAGAAAACGTACCGATCACCTTAAGGGTGTGAAGATTGGAATAATGGGGTGCATTGTTAATGGTCCCGGCGAAATGGCAGACGCAGACTACGGATATGTTGGGTCAGGCAGAGGAACTATAACGTTGTATCGCGGAAAGGAAGTGGTAAAACGATCGGTACCCTCAGCTGAGGCGGTAGATGAGCTAATTGCAATTATCAGGGAAGACGGCAATTGGCTGGAACCAGAAAAAAGTACTAACTAAGCAACTATGGAAACAGAAAAGGATCAAGACCAGCACCAAAAGGAGGTGCAGCCTAGTTTAGAAAAGAATAGTTTCAAAGATTACTTCAAGTTGGGAGAAGTTGCTGGATATTTCTTCAGGAAGAAAGACCCCAATCGGCCTTCTAACATTAATATCAAAATGATGCACGGGGTCAACCGCATTTCCATCCTGATTTTCCTTGTTGCCGTTATAGTGTTGGTAATTCGCCGCTTACTCTGATGAACATTGAGAGCTTTAGAAATTATTGCCTTTCCAAAAAAGGTGTTACAGAAGAATTTCCATTCGACGAGCAAGCTCTTGTATTCAAGGTGATGGGAAAAATGTTTACTATTACCAATGTTGATACTTTTGAAAGCGTAAATCTGAAGTGCGACCCTGAATTAGCAGAGGAACTCCGTGAACAGTACGATGCAGTCACGCCTGGCTACCATATGAATAAGAAGCACTGGAACACCATTCTCATGGATGGTACAATCTCAGATAAAGTGCTAGCGGAGTGGATAGATCACTCCTATAATTTAGTAGTGGCAGGCATGCCAAAGAAGCTTAGGCAAGAGTTAGAGGCATTATAGCAACCCACACTTATTGCAAAAGGTGTAGCCGCCGATCACATAAAATCCCCTCAATTCCATAAAATCAGAGCTTCACTCAACAGCATTATCTCTATATTTATCGAACCTTACTTAACTATAAACCAATGAAGAAGCTTTATATCTTCCTGCTAGTTTTAGCATTAGCCTGCACAAGCACGCCAGAAATTAAAACTGAAATCGCCCCATGGGTGCCTTATGATGAAACTGCAGAATTAGAGGCCAATTCCGACCACGAGTCAATCCGGATGCAGTTCAAGCTCATTCAATCTCGTGTTTTGGATAAGAATGATATTTGGAAAAATGTAGCTGAACAAATCGCCTACTTCGGTGAAGAAGATTACGAGCGCCTGAAGCCATTAATTCTCGATCAGGATATTCCAACTCTTCAACAACACGTGAAATCCGGCGAGCTAACTTATGAATCACTTACGCAATGGTATCTCTATCGCATCGTGAAGTATGAGAACGACAGGAATACCATGCTGAATTCGATAATTGCTATCAATCCTAACGCAGTCAATGAGGCCAAAGAGATGGACAAGGCCAGATCAGACGATAATCATCCCATATTTGGAATGCCGGTACTGCTAAAGGATAACATTAATACCGAAGCTGTACCGACCACTGCGGGTGCCCATGTCTTGCTCAACAACCAAACCTCTGACGCTTTTATAGTACAAAGAATGAAGGAGAAGGGAGCCATCATCCTGGGCAAAACCAGTTTAAGTGAATGGGCTAATTTCAATTGTAGTGGTTGCCCCAACGGATTTAGCGCCGTTGCTGGGCAGACATTAAATCCTTACGGTAGAAGGATCTTTGACACGGGAGGGTCTAGTTCAGGTAGTGGAGCTTCAATGGCAGCTAATTATGCAGTGGCTACTGTTGGTACCGAAACATCCGGTTCAATTCTGTCGCCCTCAAGTTCCAGTTCATTAGCTGGATTAAAGCCTACTATTGGTTTGCTGAGCAGGGGCGGCATCGTACCGATATCCAGTACTTTGGATACCCCCGGCCCGATGACTAAAAATGTAATTGATAACGCCATCCTCTTGTCAGCAATGGCCGGAGAAGATCCCCGCGACGTTGCTACCAAAGATAACCCCAAAAACAAACAGTATTGGGAAGACATAGCATCTGGCTCGCTGGAGGGTGTTCGCTTTGGCGTGAATAAGAATTATGCTGAAGATTCTTTGTACATGGCTACCGTCGACAGAATCGTTGCGATGGGTGGGGAAGCTGTGGAGTTTGAACCCATACAAGTCGATTTCAGTGGCTTTGGTGATTTGCTTTCTGCCGATATGCAGATAGACCTGGCTGCCTATCTTAGTGATTATGGTTCGGGTCAAATTACACAGAAAACGGTTGAAGAGATTGTGGCTTACAATGAGGCGGACAGCACAGTGAGGATACCCTATGGTCATGGCCGCTTTAAGGGGATGTTGGAGGTTCAGCTGAGTGAAGAGGAGCATCAGGAATTGAAAGATCGACTTCATGCCGAGGGAATTAAGTATTTCGAAACACCAATGGGAGAATTGGATATTGACATTGTACTGGGAATAAATAACCGTGGTGCTGGTTTTGCTGCCGCAGCTAAATATCCAGCTTTTACCGTGCCCATGGGTTATCGTGATAGTGGGAGGCCTGCCGGAATTACCTTTATCGGACGACCTTTTACTGAGGATCAATTGCTGAAAATTGGATACGCCTTTGAGCAAGGAACCATGTTGAGGAAGAATCCGGCGGGATACGAATAGGGGTGAATAGGGCGTTTTTGGCGGTTACAAACACGTGCCTTTTCGCATAAAAATGGATAATTAAACCTTTCTTTAGTAAAATAATGCCAGTACTTTAGGGTTTGTAAAGGAGGTGGGCTTTACATCAGGCAGCCAAAAATGCGGATATTTTCCAACATATTGTTAGCGATACTCTCGGTATCGGCAGTATTTTCTTGCACTCAGAAGATTTGCCCTGCCTTTCAAAGCTATTATATACTGGATTCTGCCACCAGGCATCAGACTTTCACATATTTTGGTGAAGACACCATGCCCCGGCAAGATATGGCCGTTGCGAACAAGAACCAGTTTGGCATAATAGAAGAGCCTCTTCCCAAGAAATTATGGGAAAAACTTCCCCCACCTATAAATGATCCTTTCGACAAAATTGCTAGTATCGACAAGGAAGTGGTATATCCAGAGATTCCAGACACTGTGGAACTAACCGGTGACGAACTGATGTTTGCCGAGGTAGATATTCCGGTAGATACTACCGCCACCGCTGCGGACAGCCTTGATGGTAAAATCTGGCACTTTAATGTGGAGCAGGATAATTATTTCCGCTATCTCCGCAAAAGACTAGGGTATGAAATCAGTTTCGTTGATGGCGACCTGGAAAACCTGGAAGAATCTCAGGTAGAAACAAGTGCCACAGATATTTCTGAAATAGAGGGAGAAGGTGAAGGTGAGGGCGAAGGCGGAAAGAAAAAGAAAAAAGGTGGTTTCTTTAATAAACTATTGAAGAAGAAAAAGAAGAAAGACGAGTCTACCACTGACCCCGAAGCAACTCCAGAGGAGAAAGAAGAAGAAGATGCTGAAGATGGCGAAGATGACGGGAACGGTAACTAGCCGCTAAACCACAATATTTACAATCCGGTTCGGTACTACAATAACCTTCTTGGGAGATTTTCCTTCAGTCCACTTCAAAACAGCCTCCGAGGCCAATACCTGCTTTTCAATATCCTCCTTAGGCATATCCAAAGCGAAGTTCATTTTAGTTCTCATCTTGCCATTAATGGCTATTGGATACTCGAAGGTATCTTCCTGGATGTATTGCTCTTCATATTGAGGATAAGTACTGGCAATTACAGATTCTCCGTGGCCTAGCTTCTGCCAAAGCTCTTCCGCCATATGCGGCGCAAATGGCGACAGGCAAACCACCAAAGGCTCAAGGATTGCTCGCTTATGGCAGTCAAGTGCCGTTAGCTCATTGGCACAAATCATAAAAGCACTAACGGCGGTATTGAATGAGAATCGCTCAATGTCATCCTGGATCTTCTTGATGGTCTTGTGCAGAACCCGCAATTCCTCATCAGAAGGAGCATCATCATTAACAATGAATGCTCCATTATCGTTGTGAAATAATCTCCAAAACTTCCTTAAGAATTTGAATACCCCGTCGATGCCATTAGTGTTCCAGGGTTTGAATTGATCCAGAGGCCCAAGGAACATCTCGTACATACGGAAGGTATCGGCTCCATACCTGACAATAATGTCATCAGGATTAACAACGTTAAGAAGCGATTTTGACATTTTCTCAATCTCAGCTCCGCAAACATACTTGCCATCCTCAAGGATGAATTCAGCATCCTTGTTTTCATCTCGAGCAGCCTTGAAAGCATCCACATCAAGCACGTCATTGTGCACAATGCTGATGTCCACGTGTAATGCGTCCACGTCGTAGTCTTTTCTTAGCCCATTAGATACATATTGGTTTGTACCCTTTACTCTGTAAACAAAGTTAGAACGGCCCTGGATCATACCCTGGTTAATAAGCTTCTTGAAAGGCTCTTTGGTAGATATGTACCCCAGGTCGAATAGCACCTTGTGCCAGAACCTGGCATAAAGCAAATGCAGTACTGCATGTTCAGCCCCACCGATATATAAATCAACTGGCAGCCAGTAATCAGTAGTTTCTTTGTCAGCAAAGGCTTCGGTATTTTGGGGATCGAGGAATCGCATATAATACCAACAAGAGCCTGCCCATTGAGGCATAGTGTTGGTTTCGCGGCTTACGGAATTTCCTGCGTTGTCTTTACTAGCTACCCAATCGGCAACCTTCGCCAAAGGCGATTCGCCATCATCGGTGCCGGTATATGATTCCACTTCAGGAAGCACCACTGGTAAGTCGCTCTCAGCAACGGAAAGCAGTTGTCCATCTTCAGTATGTAATATAGGTATTGGCTCGCCCCAGTACCGCTGTCGGGTAAATACCCAATCACGCAGTTTGTAGTTAATAGCACCCACACCAATGCCATCTTCTTCAACCTTAGCAATGATCTTATGGAAGAAATCTTCGCTCTTCATGCCATCAAACTTACCTGAGTTGATCATTATCCCCTGGCCACTGTTCGCTTCGGTCCACTCTTCAGGTTGCTGACCATCATCAGTGTATACTGGCCTAATTGGCAATTCAAACTTGGTAGCAAATTCGAAATCTCTCTGGTCATGGGCAGGCACAGCCATAATGGCGCCAGTCCCATAAGATATTAGCACATAGTCTGAAATCCAGATGGGAATTTCTTCATTGTTTACTGGATTGATTGCAAAAGCACCAGTGAAAACTCCTGTTTTTGACTTATCCAGCTCTGCTCGTTCCAGATCACTCTTCTTACTGGCTGCTTCAACATAGTCGTTTACCGCAATTTTGTTTTCTTCAGTGGTAATTTGAGCAACCAATGGATGTTCCGGTGCCAGCACCATATAAGTCGCCCCATAGAGCGTATCCGGCCTGGTAGTAAATATTTTGATCTCTTCGTTGGTTGATTTCTCTTTAAAAACCACCTCTGCGCCTTTGGAGCGCCCAATCCAATTTCTTTGCGAAAGCTTAATTGACTCCGGCCAATCCAGACCATCCAAATCATCTAACAAGCGATCTGCGTATGCGGTAATGCGTAGCATCCATTGTCGCATGGGCTTGCGCACTACAGGGTGCCCACCACGCTCACTCAACCCACCAATTACTTCTTCATTGGCAAGCACTGTCCCCAGGGCCGGGCACCAATTGACCATAATCTCATCCTGGTAAGCTAGCCTATGGTCGTCGACATATTTCCTTTTTTGCTCTTCGCTGAAATCATCGGGGATTTGCAGAGAGTCAATGGGCTTGGCTTTATCCTCTACGGTATCGTAGTAGCTATTGAAAAGTTTCAAGAAGATCCATTGCGTCCACTTGTAATAATCCTTATCACTAGTACGAATTTCCTTATCCCAATCGTAAGAGAAACCGAGCTGGCTTAACTGCTCCTTGAACCGCTTAATGTTATTTTCTGTGGTGATAGCAGGATGCTGCCCAGTTTTGATGGCGTATTGCTCTGCTGGTAATCCGAAAGAATCGAATCCCATAGGATGAAAAACATTGAAACCCTGAATACGCTTGTAACGGGCTACTATGTCGGTAGCGATATAGCCCAGCGGATGGCCCACATGTAACCCTGCCCCTGATGGGTAGGGGAACATGTCAAGGACATAATACTT
>JANQPQ010000013.1 GCA_028285445.1 Cyclobacteriaceae bacterium | reverse complement strand
TCCTACATAAAATTCTATGTGGTCGGTGCCCTTTATCGGTAAAAAGTCTTCACTCATCTCTTCATTTGGTTTTGTACTACAAGTTGTAAATCTACTTTTTTTGAAGCCTTTTCTGAAATATTTTTGTGCCCGTATTAGGTAGAATTTGTCACTATTATGCTTGGAAGTTGAAACGATACTTTTGAGCTTTGCAGCAACTTTTAAAACCGAATTGCCCATGGATATCAACGCTTTAGATCAGGCTTTAAAACAAATTGCAGATAGAAAGAACGCTCTCTCAGAGCTAGACTATAGCAACGAAAAATACGACACAATTGAGGAGGAACTACATGACCTTGAAGACAAAGTAGTTGAAGATTATGGCTCCTACCTTGAAGACGCCATTCATGAGGTGCATGACGAATATTGTCCTGATACGGAAGTGCTGTCTCCCATCGCCTACCTGGGTAATAAATTTGAGGTGGATGACGACAGTAACTACAAGGTTACAAACACTGAAGGTGTGCCGGTTGACGTAGACGATTATCCAGGCAAATTAACAAAACTGGTTCTGGTACCTGGGCCGACAAGAATACTGCTACAAGTAGTGGGTGAATCGCAGGAAGAAGTGTGGAGAGCCTCCTAGGGCTAGTAACCTACTTTTTCTTTTACTCTTGCCAATACGCTGTCGGCAATTTCCTTTGCTTTACTTTCTCCCTCCGATAGCTTTTGTTCAATCTGATCAGGGTTGTCCATCAGACCAGTAAATATCTCCCGCTCATTCTTATACTTCTCGAGTATCAACTGGTAAAGTTCTTCCTTCGCATGACCATAACCGTAGTTTCCAGCCAGGTACTTACCCCTCATTTCCTCAGTTTGTCCTTTCGAAGCTAACAGTTGATAGAGAGCAAATACATTGCAGGTATCCGGATCTTTTGGCTCCTCTAACCCTTTGCTGTCAGTTACGATTGACATGACAACTTTTCGCAGTTTTTTGTCGGGTAGAAAGATGTCAATTGTATTCCCATAAGACTTACTCATCTTCTGGCCATCTGTGCCTGGAATTACCATGATCCTTTCATCAATTTTGGCTTCAGGAACAACGAACGTTTCGCCAAAATAACGATTAAAGGTGCCTGCGATGTCTCTGGTTATTTCTAGGTGTTGTTGCTGATCTTTGCCTACCGGAACAAAATCCGCGTCATACATGATGATATCCGAGGCCATCAGAACCGGGTAAGTAAAGAGTCCGGCATTGACATCAGCAAGTTTGTCGGCCTTGTCTTTGAAAGAATGCGCATTAGCGAGCATCGGATAGGGAGTAAAGCAGTTCAAGTACCAGGTAAGCTCGCAAACCTGAGGAATTTTCGATTGGCGGTAAAAGAGATTTTTATCTGTATCCAATCCGCAGGCAAGCCATGCCGCAGCAGTTGCCAACATATTATTCCGCCTCTCTTCGGGATCTTTGATGGTTATTAGCGCATGAAGATCTGCAATAAAGTAGAGTCCTTCGTTGCCTTCCTCATTGCTTAGTTCAATTGCCGGGATGATTGCACCCAGCAAATTTCCCAAATGAGGTTTACCTGAACTTTGAATGCCAGTAAGTATTCTTGCCATAATTTAGAGAAGTAGTTTTGCCGTGGAACTGCGAGTGCAAAAATAAGTGAAAAGGCATAGCATTTGCACGAATTACTAATTATTAGGAAATTTGAAGGGGTTACAACCAGTTAGTTGAAGTAATTAAGATTTGAAGAGTATTAGAATGAAAAAGTTGATTTTTACCGCATTTGCAATTCTCACGATTTCATCGTTGCAAGCGCAACAGCTAGAAGAGCTTACTTTCAACGAGAAGACTCACGATTTTGGCACAATCCAGGAAACTGCAGGTCCTGTGAGCTTCAAGTTTGAATTCACCAATAACAGTGCCCAACCACTCAAAGTCCTTTCAGTTAAAGCTTCATGTGGCTGTACTACCCCAGGTTGGACCAAAGAGGAAGTAGCGCCAGGAGGTACGGGATATGTAGAAGCTCAGTACAATCCGGCCAACCGACCAGGACCGTTTCATAAATCGTTAACTATAACAACTACCGGGAATACTAAAAGGCATTTGGTGTACATCAAAGGGAGCGTAACACCTAAGCCGAAGAGTTTGGAAGAAGAGTTCCCTGTGGTAATGGGCGATGTACGCTGGAGATATAAGTCTTTTAATTTTGGTAAGGTCAAAACCGATAAACCGACTGCTAAAGAATTTGAGTTTTATAATGATTCTGACCAGCCACTAAGCTTTGAAGAAAAAATAGAGGGCCCGGGCCATATTTCGGTGAGCTTTGATCCAACTGTCATTCAACCTAAGGAAAAAGGAAAAATAGTATTAACCTATGACTCCCAAGCGAGGGAGGATCTTGGCTTCATAGTGGACAATATTGCCATAGCCGCTGTGGAAAGTACTGAAAAAATGAGTTTTGCGGTTTATGCAACTATTGAAGAATACTTTGCGCCGATGACTAGCGAGGAGTTGGCGGCAGCACCAAGGCTTAGCCTTGAAAACAGTGTTCATGATTTTGGCAGAGTTTCAACGGAAAAGTCTGTGTCTACTAAATTCCTGCTTACAAATAGTGGGAAGAAGCCTCTTAATATTCGAAAGACACACTCAACTTGTGGTTGCACAGTCTCGAAACTAGCAAAGACGGACCTGGAGCCAGGAGAAACTACGGAGATTGAAGTTACATTTAATGCCAAAGGCAGGAGAGGAAACCAGCAGAAGTCAATTACCATTTTCACCAATGATCCGGTAAGACCTACCCAAAGGATCACCATAAAAGCCCAGGTAATCTAGATCGGTATTGTAAGTATTAGCTAAAGGCGGGTATGCCGGTAATTTCGTTACCAAGAATTAGCAAATGGATATCGTGTGTACCCTCATAGGTAATTACTGATTCCAGGTTCATCATATGCCTCATAATAGGGTACTCTCCGGTTATACCCATGCCACCGTGGATTTGCCGAGCCTCCCTGCAGATATTTAAGGCCATTTCTACGTTATTTCTCTTTGCCAGTGAAATCTGCGGGGTAGATGCTTTACCCTGATTCATCAGATTGCCCAATTGCCAGTTGAGCAACTGGGCTTTAGTAATTTCAGTAAGCATCTCTGACAATTTCTTTTGCACTAGCTGAAATGAGGCTATTGGCTTATCAAACTGAATACGCTCTAGCGCATATCTCCGGGCTGAATCATAGCAATCCATGGCAGAACCGATTGCTCCCCAGGCTATGCCGTATCGAGCGGAGTCCAGGCACATCAACGGGGCACCGAGACCACTTTTGCCCGGAAGTAAGTTTTCTTTAGGCACTTTCACATTATCAAAGACCAGTTCCCCGGTAGCACTAGCTCGCAAAGACCATTTTCCGTGCGTTTCCGGAGTTGTAAACCCTTCCATGCCGCGCTCAACTATTAAGCCATGAATTCGATCAGTTTCGTCTTTGGCCCAAACAACGGCAACATCAGCATGCGGAGAATTGGAGATCCACATTTTCGCTCCGTTAAGTAGGTAGTGATCGCCCTCATCCTTAAAGTTAGTAACCATACCACCTGGGTTTGAACCGTGGTCTGGTTCGGTGAGCCCGAAACAACCAAGCCATTCACCTGACGCCAATTTTGGCAGATACTTCTTCCTTTGCTCCTCACTGCCAAACTTATATATAGGATACATCACCAGTGAGCCTTGAACTGATGCTGTTGATCTCATACCAGAGTCACCACGCTCAATTTCTTGCATAATTAGACCATACGAGATGTAGTCCATCCCACCACCTCCGTATTCCTGGGGAATGGTTGGCCCAAAGGCGCCGATCTCTCCGAACTTTTGAACTATTTCAGTGGGGAAGTGCGCCTGCTGGCACCAGTCTTCAATAAAAGGTGTAATTTCAGCCTTTACGAAATCCCTGATCGAACTTCTAATTAGCTTGTGTTCCTCAGTAAGTAGATCATCGAGACCATAAAAATCCGGAGATTCGAAGAGGTCATTTCCTACCCGGTTTGCTTTGTTTTCGGTGAGATCAGTATTTACAGACATGGCTTTGTTAACTGGAATTTAAGCTTCAAATTTACAACATTAAAGCTTGACCAGAACTAAGCAAAATGGATAAATCAGGACTGGATCCGAAGATTATAGAGCAGATAAAAAAGCTTGAAGAGAAGTACGCGGCTATGGGGCAAGATTTGTCCTCTTATCTCGATGGGCTACTATATGCAGACTACTTAACCTATTGGGACTATGTACATCTTGATACGCTGCTAAGTCTTCAAAACCCCAAGACCAGTCAAAAAGATGAGATGATATTTATCATCTACCACCAGATTACAGAACTATACTTTAAGCTTATTCTTTGGGAGATCGACCAACTTACAGAGGATGAAAACCTCTCTGAGGAGAATTTCATTATGCGCATGGCGCGTATAAATAACTACTTCGAACACCTGGTGCACTCGTTCAACATCATGGTTGATGGTATGGCACCAGATCAATTTCTGAAGTTTCGTATGTCACTGTTACCGGCAAGTGGATTCCAATCGGGACAGTATCGACTTATTGAGATTTGCTCCACCGACATGATTAACCTGGTGGCAATAGATGATAGAGGAAACGTTGATCCCGAATCTCCTATCAGGGATTTACTGGAGAAACTGTATTGGCGCAAAGGAGCATCTGAATTGGCAACCGGCAAAAAGACGCTGACATTAAAGCAGTTTGAAGAGAAGTACTTTTCACTATTTGATGAAACCGGTGAGAAATACCGAACCCGAAATATTGGAAGGCTTTTTGTTCAACATTTTCAAGATGCAGGGCAAAAAGAGAAAATGGTAAAGCTGTTGCGTGATTACGATATTCTCGCAAACGTTTCATGGCCCCTGGCCCATTACAAATCAGCTGTACGATACCTACACAAAGATCCGGAAGATATTGCCGCCACTGGAGGTACCAACTGGCAGAAATACCTGCCTCCCCGATTTCAGAAAATTATATTCTTTCCCGACCTCTGGAGTGAAAAGGAACAAGAGGACTGGGGTAAGTCATGGGTTAAAAGAGAGGTTTTTCAAGAGAAGGAGTAACCTTTTAACTGGCTCAAATAATTCGTAAATTGCCTACCTAAACTTGTCCTTTCGTCGCAACCTGGTGCCAAAAGCATTATCGACGCTAATTCCTTGTGAAGTACTTGCCAACCATATTGCTAATCTTAGGTGGATACGTGTCTTCTCATGCCCAGAAGGCCAAGCTAAGCACATACTACGATAAGGAGAGAACAATCCTCAAGGAAATTTACCAGGTTCAAGATTCCCTCCTAACAGGAGAGTACAAGCAATTCCATAAGTCAGGCGGCCTTAAAGTAAAGGGACGCTACAAGGATAATAAAGCTGTTGGGGTTTGGGAGTACTATTACCCCAATGGGCAACTGAGGATGTCGGGAGAGCTAAGAAACAATTCCAATTATGGTCCCTGGGTGTACTATTATGATAATGGCAATAAGAATATGGAGGGCAAGATTCTCAATGGCCTAAGGCAGGGTATCTGGAAATTCTATTTCAAAGATGGTTCAATTAAGAATCAGGGACTTTTTGTGAATAATAAGAGATCTGGACATTGGAAATACTACTTTCCAAATGGCGGATTAAAAGCCGAAGCCAATTACAAAAGGGGTAGAGGACTTTATACCGAGTACTACGAAAGTGGAAAAAAGCACATGGAAGGGGTGAAGTTAGAAGGGAAGAATGAAGGCAATTGGTCTTTCTATTATGAAAATGGTAAACTTCAGGCCATAGGCGATTATGATGACGGGGAGAGGATTGGCTTTTGGCAATATTTCTTTCCTGATGGAGCTGTCTCAACTGAAGGGTATTATGTAAACGACAAGGAAAATGGCGATTGGGTTTACTATCATCCTAATGGCAATGTTAGCTCCAGGGGTGTGCTGAGCGATGGTAAACGAGATGGATACTGGGGCATATTTCATGAGAGCGGTTTGTTAAAAGGTGAGGGGGAATTCGTAAATGGCGAAGGAGAGTACAAAGAATACTATGACGACGAGTCTCTGAAGATTGTAGGGAAAATAATCGATGGGAAAAAGAACGGAAAATGGACTTACTACTACAAGACCGGTGAAATAGAAGGCGAATGTATATATAAGAATGACATGGGGCGCTATGTGGGCTACTACAAGGATGGAAGTAAGAAGATGTCAGGGAATATGGACAATGACATTATGATAGGGTTATGGGAGCTTTACGAGCATGATGGGTCACTGGCTGGATATTATAAGCCATACTATGATGACGACGGTGCCAACATTGCGCTCCAAGAGACAAAAAGCGCTGGTAAGGCACCCTCGGAGTGGAAAGAGCGAAGAATATCCGAATTCAGATTTAAGAAGAAAAAATTCACTCCCTTCAAACCCAAGATCAACGAGTTTAAGGGAATTGTGGTGGCCTGGAACCCGTTTGCAGTTTTTCTCAATAGGTTTCCCGTGGCAATTGAGTACCATATTCAGGAAAGGTTAGGTCATGAAATAGAAGCAACCATTATTCGGAAACCGTTCTTTTCCAGGCCCTCTACAGTACCATTGGGTGAGAACCACCACAAAGGTTATTCGATTAGCCTAAGGCAGAAGTTTTATATGCCAAATCAGGATTTGGGTATGTTCTATTTCGGGTCAGAGTTGCGGTATACAAATCTCAATCACAAGGCCAGCGTAATCGATATGAACGATCCGCCCAACTCTACTGTTTTACAGGCAGAAGAAAGTCGATTTGAGTTTTCAGCAATAGTTGGGCAGCGATTTCTGAAAGAGACCAACGTAAGCAGCTTTACAGTTGATGTTTATGGAGGAGTAGGAACAGGATACAGGAATTTTGACCGGGATTTTGCTCCAACCCCTGAGAATGAGGCGGCATTTGACAACGTACCCAAGGGCAAGTTGCCTTTGGCACTAAGGCTGGGC
>JANQPQ010000037.1 GCA_028285445.1 Cyclobacteriaceae bacterium | reverse complement strand
GCCAGAGATTATAGAAATCCCTGATGAGGAAGAGATTGAAGAAGAAATTGAAGTTAATCTCGACGTTGAGATTACGGAGGAAACAGTAATTGAGGAGATTATTGTAGATGAGGCACCTGAAGAGGAAGTAGCCGATGAGATCTTTACAATTGTTGAAGATCAACCTGGTTTTCCCGGAGGAACAGCCGCCTTCTATCAGTTCGTACAAAAGAAATTGAAGTACCCTTCTCAAGCCCGAAGAATGGGAATTGAAGGAAAGGTTTTTGTGCAGTTTGTTGTGGGGAAAGATGGCACCATCAATGACGTGCAAGTTGTTAAAGGTATTGGAGCCGGTTGCGATGAGGAAGCAGCACGAGTGATTAAAAGTTCGCCTAAGTGGACTGCTGGGCGCCAACGCGGAAAACCTGTTAAGGTGAGAATGATTCTTCCAATTACCTTCAAATTAGGATAAGAATTCAGACCCGGATATTTGTCCGGGTTCTTTTTTGTAATTAATAACTAATTTTTTAGTTTTATAATTAAATAATTAGTTATGGAGCTGAAAAAGAACCCAAAATCAGACGTACACAGACAAAAACCGCTTTTTCTTAATATCGGTCTTGTGATTAGCCTTGTACTAGCCATTAGCGCTTTCGAGTGGAAATTTTACGACGATGGCAATTTGGTAGACCTCGGAAATGTCGCCGACGATTTCGAAGATCTACTCGAGATTCCGCCAACTGAACAACCTCCCCCGCCACCTCCCAAAATTCAACAGCCAGAGATCATCGAGATTCCCGATGAAGAAGAAATCGATGAAGAAATAGACATCGATCTGGATGTTGAGATTACGGAGGAGACCGTGATAGAGGAGATTATAGTTGCTGAAGCTCCCGAAGAAGAGGTGGCTGATGAGATTTTTACCATTGTAGAAGAGCAGGCTGATTTCCCAGGAGGTATCGCAGCCTTTTACAAGTATGTAAAGAGGAAAATGAAGTACCCTCCGCAGGCGAGAAGAATGGGTATGGAAGGAAAAGTATTTGTTCAATTTGTAGTAGAGAGGGATGGCTCTATCACCGATGTGAAGGCTATCCGTGGACTTGGAGCAGGAACCGACGAGGAGGCGGTAAGAGTAATCAAATCATCTCCAAAATGGAAGCCTGGAAAGCAGCGTGGTGTCCCTGTTAGAGTCAGACGCGTAATACCAATTACTTTCAGATTAAATTAGGTTTTCGTTGCACTAAAGAATATTTGCTAGTTGCTCCTTTATCTTCTCGAGTTCGTCTTTCATCTCAACAACTAGCTTTTGCATATGAGCATCATTGGCCTTGGCGCCAATGGTGTTTATTTCACGGCCGATTTCCTGTGAGATAAATCCTAACTTTTTGCCGTTGGAGTCAGAACTGCCCAAAACTTCCCCGAAGTGATCCAGGTGGCTCTGAAGCCTCACCTTCTCTTCACTGATGTCAAGCTTTTCTATGTAGTAAATTAACTCCTGTTCAAAGCGGTTTTCATCAAACTGCTCTTCACTGATTACATCTTGTACATTCGTTCTGATCCTTTCCCCAATTGTTTTCAATCGCTTCTCATCCTGTTTCTCCACCTCCGCAAGGTTTGAGGTAATGCTTGCAATGTATTCCTCCATTTTGCCCCTGAGCACCTCTCCTTCCTTAATTCTAAACTGCTGACAATTCGTACAAGCTTCTGAAACGCCCTGCTGAATTAGCTTCC
The DNA here is from genome assembly GCA_028285445.1 of Cyclobacteriaceae bacterium. GTDB lineage: Bacteria > Bacteroidota > Bacteroidia > Cytophagales > Cyclobacteriaceae > JANQPQ01. The sequence goes on along the minus strand of JANQPQ010000037.1, from coordinate 7,449 downwards.
ATCCCTCTTCGAATGTCTCTTCAGAAGTTTCATTTATCATCACATCCGGAGATTGTATTGCCAATTTGAATAGTTCATCGTAATTCGCTACCACGCCATCAGCCATTTTCTTTAGTTCACCATAGTAGGTATTAAATAGATCGTGATTAAATCTCAATTTTGATATTGGTGAACCTTTAGCCTGTAGATCAATGTCAAGGCTTACCTTGCCCCTAGTCAGCGTTTCGCTGATTGTATTGCGCAAATCAATTTCTTTGGCTGAATAGGCTTTTGGTGATCTGACATTAATATCGAGATAGCGTGAATTTAATGTCTTGATCTCGGCGACCAACACCAGGTTCTCGCTTTCAATTTTTGAAACTCCATATCCAGTCATAGATTGAATCATAACGCACCGTTAATTGTGACAATTTTAGGGAAATACCCCCAAATTACCTAAGAATGTAAATTACTTGGGTTAGAAGTCGAAACCTAAAGTAGCAAAGAGTCGGGGAGATTGCACTCTATAATCCTCTATTGGCCAAGCCAAATCGAATTTCATATAGAACCCCAGGATTACCGTGCGCATTCCAACACCATAACTCTGCAACCACGGGCTACTGAAATTTTGTATCTCAGCACGGAAAACGGAATTAGGGCGTTCAATTATTTCAGTATTCACCTCATTGTCGCTGCTGAAAGGAGATGGGCCTGTCCAGGCGCTGCCGATGTCATAGAACCCTACAAATTGCAAATTGCGGAAGAAGTTCGAAGAAATTGGTCCGCGGTAGAAATACTTAATTATAGGAAACCTTATCTCAGCATTAAACAGCAATACATCTGTTCCAAAGAAGGTGTTATAGTTGAAACCCCTCAGGCTGGTGACAAACTCGGCGAAGAAAATGTCTGGATTCTCTACGTTGTCTTTGGAGAATTCATCTCTAAGTGGGTTGTTAGTACCTCCCTGTTCTGTCCTATTAAAAAGCCAGTTATCCATCCCCCCAAGCATAAACTTAGCTGGCATTCTTCCGAAAGATTTACCATAGTAAGCCCGGGTAGCAAATATTAAATCGCGGTGAATTTTCTGATAGTGACGAAGATCAAGGCTTAGTCGACTGAAGCTCCTTTCCTTATCCGTAATTCCTTCATAGTGAGAAAAGCTCGCCTTACCTCTGGTACCTTCAATTAAGTTCATGCCCCTAATGATGGAGTTGTCGAAGACGTATTCAACTTTTGCTCCTATGTAGTTATTATTTCTTCGTAAGGGAGCTGATGCGGATGTGAGTGCCTGTCCAACCAAATTCGGGTCAAGGTTTTCGAATTTAGTAAGTGCTATGAAAGGCTTTACTGCAACCTTCGACTTGGCATTGAGCGGCATCGCAGCCGAAACCTCCAAGATGTTTTTGTTATACTGCTGACTTACTAAAGTACCTTCGGCATCAACATCTTGCTTTATTACACTTCGTAGAAACTTAGCGCCAAAGTCTATGGGCGTTTTCAGGTAGTTATACTCAGCGAAAACATCGCCACTTCTGAAATCTGTTGCGGCCATAATCCCACCGTAAAATCGATGATCTTCCAGGAGGTCGTTCATTTCAGTTTCCACCAGGATGCCAAATCCTCTGAAAGGATCAACAACCCAAGAGGTTACCAGGTTGTCAGCACTAAAACGTGTCTCGTAAGGCAGGGGCCCGATTATATCCTTATTGGTTTGCAGGCGGCGATAGCGGGTTAAGAATGACTCGGTTTGCTCACCACTGTCATCATCAACCTCTTTGTCGAAAACATAATTATCAGTATCGATGAGATCTGTGTCCTCATCTACCACTGGTTCCTTCTCTCTAAAGTCGACTACTACTGGATCTTCACTTTTTTGCTCAAGCTGTTTTTGCCTTCTCCTTTCAGCCATAAACTTGGCCTGTATAGTCTCTTGGCGCTTGCTTTGCGGTGTAAATATTGTTCTTTGCAAGTTTGGTGAGGGATCCAGATAGAGGTACTCCTCATCAAAGTCTGGCATGATATAGGCCATTTTGCCAGTTTCAAAATTAATGTCGAAGTCCTTAAGGCTGTAGGCATAATTTGAAACCTGGGTGTAAAGGCTATCTACAATGCTGTACTTGAAAACGTTTTGAATACCCTTTTGGTCGCTTAAGTAGAAGATCTCATAGGCGCTTTGGGGTATGGGCCTAACATCCTTTGATATGGTATTTGTAATTCTGGCGAGTACTTGTTTGGTGGTATCAAGGGAATAGAAAAACAGATTGAAATTGTCAGTGAGTTTATCAAACTCTGTAGCTTTTACGGTTAGTGAATCGGTTATACGATTTGAGCTAAACGCTATGGTGTTGGTGTTTGGGACAAAGGCAGCATAATTATCGTCAAACTGATCATTCGTCAGCCTGCGTAACCGGCCACGCCGAACACTAAGCAAATAAAGATCGTTCTGTCCGTTGACATCCGCACTTAGTATCCCTAACCGACCATTCCCTGAAAAGTCCATACTCTTCACCTGATCTAACCTGGCTAATTGCGTGGGAATTTTGCTATGCGTTAATAAATCATAAGCCCAGAAGGTTACTGAGCCCTTGTGATAGTTGATAATTCCAAGTGTATTTTCATCTATCCAATCAACGAGTGGTACATCCTTGTCCACCTGCTGATTTATAACTCTGTAGCCACCAGAAAGAATTGCAGTTTCTGCTTTTGTCTCAAAGTTGTGGATCTTAACAGTATATCTTCCATTATCATTCTCTGCATAAGCAACCTGTCGGCCATGAGGTGCTAATCTAACGCTGCTAAAGACCAGGTCTTTCTTATTTTTGGCGTGTATTTTCAGATTGTCTTCAGGCTTAATATAGGTTCCCTGCAGATGGCCTGCCTGTGTGGTATAAAAGGCCTGCCATTCTAGTAGTACTTTTTTGAAGTCTGTGCCAAGGGTATTCGAGATACTCTTTTCTTCATTTCTAATAATTCTCGTCAGATTTAGAATATTCGAAATGCTATTCATCCCATAGCGCTCAGCAATGAAATTCCATATAGATTGCCCAGCGAGGACAGCATCCTCACCTGAAAATTTAGTTACCTTCTTTATTTTCTTAGAACGAACAAGTTCACGCACGTAATCATCCATCTCCATACTCCAACCTTGGGCCAGGTAGTATGCAGCCCCTTCGATAAACCACTCTGGCAAATTAAGTAGGTAGGCGCTTTGAAACATATCTGTGAGACTACCCCCGAACATCATGTCGTTGATAAGTAACCTGGTTACGTTTAGTAGCAACTCTTCTTTCAGGCCTACGATTGTTCCGGTATGGGCAATCTCAACATGAGATTTAATAAAGTCTGTTTGTCCACCAACACTGAATGTGGCATCGTTGATTCCAATATTACTTTGCTGTAAATCTGAGATTGAATTGTAGAGAAAGACTTTGGTTTTCGAATAGGGGCTATATCCGATGATGTCTGTGAGGCGTTCGAACTCGTCTTCCAGGTATTTTGCGGCGTCTTTGGCTACCTTGTCCCCGCCCTTATAAAAATAGATATCGAAGTTCTCGGTGCTAAAGTATCGCCAATCAAATACTTTATACTGAACTCTGCTTTTACCGAATGTTTCCCTGGATTGCTGCGCCCAAACATTGGTAGTCAGGAAGAATAAAACTACCAGAAGATTGGCGGCTACTCCCCATTTCCTAACCATCGCTCCCTTTATTGACATCAAAAAAGTGTATTGGAATATGTAATTTACTTAAAAAAACGCTTTAAGGATATTTCTCTATCAAGTTCTTTGCCACTTTCTAAGTAATCAACAAAGACTTTTGAAAAATATGGTGCTAATGAAACACCTTTCGTCCCAAAACCGTTCAAAATGCCTATTCTCTCACTTTTGGGGCTCATTCCGAGCACTGGTCTTCTATCAACAGAAGCTGGCCTAATGCCCGCTACCTGATCTACAACCTCATAGGTGCAAGTTATCAAGCTTCTCAGCTTCTCCTCAATCACTTGCCTGGCTTTCTCAGTCGGCATTAACGTTAAGTCATTAAACTCATAAGTTGCTCCTACTCTGCAAAGCCTTCCGCCTTCTCCTATAGGCAAAACAAAAACTCCATGGTTAAGAACAACATCAATAGGTTTAGACAGCCTTACTTTTAGAATTTCCCCCTTCACGGGCCGAAAAGCAGTTGATTTAAAGTAGGTGTTTTTCAAACCGGTAGGACCTTCACAAAATATCAGCTTATCGGCACGTAGATCATTCCAGGTTATCCCTTTTTCAGAATGCCCTATATCCTCTGGCTTAACCAATCCTCGTATATAAGCATCCTTTTGCTCAAAATAGTATCGGCTACTTTCAATGTATGCCCCAACATCTACGTAGCCTGACTGATTGACAAGCAACCCGCCGAGGCTGTCTTTTGCCACATCATATTTAGAATCAACTAGTACTTCTTCAATGTAGTCTTGGAAAATTGGATCAGTACTTTTGCCCATCCATTCGTTCTGCTTCTCATGGCTATCAAATGGTCGATATATCCTTATCTTGAAAAAAAACTTCGCCCTTAGCAACTTCTCCACCTTGGGATAATAATCATTTAGGTATGGAAACACCGTGTCTGCCTTCCAGGTCTTCACAAATCTTCTTCCAGTTATGGGGTTGAAAATGCCTGCGGCTACAAGTGATGAAGATTGCACGTCATGATTGTTTACAATCATGATCTTCTTGTTTAACCCAAGAAGATGATGGGCCAATGTGGTTCCAACTATGCCCTGACCTACGATTATGTAGTCGTAATTCACGAAGGAAATATAGATAACGCGGCTTGAAAATTGACGATTAAAGGCTCAATTTTGCTTGAAATCGCACCTGATGGAAATAAAGCAGTTCACATTTAACCCTTTTGCAGAAAATACTTTCATTTTATTTGATGAGACTAAGGATTGCATAATCATAGATCCCGGTTGTTACGAGCAATCCGAAAAGGATGAGTTAACCAACTTTATAAAGTCTAATGATCTGAGCGTTGATAAGCTGGTGAATACCCATGGTCACATTGACCATGTATTAGGTAACGATTTCATTAAACAGACATACGGTGTTGAGCTTTGGATGCACGAAACAGAATTGCCAGTTTATGCTGCCGTGAAAACGTATGCATCCAATTATGGCTTCCCTCTTTACCAGGAAACTGAAGTAGACCAATTTTTGAAAGAAGGAGAAACTGTAAATTTTGGTAAAACCGAATTGCAAATACTCTTTGTACCTGGGCATGCGCCAGGTCACGTAGCTCTGTTTCATGAGAAACAGAAGGTATGCATTGGCGGAGATGTGCTTTTTGACGGTAGTATTGGTAGGACTGATTTGCCAGGAGGAGATTTTGATACCCTCATTAAGAGCATCCATGAAAAAATTTTTCCACTTGGCGACGAAACGGTTGTGTACTGCGGGCACGGTCCTGAAACCACAGTAGGCAAAGAAAAAGCAACCAACCCCTTCTGCGCCCTCGTTTAATTATCCCAAACTAGATTTGAAGCACATTCCCAATATTATTACACTCATTAACCTACTCAGTGGCTGTGTGGGTCTTGTGTTTGTAATGCAAGGAGATTTGATATGGGCCTCTGGCTGTATTTGGGTTGGGGGGCTATTTGACTTTCTTGATGGATTTGCGGCGAGATTGTTAAGGGTGAAAAGCGAGATCGGCAAGCAGCTGGATTCACTGGCCGATATGATTACTTTTGGCGCCCTTCCGGCATTCATTATGTTCACTCTAATCGGTGAGCAGGGCGGCAATGCCTACCTGCCATATGTCGCCTTTAGCATAGCAGCTTTTTCAGCATTGAGATTAGCCAAGTTCAATATAGACACAAGACAAACGAACCACTTTATTGGATTGCCAACGCCGGCTAATGCTATTTTTATTAGCTCTTTGCCGTTTATTGCCCTCTACAACGCCGAATATTTCGTTTTGTTGAATGGCCCAATTTTGGCTGCAATAGCTGTTATACTATCCGCATTGCTGGTAGCGCCTGTTGGGCTACTGTCACTTAAATTTGCCAATTTCACTTTCAGTGATAACTGGCGTCGTTACTTGATAATCGCCTTTGCGATATCCTTGGGAATCCTGATTAAAGCTCTTGCCATCCCAGTGGTTATCCTGGTATATATTTTGATCTCAATCTTTGATAGATCGTTGCAATAACACACAATATTCTCCTACTCGAAACGTTTACCCATATTATCTTGTTAAAAGATAGTCCACCTTCATCCAAATGTTAGCCAAAGTCCGAAATATAGGCTTGGTGCTATTCCTTGTGCTGGCATCAATTGAGAATCACGCGTTTCAACTACGGAACTCGGTTTTATCCAGTGGGCAATGGTACAAGTTTGCGATAACTGGCAGCGGCGTATATAAGCTTGACAGGGGTATGTTGGCGCAAGCCGGTATTGACTCAAGTGTTGATCCCAGAAAAATCAGAATTTTCGGAAACGGGGGAAAGAGGTTAGCACAAAAAAACTCCGATCCCCGGCCAATAGACCTTATCGAAAATGCTATTTATGTTGAGGGAGAAGACGACGGCCAGTTTAATGATGAAGATTTTATACTCTTCTACGGTCAGGGGCCAGACACTTACTATTTTGATATTGATGCGGACTCATATTTCTATGAAACTAACCCCTATAGTGATTCTAGTTTCTACTATCTAACAGTCGGGGATACCGACGGCCTACGAATTGTAGATCAGACCAGCCTCGGGTCCGGTCATCCCGTTGTTAATCTGGTCAATAGCTTTCGTTTTCATGAAACGGACTTAATTAATAAGCTTCAGGCACCAATTACTTCCTTTGGGGGATCAGGGCGGGCCTGGTATGGTGAGGTATTCGATGCCACCTTAAGCCGCGACTTTAGCTTTGATATAGCCGGTGTAGATCCATCATCCCAACTAAGATTGGTTTCATCAGTAATGGCCGAATCTTTTGCGCCCACAACTTTCCGAATTAGTACTAACAACACCGAAATAGGTATTCAGGAAATTAGCAGCGTTCCGGATAGAAGATATGGTGAAAAAGGGCGCGATCGGATTGATACACTTGTTTTCGAAGGAAGCCTGGTGCAGAATGAATCTGTTGAGGTCAATCTCACCTATGAGAAGAATCCTGCCTCAAGACGGTCTATTGGATACCTAAATTCCCTTTTACTTAATTTCGATCGATCTTTGGCCCAATACGATGAGCAACTTGAGTTCGTATCGGAGGCGAGCCTTGCAAATGCCATCTCGTCATTTACCATCGCAAATGCCAATACTAGTAGTGAGGTCTGGGACATATCAGATCCAATATCACCCCAAAAGTTGCAACTTTCCCTGCAGGGAACAACGGCGATATTTGGTGCAGAATCCAGCAACCTAAGAAATTATGTTCTCTTCGACCGTCAAGACGGCACGTTAACTCCTGAATTCGTGGGTACAGTCGCAAAT
>JANQPQ010000032.1 GCA_028285445.1 Cyclobacteriaceae bacterium | reverse complement strand
CTTGGAGAGAGTTCCGGTGGGATATCCCAAGAACAGCCCTACCTTTTTGCAGCTCACAGGCACCAGGTTTACACTGGTGTAGTCAATTACTCCAGCGGTGTTTTCTCCAAAGGTAATTACCCTATCACTTATACCCTTGGATTGCAGAATGAAGGATTCCGCCGCACTGGCATTATCGCGATTGGTGAGAATAGCTACCTGGGCTGGGTATTTCCTGGGCTTTGGAAATGATCGCGGGCGGTAATCAGGGCCATCCACCATGGTACCAACTTCTGTAGATTGCAAGCGATCAACCACTGGTGCGTATGGATCGTTTTTGCCCTTATTCAACTCATCAAAGCGACGGAAGTAAGCTAGGTTATCTTTGGAATTAAGAACAAGCCCTTGATTTGATTTGTAGGTTTGAGTGGCATACAATGCCATTAGATCGAAATAAATAGCATTGCCTCCGGTGTTTCCCCGAATATCTATGATAAGGTTTTCTGTTTTTTGAATCTCCTTCTTAACTGATTTCAACAGTTCATCCAACTTCGACTTTTCTATACTGAATGATGGCAGTGATATATAGTAGGTGCTTTCATCTATTCTCCTGGCCGAAGGAAGCCTGGGATCCTGAAAGCTTCTGGCATTTGGATTCTCCCGATCTCGTCTACCTAGGGTCACTGTACCGATGCGAAGAATCTTTCCTTCGTTAATCAATCTTACTTCTCTTAACCTCGGCGTATGATCCCCCATGCGGTACTGCGCCCAGTACCTATTGCCAATCAGTTGGATCTCAGCCTTTATATCCCCCGGGTGCCAGTTGTCCCTGCCGCTTGCTGTAACCACCAATTTGTATTTCAGGGGATCAGCATTCTCCTGAACCAGGGCCATTTCATAATTAGCATCAGACCAAATTCCAACTAATGGATTGGCATTACTCGAGGTGGCCGCCAGCAGGTCATTGATACTCCTCTCCTCTCTTTTAGTATGCTCTCGAAATGCCAGCTTCTCCTCATCAGAATAGCTTGGACCATGATAAATGAAAAGATGCCGGTCCTGGAAATACCGGGTAAAGGAATCAAGCCTAATAAGGCAACTATCCATATTGGTTATTGAAAACCTACCTCTGTTGCTGGCGATAAATTGCTCATATTGAGCTTTGTCATCAGAAGTAAAAGAAAGCGGGGGCGCGATGTAATTGGAATCAATCTTTGCTACGACCTGCTCAAAGATTTCCTCGCACGCACAGCTTGATGGATAGTAAGCATCTGGTTGCTGGTCTATGGACACAACCGCAGATACGAATATAATCACAGCAATTGCTGACCCTGGAATCGAGATCTTCCTATTCATAATGTGTTGACCTTTACTGGTTAAAATAGAGAAGTAATTTAATTTGTTCAACAAATAGTCAAGAAATAAATTCCTTTTGGTGCAACCTTTTAATAAAAAGCTGGTAGTTATATTTGATCTTTGTTCAACATTTGTTCAAGAAATAATGAAAGGAACATCGATTGGCGAATTTGAGGAGCTGGTTTTGTTGGCTGTTGGTATACAACACAACGAAGCTTATGGCTTTTCCATTACTGAAGAGTTGGAAAAGCAAACTGGTCGTACCATCAACATGAGAGCCGTGCACACCGCCCTTTATCGACTTGAGGAAAAAGGCCTGGTGCAATCACAACTTGGTGGGGCCACCAAGGAAAGGGGTGGCAGGCGTAAGCGCCTTTTTGGCCTAACGCCAAATGGAAGAACGGCCATAATTGAGATGCGGGAAGCTCGTGATAAGCTCTGGAGTTTAATACCCAAAGTAGTTATTGAAGGCAAATTGTAAATGGATACCAATATTAAGCCGCCAAAATGGGCTGAGCAGTTTTTTTTGTGGTACTGCTCTGATGACTTAGCCGAAGAGATTTGCGGGGATTTGCATGAACGATTTTATCGCCATGTAGATGCATACGGGGCCCCTAAAGCCCGTCGAAAATTTGTACTGAATGTTCTAAAGTTTATTAGTCGGCACACCCTCAAAAGTAGAGGTAAGGCCGAATTTAATCCTCTACCTATGTTCAAGAATTATTTCAAGATCGTTTTTCGAAATACTATGAAAAGCCCGTCATACACAATTATTAATGTGTTTGGCTTGGCCCTGGGACTCCTATGTTTCATGCTAATTTCAGCTTACATAAATGATGAATTGAGCTATGACAAGTTCCATAGCAAAGCTGAAAGGATTTGCCGGGTGCCCTTTACCTGGCTTTTTGGAGATACCAAGTCTCCAACATCAGCAGCCACTGCCAACGTTGCCGGCCTTATGAAGCAGCACTTACCCGAGGTTGAAGAAGCCGTTCGATTTAAGAGAGGTGGAAATACCATTGTGAAAGTTGACAGCGATGTGTTCGAGGAAGGCAATATGCTCTACGCTGATTCTACCCTTTGGCACTTATTTGACTTCCCACTGATTGTTGGAAACAGTGAAAATGCGCTAACAGCTCCGAACAGCCTATTGCTAACTGAGAGGATTGCCGAAAAATATTATGGGCCAGACTGGGGGGCGTCTTCATTAGTGGGGAATACTGTTACCATAAACAACAGCAACGAGTTTCAAATAGCGGGCGTTATTTCTAACCCACCAGCCAACTCTCAGATCCAATTCGATCTCCTCGCTTCATTCTCCAGTTTACCTGAGGCGACACATAACGGACATTTTGATAATAGTTCTTACCCTACCTATGTGCTTCTTCATGAAGGCAGTAACTGGGAAGCGGTACGGGATAAGATCAGTATAATGATGGAAGATAATTTCGGTAAGGACTTCCCTGTTGCACTGGACCTTGAGCCCTTTTTATCGGTGTATTTAAGCTCGGTCTACCGGCCGGTGGTCGGACCTGGCGGAGATATAAAATATCTCTACATCTTTGGAGCGATCGCCTTGCTAATAATTGCCATTGCCTGCATTAATTACATGAATTTGGTTACCGCGAGATCAACGGAAAGAGCCAAGGAAATAGGTTTACGGAAAGTATTAGGTGCTAAGCGCTGGCAGGTATTTTGGCAGTTTATAGGGGAGTCGATGATTATTACTACGGTGGCACTGATAGTTGCCATTGCTGCAAGTCAATTGCTTTTGGGCTCTTTTAATAGCCTTTCAGGAAAGGAACTAACACTGGATAATTTCACAACTTCTGGTTTTGTCCTCGGCTATCTCAGCATCACCTTCCTGGTTGGATTTTTATCTGGGGGATATCCGGCATTGGCTATCTCCTCATTTACTCCTTCGCATGTATTGAAAGGCCAGTTCAAAAGTTCAAAGCAGGGATCCCTGCTGCGCAAGGGATTGATTGTGCTACAGTTTACGGCATCAATAATTCTACTGATCAGCACCCTGGTAATATATGAGCAGCTCAACTATGTAAAAAGTAAGAATCTTGGTTTTGAAAAAGAAAACCTGTTGATTTTGCCTTTAGATAACGAAATGAAGAAAAATCTCGGCTACTTGAAAAACGAGCTAAAGTCTGTTGCCGGAGTAACTGCCGTTTCCGCCATAAATGAACCTCCCAATCGTATAAACTTCGGCACAACCTACCATGTGCTGGGCAAAGAGGAAGCTGAGCGTCAATTAATAAGTTCAACCAAAGCCGACCCCGACATGATAGAAACGGTTGGCCTGGAAATTATTGACGGAAGGAACTTCAGAGATATTCCCGAGGACGACACGCAATATGAATTTCTGATGAATGAAGAGGCTATTGAGTTTTTCGGATGGGAAAGCCAGGAGGCACTGGGCAAGAAGCTGGGGCTTTGGGGTGGTGGCGATACCGGTACTGTTGTTGGCGTGATTAAGAATTTTCATTCTTCCTCACTACACAACGAAATAGAACCTGTCGTAATTTTTAGCAATCATGGCACCTGGTTTTTAAGAAGGTTGTTGGTAAGAGTTGATGGTAACAATTTACCACAAACCATGGCCTCCATAGAAGACTTCTGGAATAAAGAGGTGTCACACCGGCCATTTGATTTCGAGTTCCTTGATGAACTCTTTGACAGGCAATATCGCACAGAAAGCAAACTCAGTGAGCTCTTCACGGTTTTCGCTACCCTCGCCGTAGTGATAGGCTGCCTCGGGCTTTTTGGATTAGCATCTTACACAGCCATCCAAAGGCAGAAAGAAATTGGCGTACGCAAAGTCCTTGGCGCCTCCATCTTTGGCATAGTCAAATTGCTCTCCGGGCACTTCTCTGTTCTGGTAGGTATCTCGTTCATAATTGCGGCCCCAGTAGCCTACATTCTTATGCGTCAATGGCTAGGGGAATTTGCCTATAAAACTGAGATCTCCCCGGGAATAGTTATTGCCGCTGGAATGATTGCCTTGATAATTGCCTGGTTAACGGTAAGTGCGCAATCAATCAAGGCTGCGGCGGCAAATCCTGCCGAAACACTAAAGAACAACGAGTAGCTATTTTCATGTAACGGCTCAGAAGCAAGTTTATACGGTTCAATATGAAATAAATACGGCTCAGAACGATTACGTGGAGAGCCTGTTTAAGATGCCCGTATCATTGGGTAAACTTAATTAGGCTCAAAATGAAACAACTATTTGCCCTCTTTCTTCTAGCCAGCCTGAGCACTATGGTCCTGGGCCAGGAAAAGACTCAAACCATACGCGGATCAATAATTGACAAAGACTCCGAATATCCAATTATCGGGGTTAATGTAATTGTGCTTGGGAGCAACCCTGTTATCGGCGGCACTACCGACGTTAATGGCTACTTCAGCATTAAAAATGTACCGATTGGCCGTCATAGTTTGAAAGCTTCCTTTATTGGTTATGAAGATGTTTACTTAAACAACGTGTTGGTAGTATCAGGGAAAGAGCTAAACCTGAACCTGGAAATGACCGAAAGCCTCGTTGCCCTCAAGGAAATTGTTATTACAGCTAATGATGACAAAACGGTACTCAACAATGACATGGCCACCGTTAGTGCGAGGTCTTTTGACCTGGAGGAAACCAGTAGATATGCGGGCTCGAGAAACGACCCCGCCCGAATGGCTTCCAACTTCGCAGGTGTCGCCACAGCCAATGATGGTCGCAACGACATCATTATCCGCGGCAACTCTCCGTCTGGCTTGCTGTACAGATTGGAGGGGCTAGACATTCCAAACCCGAGCCACTTTGGTTCTATTGGTGCCACTGGTGGGCCCGTTACTATTCTCAATAATAACCAACTAGCTAAATCCGACTTTCTCACCGCTGCATTTCCGGCTGAATATGGCAACGCTTTAGCCGGAGTTTTCGACTTGCGGCTTCGCAATGGTAACAGCTCAAAAAGTGAATACACTGGCCAGGTTGGCTTCAACGGCTTCGAGTTTGGCGCTGAAGGGCCATTTTCCAAAGAAAGTAACGCCTCCTACATGTTCAACTATCGCTACTCCACTCTGGGAGCTGTCGACGCTTTGGGTGTTGACTTTGGCACGGGGGCTGCGGTACCGAATTATCAAGACTTGTCTTTCAAAATAAATGTGCCTACTAATAAAGGCGCTTTTTCCCTTTTCGGCATTGGGGGCATAAGCGATATAGATTTGCTAGGAAGTGAACTTGATCTTGATGATGAAAACACAGATCAGTTTGGCAACGAGAATGAAGACATTTACGCGGATTACAAACTTGGCATAGTAGGATTTAGCTATACGCATTTCATTGATGAGAATACCTACGCGAAATTCACCACGGGGGCATCTACAACCAACGAGACGGTAAAGATAGACTCCATCTCCAACGACCGTAGTCAGATTGTGAGGTTTGAGGACATCGCATACCGGCAATCCAGGTACACCACCCACGCCTTGATTAATAAGAAAATCAATGCCAAGAACACCGTTACTGCTGGTGTTATTCTTGATTTGTTTGATTTTGATTTTGATCACGAAATTCTGATCAATGGCATATTCATTCCCAATCGGGCACTGGATGGCACCAGCCTATTAGCAAGAGGTTATGGGCAATGGCAGCACCGATTTAATGAAAAGCTCACCTTTAATGGGGGTTTGCATTTTCAGCACTTCGAACTCAGTGGATCGAATGCCTTTGAACCGAGGGCTGGAATCAAATACCAATTCAGACCAAATCAAAGTATAAGCCTGGGCTATGGCCTGCACCATCAACTCCAACTAATACCACTTTATTTCCAGCAAGATGTTTTGGAAGATGGAACGGTGTTAAACACCAATGAGGATCTGGATTTTACCCGTAGTCATCACTTCGCCCTGGCTTACGATCGCAACTTCAATGCAGACTTCCGTTTTAAGGCTGAACTATACTATCAGAATATTTCAAATGCTGCGGTTGACTCACAACCTACTTCATTTAGCGCCTTAAACACCGGGGCCGACTTTGAAATACCAGACAACAACTACCTGGTAAATGAAGGTGAAGCCAGAAATTATGGCATTGAGCTTACGCTTGAGAAGTTCTTCAGCCGCCAGTACTACTTCCTGGTAACGTCTTCCTTGTTCGACTCTGAGTACAAGGGCAGTGACAACATCTGGAGAAATTCCGCATTCAATGGCAACTACGTAGTTAACCTACTGGCAGGTAAAGAATGGAAAGTAGGCAGCGGAGACAATACTCTGGCACTTGATTGGAAGCTAACAACTGCCGGCGGACGCTACTATACACCTGTAGATCTGGCCGCTTCCGCACAGGCAGGCTTCCAGGTACTTCAAGATTCAGAGGCCTTTACTGAGCGGTTTAATGACTACTTCCGTACGGATGTGAAGATCTCTTACCGAATGAACAGGCCAAAAGTTACGCATGAGTTTGGACTTGACATTCAAAATGTAACGAATAGAGAAAATGACTTCAGCAGGACTTATAACCGTCGAACTAACGAGGTAGTAACAGAAACACAACTGGGCTTGTTTCCGGTACCTCAATACCGGCTACTGTTCTAAACCTGGTGCGGAGTTGTATGTTTAGAGAATACGAACTACAACTCCGCGTTAATCTGTAAATTTGCCACATGGCTCCTCAAGAAAGTACCGGCCTTTTAATTGAAAAGCGATTGTTTCGCTATATCGGCATAATAGTACTTTCTGCCCTTATTCCTGCAGTATTTGATTTTTGTGATTATCCAGCTTTCTCACAGGAATTTTGGCTCTATGATTTCCCGAAAAGTATCATTTTCACTTTTACCTTTTGGGAGGGCAACTTCTTTATCGTAATGAAATTCAGGAAACTAATTCCAGGCTATCACCTCACATATAAGCGGCTGCTGCTACAGGCCGCTGCGGTGATCCTCTTCACTTTCATGGCGAAGGTTATTCTTGAGTTGATACTGGAGCGCAGCATTACCCTCAGTAATTTGCTTTACGGCTTGCAGGTAAGTTTGGGCATCACTTTTTTCATCCTAACCATTTACGAGGGCGCCTATTTCTTTTCGCAATGGAAGACCAGCCTTTTAGAAGCCGAAAAACTAAAACGGGCACAACTCTCCACACAATTTGAGGCCCTCAAAAATCAAATCAGTCCCCATTTCCTTTTCAACAGTCTCAATTCACTTACCGCCATCATACCAGAGAACTCAGAGCTAGCTGTTGAATTCACCCAGAAACTCTCTCATGTATATCGCTATGTTCTTCAAAATAAAGATAAAGACGTGATTAGCCTGGAGGAGGAATTGGAGTTTGTTCGATCCTATAGCTTCCTAAACCAAATTCGCTTTGGTGAAAACTTTAGCATGGAAATTAATGTGAAAGGCAAATATCTACAGACTTCCATTGCTCCTCTCAGTTTGCAATTGTTAGTAGAAAATGCCGTAAAGCATAACGTTATTTCCAGCGAGAAGCCTCTAACTATTGATATCTCGGTAGAGAATAACCGTTTGGTTGTAAGTAACAATCTGCAGCTACGCAACAATACACAGGCCAGCACTAAGATGGGATTGCAGAATATCATCAATAGATACCAGTTTTTGGCTCATGAAAAGGTTGAGGTGTTAAAAACCAGCTCCCAGTTTATTGTTTCACTACCAATTCTCAGTCTCGGTAATGAAAGTATTGATCATTGAAGATGAGCAGCCAGCGGCGCGACGACTAGCCAGCCTGGTTGAGGGTCTGCCTGATCCCATGGAGGTTGTTGAGGTGTTAGATAGCGTGGCTGGCGGCGTGGATTGGCTTAATAAGAATCCCAGTCCTGACCTGGTATTTATGGATATTCAGCTCTCTGACGATTTGTCGTTTGCCATTTTTGAGCAAGTCAAAATAGAGAGTCCGATAATCTTTACCACCGCCTTTGATGAGTATGCCCTACGGGCATTTGAAGTTAACAGCATCGATTATCTGCTGAAACCAATTGAGGCAGACAAACTACAAAGAAGCATTGAAAAACTTTCTACCCTACGAAAAGGCAGCGTCGAGCTGGCTCCAGACTTAATACAATCGTTGGTGCAAAGTGTTACCAAAGGAGCGGGATCATTCAAGAAGAGATTTCTGGTGAAGAAGGGTGAGCAGTTGCAAACAGTTGACATCGACGAAGTAGCGTATTTCATTACTGAGAACAAGGTAAACTTCCTGGTAAGCACGAAGGGGAAAAAATTTATGATCGACTACACCCTTGACGTTCTTGAAACACAACTGGACCCGGCCCAATTCTTCCGGCTTAATCGTCAATGTATTGCCGGCATTAACACCATCGGGAATATTCAAAACTACTTTAATGGCAAGCTCAAGGTAGATTTAAGCAAAGGAATTGCCATTGATCCTCAAACCGTTAGCCGGGAAAAAGCTTCAGCATTCAAACAGTGGTTAGATCAGTAGCGGTGGGACTTGCACTCTAGCTCCATTTCATTGGAATTTAGCCAACCAATGCCGCTGATAGTACAAATACGCATTTCGGATAGGTACTTATACTAATAGCAAAAAAACGCAGTCCCTTACAATTTAATATCTTCATATCGTACTTGATGGGGTATTCTTTCAACTCTATTTCTATAGCCTATGAAAAGCGCCGAACAGAAAGTCCAAACAAAAGAACTGACTGAAGCCTATGACTATTTGGCTCCGGATAAATCTGAGATAAGGTTGTTGCCAAGCATGACTTACGGCGGAATGGCACACTGTACTTTGCCCCCAGGGATGGTGTCTGACGCCGTAAAGCACAAAACCGTTGAAGAGATCTGGTATGTGATAAGCGGCCATGGAGAAATATGGAGAAAGAACGACTCAGATGAAGAAGTAACCCCTTTGCAAAGTGGCACCAGTATTTCCATTCCGGTTGGCACTGAATTTCAGTTCCGAAACTTGGGGGAAGATTCCCTTAGGATCATCATTGCTACAATGCCACCTTGGCCGGGAAGTGATGAGGCAATTAGTGTTTCCGGTTATTGGCATTAGAAGTTAATGTATGGGTTAACTCACTGTTATGGGCTCGGCGGTGGAAGCGTTGTGCCTGAGGGCACTCTTCCCAAGCGAAACTCTCTTGCTCGTCCCGGAACGGGAAAATGGTAGTTAACCAGGTTAAGCGCCTTACCCTTGAGTCGGTTTATACCGGCCACTCCACCATCAACTACTTTGCTGGCAATATTAGCCAGAGTTACTGGGTTTGTTGGGTCTGTAGCAAACAAAGACGGATCCACAGTTATTCCCGATCGGGAGGCGAGAGGCCTTTCGATACCTCGATTCATTAATGCGTGCTTCATCGTACCGGGAGGATTATGCCCCCTGGGGCCAACTAGATTACCTAGTAAACTATGCACAGCTTCATGCACCATATTCTCTGCGAAAATCCTCGCTATTACTGACTGGGCAAACACCTTTTCCGGGGTAGTTGCGTCTGTGGGCTCCGTAGAAATCAAATCAATCAGCAATCCCGTCATTTCGTCTAGATTCTGTGTTCTCAAATCAGACCTCAAAAACGTATTAGGGAACAGATCGATAGTAGAGTTAAATACGGTTGGGCCACCACCAGCGGTATTACCGAACAACCTACGGCCGCCAGGTGGGTCTCCCCTAAATGTAATGGTTCCTACATTGCCAGCAGCTACATTGCCAGCATTGAATTGAGCGGGCAGTGATTGATTCAAAGGCGGCATCGTCCATATAAATCTAACGTTAGCTTCGGGTATAATTGCGGGAGCTATAGTAGAGATAGATGTAAGTATCGCCCCCTTGTCAGCAGCGTCAGGCATATTCAGTTTATCCATCACATCTTGAAAATCAGCATGCTCCGAAACCGTAAAGAATTGAGGGACACTAAGCGCTCTCTTTAGACTTTCTAGGCTTTTTCCTTTGCCATCTACCAGTGTTATATCCAGGTAGGTTACACCTGGTTTGATGCCCAATACATCTACGCTTAGTCCGGTGTGCTTGTGATTTATGGTAGTCAAATCAGGGCTACCCGGTGCCAACAAGGTAACAATACCTTGGTTTCCCGGAGGCTTTGATGGGATAGTCCAAACTACCTTAGCATCTTTGGGCATATCCCTGATCTTAACCTCTATATTGATACGGCCACTGTTTTTAATGGACAAATCATTGCTGTTCGGATTAAAGGCGAAGTTCTCGTCGTTGAAGCCGTCGCCAGGCATAATCCAATGGCGCTTTGTCAGTTGTTCGATCAGCCCCCTGCTTAGCGGCTGGGCCGTAGAAACAGATGATGACTTAGACCGGGTAGAACTATCAGTATGTTTAAACCGTCTTAATTCGTCTCTTAATTGAAAAAATCTATTTGTGCTCATAAGATAATCTTTGAGGATATTTCACTTTAATATTTCCTAAAACCAATTCATTTTGAACAAGCTCTTGCGAGCATCCCAGTTTATGGAGAATTCTTTCAGATCGTCTAGATCATACTTTTTCAGCTTTAGAATTTCAATGCCAAATTGGCTAATGAAAGGTGTAAGGCCTTTTTCGTATTGAAAATGCCACCATTCCGCCGCTCCATATGTACTAGGGAATGAGGATCTACTCTGAATAGAACTAAAGCCATTGTCCTCCATTATTTTGGTAAGATTGATCATCTTCTTAGTCACCTTTCGGGAAACTAAAGTTTTGCCGTCCACTCTTGCTGCATCAATTGTCATTTCCTCACCTTTGTCGGCAACGGCATAAACGGTCCACTTTTTCGTTCCTGCCCGTGTCATGTAGTAATAGGCGTCATCGAAATATGAGTAAGTCATACCTGAGGTGGCGTTTAGATCCAGGGCTATATTCATCTTGTGAAGAGACTTTGCAGAAGCACTGGCGCTATTACCTTTATCAAGGGCCCTACTTGCACCAGCGGAGCTGAGTTTACCGCCCATTTTATGAACCTCCTCCAGAACTTTTTTATAATCTTCCACCAAATCCTCCCGCAATCTGAAAAAATTGTAGCCCTGATTCTTCTCGGCTCGACCTGGTTCAAAATAATCTGCATCCACTTTTACCAGTTCCATATTCTGCTGTAATGCTGGCTCAAGCTGCATTTCCCATAGTGTATCCTGGCCAGGTATGCCATCAACTTTTAGCCCCTTCTTCTGCTGAAAATCCTTAATGGGCTGAGAATAATTTGAGTAATCCAAGCTGTCAGTATCTTTCATCACTCCATGCCATACCAGCAATTCCTTCAATTTCTCAAAGTACTTAAAGGAAACAGGCGCAAAGGTTGCGAAGTCTATTTTTTTACCAAATCGTTGGAAGTAATCAAGGATTGGTTTCACTCCCTGCGGAGTTGGAATTCCAAATAAGAACATTGACCTGGTCAATGGGTTTGGCTCATACTCTGAATTATCCTGATAGGTAAGTTCACCGGATACATCCCCTAAATCTTCAGCATAAGTAGCATCAATTATTTCGTCTGACGCTTGCCCATCTTGCTCACTTTCACCAATCTCACCTTCGGCTTCACTTTTCATTATTTCCGAATCACCCTGAGGCTCAGGTGGTGCTGTTTCGATCTCGGGGTTGGCCGAACCCGATCCCTTACTATGTTCCATAGCTCCCGACTGTTCCTGGTCTTTTTGTTGATAAACTGGTTCCTTGTCCTCTGCTGAAAGGGTACTACTGGTTGAAATTATGGTTTCATCTATTCCATCTTCACTTAGTGACTTGTCAAACTCCTCAAATCTTTGTTCGAGATTTACCATCCCAAGGTCATAGGAATTAGCATGGTGCATACTTTGCGAGATTTTCTCAAAGATCTCGTGCTCGTTGGCAGATAACTCCATAGCGGGCTTGGAACTTCGGTTTTGTTGTTGAACGCCGGATGATGGTTGTCTACCCCTTTCGTGAGTAGTGACTCTTCCTTGCTCACTGTCATAAGCCTTTTTACCTTCCAGGATGTCCCGTAAATCTTTCTGAAACTCATCATCCTCCAAATCAGTTTTCTTGATCACTGATTTGCTCTCATCAGGCACTACCAATTGTTTCTTGTCATTGTTCCCGGGAGAATCGGCGGTGGTATCGACGACTTCTACTGTTGGAATTTGTTCAGCGGGTTGAGCATCCTCTGGGGTTTGTTCAGGATTAACCTCCTCTACCACAACATCACCTTCCACGGGTTCAACCATTACAGGATCATTTTCGAATTTCTTTGGAGAGGTAAAATCCTCAACATAGAAAGTATCAGCCTCACTACCTTCGAAGGTCAAATGGTCTGAACCCAATTGTCTGGTGTAGGATTCTATTAGCCTTTCTTGTTGAAGCCCGATATTGTAAGACAGTTGTATTGAGGCTCCATCGTCGAAACGTCGGCTGTGTGTCGCTGATTTCTTTGTCCTGTGTTTATCAGCACTCTTATTAAAATCCTTAGCCCATCGAAATAGATTTCCCATCTGTATTAATCCTCTTTGTTAATCTCAAGTTTGAATATGGCATAAGGGTCGAGCGTTACCACCAAGCTTTTCTTGCCCTTACTCAGTTGCCCGGGTTTAGTCTCCAGTTCTATATGATCTTCACTGTATGAGATCACTTTAGCCAGTTGGCTGTCAATTGCCGCCACAGGCTCAAAAGACTTGTCAAGTGAGAGATTTTTCCCTTTAACTAGAATGGTGGGACTTCCCGCAGATTGCGAAAGACTTACTTTGCTAACCTTCGGAGGTTGATCTCCTCTTTTCGATTTGTTGATTATGTCTGCCAGCTTCTTATAGTTTAGTTTTTTACTACTAATTTTTTCTATATCAACATTTTTGTCTTCCAATTCCTTTAAATCCTCAACCGAAGACACTCCCATTTTTCTGAGTTCTTTCTTTGTCTCCTTATCAACATCCACAGTTTCAATCGAAATGTCCTCTTTGGTAATAGGTCTTTTCGAAGTTTGTCGGATTTGTTGATCGGTGATAGAGCTGAATTGAATTGATAACTTCGATGAGCCTGTTTGGCCGGGGCTAGCAGTTACAAATTGCACCCTGTCACCATCAAAGGTTGGAAACAAATTGAGGTCCAGGCTTATGTCCTTTACTGAGTAAGTGATCTTCTTATTTATGGATTTAACAGCTAAAGTCTCCCTGGCTTTGTCAAGCTCAACCGCCAGTGAGTCAATAAACGGCTCCAGATTCCATTTAATGTTCTGATCAGTTGTCATCGGCGGTTCCGTTGCTATCAATCTCAATATGAACAGTAATATTATGAAACACCGGCGTCACAGTGGTATCTATATAATAGAGCGGAGGGGAAGCAGCTAATTGAAATGGCACTTCGGCGCCTGGGTGAATCTCCAACAGAATAGGGAGCCCTAAGGTCAACTTGTCGATATTCATACTTAGGGCTTGGTTCTCACTTTGCATCGTTGGAGGTAATTCAAGCATTCCCGCCACCATATTCGACATCTCTACCATCGCCTCATCAATTTGGGCCTTGTCACTGTCAGTTGCCACTGACTCCGAATACAAATGTTTATCTGGCTTTTTCATTTACTTTTCGGATCTCTACTGGTAATAGATTAACCTTTTCGTGAAAAAGTACTTTTTGGCCTTGCAGCACTATTCTTGCTGATTCCTGGGCCAGGTAAGGAGCGGTTGAAGGAAACTCAAATTGCGGTTTTTCCATTTTCATTCTGATCTGGTACCAATAAAATGCATAGAGGTGAACCTCGGAAATAATACTTCCTCATCAACTGTGGAGGTTACCAAGCCAATCTCATTGCTTTGGGTAACCCGGCTCAGTTCCAGGGGCAACACTTCCCCTTCAGGATAAACCCATAGTGAAGACCGTTCACCCTTCCTGCCTTTCAGTTCTGCTCCTATCGTACCCACCTGGCCTGAACGCTTCTCGAAACTCTCACTTCTTAAAGAACTTATTTGCATCTCGTCCAAGGGCGGTTGGTCTAACTGCTGAAGCAACTCGTTATAGGCTTCCAGGCTAACCTCCATTCCGGATTTTAACATTAATGCAACTTTTCTACGATGTTTTGAGTCATCTTCCTCCCCATGGGTGTCACTAACTAACTTTCTGCGCGTTTCATTTCTTTTAATTTGTGGGCTCGAACTCAATGCGTAGAAATACCTGCAGTCAATATCAATCTCCCATCTTTCATGTGTTGAAGGTCCTCCCTCCCATATCTTATGCCAAAACTCCCGATGTCGATCCACTTGATTTAATTCGAAACTTTGGACTACACCGTCTCCTAAACGTTGGAATATGTAACCATCGGTTATCTGCAGGTAGTGGTTTTTAAATGTCGCCATTGACTGTCCTCCTTCCTGCCATCGAAAGGTAATCTCAGCCTTTAAGTCTTTGTGGAGTGGGAGCGATTGTAACTCATCCTGTGAGATTTGAATATTCTGGATAGGTACTCTCAGTGGTACATCGGTAATTTTGAACTCCTTTTCTAAGAGGTTTTTCATAGTTGACCCATCCTGTATGGCAAGCTTGAAAATGCCCTTTGGTATCACCTCCTTATCTGAGTACTTATTGCCACCAGCTCCCAATTGAATAGGAATAATGATAGTACTACCACTACTATAAACAGTCTTGTCTTTGCCGCCTACATTTACGGTTTCGACCGCCACAACATCAATTACCACCTCTGGGCTAAACTGATCTTTTTTATGGGCAGAAACCGGTGGGTTGAGGCTCAGAGAGTTCAAGATGGTTTCGACGGAAGTTGTGTCTATACCGGGGTTGATCTTCTCCAAGTGGTCTAGTTCCTGCTTCGTATGTTTTAATCCCACATCAGCAACGGCATTTATGAGTTTTACAGGTTGATCACCAATGGCTTTGATCGTTTCAGGGTTGAGGGCTTTCTCAATAAGTGGGAGCAATGCTGGCAATGCTGCCAACAATGCGGGAGCGATTTTGGCTTCGCTGTAGGTGCTTGGTGGGGCCGATTTGGTGATTCCCTTTTTGGCTGCCCCACCGATTGCCGTGGATTTGTTATCAAGGGTTTGAAATTTTCTCGCACTGTCAACAATTGCCATGAACAGTTTTTTGGGATTATCACCAATCGCCTTCACGGCCTCGGGAGTGAGCCACTTCTCTACAATGGGGGCCAATTGCAACAAAGTATTTGGCTCTATGGAAAAATCGGACGAATTGTGTTCAGTAGACTGAGCGGTTGAGGTCTTTGAATCCGCACCAAGGTTGCCAATTACAGCCATTAGGGCCTTTATTGTATCCGGTGAAATACCACCAAGCAATTGTTGCAATACATCTCCGCCAGAACCTCCACCAGCCGGCGTGGAAACCGGCGATGCAGCCTTAGGCGCCAAATTGCCAATTTGGGGAAGTATTTTATCAATAACCGGCATCGCCTTACCTAGGCCTGGTACCATCTTTCCAATTGCCGGCAATGCCGATGTTAATAGGCCCGGTAGTGAACCCAGAATTGCATTGAAAAACATTGATTCACTGCGCCTGGCATTTTGCATTGAGAATGGGCTATCTTCTACTTCAATTCTCATTCTGACGTTATTTTCATCAATCTCTGTCATCATCATTGGCAACTCATCAATTGGGCCTATATCTGAGAGGTTCGGGGCTACATTTGCAACTTCTGAAATGGCCGGCGATTTTCCAGACTGATCCCTGTAGCTATAGAGCTGTATAAATCTTTCTTTCCCTTGCAGCAGTTGCCTTGACACTTTGAATAGAAAATCGGTTTTAATGTCTTCATATTTTCTTTCGGCCTTTATCAATTCTGATTTAAAGCTGACCTTATCCACGAACTCCAACCCTTTGTACTTTCTTTTGGCTTCCCCAATGCGATATTGGTAGTATTCGTTCGACCCAATGTCGGCCCTAAATACCGGGCCGTTTCCTGTCTCCTCCAGGTATCTGAGGACAGCTAGGGCCATTGCTATCCTGCCGCTGCAGCTTCTTGAGCCTCTTCTGAAGCTGGACCATACATCGTGCTGAAATTATCTAACTTGAAATAGTCCGTAGAAAACTGAATTCGCACGAAACCTCGAAGCTTGGCATTAAGCTCATCCTGAGCGGTGCTTTTAGTGGAAGAAACACTCAGCTGCGTTTGCCTTGTACTCTTTGTCTTACCACCGCGAGGTCCTCCGAAGATAGACCCCAGTATACCTCCGCCACCAGAAAGAGATCTACCACTGGATTTATCCGTCTTCACAAGCCCTCTATCTTTCTTCTCTATATCTCTGGTTCCTTTAAACTCAAAGTTTACCTCGGCCTCCACCTCTCCTTTGTCAACAACAAGGCGTGTTATCCCCATCAGAATCATCTCTCTCAATGCGCTTCTATGTTCCTGGGCCATCTTGATTTTGGCATCCATGATTTTGGCCTTCACCTCGTTGTCGCCCATGTCTACCTCACTACCATCAGGTTTGGTCAACTTCATTGATTCACCCTCTTCCGTCTCGTCTAGGGAAATATTGAAATCATCAGGGCTATTTTCAGCCAGATAGGCAAAAGTTGTTGTGTTGTCTATTTGCTTTATGAATGAAGCCAAGCCGGTGGTAGCTTCTTTCATCAATCGAATATAGTCGTCAGTTTGAGCCTTCATTACGGAGATATTCGCATCGAATACTCCTTTTAACAGATCCTGGACAAATTGCGGAAAGTCTACTGAGTCCACTAAATCTTCAAATGAATCAACCCCTTCTTCGAACCCCCTCTCATGTCGTTCATCGTCAATGAGATCACTAGCCCGTCGAACCGGCGTTGCTCTCATCGCACTGGTCAATCCATCTTGCCCGCTACCATCTCCAAGCCTCATTGACATCTGCTCATTTAGCACATCGGCATAAACCTGCTTCTGCTGATCGTAGGGTAGATGCTGGAATGATACGCTGTTAGCAAGGATATTCTTCGCTTCTACTTTTGCAGATTCCTTTATGTCGTTCAATTCAGAAGGATGCATTTTGTTATTCTTGTGTTTTAGATAAACATTAAATTATTAGAAGTCCCACTCGTCTTCTCCGAGGTTATCCATAACCTCTTCTGCTTCACCGGTTCCAGGCTGGCCATTTTGGGGCAGCTCGTGCTGATCGCTGAGTTGACTTTGAGCAATTATGAATGACTCCACATTAGACTTGAATTCGTGGAAAGCATCCTCAGCGATGTGCGCTTCGTCGAAACTGGCAATAAATGAGAAAATTTTATGGCCGTTTACTGCAGAGGTTCTCATGGCAGAAACATTCGGCATATAATTGAATTCTTCCTGGCTAATTCTCTCTACTACATTCCACATTGATCGCCGATATCCACGTCCAAGCTGATCTTTTACATTGGGATCATCCAGGATGGCATAGGCATGTTCAAGCTGCTTGTACATCTCGGCCAGCAAAGGGGAGCGAATTATGCCACTACTAAACATTGTGAGATTGTACTGAAGATCTTTTATAGCCTGATAAATCCCAGACCTGGAAACATTTTCCAAGTAGCCATCCTTGCGTTCATATTTATCTATGTAACTAACCACTTCAGTCATGAGGGTATCCCAAAGAGCCGTAAAATCTCGATTGACCATAACATTGTCCAGTACCTCACCATTGCCACTATTGAGGGCCATCTTATACAACATGGTTCTGTCTTCAAATTTGGTTCTGTTCTCTCCCAACTTGAAATATCTATAGAGCGCGCTAGCAGTACCTCCCTGTGGGATATCCAACATGCCGGAAGTCCATCTCATAATTACTGCATCGGTAACTCTCAATATTCCTAAATCGTCTGCCAGGGTCTTAATGTAATACAGGGTACCTGCAGCTAATATATTTTCAGGATCCACCCCCTGTTCTTCAGCGTTTTCAAAATATTCTACGGCATAGTCAAATTGGTCTACACCACCGGCTATCAAGGCATTTGTTAACGGATCGTTGGTAGCAGTTGTGTTACCCAGGGCCTGCATATGGGCCTGAATCAGAGGTGCCAGGTAGTTATTCACGTTTGTTGTATGGCTCATTTCTTTTATTGTATTTAGGGATTCAAAGCGCCTGTTTAAACATTTCTTCCAGGGAAATATTTACTGGCTATTTCATCCAGCGAAAGTTCAAGTCTTTTTTCAGCTAGTTCCCGCTGTTTTTTTTTGATACCACGTTAGAAGTCTCTTCAGTTTAGATGTAAGGGCTTTTTTGTTGTCGAATTTGTCATGCATTAACTTTTTGAATTCGTCCGATTCCACTACGGCGCCAAGGATCTCAGTAATTCTCTTCAGAAGCGCAAGGTTTGAATTACTTTCAGCTATACTTTCGGCTAAGTTTTGTTTAGCTGACTTGTTCTTGTCAAAGCCAAACTCTTCCTTAATCAGGCTAATAATTTCTGCTTTATGGGAGCCTGAAGGGAAATCAGCCAGACTCTTATTAACTATCTCTTTGATTTTGTTTTCTAGTGCCTCGCTGGGGTTAGTGCCATCAGGCACTTTAAGGCCGAGTTCTTTCCATATTTCATTTCGAATATCTGTGGTATCTGTGTCCCCTACCTCGAAATCTATGTTTATGCCCAGTTCGGTGAGGTAGTCAACCATACTGGCCTTTATCCGTGGTGTGTCGGTCGTAACGGGGATTTGCATCACTCGAAAATAGTCTTCCACCAGCTGCGCAATTTTATCTCCGCCTTTGTATTTATCTATGATGGCAGCTACTCTTGGTAGCGGCGAACCAAGCTGAAAATTGAATGGCAGGTTGGCCACCTCTTCCCCGATTGCAGCTTTTTCCTCCTCGTTAAAACTGAGCTTCTCTTCGTAGATAACCTTGCTGGCCAGCAGTCTTTTTAGGTCAGGAATGATTTTTCGATTGATGTAAGAATTTACGCGGCTAAATATTCCTCTCTCACTTGTTACCTCCTCAACAGTCATAGCATAATCTAATGCCAGTAGATATAGCTGCTGATGGCTCAGTAAGAACTTCACCGTGGGGTTTGTGCCCATTTTGTTAAACCTCTGAGTAACCTTGGCGATTTCCGCCAGATTTGTGCCACCAGATAGTTTTCCTTCAAGGGCACTCTCATTGTTCCCATCTGACTTCTCTGAGTCTATCAACCCCTGAAAATCTGTGACATCCATAACCTCTAACAACCCTGGTTGCTCATCTTTCTGATGCACAAACTCGGTGAGTTTCTTGTTGCTCAGCACCAGGTCCACAAGTTCTATAATCGCGGAATCCATGCTCCTGCCTGGGCGAGTTATATGAAAGTCCGAAAGTGGCGCTCGTTCTATTGATATGGGTAATGTCGGCTTGTAGAATGCTGGCGGTAATACGAATCCGTTACCAAGTCTTCGGGTTCCTGTTCTTGGCAGACTGCTTAAGCTATTTATTTCCATAATGTCTTTCATTAAATCTATTTTGGCCCGGCCTTGTATCGCAAAAGCTTTAAGGCATCTAAGGCGTTGATGCGACCGTAACCACTCTTTATTTTCTTTAGGTGGGTACCATTCCGGTCTGCAGTATTTTTCAAAAGATATTTTACGTGATTGTCTTTAATGTCAATTCCTAATTTCAGGCCGTATGATTTTAACAGCGCAATTACGCCCGTAACATAGGGGGCCGCTTGCGAGGTGCCAGAGCTCATGGAGTACTTATGCTTTGGAAAAGTTGAGATGATATTAACACCAGGGGCCACGAATGAAACATGGTTTCCGAAAGTAGAAAATGGTGCTAATCTATCTGTTGAATCTACAGCTCCTACGGCTATTACGCCCGGCAATGCTCCTGGGTAATATCTCTGTCGGGCTCCGTCATTTCCGGAGGCCGCAACTATTGAAACACCTCTATCAAGGGCATATTTTATTACCTCCTCATGAGGGAGCCCCCCTGAAGCATGCTTTATGCCGAGGCTCATATTGATAATGTCGGCCCCCTGATCTACTGCCCATTTAATGCCATTATTGATATTGTGTCGAATTCCAGCACCCACAACACTATTACCCCTCTTTAAAGCACCGAGTACTCGCACCGGTATTATACGGCATCTGGGTGCAACACCCTTTTCCATCTTTGTGCCTTTGGCAGCAATAATTCCACAGATGTGCGTCCCGTGCCCAACCTCGTCATAGGGGTCATCATCTATCTCTTTAAAATCACCAATGAAGCCTTCGCCATCTTCGACTTTCATATTTGCCAGACTCTTGGAAGCCGGGCCGGCGCCCTCTCCGGATATATCAACGAAGTCCTTTCCTGGCTCCATAGCATGGGCAATTTCAGGATGACTGTAGTCCACCCCCGTATCGAGTACTGCCACCTTTACTGACGGGTGGCCCTTGGTAAAGAAGTGTGCAGTATCTAAATATATTTGTTCGGATGGCTGCGACCCTGCCGTTGTGAGGCTCTTGGTGAAGGTAGGCACATGGGAAAAACTAACAGAGCCTTGTTCAATTTTTTTGATCCCCGGTAGTATCGACATCTCTTGTAAAAGCGCCGATGGAAAATCTCTATTGTCCTTCAGGACAATTCTAAACATCTTGTGTAGGTTACTTCTCAGCTCATCATCTGACCAGTCCTCTTTTCTTGGCTTATATTCTCGCAGATATCGGGCAGGAAGCCCGTGTTTATCAAAGATTTCTGTGATTTGAGGAAGGAAGCTAGAAGAAGGAAGTGACTTGTCTGCTATAATATCCCCCCAGTGCGGGATCCGGCCAATGGCCGCATCGTTATCAACCCAAATTACTAGATGGTTTTTCATTATCACGAATGATACTTTACCAATTTAGTTGAGGACACCTGACCATTACAAGGAACTATTTACGGCGATGTAAACAGTCTTATTGTAATCCCTTTATCATATTTTGCTTATAATCAGATAGTTACGTGGAATAGAACTCGAAATTCTGACACCCTGAAAGATATAATCACTTGTTATTTCTTGGTTCTTTGAATGGCACTGGGTCCCAGCGGGTGCCAGCTGTCCATGTGTATTAGTAGCTTGGAGATTGAAGATCTTGTCTGATCACTTATAGGTACCTGATCATAGCATAGTTCCGTCTTTATATAATGGACGAAATCTAACAGCCTTTTCCAATCTCCATCTGCGCTTGCTACTTTCTTCCTAAAACTCTCCATCTTGTATTCAAGCCAAATAAAATCTCCCATGAAGAGGATACTTATCAATTCCAGAAATTTCAGATTGATGATCCAGCTGCTGCTTTTGCTTGAGGATTTATAGGAGTTTGCGAGTTTAATAACCTGCCTGTGATCATCCTTCATAAAACTCAAGTAGGCCCTAAACAACTGTGTTCTGATACCATAATCTGGATCTTTGAGGTCACTGGCTATCTTTTGTATTTCCTTGATTGCCTTTTCCACAAGAACAACGTTGCCATCTCGAACGCAAGCCATTAAATACAGCTCCCATACCACCAGCCTGCCGGTAGTATGATCCTTAAAAAGTACTTTCGCCTTGTTCAAGCATTTCACAGCTTTGAAGTGCTTTCCCAAACACAAATAAGCTTTGGCCAGCTCAAGCAACACAATTCCGTCAAACGTGCTGCTCTCACCCTGGGGAGTCTCCTGTAGCGCCAATTTTAACCGGTAGGTGATCTTGTGTGCATTTATGTAGTCATTCTGAAAAAAGCTGTCATTAATCTTTAGCAACTCATCAACGGTGCTGTCACCCTCCACACTTCCATCTTGTAAGGAGGCTTTATTTAATGATTGTCGGAAAGATCTATCATCGGTGTGTTTGAATGATATCGATTCCTCAAGGTAGTTGTTGACGTAGTCATAGACCCTGTGGTTGTGCCTCAACCTCTTCATGGTGCGGTCGAATTTCAAATTTGTTCGTGGGAAATCGTGGAAGTATCTGTCCGCAATCAATTCTGTTTGAATTGATATGCCATCCAGGTGGTGGCGGTTTGCAATATCATAGATTTCCGAGAGCAAATTCTTCGCCTCGTGAAACAAATGCCTTTTGATAAGCACTTTAAAACAATACAGTTTTTTCAGGCATTGCATCTCGCTATCTGGCCCGAGGTCTGTGTGAGAGCCGGAAAACTTGCTTTGAGTAATAATGAAGGAATAGAAATCCTCTCTTAGTCGTTTTTTAAGTTGATAGGTGGCTTGTCTCGATGTGTTATCTCCTGAGTCAGTCTCATTTTTCTCGTCCTTACCAGGGAAGGCTGATTTGGATTTACTGATCTTATCTAATAGCCATATCCTCTTGTTGATGCCTTTAGGAGATTTGTCTTTCAGGAATTTCCTAAATGACTTTATCTCATTGGTCGATAAGGTCGATAGCACATATTTTAGGTCCTTCATGGCTGCTAATAATTGAAGCCCAAAACTGCTTGCTATCACGTAGGTTCCTGAGAGCGTAATTCTTGAGAAAAATTGCGCAGAGCAGGATTGTAATGTAAGCAGATTGGTATTAGCCCAGGAATCTTGGGGTCGTATAAATACTTATCATATAGTGCGGTAATTACTAATTAGCTCCATCACTCTCATTTTTTTCAATTAGCCCTAAACTTTTTCATTATCATTTTCGTATTTTACTTTGAATTACAAAGTACTTTGATTTTAGATGAAAAAATTAATAGCCCTCGCTACTCTCTTTGTCTCCTGCGAATCCACGCCTCCCGCTCAACCGCCTATAGACACGGTTAACTGGAAGACCTACACAAACTACGAATTGGGGTATTCGCTGCAACATCCCAGTGTTTACAGTGTGCATGAAGATGAGCAGGGAGTATTCTTTAGATTGAAAGGGTACCCAGTGTTGGTAGTCCGCTACCTGAAGTCAATTGAAGACCAGCAGTCTATTGATAGACTACAAATCTATGACGATGAAAACCTGAATACAGAGAGACGCACTTGGACACGGTACACCTTCGATCATTACGACGCTGTTTTCTATTCCAGCAACGTCGCCTTTATTAAGCCCTTCAACAAGCAATTTATCACTATCCAATTCCGGGTAGATAAGGAATTGGATCCCGTTCATAGACAGATATTAAAATCATTCAAATCGAAATAACTATGCACTTTTCACAATGGCTACAATACTTCCAATTAAACCAAAATCATTTCTCCTACATCAACTGGGTTGAGCAGTCGGAGCTTACCAAAGAAGAAAAGAGAAAAATAACCAAGTCACTGCAACAGTTTCAGAAAGGAGAAAACTCAGAAGGTAAAAATCTCTACCGGTTTGCTCGATTAATGAAAGACGAAAGCTACCTGGAAGCTATTAAGCTCTTCATCAAAGAAGAGCAAACCCATGCCGGGGTATTAGGCAGGTTTATGAGGCAAGAAAGAATCCCGCTGATCAAAAAGCACTGGGTGGATGCCGTTTTTAGAAGAATCAGGACGTTGGCTACGTTGGAAAATTCCGTGATAATTCTGATTACAGCTGAAATCATAGCGGCGGTTTATTACCAGGCACTTGCCGTTGCTACAAAATCAAGCACACTAAAATCTCTCTGCGACCAAATCCTTCGGGATGAGGAAAAACATATTGCATTTCAATCCCGTGCACTGTGCGTTTTCTACGGAAAAAGGTCTCGATTTGGTAAAAAGTATATTAGAACCTTCCATAGCACCCTGATGACCGTTACCGCTATTCTCGTGTGGATTCATCACAAGGAAGTGCTTGCTGAAAAATTTTCATTTTTCAGTTATGCAAAAGCCGTAAGAGCAGAGTACAAGCAGGCTGCGTTAATGATCACCGGTAAGGCCAATACGGAGCTACTGCCGACCCAACTTGAGAATAAAACCGCTTAGCCAAAGACTATGGTGGCCCTAATCAAAGCAAGAATCAGGAGTTTTAGATATGCTATAAACGGGTTGGTTATCCTTCTTGAGGAAGAGCCTAATGCAACCATCCACGCGCTGGGTGCTGTAGTTGCCCTAACACTGGGAGCATGGCTGCAGGTATCGACGATCGAATGGATCTGCCTGGCTTTTGCCAACGGCATCGTAATCGCAGCGGAGATCTTCAATTCTGCCATAGAAAACCTGGCCGACTTTGTGACTAATGGCCATAGCAACCTAATTAAAAAGGTTAAGGATCTGGCGGCAGCGGCGGTGCTGGTAAGTGCTATAACAGCCGCAATTACCGGCCTTATAATATTTCTTCCCAAGATACTTTAAGCGATGTTTGAAATTTTTCGCAACTACCAGCGATACAACGAAATAACCATATTGGGGCTGTCTAGCATCATTTGCTTTTCATTATCGGCATTTAGGGCTATATACTCCAAATCAACGCTTTTCTTATTTCTGAATTGGAATTTATTCCTGGCCTTTGTGCCGTGGCTTTTAAGCGTTGTGGTGCTGGCTTCGCCACGGCTAAAACGCAACCCATGGATGGCTGGAGCGCTATTTTGTGGCTGGTTGCTTTTCTTCCCAAATGCTCCCTACATTCTCACCGATCTGTTTCATCTCTCTCGTAATCTGCAAATGCCTATCTGGTTCGACCTGGTGCTAATTCTCTCGATCTCATGGACTGGTCTGCTATTTGGTTTTTTAAGTTTGCGAAACATTGAAGCTGTATTCATTGCCAACTTCAACGTAATATTTGCCCGGGTACTTTCGGTAGGCTTACTTTTCGTAGCGAGTTTTGGTGTGTACCTGGGCAGATATTTGCGATGGAATAGCTGGGATTTACTAACCAAACCCGAGGCCCTGCTAGGTGATATATTGGCCATCATTGTTTTTCCAATGGATCATGCTACTCCCTGGGGAATGACCATCTTCCTTGGCATTTTTCTAAATATGACTTATTGGACGTTAAGACTGCTGACTGTAAAGAAGTCAGCCTAGATGGCTTAATGAGTCAAAATCAACTTACGTTGTTGGTAATCGATTACTGCCCCACTTCTTGCCAGAAAGTCTGACCCAAGCACTCCCAATACCTTGGTATATTGGCTGGCCAGATGATCATTGAGGTACTTGAGATTAGATCCATAGAATGGTATGAACTTAGATTCGCAACCGAAAGCTGCCACTTTCAATTTCGTAACCATCCTTAGGTCCGTTACTCCACCAATACCGTTGATTTTGCCGACATTCCTATTCTTAAAGTACTGGAATCCGTAGTCTTCTGCTTGCTCATAATCTACCAGCGATACTGAGGCTCCGGTATCAATAATGAACCTGGCCTTTTTGTTGTTCACGGTGAGATCAAGGAACAACATATTTCCCCGGACCTGAAAGGTAATTTCCTTTGGACTACCCTGCTGCTTTTGAGCTGCGCATGACGCGAGCAGGCAACTTACAACGACTACCAATCTCCACTTCATCTTTGAAATGGTAAAGCTCGGGGAGGTAAACATTAGTTGAACTTTATGGGAAATTCAAATCAAAACCCTCCCCCACTTTACCGATAACTTTACGTGTTCAGATATTCCTACCTGCTTATTCGGTAGTTCATTGCTAATGTTCCGCAATTATCCTGGTTTGGGATAGACACGCTGAATTTGTGATAATCAGTGACTTACGAGGGACGGTTCGTTTGGATATGGGACAAACCGTGGCAGCCTTTCGGCTATAGGGTTGTGCTTAAAACCAGCCTTGAGGTTCGTTTCAAGAGCCTTATAATGTTGTTTTGATAGGAACGGCCTGAGACAAGCATAGTATCATTTGTAAGCAATATGCGATACTCGCCGTTGCGCTTGTAGTTAATTTCCTGGATACAATCTATGTTAACAATGTATGAGCGGTGCACTCGCAAGAACTCCTCTTCTTCCAGTTGCTCGCTAAGGCTACTCATCGTTTGTCGATACAAATGTTTCTGGTCTTTGCAGTGAATGTTTACATAATTACCATTACTCTCAAACCAAATCACATCACTTACATTTATTGAATGCGAACCATTGCGTTCCTTTATTTCAATCTTTTCAAGTTTTTCAACGTGGCCATTAGCTGGGAACAGTATCTTCCTAATAAAGTTTGTGAAATCAAGCGCGTACTTTTCGTTTAACTTTGAATAGGAAAAGAAGAGCAACAATATTACTACCAGCCAATACTCGAGCATACGAGCCACCAAGCCATGGGCCAAATGACCTAACACTTCCATTGCGAAATTTCTGAAATCCCAGAATGCCGGCCCTTTAGCTACCACAAGATGAAAGACTACATTAGTTGCGATTTGATGGACGGCAGCAATTACAAAGCTGTTGAGGATGAGGATTGGAATCATTATGTGCAACGACGGGATTCCGGTTCTGATAATATGAAACTGCTTGTATAGCAAAGGGCTAAACAGTGCCCAAAAAAATATCCCCGTACCAAAAAAGACCGTTGATTGCCAAAAATGAGTTAGTGTGGAATCTTTCCATAAATACTCCACCCAATCTTGAATCATGATGATAAGCAAAAACAGTAATGCTATCTGGATAACAAACTTTGGTTTCAAGGGAAACTCGCTCATGCTATTGTAAACGGATTGAACAACTTCCTGTTCAAACAAAAAGTACGAACGGAAGCAAGTGGCAGATATTTGCCTCAATTATTTGTTACCAAGACCATTCGTCGAAAGGGGGCAAAGACCGCTTTTGGGGCTCTATTCAGTCTAAAAATACTTCGCTATTGAGAATTGGAGGAAGCTATCACGACGGATAAAGTACGCAAACTCAGCAGGGTCGACATCTTCGAAGATCCTGGCTTCAACATTAAATTTCCAAGAATCTCCAAAACGACGACTGGCTTCTATGCTCATAAATTTGGTGGATCTTTCCACATCAAATATCCCGCCCAGTAATATCTCTGTACTTTGGGTATCATTAAAAGCCAGCCTGGATCCAATGAAAATGTCATTGTCCAAACTGCTGAATGCCGCTTCATCTCTGGAGTCGTAGAGGTACTCTCCTAATAGACCAATATCTAAACCGGAATTGGCGACATTGCTGATGGTATACTCGAGCCCGGCCGCCGCAGCATTAAAGTCCTGGAAATCGGTAGTGCGTCTTATCGCTTCAAACTTCCACAAGAACGCATTCCAGGTGATTTGCACATCAAGTCCGGTCTGGTTCATTAGTGGATAGAAAACTGTAAATCCGGTGGCGTCCTGGCCGGGAAATAGAAATGGCTCTCTTCCGTTTCCATAGAAATGTGACACACCAAAATCAAAGATGCCAACTGAGTGCGACCAACGAGCAGCGAGATCGGGCCTGGTGTTTTCGGCGTCGCTTTCGTACACCGGATTTTTATCGTTGATTGGAATAGTTGGTCCTAATCTACCTTTACTACCAGGGAATATTCGTTTGCGATGGTAAGGCAACAGGAACAAATCAAGGGTTCCCCAATTGGCTGGGTAAGAGAAATGTACCATAGGCTGGCCCAGTTTCGCCTCTCCATCAAAGCTTTCAACTATGTCTGTCTGGTTAATAACATCAACCAAGTGCACAGATTCCGTCACTCCCCAGTAGATCTTCTTAACACCAATGCTTAACTCCCATTTATCAGCAACGGTCTGCCAATATAGTTCCCTGATATCAAAGTGCGTTCTTTCGCTGTCATGTTGATCGAGTCTTCCAAAACCTTTAAACACCAGCGATTGCTTGCCTTCGTTCCATTCTAATACATACTCAGGTTCAAAGGCAATTGAGAAGAAGCTATTTTCCTGCCGCGGATCGAGCCCATCATTTGGAAAATACCTGTAATCTAGTTTTATGTTTCCTGAGAACTCCTTGTAATCAGGCTGTGCCCAGGAAAGGGTGGTGAGAAAAAATAGGGAGATTGCCATTACTGACCTAACTACCCACGCAGAGAAATCAATAGTACCACCTGAAGTCCTCTCTGCCTCCCTAATGAAAAACTTATTAGTCATCACACAAT
Organism: Cyclobacteriaceae bacterium; assembly: GCA_028285445.1. GTDB lineage: Bacteria > Bacteroidota > Bacteroidia > Cytophagales > Cyclobacteriaceae > JANQPQ01. The sequence continues at coordinate 148,556 of JANQPQ010000032.1, read as the reverse complement.
ATGATTGGCAATCCCCTATTATATTATCTGGCTCTTTTTAAGCTGTTTTGCGTGAAGTCACCATCGGCCAAACCGGTTGCAAACTGGTAGTCTTCAAACTCCAATAAAGTTTTCTTACCGGTTTGGTGATTAACCATCAGCATTTCACCTGCCCTCCAATACTTGTCGAGGTAGAGCTTGTACTTGCCATAGGTGAGGGTCTTCAACAAAGCGTCCTTTCTATCATAAAACTCAGCTTGCTCCTGACGATAGTTGTCGGCGTTGTACCATACTATTTGCTTGGTGTAGCCAGACTTAGGGTCAACAGGATATCGCTCAATTTTGATGGAGTTCACGCCATTAACAGATTCTTCACCCAGGTATTTATAGGTATACTTTTCAACTTCCTGAGAAGAAAGATCTTCGTAAGCGAATTCACTTCCCATAAATGGGCCTGACTTATTGTTAGACGAAATCCGCTTTACTCGCTGCAATGCCGGCAGGAAAAGCCACTGATCGTCGGTGCCGGACTTATGCGTGTAAGTAAGTGTCGCTGTGCCCTTTACATCCCTGGGGCTATCAAACACTATCAGCGATTTATCTCCATCACCTTCAACTTCAAGCGTGCGATTACTCATATATCTGGAGCTGGTTTGTCCATGCTGGTTAGTCAGTGTCATGGTAAGCTTTGTGCTGGTATCGCCAAAGCCAGTGTCACGGGCATCAGCTTCTTTTGCCACTGCCAGTCCTTTCTCTTCCGCTGACTGAGCCATGGCTTGTCCGAAGCTCAGCAACATCAGCAGTACAAAGGTTTTACTTAGGTATTTCATTTTCTTCTAATTCTATATGTTGAAATATTGTGTTTCTATTTTGCTATTGCGTAGTCTAATTCCTTCTCCGTGCCAATGAACTTATCGGCTTGCGAACGGCTTTTGGCCGTGCGCATTAAGATGGCTGGCAAGAGTAGAAAGTCAATTACTAAGGCCAGGAAGATTGTCAAAGCAGTGATCTTGGCCATACTAGAATTCATTCCGAAATCAGATTGCGCCAATACGCTAAACCCTAGAATAAGGACAATACTGGTTACAACCAGGGCCGTACCCACGGTAGAGAAAGCATAGCGAATAGCATCTTCATTAGATTTGCCCTTCTCTCTTTTCGCCCTTAAGTACTTCGACAAAAAGTGGACAGTGTCGTCGACAATAATTCCCAGAGTCATTCCAAATACTATCGCCATACCAGCGTTGATCTGCCCCACTGATAGACCCCAGATTCCAAAGCCCACCATAATAGGTGCCACATTGGGAATTATGCTTAGCAATCCATGACGGAAACTTTTTAGGGCAATCATTAGTACGATGGAAATAAGTATTAGCGCTACTATACTTCCTGAGATCATACTATCGAGCTGACGCTGTGTAAGGTGCGAGAACATGATGCCGGTACTGATGCCATTAGCAAACATGTATGGGGGCGTATTGTCTTTAAGCCAACCCTCAGCTCTTTCCGCCAGGCCGATCAACTCATTACTTGAAAGGTTTTCTACTGTAGCGATAAACCTGGTTTCAGACTTATCTACATTCACCTGGTTATTAAGATCTAATCCGAATGGAAGCGACATTTCATAGAGTAGTAAAAACTGTGCAGCTTCTTCGCGGGTGTCTGGAATACGATAATAGGAAGGGTCATCTCCGTGCATAGACTTATTGATCCTCTTGGCAACCTCTGCAAATGAGTTCACATGAATTACTTCTGGCTGTTGCCTGAACCACTGCTCGAACTTGTCGAGGTTGCGGAGATATTCCGGGTTGTTTACTCCACCACTCTCGCCTGCTCCCAGGGAAAATTCTACGGTGTAAATACCAGTGAGATTCTCGCTGATGAAATCTGTATCTCTTCTGAATTGTACTCCGTCATCAAAGTATTTTATGAATTCGTCGTTGAGTTCATTTTTCACCACAAAACCGGTAAGTACAACAACCCCAATACTGGCGGCCCAAAGCAAAGTTTTATTCTGGGCTATCACGAAGTTGGCGAAGCGATCAATTAAGGTTGATGCAGAACCTGTTGCTTGCATTTCCCTCACCTTAACTTTCACTGGCAAAACCGTCATTAATGCGGGCAGGGTAAAAATTGAGTAGGTAAATGCGGCCGCAACACCAATGGCTGTAATGTTGCCAAGGTCATGGAATGGCGGTGCATCACTAAAATTCATAGTAAGAAAGCCAATAATGGTGGTTAAGCTGGTTATCAGCACTGGCATAAAATTTACTCGCAAGCTCTCCACGATAGCCTCTCTTTTCGGGATTCCCCTTCTCATGTTTTGTAGCATCGTTACCAGAATGTGGATACTGTCTGCTATCGCTAATGTCATGATCATAGTTGGCGTTGCTGAGGAAGGAGCTGTTAGCTCGATTCCCAACCAGCCGGCAATTCCCATCGCCGTCATAATTGATAAAAGCAGCACAATCACTGTTGAAAATGTTCCGCTGACAGTTCGGGTGGTAATAAACACAAGCAGGATGATACCCAGAAACATAAGCGGCATCAGGGTTGACATATCATTTTGCGCGGCCTCACCAAAAGCTCCCGACAGCATTATCATGCCAGTGAGGTAGGTTTTCAGATTGGGATTCTGCGCTTCGAATTCCGCTACAATCTCTCTCACATAGGCGGCTACTTCTGCCTCTTCTCCCATCTTCTCCCCCGGAAGTTTCACGGTGATGTTAACTCCTGTTAGTGAGGCATCCTCATCCACGAGGCGGTCTCGCAACAGCGGTTCGTTTACCGCAATTGCCCTGGCCTCATCAAGTTCTTTCTCATTCTTCGTGGGTGCGTTGTAAACCAGGTCATCCACATAAAGATCATCATCAACTGCCCGGGTATGCTGGTAGTTGGTGATAGCATCAACCCTCGACGAGTGCGGCGTTTTCCAAGCCTTGGCTGTCAGGTCTTCTATTGCGGTTAATGTTTCCTTTGTGAAGACCTCTCCATCTTTCGGTACCACCACAATAAACACATTGTCGTCTTGTGTGTATTTGTTGTTCAGTGCATCAAATGCCTGTAACTGTGGATTCTCATCGCTGAAGAATACGTGATAGTCTGTGTTAAATCTCAGGTTTTGGCCACCCATACCGGCCAGCATTGCTACTACCAGGGAAGCAGCAATTATTAACCATCTTCTCCTAATCACCCAATGGCCTAGCCTTTGGGCGAAGTTGCCGTTGAACTCCTTAAAGTTGTTCCAAACTCTTTTCATCGGTTTTAGTTTTTGTAATGACGTTTCATCAAGTAGGTGAAGGACATATTTTCTACTGAATTCATATTATACGTTTATTAAATAGTACGATTTTCGAAATATATCCTTAAAAAAATTAGCCGCTTGGGCTATCGTTTTGTCATCTGTGATACGAAGGTAGAATATTATGGTTTCAAAATATTACGATTTTCGAAATATAATTTTAAAAAATTTAGCCTGCCATAACGTGGCGGCTAAGATTGGTGGTTACTTTCTCCAGTAGCTTAATCAATGCGTCTTGATCCTTTTCTGTGAGATCGTCAAGAATGGTTACGCCCATCTTATTTACCATCTTCATTACTAGCTCGCATGTTTCCTTACCGTATTGGCTTAAACCCACCTTCACAATTCTTCTGTCTTCTTGCGAGTGATGCCGTACCAGGTATCCTTTGTTTACCAGCTTGTCGACAATGCCGGTACTGGTGCTCAAGGGTACTTCCAGGAAATCCGCTACTTCCTTCATAATTACTTGCTCCTTGCGACCAATGAAGCTAATTAGCGCCAGCTCTTTCTTGTCTATATCCTGCGTCAGCATGAGACAAGTATTATCTACCTCCTGCATTTTCAGAATCAACTTCTGCATGGCTTCTACCAGCCTTTCTACTTTTTCAGTCTTTTTCATTACTATGCTTCCCTTTCTAGCATACGCTGAATTTACAAAATTAGTTCGAATTTCGAAATATTCAAAAAGCAAGCCAGAATTGACCAGGAGCAACTAATTGGTTATTAACAGTCGACTGGTTGTGAAGTTCTCACCTATGAAAGCCTTCACCAAATAAAGGCCGCTGGGCAGTGTTCGACTGTCAATCTGAAGCGTTTCATTCCTTTTCAATCGCATACCCTCCATTACTGTCTGGCCCAGTATGGAAACCACTTCGACCTGGGCTTCTTGGTTTACTCTTATATTGACCCTGCCGTTGTTTATTACTGAAGAACCAGGGTTCGGAAAGATTGTTATCTCAATTGGATTGACCCCAGGGTTGGTTATTACGCCATCAGCGTTATTTAGTATCTGCACCCCTCCTTGTGAGGTACCTAGTGCTATACTTGCTCTGTCGGCACCATGAAGATTGGCAATGCTGATCCAGTTATCTCGACCAAAATTATAGCTGAAAGCACCACCGAAGGTCTCGTTAAAGACAATCTCATTCTCACCGGGCTGTGGTGAGTCGAGAGTCAAAATGAAATCGGAGTATATGGTTATTTCACCACTAACGTCAACGGTAATTAATTCAGGCTGACCACTGGCATCTAAGTCGTGAATGGCCAGGGAAGGACGGATGCGGAATGGGTTATTGCTGATGTCGTAAAAAGAGTCGTCTTCCAAGGTAAAATTGTTGCCTCCGTCGTTACGATGGTATTCGATAGCTCCACTAAATTTCCCAATCACCAGATCGAGAGCGCCGTCACCGGAAATATCATAGGCAAATGGATTGTCACTGAAATCAAGATCGATATTTACGGTTTGAAGATTGGCTTGGTCGTAGCTTGGGGTTTGCCCGGCGTCATTGCTATTGGGGATCAAGCTTAGCACGGTCTCCACGCTGTTTTCAAGTTGTGTGGTGAGTAAGATATCTGCACCACCGTTCCTGTCAAAGTCAACGATTTGAGGCTTAATAACCTTATACCTTCTTGAAGACAATCCCAGAAAATCTTCATCGATTAAGCTCAGTAAAGGATCTCCTGAGGAGCCAATGTTTTCATACAACTGCAGTGTAGCGTAAAAACCTCCGGGCCTTTCAAGGCCTCTTCCCCCCAATATCATATCCTGGTCACCGTCGCCGTCAATATCACCAAAAGCAGGAGCGGCCTGGTCTCCCATGTCAATCATATCGCCCTGCAGAAAAGTATTCTCCACAAACTCGAAATTTGGATTATTGTCTGACCCGGCATTGTGATAGAACCAGCTTGAATTGGCAAAATCTATTTCGTCGTTGATATTAAATGAAGCGTTAGGTGAAACCAGCAAATCTTTTGTACCATCGAAATCAACATCTTCATAATAGGCAGCTGGAAATACTTTGAAATTCACCATCTGGGTGTTAAAAGGGAAATCGGTGGTAAAGCCTGTCATTAACGCATCGGCCGCAGTGCCCACATTCTCTAGAAAATTCAACTTCTGACATTGCTCCTGCCCTACTAAAATATCCTTATCTCCATCCGCGTCCATATCAAGAGAAAGTATGCTTTTCCCCCCGGCATGTACTACCCTACCTCCACCATTAATAACATCATTGCATGTTTCTTGGAAGGCGAAAAGGTCACAAAGGCACTCTTCAAAACCTCCGTAGGTTTTTGTAATACGCTCATATTGCAATTCGCCGCAATTTCCATTGTTTTCAACACTAAGATTCTTGTGATACTCAATACCCCCGCCGATGGCGAAGTTGTACACCAAAATATCAAGATCGCCATCTCCATCCAGATCCTCAATACCGGGGATATCAGAACCATTTACCTGCAGATTGATCTGCGAGCTAAATCCTTGGGTAAATATGGGATCGGCCACCAGGTTCCATGATAACAAGCCATCGATAAAACCAATATTCTGGTACACCTTCATCCCTAGCTGGGGATTGCTGGTAAACAGATCTTTGCGACCGTCGCAGTTGTAATCCTTCAGTACCAGCCACCCGTCAACGTCTTCCGGGAAAACAATCGCAAAATCAGGAGCAAACAGGTAGCCGTTATTTTCATTAAGATAGGTTGTGATCCGATCCGAGGCCCGATCAAGAATCACCAGATCTTCATCGCCATCCCCATCAAAATCTATGGTGTTGAATTGGGCAGAGTTAATGCCACCCGCCCAGGGAAGTGCAAGGGGAGTCGCATTGTTTAGCACCTGAACTTCATCCTCAAATTCAAAAACAAATTGAGCGAAGGAAATGTTACTGATTGCAATGGCCCAAAAAATCGCCGCCCACCTCTTCATAATGGCGAAATTAAACAAAAACTTTACCAAAGAGGGCCAATTTGCTACCGCAAAATCGGCTATTAATCCCCCTTAGGTAGGTATTTTACGGGAATGGGGTTATCAGGTGTTTCACCAGTCCAGTAGATATTTACTATCCACCAGCGGGTGCCATCATTAAGAAGCTGAATACTATTTATGCCCCGTGCGTAAGGTTCGCCATCAGGTGTAGATTTTGAAATATAAGTTGAGAACACGTGGGCGACATTGCCAAAAATCTCCGTTTTTCGAGCAATTTCTTCTTCAAAAAACCCATTGTCCAAAAACCACTGATTTACCCAGCCAATATACTCCTCCGTACCACGATAGCTGTGTCGTACTTCGCCCTCCTGATTTTTACCGCTCGGAATCAACTTGGCATCATTTGTAAATAATGATCGGAAACGATCCCACTGGCGAGGAACACCTTTGCCACCTGAGATAGAGCCATACAAGGCAGTGATAACTCCATCAATAGTTGCCACATCTTCTGCAGCCGCAGACTTGGGATTACTTAGGTACTGCGGAGGAATGGGGTTTTTCTCGGACGCATGTGCCCAATAGATGTTAAGTATCCACCAACGGCTGCCATCATTAAAAAGCTGAATGCTATTGACACCAGAATTAAAGGGCTCCGGATCTGAAGCGCTCCTCTTTGAGGCATAAGTGCTCATCAAGTGTACTACCCGACCATATGTTGATGTTACCCGGTTGGTTTCATACTCATGAAATCCCTGGTTTTCAAAATAAGGCGCCGCACCCTCAGCAAACTCCTGTGGTGACCGCACCAGGTAGCCGTTGCTGCCATCCTCATTTTCGTTGGTAGATATAAGTTGTGCTTCTTTAGTGAAAAGGGAATAAAAGCGATCCCATTGCCGATCCACACCGGCATCTCCGGAAATAGATTCATAGAGTGCGGTAATCACTCCGTCCAGGCTGCCTACGTCTTGAGGGTTTGCCTGTTTGGTATCATTACTTTCCTGTGCCTGTGCAACAACCAAGGTCAACACTGCGAGGCATGCGGTGAATAAAATTTTCATAGGTCGGGATGTTAGGGTAAGTAATATAGGCCCGCAATTTAACATTTCACCACTATATTTGATTAATGGCCTTTGCTTCAATACCAGACATCTACGAGATTTTCAATAACAGCTCCGGAGTTTGTACTGATACTCGAGCGGTACTTGATGGCAACGTGTTCTTTGCTTTAAAAGGACCTAATTTCGATGCTAACCAATTTGCATCAGAAGCCCTGGGCCAGGGGGCAGTGGCGGCCGTGGTTGATGACAAGGAAGTGGCAACCAATAATGATTACCTTCTTGTTCCGGATGTATTGGAAGCCTTGCAAAATCTCGCAACACACCATCGGCGTCAATTCAACATACCGTTCTTGGGTATCACTGGCTCTAACGGCAAAACAACTACCAAGGAGCTAATACATGTAGCCATTAGCCAGAAATACAACACATTGGCTACCCGCGGCAACCTAAACAATCACATAGGTGTGCCTCTTACCCTATTGGAAGTAACGGACCAAACAGAGTTTGCCATCATTGAAATGGGGGCAAACCACGTGGGTGAAATTGCAAAGTTGTGTGAAATAGCTGAACCCTCTCATGGCATGATCACCAACATTGGCAAGGCTCACATCGAAGGCTTTGGGGGATTTGAAGGGGTGATTAGAGGAAAGAGTGAATTGTACCACTTTCTAATACAAAACCAAGGAAAGGTTTTTATCAATTCACAAAACGAAATTCTTTCTAACATGGGTAAGCGGTTTGAAAGTCCTTTCTACTACCCGGCCCCTGGGGATAACTATGAGTGCACTTTGGTTGAAGCCAACCCTTTCGTTACAGTTGAGGCTGGTGGCCAAACTATCTACACAAAGCTGGTTGGCAAATACAATTTTGAAAATGTTGCTGCCGCCCTGGCCATCGCAAGTTATTTTGAAGTTCCGGCACCAGCGGCATTAAAAGCCGTAGCGGAGTATGAACCTCAGAACAACCGTTCGCAAATTGTAAGGAAGGGTTCGAATACAATTATTCTTGACGCCTACAATGCCAACCCCAGTTCGATGGAAAGCGCCCTGGAGAATTTGCATAAAATGGAAGCTACTAAAAAAGTGGCCATCCTCGGTGATATGAATGAACTCGGAGAGACGAGCCGAAGCGAACATGAAACTATCGTGGCAAAGGCACAGGGCTACGGACTTGATCAGCTAATTCTTTGTGGGGAAAAAATGCAAGCTGCCGCACCAAACCATGAATTGTGTTTTGCAAACAATGGTGAATTGCTTGAATATCTACGAAAGCAGCCGCTTAAAGATAGTCTGATTCTTGTCAAAGCCTCCCGCAGCCTTGCACTGGAAAAGGTGCTGGATGCCTTTGAATGAAAAAGGCCACTTCCGTCTGAAGCAGCCCTTTCTTTATATAACCTAACCTAAACTATTCTGAACGAAGTGATCGCGCTGGACTTAATCTAGCGGCTGACAAGCTGTGATAGCTCACCGTTAGTATAGCTATTGCCATCAGTGCCAGGGCCGGTAATGCAAATAGCTCCAGGCCTATGGCAATTCTGAAAGCGTAATTGTCTAGCCAAGAGTCTAGCCCAAAGTAAATGAGGGGAGTTGCCACTACAGCGGCAACGGCGATCAGTATTAAAAAGTATTTTGATAACAGCAGTAAGACACTGAAGACACTTGCTCCCAACACTTTGCGAACCCCAATTTCTTTGGTCCTTTGCACTGCTGTAAACGATGCCAATCCGAACAAGCCCAGACAAGCTACTAAAATTGCCAGAGATGCAAATACTCCGAATATTTGGCCAAACTGGTTATCAGCCTGATATTGCTTGTTGAAAAAGTCGTCAGCGAAATAATAAGTGAAAGGATTACCGGGGAATATTTCTTTGTACCATTTCTCAACAGCAGCAATTGTCTGCTGGAGATCATCGCTTTGCAACTTCACCGAAAACTTGTTAGTTGTACCCCTAGTTGGAGCCAGCAGCACCGGCACAAAGTCACTCTGTAGCGAATTCCAGTGATAGTTCTTCATTACACCCCTGACGCGAATGGTGTCTCCACTAACAATAAGGTTATGAGTAAGTGCTTCCTGAGGGTCTCCAAGCCCGAAAACTTCAACGGCCTTTTCGTTAATAATTACGCCATTGCCTCCTTCCGGAGATAATTCCTGGTAATCCTGCCCACTGATTAGCTCGAGTTGATAAGTGTCGATAAAGTCCTTATCTATCCATGAAACATTGCCTGATTTATTCTCTGATCTATCCGTACCATCTCGTCGCATTTCTGTACCCCAGTTAAAACCTCCTCCCGGCACATTGGTAGAAGATGCTACATGTTGAATTGCCGGCTCACGAAGTAGTTCAGTCTTGAAGGAATTTAGTGAAGCCCGAAACTCATCTCCTGAACCGATAATGCTTGGGCCTTCTACCACCAACACCTGGTCAATGTTCAACCCGAGCTTTTGGCTTTGCATGTATTTAATCTGGCTGTAAACAGCGAATGTGCCGGCTATTAAAACCATTGAGCAGGCGAACTGAAACACCACCAGACCTTTTCGTAACAGTAGTCCGGAACTTGAGCCAGAGTACTTACCTCGTAGTACGGAAATAGCTCTATGCGATGACAATACAAATGCAGGATACAACCCTGAGAGCAATGTACCCAAGCCAAATGTGGCAATTAAGATGGTTGCCGCCGATGACTCATTGAAAATATTTAGGGTAAGCGATTTCCCCGTTAAATCCCTTAATACCGGTAGGGCCAAGAACGCCAGGAACACAGCCAGCGCCAAGGCTATCAAATTAACTAAAACCGACTCACTGAGAAATTGCGCAATGAGTTGCTTGCGATTGGCTCCCATAGATTTCTTAACTCCAACCTCCTTTGCTCGCTCCACTGATCTGGCAGTAGATAAATTGATGTAGTTAACCCAAGCGATAAGCAGTATAAAAACTGCGATCAATGCAAAGAAGTATACATTGTCTGAGTTTGATTTGTCCAGCACGTCAACATCATCATTAACGGCAGAGTAGAGATGTATATCATAGAATGGCTCCAGTGAAAGTATACTTTCCTGGTTATTATCGGCGAGGTTTTCTCCTCGATATTTTTCTACCAGTTGTGGAAGCTTTGCTTCAAAAGATTCTACATCAACATTGGGGTTTAGCAGAACATAAATATTAAAGTTTGACCAACCCCAACCATCTGATTGTTGGTATTGATTACTTTGGAGCAGTTTCTCCATCGAAACAACGAAGTCAAACTTGAACTGGGAATTCTCTGGTATGTCTTGGAGAATACCAGTTATGAGAAAATCTCCTTCGGCCCAGCCTCCATTCAATTGCAAAGTCTTCCCAATAGCATCGTAATCCGCCGACCCGTAGTATTTCTCTACCATTTTTTCGGTGAGCAGAATTGAGTTTGGCTCAGAAAGAAAAGTGTTTGGATCTCCAGCTGTTGCTGGAAAGTTAAACATGGAAAAGAAAGTATGATCTACATAGATGATCTCATCTTCCTTAAATCTTTCTATTGTTCCTGCTGGCTGTTCATACGTTACTACAGAGCCTCCCCAATCTACATGGAACCGGGAGAATGCTTCCACTTCCTTAAATTCATCTGCTAAGGCCGGAGCCATAGCATGGTAGGTGTAAGATGAGGGGTCGCTGGTTTCTCCTTTCGAATGCGTTTGGGTAACTACCCGATAAATATTCTCACCACTGGGGTGAAATCTATCGTAACCGACTTCGAAGAAAACATACTGTAGGATAATAAGGCAGGCCGCCATTCCGACGGCCAGCCCTAGGATGTTGATAAAAGAAAAAATTTTCTTTTTAAATAATGTCCTAATAGCGAGTTTTAAGACGTTTTTGACCATGGGAGCTATTTTGAGTTTTTGAGCTTATTGACTTTAGGATGACCTTACTATCCTAAAAGTTCTATCGGTTCAAATAAAATCCTTAGCCTCTCTATTAAAAAGCGCCCCGTACTGAATTGTTAAATTATTGTAGTGTAACATATAAATTCTGAGCCGTACATGGATCTGACATTAGTACTTAACTTCCTTAAGAAGGTTACAAAAAACAATAACCGGGAATGGTTTGAAGCCAATAAGCAACTGTACGTTGAAGCGCAGGTTGAATTCCTGAAATTGGTGGAATATATAATTAAGGAAGTGGGAAAATTCGATTCAGAAGTTGGTATGCTAGAACCCAAGAAGTGCACTTATCGCATCTATAGGGATATCCGATTCAGCAAAGATAAAACGCCGTATAAAACGCATTTGGGAGCTTTTATGGCACCTGGCGGGAAGAATAGTGGCAATGCCGGATACTATTTTCACATACAGCCTGGGGAATCTATTGTGGCAGGAGGGCTCTGGCATCCTCCAAAAGAGCATGTGGCTAAAATCAGGCAGGAAATAGATTATAATGCAGGGGAGTTGCTAAAGATCCTGGGTAACAAGACTTTCAAAAAATACTACGGAGCCATAGAAGGCGAAAAGTTGTCCAGAGCTCCAAAGGGGTATCCCTTAGATCATCCTAATATAGAGTTCTTGAAATTGAAGGATTACCTGGTCGTGAATAAGTTTCCTGATAGCGAGATTAAGGATGCTTCTTTTCCCGGGCAGGTAGTTAGAAAGTTGAAAGCAATGAAACCATTCCTGGACTATCTAAACGTGGCCATCTCTTAAGCTACTACAGAGAATTGTTGTTTTTCTTTTTCTTTGGGTCTTTGTCCTTTTCCTCTGCTTCGTCCCAATCGAAATACTCGTCCTCGTTCAGCTCTAAGGTCTTCTTTTTCTTTTGCCCTTTTGTCTTGAATGCAGTCTTTAACTCAAGCACCTCTTTCTTTAAATCAGCAACAATCTTGTTCTTAACTCCTACTACGTCGTAAGTGATTTTGTAGTCACTTGTGGTACCAGTGATTTTTAAGTGGAGTTTACTTTTGCCAGTGCCATCGTTTTCAATGGCCCCAAAGATCTCGTCCTTGTCGTAGCTCTCTTTCATCGTCAGCGGTACCACCACACGGTAGTCAATCTGTTGCGCAAAGGTATGAGTGCCACTTATGTTGATGGTAGTGATATTGGAGCTCACCTGCATCTCGGGAAGGAAAATGGTTTTATCCTCGATGTGGATTTCATTTTTCAACTCAGAAAATCTGAGGCGCGATAGATCAGCATCATCAACATATCTAGATAACTTCTGCATGGGTTCAAAATTGTTGAGCTGGCCATCGTGAATTGTAATGCCGATGTCTGAAACGAATTGATCCGCTTTGAACCTAAGCTTATCATCAAAAGTCATTTCAGTGCTAACGTCCGCAAATACCCTCCCTTTCAGGTTTTCGTCGATCAGCCATTCCTGGCTGAAGTTCTCGAAAACGTAAAAGACTTGGTCTATCGAAATATTTCTCAGGGTAGCATCCGAGTCGACCGAAATAGCATCTGGATTGCGGGCATTAACCATTCCCGAAATGGCCAGGTCACCACCCATGGCTGAGCCTCTAATATTTCTTCCAACTGCCAGCTGGTCTTTAACTTTTAGCTCGCCTGATATATTTCTGGCCTCCAGTCTTCTAAACCTCAATGACTTAATATCGCAGTCAAATGAAAGGAAAAGCTTAGGAGAGATGCTGAAAGTATACGATTTAGGATTCCCATTTTGTGCAGAAAGCAGTTCATCCAGGTCAATAAGATCCGATTTCAAATCAGCTTCAATTCCCAGGTCCTGATCATCAAAGAACAAATAGGCCAGAATATTTCTAAAGAACCCCTGCAGTTGAAAGTCGCTCTTACCCAATTTGCCAGATACGCCATTCAGAGCGAGATCATGTCCATTAAAAACCAGATTTCCTCCTAACCCCGTAAGTGCAACCGGGTTGTTCTTGAAGGTAAGATCGATGCCATTCAAGTCTATATCTCCTGAAACCTCAACCCTATCGGTACCACTTTGTGATTTTAAGTCGTCTAGTTTGCCTGAGAACACCACGGCGAAATCCATCGCGCCCTGTGCCGACTGCAAAGCCTCTATGGGATAGAAATCTACCAGCGACTGCATGCCCAGGCCTCCGCTCAGATCAAGTGACAAAGTTGGAGACACGAAATTAGTTATGCGTAAATCACCAACTATCTCTTTGCCATCAAGTAAAGATCTTATTCCCTGCAAATTCAAATCTGCTGACTTAAGGTCGAATAGATTCACATTGTTGTAAGTACCTGTCAGGTTCGCATTTTCAATGCGTGACTTTGAGTTAGCATGAAAAATAGAACCATTAGAAATTCCGAAGTTTATATGTACGGAGGGCACTTCATTTGCTGATATCATCCCACTGACCTGTGCTTTGAAATGCGCATCTCCCTGACTTTCGTAAGTGCTGTACTTTTCTTGAATACCTGATGGCAAGAAGCTCAGTATAGTCTGCAGGCTAGTATTCTCCCCTGTTATTTCTAGCTCCACCTCGTTGGCTTCTGCAATGCTATAGGTACCCTCAATTGTAAATTTGGAATCCTGGAATTCTAGTTGCGATGGGTCTATTGTTAATCGGCGATGTTCATTGCTGTAATTAAGTTTTGCACTAACTCTATAGAACTTATCATTTAAATAGCTCTCGTGCCTAACTGCGATCTTATTGGTAAGTACTTCTCCATCAACACTTATAAGGTAGTAGTTATTTAGAAAATCAACCTGGGCCGACGTTGATTCGAAGTTGAGGTCGTAATCTAGTTTGCGAAGAATGTCGGTGTACTTGAAATTAATTCCATCAAGATTCACCTTCTGCAGAGCGAAGTCTATTCCGTCTCCTGCCTCAGATTTTTCAATGATGTTGTAATTGGGTCTTCCGCTTTCATCAATTTCCAATTTCACCTCTCCTTGCCTCAAGCTAACATTACTTATGGTATAATCCTTTTGGAGCAGATTCCAAATGCTAAATGCAATGTCCACTTGTTCAACTTGAGCAAGTATCCCCGGAGCAGGTTTGTTTTCCTCAACCAGTACACCGGTAAACACCAAACTGACATCTGGGAAATTGGCCCACCATGTAAGTTCCACATCATCTACATGAATGGGAGTTTTGATTCTTTCGTTTGCTTGCCTGATGAGGTGCTGAACAATCTCATCTTCATAGAGATAGAGAGAGATGCTGCCCGCCGATACAAAGATTAATAGCGTGACAAGCAGGTAGATAACAGCTTTTCGAAGAATTTTGAGCAACCTCACCTTTTCGAGGGTTTTACAAAGATAAGCAATAAAGAACGATCAACTGGTCGCTCTATTGCCAATAATTGCGGTTAAGTTGCTCGATCTATGGCTCGATTAACTGCTCCTCTAATCTCTTCATTGTTTGCCAAACGTATTTTCGTGTCTTTTTCTGCTTTTTGCTCCTCAAGTCGAATGGTTGGTAGTGGTCGCTTGTCTCGCCCTCGCCGGCTTCCTGATCAAATTGAATCTCGGTATTGAAATAAAATTTAATCCTGTGACTGTACCTCGGAAGCAACAAATTAAGGTGCTCCTCAAAAAGGTCCAGGTACAGGCCAATGTGCAACCGAGATATTTTACTCCATGTTTGGCATGATTCAATGATTTGTAAGTTAGGATCGTATCGACCTACAAGATTCCTCTTGAGGAACACTATGCCATGCTTCTCCTCTAGCTCCTTAATCCTGGATTTTAACTGCGGGAATAGCGCACTTTCATAATGCTGGTCGTGGTCGCAGAATTTCTGCAACAAGTAGTAGATTGTATTAAGCTCCAGAATAATGTACTTGCCTATCAGCTTCTTACTATAATCATTGCCATAAGAGATAACGAAAAGTACATCTGACAGCATATCAATATTCTCTAAGACCACGCCAATTGAAAGCAGAAGCCTCTCCGGCGAATTGTTAGGAAATGATTTGCAGTTGTAAACGCCTTCAATTAATGGCTCCTCATGCCTTAACGGATTAGAACTTACTCTATATCGGCTATGATTTCTTAAGCTATCCGGTAAGAAATCAATGTTGCCGTTAACCAAATCTTTGAGTTTAGCTTTCTGCTTTTTGTTTGTAATTGAGAGAAGAAGCTTTTTTAGCTCAATCGTTTGATTTGGATTAGTCTCGTCAAGTTCAGTTGGTGGTAGGGAGTTCTTCGTTGATGGTTTAGGTGGTGCCTGCTTGGATTCGGGTTCGCCACAGGCCTGAGATGAATGATCATCTCTTGGGTTTAGTCCATTCATCGATACATAGTTTAAGATGATTTCGACATCTCGAATTTATCCAAGTAAAACTGGATTTAAAAATATTCTTTACTCAAAAGAGACGGGAGGGAGATAACTCTCTGATTAGTAATAAGTACCTGTTTGGCTATTTCGTCTTAAAAACTTGTAAATAAACCCATTTTGGCCGCTCAGGAAGGTAATCAAAAGAAAAAACCCCGGCATATTCCGAGGTTTTGTGGGACCTACTGGATTCGAACCAGTGACCCCCTGCTTGTAAGGCAGGTGCTCTGAACCAGCTGAGCTAAGATCCCAATCCCATTATGGGACTGCAAATGTAGCATAGTTTTTAAATATTGCAAAGGCAGTGGACTTCAGATAGAAAGTTGTGTTTTAAGCTACTTGGCCAGTGGTTCAAAAGTGCGAATAACCATAAATTGGGTAAGGCCCGAGCTGTTTGCATAATCCATGGCTTCCTCCCTGGTCTTAAAACTGTTAGAGCAACTCTTCAATAGCTTGGTGGCGTTGGTTAGCTGGCCGTTCTTGCCCTCCACATAGATGACGTACCTCATCTTCATCAGACAAACGTAGCAAGATTTCTGAACAACTATTTTTTGGGATAGTACAAATACGTATTTACGCCCTCGGCAAATACGTAGGCTACTAACCGATTACTCCGCCGTCAACGAGCAGGCCATAGACAATGAATCCCAGACCCACCAATAATGCAATAACGCCCACTATGGTGGCTACATCTAGTATCAGCAATACCAATCCGGCACCACCAACCACTAAGCCGGTATACACCCAGCTGTTGACACGCTTGGTGGCATCATCTTTTTTCAGCTCCTTTACTAAGGTCTTATTTTCCTTTTTCAGCTTCCGCAGGTTCTTCAACTCACTTTTAACCTCCTTCCTAAACTCTCTTCTTCGCTCCTTTGTCAATGTTGAAACATCTGTAGAAAACAATTGCTTAAGGTGCTGTATCCTTTCCAGTTGCCCCAATTTGGGAATATCATTTAGGCCATAGCCACTAGGCCTGATAGAAGCCAGGTAGTCAGTTGGTGGCTCAGCAATTTTGAGGTCCTGAGCGGAATTCCTGGAAGAATAATCGTACTGAGAGAACTTGTATGCTGAATCAAAATTGAACTTGCTTGAACTGCAACTTAAGCTGACAATTGCCAGAAGAAATAGAAAATATCTCATGAAGTGTTTTTAGGATATAGTTTCCCTAAACATATCATTTAGTGCCTAAAAATGCAACGAATGCGGCACTAACAATTTCAAGGCATTTCCTGTATTCAAACAGAGATGAGACAAGTCCCAATATGAGAATATTTTCCCCTATTGGGCCAATTGGCGCACCTGAATGTGTCCATACGCGCTCCCTGGGCACATTGCTTTGCTTGGCACGGTATTGTCAATATATATCGCGAATGGCTAAACTAAAGAGACGAAATGAAGACTAAAGCAACAAAGAAATTAACTAAACCTTAGATATCAAGTCTTCATTAGGTGGTGGTTAAAGGGAGCCCGGATTCCTACCCAATTATACATCCGGCTCCCTTTTCTTTTTGCCCAGAACCTTCAAAATCTTAACGATCGGTTTACCTGGACTTGATAAAGGGAATTAACAAAATATCAGTTGAATCTGTATATTTATCCTGACCGACCTAACTGAATGCATTACTTAATCAAGTACCACCTGCGCATTTTGCTTCTATGCCTGTTGGCTATTTATTCTAACGGTACTTATGGTTATCAGGAACCAGAGCAAAGCGTTGAGCCTGAGGAAAAGTCAAGATCATTTTTTGCATTACCAGTTATAACTTTTTCTCCCGAAACATCATTGCAACTGGGTGGTGTGGGCATCTACCTATTCCGATTCAATAACTCTGCTCCGGGTACTCAATTGTCATCTATTAAGCTTCCTATTACCTACACATTAGAAAACCAAATCAAGGCACGTTTGTCGTACGAAATTTTCTTTCGAGGCAACAGCCATATCCTAAAGGGGCATGTGCAGTGGATTAGATTTCCTCTCTTGTTTTATGGGCTCGGTCGCAATGCAGTTTCTTCAAACGAAGAAATCTACACAACGGAAACGTTTTCAATAGACATCAATTATTTCAAGCGTGTTTCAGATCAGGTTTTTCTTGGATTAAGGTTTGTGCGTGACGATAGTAATATTATAGAGGTTGAAGAGAACGGCATCTTGGACCAACAGAATCTTGTTCCCGGTAACCGTGGCGGTGTAACCTCCGGAATTGGCATAATAGGCAGAGTAGATAAGCGAGACAACAACTTCAATGCTACTACCGGGCCTTTCCTTGAATATCGGCTCACCACTTTTCAGGGTGGGCTCGGTAGTGACTTTGCTTTCACAAAGTTGGAAGCAGATTTAAGGCATTATATTCACATTTCGGAAAAGCATGTTTTCGCCATGCAGTTTGACGTTCAACATAACTGGGGTGGTCCCTCCTTTGAAACTTTGGCCTTGCTCGGTGGAGATGAAATTATGCGGGGGCATTACGAAGGCAGATTTCGAGATAACGCAACCTGGGCATTGCAGGGAGAGTACCGAATCCCTTTAGGAAGAAAGTCGTGGATTGATGAGAGAAGGAAAATACCTTTCTGGCAAAGATGGGGATTGGTAGGTTTTGCGGGATTTGGTAATGTCTCAAATGAGCTTTCCAATTTTGCATTCGGTAATCTTAAGAAGGCAGCTGGTCTGGGGGTAAGATTCCTGGCAATTCCAAAAGAAAGAGTCAACATTCGGTTTGATGTTGGGTTTGGAACTCAAAAACCCGGATTCTATTTCAATGTGAGGGAAGCTTTCTAGGTTAGCTATCATCGCATCACCTTTCTAACCATCTATCACATCATCTGCCGTGCAAGCACCAACACAAGTTACTTTGCCTCCTAAAAAATGCATCAAAGAAAATACCTACTTACCGCCGGATGTTCTCTAATACTATTTTTCGGTAGTGTAGCTAAACAGAAAGATCCCCGGACATTTGAGACTTTTCAGTCCGCGGGCATATCTATTGAATATGCGATTCAACTTCCTTCCAATTTTGAACCTAATAAAGCCTATCCCGTATTGATTGGCCCCGGAGATGGCACCCCGAATTCAAGCCGCAGCTACTATTGGCAAGATATCCAAGACACCGAAGGTTGGATTTTAGTAGAATATAAGATCTATGAGTTTCGGTCCAGAAAGGCCCAGATTAAAGCGCTACTGGATCATTTGCTGGAGGAATATAAAATTGAAGAGCGCAAGTTTCACACGGTGTGTTTTAGCGCAAATAGTGCCGGCATTTTTAACATGGTCATGGAGATACCAGGGTACTTTGCTGGTATTACCGGCATGGCCGGAAATCCTAACATTTCTAACAAGGAGAAACTTAAGAATTTACAAACTGTGAAGGTGCAATTTGTGGTTGGCGATAAAGACTCCTATTGGATGCGGGCAGCGCAAAGATCGCATGCGGCTTTGCAAGAACTTGGAGTAAATAGCCAAATTGAAATCATAAAGAACGGCAAACACGTACTCACCGGGTTGATTGGCAAAGGGTTTCTGGAACGCGCAAATAGGTTGCGTTAGTCTCCAGAGCTATTCGAGTTTGTACAATTGGCCTACGCCGGCCGTTTATTACCGCTAACATTGGCGATGATGGGATTAGCTTTACCGCATGCGCACATTACTAAATTTAGCCCTGGCTGCCACCCTCTTCGGCTGTGGAGAAATAACCAGGCAAGGTAAAATAGCTTTTGTTTCAAATCGCGATGGCAACTTTGAAATCTACACTATTAATCTTGATCGTAGTGATCTGAGGAGACTTACCAATAACCAAAGCAATGATTTCGCTCCCAGGTGGTCTCCGGATGGGAATCGGATAATTTTCAATTCTGATAGAGACGGTGACTTTGATATCTATCTGATTGATGCCGATGGTAAGGTAACCAAAGCCTTCGAATCGGATTCAGCCGAATGGGACCCCGATTGGCATCCTGATGGCCAATCAATAATCTTCGGCTCTAATCTTGATGGCGATATGGAACTATATCTTTTTGATCTTCAATCTGAAGAGCTTAGACAACTTACCAACAACAACCGAGATGATTACAATCCTTCCATTTCAAAAGATGGGAAAAGGGTCGCCTACTTATCTAATGAAGGGCGTGAAAACCCTCAAAACAATGAGGTTTATATGATTGATATTGATGGAGGCAATAAGCGCAGGCTTACCACCAACAACAAACGAGAAACAATCCTCAGTTGGTCACCGGATGGCGCAAGTTTGGCATTTACTCTCCACCCCTGTGAAGGATGGAACTGCGAAGAAAATAACGATGAGGTAGTTATTTACAACCTGGAAGATAGCAGTATGAGGTCCATAAGCAACCACCCTGAATCTGATGAGCATGCCTATTGGTCTAACGATGGCTCCATGATTGCATTTGACAGCAATCGTGATGGTGGCCAGCTTCAGCTTTACATATTCCACCGGGATCGTGGCAGCTTGACCAGGATTAGCCAGGACACCAGTCATATGGACTTTTGGTCTAGTATTTACGTTTTCGACTAGAGGTTTAGAGTGAAATCGTCAGCATCAAGATAGGCAGGAAATTTCTCCCTGTATCTTTGAAGAGAGTCAGCATCAAGCAACGCAGTATGCACAACGTCTTCCTTTTCATTGTAAAATAACCGCTGACCTTTCGCATCGACTACAGCTGAATGCCCATCATATTCAATATCCTTACCATCTCTTCCGATCCTGTTGAGGCCAATACAATAGCACCAATTCTCAACAGCTCTTGCCTGCAGTAACACGTCCCAGGCTTGAGATCTTGCTGCAGGCCAATTGGCAACGTAGAGTAATAGATCGTAATTGAAAGTTCCCGCTGCATCAACACCATTTCTGCTGAAAACGGGAAACCTTAAATCGTAGCAAATTTGTGGACAGATCCTCCAACCCTTCCACTCCTTAATAAGCAAGTCAGATCCTTCGGCATAGTACTTATCTTCCTCTGCCATTCTGAAAAGGTGCCTTTTGTCGTAAGTGGCGTAGTTGCCATCTGGCTCCATCCAAATTAGGCGATTGTAAACCTTTCCATTTTCCTTTACGATTATACTGCCGAGTAAAAGAGCCTGTGAATCTTTCGCCTGCAACTTCATCCACTGAAAAGCTCTACCTCCCATTTCTTCAGCTAGTTCTGTTGCCATGGTAAACCCTGTGCTGAACATCTCTGGGAGCAGTATAACGTCGGTATCTTGAAGGGTGGCAATCTTGCTTTCGAACATTGACAAGTTGGCCTCTACATCGTGCCAATGATTGTTCGTTTGGATCAGGCTTACTTTTAGATCTTGCATAGAATCTCCGCCGCTCGTTGCAGTGTTTCGTCGTTCTTCGCAAAGCAAAACCGAAGAAGCTGGTTGTCTTCTTTACTTTCATAGAAAACCGAAACCGGAATTGAAGCAATGCCATTTTCTTTCGTAAGCTTCGCTGCCATTTCCATCTCGTTCAGGTCGGAAATGCCTTCGTATGACAGTAGCTGGAAATACGTGCCATGGCAGGGTACAGGTTTGAGGCGAGAATCTTTCGTCAGTTCCAGGAATCTATCGCGCTTCTGTTGATAGAATTTTCCCAGATTGACATAATTTTCAGGATTGGAAGCATATTGCGCCAGGCCTTTCTGCATGGGAGTATTTACAGTGAAGGTTACAAACTGATGTATTCTTCTTACTTCACTGGTTAGATATTGTGGCGCTACAAAGTAGCCAATCTTCCACCCGGTTGCATGAAAAGTTTTTCCAAATGAGAAAATCACAACACTCTTGGCTCTTAATGCCTCCCTCTTCAGAACTGTTTCGTGTGGAAGGTCATCGAAAATTATATGTTCATAAACCTCATCGCTAAGGATGAAGATATTTTTGTCAGCGACCAGCTGCTCCAATTGGTCCAGATCTGAAGAGGTCAAAACAGCACCAGATGGGTTTTGGGGTGAATTGACTATTATCAACCTCGTCTTGTCGGAAATTGCCTCCCGGGCCTTGTCCCATGGAATATTGAAATTCGGCTGATCCAGGGGTATATGGATTGGGACACCTCCTGAAAGTCTTATGGCGGGATCGTAGCAGTCGTAGGCGGGATCGAAGAGAATAACTTCATCTCCGGGATTTACGATGGCAGTTATCGCAGAAAATATCGCTTCGGTGGCACCAGCGGTAATTGTTACTTCAGACTCCGGATCAACATTTACCTGATAACTGTGCTGCAACATTTCATGAATGCTCTGTCGTACTTCGGCCACACCCAGCATGGATGGGTACTGGTTGAACCCGTCTTCCATGGCTTTATTCACCAGCCCAATAAGCTCGGCAGAAACGGCGAAATCAGGAAATCCTTGAGATAGGTTAATGGCGTTGTAATCGTTGGCCATCTTGGACATCACCGCGAAAATGGTGGTGCCTACGTTAGGGAGCTTAGATGCTATTTCGTTGTGCAAGAGTATTACTTTAATGGTGCCTTAATCGGATAATCAGCCTTCACCTTGCCCTTACTAATATTTAGCAATTTCCCTTTTAATACTCTCCGCTTAAAAGGAGAAAGGTGGTCGGTGAACAACACACCTTCAATATGGTCGTATTCGTGCTGGATTATTCGTGCTTGCAGTCCATCGAATTCCTCCCGGTGCTTATTCCACTCTTCGTCATAGTAATCCATAACTATAACTTCGTTGCGAAGGACGTCTTCTCTAATATTGGGAATACTTAAGCAGCCTTCCTCATACGGCCATTCACGGCCAACCTCTTCCAGCATCTGCGGATTTATAAATACTTTCTTAAAATCCTCAAGGCCGGGCTCTTCGGTAGCACTACCATCAACCACAAACATGCGGATGCTTTTACCAATTTGGGGCGCTGCCAAACCAACACCGTTGGCATTGTACATCGTTTCGAACATGTCCTCGCTCAACTGCATAACATCAACGCTGCCCTGTTCAAGTTCCTCAGCCTTCTGTTTCAGAACCGGATCTCCATACATAACTATGGGATATATCATATGCTGCTTTTCTTATCCAGGTAAGACTGCAAAATTATTGTTGCGCTTACTTTATCAATGTTGCCTTTCTCCCTTCTATCTTTCTTTTTAGAACCCGCCGCAATCATTGAATCAAGGGCCATTTTTGAAGTAAACCTTTCGTCTTCCAAAGATATCTTTTTCCCGGGAAAAGTCTTCTCAAGTGTTTTCACAAACTCCTGCACGGCCTGCGTAGCGTCAGTTGCTTCGTTGTTTAGGTTGGTTGGGAAGCCGACCACAAACTCCGCTATATCTTCTTGCTTCTCGTAGATTTTTAGAAATTCCAACAAGTCTGCGGTAAGTACCGTTTCCAGTGGTGTTGCAATAATTTGCAGGGGGTCTGTTACCGCCAGTCCTGTTCTTTTGAGGCCATAATCAAGAGCAAGTATTCTGCTCATGGATTAATTTGAAGGAATAAGAGATTGCAATTTTCGTCGGACTTGATTTTCCAAAGTCAACGCTTTTGGAAACAAAATTTCATTTTCAACTCTGGCATGAGTAATTAGACTGGTTTCGAAATCCTGCAGTTCAGCATATACTACCCGAAGATGGGGGTGCATGTTGGGGAGCACCTGATAATTATCGGTTATTCGCCGTATCCCAGTCATTTCGTCGTCATGCGCCTCATGCTCAGCAGCGTATCTCTGAATGGAGAATTTCTCCATGCTGTAATAGAGCTTACCAAGGTTGCCACATGCCTTCTGATTGTTATCAAGAGTGGCTATGTATTCAAATAGGTTGTCTTCCTCTTCGTATATATGGTGAATGAAATCCTCTACGAAAAGGGGAAATACAAACTGTAAGTCTTCTACAACCTGGTGATAACCGCATTTAGTGCTGTCCAATTCAGCAATTACTTTGGCCAGATACGGCAGCTTCTTCTTTACAAATAAATAGTGAGCGTGCTTTAGGTAGGCAATTATGAGATCGATGGGATAGCTAATAAGCGCCGGGTCTGCATCCTTACCCCTTGTAGTCGCTTTCTCCAGGCTATCTGTAACCAGTTGAACGTTTAAGCTCCGCTCCTTACAGGCTGCTTCTAAAGTTTTCTCGGAATAATTGTAGAACTCAATGCCGAAGTAGTACAGCACCGAGGCATATACATAGTTCTGCTCTACAAGCTCACTAATCTTCTTATGATTCAACTGCAACGACACCTGCTAAACAATTATTCCAACAAATATAGTAAATACCCCAATTGCACATTTATAACTTCCCAACAAAATGGAATTTAGCGCCGTTTAGATTCTAAGAATAGCTTAATTTTATTCTCTTGTGCTGGCATGAATGTGCCATTGAGAGGTTTGATCTAAAGAAATTTATAATCGTGAGTGATATTCAAAACAGCAAGTCGCAGATACGCTTACCACTGATCTTAGCGGTAGCATTGGCCGGTGGGGTGCTCATTGGAGCGACAATGGTAAAGCCAGATAATCCGGTGGCGGCAATCTTCAACAGTGCAAGCAAGTTTAAGGAAGTGCTCAATCATGTCGAGCGTAGTTATGTAGATGAGGTTGATTCCGATAAATTAGTTGAAGATGCCATTATAGACATGCTGGATAAGCTCGATCCACATTCATCTTATATTCCTTCCAGAGACCTCGAATTAGTAAGCTCACAGCTACAGGGTAATTTCGAAGGTATAGGCATTCAGTTCGATATCATTAGAGACACGATTTATGTAATTACCCCACTTAGCGGTGGTCCGTCTGAAAAGCTAGGCCTGCAAGCTGGTGACAAAATAATTACTGTCGACGGGGAGAATGTAGCCGGCGTAGATATTACTTCGCGGGGCGTGATGGATAGGTTGCGTGGCCCTAAGGGTTCACAGGTTAAAGTTGAGCTTCTTCGCAAGAACGAAGCCGATCTGGTACCCTACGTTATCACCAGGGACGAGATTCCACAATACTCAGTGGATGTATCGTACATGGTTGATGACGAAATTGGCTATTTGAAAGTTAGTAGGTTTTCTTCTACTACTTATGATGAATTCAGAACCAATATGAATAAGCTCTTGAATTCCGGGATGAAGAAATTAATCCTGGATTTACAGGGCAATCCCGGAGGCTACATGAACGCGGCCATTAATATGGCCGACGAAATGATAGCTGGCAATGAATTGATTGTTTCGCAAAGTAGCAGAGAACCACGGTATAACAGCAAGTCTTTCGCCAAACGCAAGGGTATGTTCGAAAAAGGGCCCATCATTGTGTTGATTAATGAGGGTAGTGCATCTGCCTCTGAAATTGTTTCAGGAGCTTTGCAAGACAACGACCGTGCCTTAATCGTGGGCAGAAGGTCATTCGGGAAAGGCCTGGTGCAAATGCCCATGCCGCTTTCTGATGGAGCCGAATTAAGGCTAACTATCGCCCGATACTACACCCCCAGTGGTCGTTCCATCCAAAAACCTTATGATGACAGCGAATTAGACAACTATCGCAGCGATATCAGTAATCGCTATGCTAATGGCGAATTCTTCCACGCTGACAGTATAAAATTTGCAGATTCATTAAAGTTCAAGACCCGCAAAGGTCGCGTTGTTTATGGTGGCGGTGGCATTATGCCTGACTACTTTGTGCCTTTTGATACAGCCATGACCACCCCCTATTACCGGGCGTTGTTCAGGTCGAATGCCGTACGCGAATTTACTCTGCAATACTACGATGGCAATAAGGGAGTGCTAACTGCCCAGGGGTTGGAAGATTTTACAAAAGAATTTGAAGTGACTGACGCCATGATAAGAAAGATCACCAGAATAGGTGAAGAGGTGGGAGTGGATTATAATGCGGAAGAGCTCAAAATATCCAAGGCACTTTTGAAAGTCCAGGTGAAGGCACAAATAGCCAGGAGCGTTTGGGGCGAAGAAGGATTCTTCCCTATCTTTAACCAGACAGACGAAATCTTTCAGCAAGCGCTAATGTTGTTCGAGGAAGCTGAAAGGTTGGCTTTAGCGAATTAGTTCATGGCATATTATCATAAGCTGGGTGAGATTCCACCCAAAAGGCACACACAGTTTAAGCAGCCTGATGGAAGCCTCTACAAGGAGGAATTGGTGAGCTCAAAGGGCTTTTCTGGCATATACTCTCTTCTCTATCATATAGAAGAACCAACCAGGGTTAAGGAGATAGCTGAGCCGGTTAAGTTCGGGCCAAAGATCATTGGAGATTATCCGCTTAAGCAAACTCACCTCAATACAAGTGGGGTCGAAAACACAGGCACCGATTATCTTGATTCCAGGAAGGTACTTTTGATTAACAACGATGTATCCCTGGCCATCGCCTGCCCCTCTGAAAGATCTATGGATTACTTCTATAAAAATGCGGAGGGAGATGAGGTAGTGTTTATCCACGACGGCAGCGGTAAGCTGTATACGCAATTTGGAGAGTTAACTGTAAGGCAGGGTGATTATGTAGTAATTCCCCGAACAACAATTTATCGCTTTGAATGGGATGAAGGTCCACTGAGATTGCTTATAGTTGAATCTGCTACTCCCATAGAGACTGTCAATCGCTATCGGAATGATTTGGGACAGCTACTTGAGCATTCCCCATATTGTGAAAGAGATATTCGGCCACCAGAAAAGCTTGTGACTGAGAGAGCAGCAGGGGATTACCAGGTAAAAATCAAAAAGCAAGGTTATCTGCATAACTACGTTTATGGCCACAGCCCGATGGACCTTGTAGGATGGGATGGTTTTTTATACCCGTATGCCTTGTCAATTCACGACTTTGAACCAATTACTGGCAGAATTCATCAGCCGCCACCGGTACACCAAACTTTCCAGGGGCACAACTTTGTGATCTGTTCTTTTGTACCACGGTTGTTTGATTATCACCCTGAGGCTATTCCAGCGCCTTACAATCACTCCAACATCGATTCTGACGAAGTACTTTATTACGTGGAGGGCAACTTCATGAGTAGAAAAGGAATAGATCGCGGAAGTTTCACCCTACATCCGGGCGGTATACCACATGGGCCTCATCCAGGAACTGTTGAAAAAAGTATAGGTGCTAAGGAAACTAATGAATTGGCCGTAATGCTGGATCCTTTCAAGCCTCTGCACCTTACGGAAGATGCCATAAGCTATCTGGATCCTAAATATCCTATGAGCTGGACTGAGTAGCCCCATTTTCATTAGTCAATAAAGCCACAGCTTCCGATTTAAACTTTCTGCCAAAGGGTAGTTGAGTCTTTTCCATAAATATTTCCTCGTTGTTAAAGCGCTGAATGTGCATGCTATTAACCAGAAATGAGCGGTGAATTCTAACAAAATCCGGAAGCTTCTTCTGAAGGCTTGTAATTTTCTCATAAGTGGTTAGCACCTCTTTGGAGGTGTGTACATGCACAAAATCTCCCAGGCTTTCGAAATATATAATCTCTTCGGGATCCATCCGGTGCTGTTTTCTATTTACACGTAACAGAACATAACTAGGCTTGTCACTGTCAACGGGTCCCATAAGTTTTTGCTTCTCTTGCTTCTCCAGCCTCCATCTTTGAATTAGTAATATGAATCCATGTACGAACACCACCAGGTAGAGCACCATAGCCATTAGCAATACATCTGCCACCACCGGCATTTGCTCTGTCCTGAAATTGGCCAAAACCACGAAAGCAATGGTGATAACAAGCATCTCCAGGTAAATAGAGATAATAATGCAATAGACAAGGTATAGGGCAAACTCTCGGTACCTCTCTGCCAATAAGTACCTTGGCACTAAAAAATGGTTGAAGAAGTAGGAAGTACCAAAAACCACAGGCATCAACATTGTGGTAAAATAGAATGCACCCTCATAGTCTTTCGAATAAAGCCCGAACCCCACCGTTAAGGTTATCACTGTCATCAACCAGAATATTACTTGCTCTTTCCTGCGCATTTGGGCTAATTGTGAATTACTCCTCAATATTGAGAAATTTTTAAACTTCCTTAGAGTATTCACCCCTAAACGACAGCTTAATAGCCGGATTCGACATTGCCGTCAGCACCCCACCCTTCTATGTTTGTACAAAAAAGATTTACATTATGATTGAACTATTCGTTTCGGGTGGGCCAGTATTTATGGGTATAATAAGTCTGTGCCTAACAGCAGTTATCGCTCTTAGCATTTCCGCTATTACCAAGTCTTCACAACCAAATCAGGCAACATCCAGTAAGGCTTATCACCACGGCAATCTGTCTAAATCAATTGGGCTTTTGGCCCTTGTTGTTGGAATTCTTAGCCAACTGCTAGGCTTGTTCAACGCTTTCGATGCCATTGCAAACGTTGCTGGAGTTGACCCTTCGATTATGGCAGCTGGCTTTAAGGTATCCATGATTTCTACATTGTATGGCTTGATGGTATACCTTATCTCTTTGTTAGTTTGGATTCTCATCAAGTACCGGCTGAAAACTACAGGTACGTCCACCAATTAATCTAAAACAATGAGAGCACTAGCAATACTTATACTATGGCTTTTGGTGGTTCCGGCAGTTTCGCAAACTGCTTCTACTGAAAGAGCTGATAGCCTTAAAAACGCGGGAGACGTCTACAATGCCTTTCTGGCTTATCGTGCCATACACGAGCAAAACCCCAATGATGGCAAGAACACCTACCAGCTTGCAACAATGGCAGCGCTGATGTATAACCCCATGGGATTGGATACGGCATTCCGATATATGAAAAAGGCCCTATCTGGGGATTCTTCCATATATGTAATAATGGATTCACAGTTATTTCACATGACAACTGATGCTAGGTGGGAGTCTTTGAAAAACAATCAGGTCGATAAATATGAAGCCAAAAACGGAGCCATACGAAACAGGGAGTTTGCTGAGGCACTGTGGCTCATGGTAATGCGCGATCAAGCCTTCAGATATTTCCAGAGGCAAGCGGAAAGAGAAATTATGAACGGCGGCCCAGTCAATCCCATGCTGTACCCGCTTACCTACTTCGGAGAAGTGGAGAAGAGTAAGAACCTGGCTTTACTTGAAGAACTAATAGCCAAATATGGCTGGCCTAAAAGATCGGAGTTCCCGGAGGTTACAGCCGATGTAGCCGCCCTGATTATCAATCACTCTAACCACGAGACACGCTTGAAGTATTTGCCAACGTTAATTGAGATGTTGGAAATTGGCGAGGTAGATGCACTGAGTTACGCAAAGATCCATGATCGCATTTTGGTAGATGAGGGTAAAGGCCAACTCTATGGAACACAACAACACTTTTTGAATGGCAAACTTTGGCCTGAAGAAATTCATGAGCCGTCATATGTAGATGAAAGGCGCAAAGAAATTGGATTAGGTGCCCTTGCCCCCTACCTAAAGAAGAGGTTTGGAATCGATTGGAATATCGATCAAAAAAACAACTAACCTAGCTTTCCCAAACCCGATTGTGCCGGGAGATGTCAAAAATATGCTGGAGGATTTTTCTATCTTCTTCCTGTAATTCTTGACCTCTTCTGGCCATTACCTTCTCCGCCACTTCAAAGACTTTTTTCATCTGAAAAGTTGTAAAGCCAGCAGCCCCACCCCAAGCAAATGAAGGGACAAAGTTGCGGGGAAAGCCAGAGCCATAAATATTAGCGCTAACACCCACCACTGTGCCCGTGTTAAACATGGTATTAATACCGCTCTTGGAGTGGTCCCCCATAATAAGGCCGCAAAATGTCTCACCGGTATCCTTAAATCTGCCAGAGGCGAAATCCCAGATCTTCACATCGGCGTAGTTGTTTTTCAGGTTGGAGGTGTTTGTATCTGCCCCGATGTTACACCACTCTCCTATTACCGAGTTGCCTAAAAAACCGTCGTGTGCCTTATTGGAATAACCAAGTACAACCGAGTTACTAACTTCTCCTCCCACCTTACTAAAAGGCCCGATGGTGCTATCTCCCTTTATTTTAGCCCCCATATTAACGTGGCTACCCTCACCGAGGCCAAAGGGTCCTTTAACTATGGCCCCTTCATGCACCACGCTGTTTTTTCCCAGGTATATAGGCCCGGATTCCGCATTCAGAACCGCCGACCTAACCTCCACCCCTTCTTCCACAAATATTGAGTCCTGATTGTAAACCTTGGTATATTCATCTATCAGTGGTTGCGACTCTCTTCCGTTGGTAATTAGCTCAAAATCAGCTCGAATTTGAGCCCCATTCTCCTTGAAGATTTGCCATGGCTGGCTAATGATAGTAATGTCCCCACCATATTCTATAAATTCAATTTGTGAATTGTCTGTCGTGGTCTCCTCACCTCCGCGAAATGCTATTACCTGCCCGTCATTCTTAAGACCTTCTCCCATTGACAATCCCTTTATTTCTTGCACTAATGCTGCGTTGGGGCACACTGCTCCGTTTACCATCAAGTTGTCGTTTTCCAATGCTGGCGGAAACTTGACTGAGAGATAATCCTCGGTGTGAAAACTGAATTTTCCTGACAGGTACTGCCCCCACTTTTCTTTTATCGTGAGTATTCCAACTCTTATAAGCGCAGTTGGCCTGATGTAGGTGAGTGGGAGGAGGTTGCTTTTTAAGCCCTGGTCATCAAACAGGATTATGTTCATTTGGTAAAAATAAAAAAGTCCCTCGCAATTTCTTGGAGGGACCCGCTAATGATGTTTTCTAACCTAAAGCGAGAAAGACAATCCGATGCCGAATATCTCTTTGAATTGCACACGTGGTTCAGTGCCTATGATAGTGCCCGTATCATCTGTACGTTCAAACCTTACGTCTTTATCAAAAATCAAGTGCGTGCTCAAAGTTGCAGTGAGGTACTCATTGATCTTCATCAGAATAATAACTTCCCAGTTCACATCGATGGTGCCAAAATCCTCTACATAATTAGTAAAGAACTGCGCCCGCGATTCCAGGTTAACATTCTCCATGATGTCCTTCTTGAAGTTGGCATTGATGAAGGTACCCAATTCCGATCTGGACTTCTTCCCCGGGGTTATGATGTTGCCATTGCCATCAAGTACCGCCGCATCCACGCCAAATGCTCCTGCATTGGCTAGTCGTTGGTTATTTACAATGGTAATTTTTCCAGTAACCGGTGAGAAAAGTAATTGGAAGGTTTTCGATGGCTTATATTCCAAACCCGTGGTAAGGATGATGTAGCCAGGGGCTAGGAAATGCGAAATACTTACGGAGTCATTGGGGAAGTCAAAACCTCTGGCCCATTGCGTCTTAAAATCAAGCCCTGAACTCCAGTATAGCTTGTTATTGCTTGCACTAATCTGATAGCCGAATTTGGAAAGAAGTTGAATCTTATCATCAGTCTTTCTTAGCGACTCCCCTTCCTGATCTATTACACCATATGAAAGGTCCAGGTTAGATTCCCACGATATACGGTCTTTATTGTGGTGCAAATACATATTGACAAAGGAATTGAGCGCAATTGAATTCAGGCCCCCAGCGGCCCAATTCGAAAGGCTAACTTGGGTAAAAGTAAGTGTGCCCTTCAGGCCCTTTTGCCAGTAAGATGTATCACTGGGTTGTGTTTCCTGGCTAAAGCCACGGGTGGAGAATAGAATTAGAATTGAGATTAGAAATACTCTAAGTGAACTTTTCATTTCCAGAGAGGTATTTATGATTTGATTAAGCGTCTTGCTTATATAAATGAACATCCGTTTGAGGGAATGGGAAGCTGATCCCCTCCTGATCGAAGGCCAATTTGACTTTCTCGTGCATGTCGTGATAGACTGCCCAGTAATCTGCGGAATTTACCCAGGTCTTCACTACTATGTTTACTGAATTATCTGCCAGGGCCGTTACGGCAACAAATGGCTCCGGATCCTTAAGTACTCTTTCGTCTTCAGCTATAACTCTGCTTAAGATTTCCTTTGCTTTTCTAAAATCATCGTCGTAACCAATCCCGAATGTTATATCTACCCTGCGGGTTGGTTCTGTAGAATAGTTAACCATAGAACCTGTAGACAAACCACCGTTGGGGATAATAATGGTCTTGTTGTCCGGAGTTTTCATAATGGTATTGAAAATCTGGATCTCTTTTACGCTACCAGTATATCCTTGTGCCTCTAACACATCTCCCACTTTGAAAGGTTTAAACAAAAGTATCATTACCCCACCTGCGAAGTTCTGCAATGTGCCCGATAGTGCCATACCAACGGCTAACCCCGCAGCACCCAAAATGGCAATGAACGACGTCATCTCTATGCCCAACATAGTGATCACAGAAATCACCAGCATAATTTTTAAAAGTGTTGACAGCAGGCTTTTTAGAAAGGGCCGCAATGATTCATCAACATTCCTTTTCTCCATTACCTTGAAGATGCCTTTTACCATCATATTGATGATCCAAAGACCGATAACAAGTGTCAACAAGGCCATTACCAATGTTGGACCATATTGAAGCAGTATGTCTAAGGCCATCTGGGTGTATTGTTCCATGATAATCAGTGGTTTAGGTTAAGTTTGAAATATATGTAGAAATCTGGTTCTTTAACAAGCAACTCCTAAGATTGATTGAAAATCGGGGAATAAAAAAGGCCTTGTAAAAGGCCTTAATATCTTGGAAGGTAAAATTTACTTCTTCTTGTATCTCTTGTTGAACTTCTCCACACGACCAGCAGTATCTACAAAGAGCTTCTTGCCTGTAAAGAATGGATGAGATGCAGAACTTACCTCAATTTTTATCAGTGGGTATTCATTACCATCTTCCCACTTAATAGTTTCGTCTGAGGTCATCGTTGACTTGGTGAGAAACTTGTACTCACTTGAAGTATCAAAGAAAACCACTTCTTTATAGTCGGGATGTATATCTTTCTTCATTACTAATTCCTTTTTCTCAAAAGAGGCACAAAGTTACCAACATTTAGCCAATTAAAAAACAGAGGTTAAAAGAAAGATGTAGGTAAAATCGGATCCTAGCTGTTACGTATATATCCCGATATGTATTCAAGAGGGTTATACCCAAGGATGTTTTGGTTATCTTGGCAGGATTCGTGAAGAATAGAATACCCATATTATGCTCCATTATTGCTGTTGCCTTCTCTGTTGCAGGCTATTCACAGGGCACAAATGCGCCATGGGACCGCAACTATTATCACTTACTCGATCGGCTCATAAACAAACATGGCCAGTCTCTTGATAATTTTCATACCACATTTAAGCCCTATACCAGAAGGGAAATAGCCACCGTGGTTGACAGCTCTTCCAGTGATTCGGCTAGTCCGGTTGATGCCTTTAACCACTTGTACCTGGCCAATGACAATTGGGAACTTCTGGACTCCGAAACCCACCTGTCAGCCAAAC
Organism: Cyclobacteriaceae bacterium; assembly: GCA_028285445.1. Classification (GTDB taxonomy): domain Bacteria; phylum Bacteroidota; class Bacteroidia; order Cytophagales; family Cyclobacteriaceae; genus JANQPQ01. The sequence continues at coordinate 115,785 of JANQPQ010000032.1, read as the reverse complement.
CATTCTGGAAGCGCTTTTATAAAACCAAACCTGATTTATATAGCGTCAAAGAGCCCGAGTTTTTGCTTAGGGTAAAACCTGTGTTGCATCTTAGTGTCGGCCAGGTATCCAATGACAACCGGAACACTTTCATCAACACCCGGGGGGTAGAATTACATGGCGAAATTGATGGAAAAGTAGGTTTCTACAGCTTTTTAGGAGAGAACCAGGCCCGGTTTCCTCTTTATGTAAGGAACTGGACCAGGGAAAGAGGAGTTGTTCCTCACGAAGGATTTTGGAAGGGTTATCGAATCGAGGGATATGATTTTTTCCATGCACGTGGATATATGAGCGTTAATGCAACCAGGCATATCAATTTGCAATTTGGGCATGACAGGTTCTTCGTTGGAAATGGATACCGCTCTTTAATTCTGTCTGACTTTGCACCCCCCTATTTATTTCTCAAGCTTAACACTAAAGTTTGGAAGCTCCAATACACCAACCTCTTCACCCAGATGAGAGCCGACGCTTTTGGCATTTCCTCCGGGTCTTTATCTGGCCGCAGGTTCCCGGAAAAATACATGACTTTCCATCATCTAAGCATTAACATAAACCCCAAACTGAATATTGGTCTTTTCGAAGCCATTAATTTTGGCAGGGAAGATTCAGTCGGTAATAATAGCTATGATCTGAACTACCTAAATCCCATAATATTCTACCGAGCCATTGAGCAGCAAAATGGCAGTGTCGACAATGCTATTCTCGGCATGGATTTCAACTGGAGAGTGAATAGGTCCTTAAACCTCTATGGGCAAGCGGTGATTGATGAGTTCTTCCTTAGTGAAGTGCTGGCAGGCGATGGATGGTGGGGTAACAAGTTCGGGTTCCAAATTGGTGCCAAGTATTTTAACGCCTTCAAAATTCCCAACCTGGACCTGCAACTTGAGTACAATACCGTGCGCCCCTATACTTATTCGCATCAAACTATTTACACGAGCTACGCACACTACCGCCAACCCCTGGCACATCCATTGGGAGCTAATTTCAATGAGTTGGTTGGAATAGTACGATATCAACCTTTACCGAAACTAAGCCTCACAGGCAAACTTATTCTCGCTGAGTACGGGGCTGATACATTGGGGGTTAATTGGGGAGCCGATGTGTTATTAGATAATCGCACCCGCGAAAGGCAAGGTGCCGAGCAAGACTTAGGTCACTTTATTGGGCAAGGTTTGGCTACTGATTTGCTTTTCCTCAATATGACTGCCTCTTACCAGTTAAGGCATAATTTCTTTGTTGATGGGTCATTTACTTATCGCGACCTCAGCAGTGAGCTACCTCAAAACAGCATTGACAACCTGGTTTTGACTATCGCCCTTAGGCTTAACATTCCACAACGTTTTCATGAGTTTTAGGGCCCTTTAGGCTAACTTTGGGCCCGTAGAAGCCGTTTTATGAAGGCAATCTTCAGGATCTTTTCTTACGCCAAACCACTAAGCAGGTACCTTCCCGCATACGGTATTTTTATGCTATTGGGCATCCTCTTTAGCGTGGCCAATTTTGCTATGATCATACCTATGCTGGATGTGTTATTCGACCAGGTAGATCCTACTCAACTGCAAGCCCTGGCCACCAAGCCTTCGTTTGCATTCAGCCTTGATTATATTCTTAGCTTGTTTAATTATTATTTCGTTGATGTAATCCAGCAGTTTGGAAAGCTCAGGGCTTTACTTTTCATCTGTATGCTGCTTATATCCTCAGTGTTCCTAACCAATTTTTTCAGGTACCTGGCTGGCATTGTCACTGCTCACTTACGCACAAAACTTGTTCGCAACATTAGGTACAAGATCTACGAATCAGTAAGCAGGCTTCACATTGGTTTTTTTACCAATGAAAAGAGGGGCGATCTTATTTCACGAATGAGTAACGACATGCATGAGGTGGAACTTACAATCATGCACACGCTCCGCTCTCTGATCAGAGAACCACTAACGATCACAGTGTACTTCCTGGTTCTGTTTGTCATTTCCGTTAAGCTCACCGTTTTTACATTGGTACTTTTGCCAATTACCGGAGGAGTAATTGCAGAAATCATTAGGCGTCTAAAAAAGAAGGCCATCCAAAGTCAGGAATCACTCGGTAGGATTATTAGCATTGTTGATGAAACCCTAGGTGGCATGCGGGTAATTAAAGCCTTTACTGCTGAGCGCTTTATTAGAAGAAAATTCTACTCGGAAATAGACCATCATAAAAGGGTTAACCTTTCGATGGCGTATAAGAACGAACTATCCTCTCCCCTGTCGGAGGTTTTGGGTGTGATGGTGGTCGCAGGAATATTATACTATGGTGGTTCACTCGTTTTGGATCCTGCGGATGAGACGTTGTCTGCCAGTCAATTCATTACTTATATCGCTATTTACTCTCAAATTCTAAATCCATCCAAAGCTTTCTCAAAAGGATTGGGTGATATACAAAAGGGTTTGGCTTCATCACGAAGAATATTTGAAGTAATTGACTCCGAACCGACGATTAAGGACAAGCCTGATGCTAAAGAACTACCGGCATTTGAATCGGCAATTGAGTTTAAAGATGTTTCCTTCTCCTACGGAGGTGAAAATGTTCTTAAAAACATTGATTTGCGAATAGAGAAGGGGCAGACAGTAGCACTCGTGGGTCAGTCTGGGGGCGGTAAATCAACATTGGCTGACCTTGTTCCTCGCTTTTATGATCCAACTGAAGGCAGCGTTGAAATTGATGGTATCTCGCTAAAGGAATACTCCATTGAATCTCTAAGAAGGCAAATGGGCATTGTAACGCAAGAGTCTATACTTTTTAACGATACTATTTACAACAACATAGCTTTTGGTGTTGATAACCCCCGTGATGAAGATGTTGAGAAAGCAGCGAAAATCGCCAATGCCCACGACTTCATAATGGACAACGAACAAGGTTACCAAACCGTCATTGGCGAGCGGGGTACCAAACTCTCCGGTGGTCAAAGACAACGTCTTAGCATCGCCAGGGCCATTCTCAAGAATCCGCAAATACTTGTTCTGGATGAAGCAACATCCGCACTGGATTCAGAATCTGAAAAATTAGTACAGCAGGCCCTGAACAAATTGATGGAACATCGCACCTCAATTGTTATTGCCCATCGCTTAAGCACAATCCAGCATGCCGATGAAATAATTGTAATCCAGGACGGCAAAATAATGGAAAGAGGCACACACGATGATTTAATCTCCCAGCAAGGTGTGTATCAGAAACTTAGCACCATACAGGGTGGTTAAGTCATGTATTGTTTCTATCAAGTTTTATAACTAACAATCTCGTTTATAGCCTGAAAAAAATTATGTTTGCTTTTGCAACGGACCGCCGCTGATGAGAAAAACGAAATTCACCTTCTATATTATCTTCTTCGCATTTCACCTACTGCTATTCATCTTCGCGTTGGTTGTTGACAATAACCGCAATGATTTAAACTTTCTGTTGGCGTTACAAAGCTACATTCCGGTGATGAAGTACGTAGCCTTGGCTGGACTAATACTTTTTCTAATCGATTTCTTACTGGCCAACATCGCCGTGCGAAACCGACTGAAAGATGGGCAGTACTGGGAAAACGAGTACAATGCATTAAAAGCTAAGCTCTACGATTACAAGGAGTCCAAATCACTTGATCAGCCAGCGGATTTAGTTGATTCTGAAGGTGAGGCGCAGTCTGAAGAGCCACAAGAACCTCAAGAAGCTGAAAATGGAAACCAAGGCTAAAATTCTGGCCGAATTACATGAAGCCTCTGCTGTACTAGACGCTTTCAAAAACGATAGCAAAAACCTTGATAGTATCGAAAATGCTGCCTTTTTAATGGCAGACTGCTTTCGAAAAGGTGGCAAAGTTATCTCTTGTGGCAATGGAGGCTCTCATTGTGATGCTATGCATTTCGCCGAAGAACTAAGCGGCCGATTCAGAGAAAACAGAAAGCCTTTAGCAGCGATGGCTATTTCCGATGCAAGCCATATTACGTGCGTTGGCAACGACTTTGGTTTCGAATATATCTTTTCCCGCTACGTGGAAGGCGTCGGCAATACTGGTGACATATTAATGGCAATTAGCACCAGCGGCAACTCGCAGAACGTGATCAATGCCGCACAGGTCGCAAAGGAGGTAGGCATGAAAGTGGTATCCCTGACAGGTAAAGACGGGGGCAAGCTGGCAGCACTCTCTGATGTTGAGATCAGGGTTCCGCATAACGGCTACGCCGATCGTGTTCAGGAGGTCCATATCAAAGTAATTCACATTATTATTCAGCTAATAGAAGAAAAGCTGTTTTCATCTCAATCTAACTGAAATTCCATATTCAATTTTTCTTACCCTTTTGATGTAAGAATATTACTTTTATAATAATTATTTGTACTATTATTATTGAAGTAATACAGCTAAGAAATGCTCTCAAAAACTTTCGGAAGCGCAGTATATGGTGTAGATGCTGCTAAGATCAGTATAGAGGTAAATGTAATTCAGGGAACGAAATTTTATATCACTGGCTTGCCTGACAACGCCGTGAAAGAGAGTGAGCACCGCATTGAATCAGCGTTAAAGCACTTTGGCTATTACATGCCCCGACAGAAAGTAGTAGTCAACCTTGCGCCAGCAGACATAAAAAAGGAAGGATCTGCATACGATTTGACTATCGCGATGGGCATCTTGAAAGCCAGTGGCCAAATCGATGGAGATGAATTAGGCGAATACCTGATCATGGGAGAGCTGGCCCTTGACGGTATTCTAAGACCAATTAAGGGCGTTTTGCCAATTGCTATCGAAGCCCGTAAGCAGGGCTTTAAGGGATTTATTCTTCCCAAGGAAAACGCAATGGAAGCAGCCATAGTAAACGAGCTTCAAATTCTGGCTGTAGAAAATATCAAGGATGCCGTTGATTTCATTGAAGGCAAGGTCACCATCCCCCCAACCGAGATTGACACACGGGAGGTATTCAACTCCAACCTCAATAGCTACGGTGCGGATTTCAAAGATGTGCAGGGTCAGGAAAACATCAAACGCGCACTAGAAATTGCTGCTGCAGGCGGACACAACGTGATCATGATTGGCCCTCCCGGGGCCGGCAAAACCATGCTCGCCAAGCGCCTTTCAACTATACTACCTCCAATGAACTTATATGAAGCGTTGGAAACTACCAAAATTCACTCTGTGGCCGGTAAGCTGGGTGCGAATACATCTCTTATTTCAGCCCGCCCCTTCCGAGCTCCACACCATACCATTAGCGATGCAGCATTGGTAGGAGGAGGTACAATTCCTCAGCCTGGTGAAATTTCCCTAGCCCACAACGGGGTCTTATTCCTGGATGAGTTGCCCGAGTTTCAAAGAAGTGTACTGGAAGTAATGAGACAACCACTTGAGGAACGCAGGGTCAATATCAGTCGCGCACGCATTGCGGTGGATTTCCCATCCAATTTCATGTTGATTGCAAGCATGAATCCCTGCCCCTGCGGCTATTACAATCACCCTGAAAAAGAATGCGTCTGCGCCCCTGGAGTAGTACACCGATATCTCAACCGGGTAAGCGGCCCGCTTCTGGATAGAATAGATTTGCATGTAGAAGTGACGCCCGTGCCTTTTGATGAGATGACGGCCTCCAGAAAATCTGAAACCAGCGATGTAATTCGCCAACGGGTGGAAAGCGCCCGAGAAAGGCAAAGTGGGCGCTTCAAGAATACAGAGTCTATTTATTCCAATGCCATGATGCCTTCACAAATGGTCAAAGAGCTTTGCGTTATCTCATCAGCCGGGCACAACTTGCTTAAGAAGGCCATGGAAAAACTAGGGCTTTCAGCCCGAGCCTATGACCGCATCCTGAAAGTTTCAAGAACAATCGCTGATTTGGATCATTCAGAAGAAATCAAAACTGAGCACCTAGCCGAGGCCATTCAATATCGCAGCCTTGACAGGGAAGGCTGGGCTGGATAATTACTAAATTATTTAGTATTAGCTAATTTAATTAGTTATTATAGTGCTGTGGATTCTACTTACCATAAAGGCCGCGGAGCACAAATAAACACCCCAAATCCTTTTCGCAATAAGGAATACGTACAGGAGCATATCGAAGGATTAGACGAGGAGATGATCTCCAATCCTCAAACCAAGCTTTTCCATGAAGATCCCAAAAATATTATAAGTGAATATGACAGCCCGGATCTGGGCCATGGCTTCTCTATAAACCCATACCAGGGCTGTGAGCACGGCTGCATCTACTGCTATGCAAGAAACGCACACCACTATTGGGGATTCAGTGCCGGCCTTGATTTTGAAACTAAGATCGTTGTTAAGCCGAAGGCTGCTCAAATGCTTGAAGCCAAGATGCTTACCAAGAATTGGGAGCCCAAAGTAATTCAGCTTTCAGGAAATACTGACTGCTATCAGCCTACGGAGAGAAAATTGAAGATTACACGCAGTTTGTTGGAAGTGCTCTCTAAGTATCGCAACCCTGTTGGAATCATCACCAAGAACTCCCTCATTACACGGGATATTGATATTCTCCAGGATATGGCAAAAGACAACCTGGTAAATGTGATGATCTCAATCACCAGTGAGGATGAAAGCCTTAGGAGAAAGATGGAGCCAAGAACGGCCAGCGCGGCTAAACGTTTCGAGACTATTGCCAAGTTATCCGAAGCCGGCGTGCCCACTGGAATGATGGCGGCGCCAATCATTCCTGGCTTAAATGACCATGAAATCCCGTCACTGGTAAGACAGGCTGCAGACCATGGTGCCCTGAGTGCAGCTTATACAGTAGTAAGATTAAACGGAGCAATTGGGGAACTCTTTGAAGACTGGCTAAAGAAGAATTACCCAGACCGTTTCAATAAGGTCTGGAATCTCATTCGCTCACTCCATGATGGCAAAGTGAATGACTCAGAATGGGGCAGGCGCATGAAGGGTGAAGGTGAAGTTGCCACCGCCATCGCCCAATTATTCCGGGCGGCCAAAAAGAAGTATCTGTCGAATAGAGAATTCCCCCAGTACGATTTTACCAAATTCAGAAAAGGTGGCAACCTTACCCTCTTTTAAAATGAATCGCGCTTAATTCTTTGACCCTCGGGATAAAGTAAACGTTGGAATTTAGGAATACGCTGGCTTGCCGAAGGGAATACGGCTAAACGATTTTACTATCTTTCTGAAGACATCGAAATACAAGGTGATGTAAAGAATGACTGACATTAGCCAGATCATGATGATATTGAAGTAGAAGGTGTCGATGTGTAATGTGAGAAAGTGCTTTGTGGGGGCAAAAAACTGCGCCCTGAAATCGAACCAATGATCTGGGTCAGCTTCTTTATAAATGGGATAGACCTTCTGCACCAGCTTTCCGTTTGCTTCTACAATTCGATATTGTGTGGTTCTGTTTTTCACTAAATCACCAATGGCCTCGTTTTGGAAACGCTCTCTTAAAGCATCGAATTCTGCCCGGCCTTCAGGTGTAGCAGTGAGTGAACGAGTTATGTCATTCTTGGCTTTATCGGCCCTGTTAAACCTGTTCACATACATTCTTCTTAATGATGTCAGGAAGTCGGTGATCTGGTTGTATGCTGTTGAATCGAATCTGGTTGATCGTAGGCGCTTTAAGTTAACTGCGTTCTGCTGACCTACCATGGTAAGCTCTTTCGGTAACTCGTTGCGTAGAACTTCCAGGTGTCGTTCCATCTCAACCTCGTCAAATTCCCCTTGGTTATAGAGCTTTATGGCACTGGAAACGTGAGATTCCAATCGTGGAATGTAATAGGTCTTCTTATAGTCAGCATTAGCCTTTTTCGCTTCCTCTTCATGAAAAAGGCGCTCAAATTCATTGTCCTTAAACTGATTAACTATTGCCGCCTCAAATGCCCATCGGGAGGTCATTACCTCACCAATCAATGGTACCTTATCTCGCGAAGTAATCATCGGGTTAAATTTATCGAAGCTGATCACCACTCCCGACAATACCAGCTGAGGGATCAATAATAGTGGTATGAGGATATAAATGGTTACCGCCGAATTGAAGGCGGATGATATGTTTAAGCCAAGCACATTCGCGAAGCATGAACATGAAAAGAGAACGACCCAATAGGTCAAATACATTCCTTCAATCTGCAGTACGTAGTCCCCAATTAACACGAAGGCAAAAGTTTGGATCGCCGAGATGCCAAACAGAATAAGCAGTTTTGAGTAGAGATAGCTAGCCCTACTCAAATGCAAGAACCGCTCTCGTTTCAAAATTTTCCGATCCTTGATAATCTCTTCGGCACTAACAGTCAGGCCCATAAATAGAGACACAATGATGCTCATGAAAAAGAACACAGGGATATTATCGTTCTTACTAAAGAAGTACTGAACATCAGTAGTTTCAACCGTATTGTAATACTTTACCAAGAAGGCTAGAAATAAGGCCAATACCGGGGCTTCCAGCAAATTGATAATCAGGTATTGCTTGTTACTTATCTTGGCTAGCAAATCCCTCGTGGCGAAAATGCGCAGCTGCTTTAGTCTTTTGGGTATTTGTAGAGTACTTCGCAAAGCCCCCTTAACAGCCTCAATCTGTGGTAGAGTAATCTTCTCCTCAAAATGTTCCTTCCACTCGGTTGGCAGTATCTTTCGCTTGTCAGTAAATCGCCCATACTCATTCACTATCCGGGTCTCAAGGATACTAAAGATCTGTTCAGCATTGATGTTTCCACATTCCGGACAAACCCCCTGGTCTTTGTTCACCATGTGAACAATGTTCTTGAAATAGATTACCGCATCAACAGGGTTGCCATAATAGACCTGGTAGCCTCCAACATCCAGGATGATGAGACTATCAAACATTTTGAAAATCTCAGACGAAGGCTGGTGAATTACCACGAAAACCATTTTGCCACGCAGCGATAGTTCCTTCAGTAGGTCCATTATATTTTCAGAATCCCTGGACGATAGCCCGGAAGTTGGTTCATCAACAAAGAGCACCGTTGGCTCGCGAAGAAGTTCCAATCCGATATTCAGGCGCTTGCGTTGGCCTCCGCTAATGGTCTTGTCCAGCGGGGATCCTACCAGAATATCCCTGGTCTCCATCAGCCCCAGGCTGCGCAGTGTTTTACATACCAACTCATCAATTTCCTTATCGCTAAACTGACTAAAGCAGAGTTTAGCAGCGTAGAACATGTTCTGATAAACAGTCAGTTCTTCAATCAAAAAATCGTCTTGAGGCACATAACCAATCACTCCCTCGATCTTGTCATGCTGCCGATGGAGATTCATCTCATTGATCATGACTCGCCCGCGAGATGGTGTCTCAGTGCCATTAAGCACATTAAGTAAAGTGGACTTGCCAGAACCACTGGCACCCATCAGTCCAATCAGTTTACCTCCTTTTTCTGCAATATTTATTCCCCGCAGGCCGTAGTCTCCCGATTTAAACTGGAACCAGATGTTTTCTGCCTGGAAAGAAATCTGTGCCTGAGTATCGCCATAAAGAAAGCGGCTTACTACGTCGCTATAATATATTGGTGGCACCTTATTGCCCCTAATATTGCTACCTGTTGGGAAGATTGATATTCGCCTGCTCCTCAGTGGAGCACCATTGAGGGTAAGGGCCGTAATGCCAAGGTACTTAACAAAGTAAGTTTCGGTGGCTTCAATCCGCAGCACGAATATCATTCCAGTGAGGTTCTTTGCTACCAGGCGCTGGCTTTGGTAAGGGTGCTCTCCAGACCCATCATCAACAACAAGAATATTTTCATAATCAAGATCTTCGAGGTCATCTGCCTTTACAAAATTGATTATGTCGTTAATGTCTTTCTGTTCAATCTTAATTACTTCTCCAAGGTAGAAGATGAGGTTGTTTTGGCGTTCAGATATATCACCATCAGCAAGCATTAACTCAATCATCTTAAGCACAAGCACCAGCTTCTGCTGCTGGGTCATGCCCTCATTAATCTGCTTGCTGATGTCCATGATCTTGGCCCAGTCGCCAACGAATTCCACGGTTTCGTCATCAGTATCAGCTAACGCCAGCTCAGCTTGTTGCTTTTGCTTACTGTATTCCTCAAAAAGTTGGAGATAGAACTCTAGCAATTCCTGACTGACGTGCACTGCCAAGTATTCTCTGATATTCAACTTCTCGTCGTCAGTGATACGCTCTTTTGCCACGATGGCAAAAAGTTGAACAATAGCTTTTAGTAATTCCTCATTCATGGATTGACGGCAGTAAGCAGTCCATAAAATACAATAATTGCAAATCAGCTGAGATGGTTCTTGCGGCTAAACCGTACATCCCGGCCCTTTTGGATAACCTGTCGCTTTTAACATTAGTTGCTATCGAGCCAATGCCCTCCAAAATTTGACGCAAGTTAACCAAATCAGTTACATTCAATAAACTTGATTCTAATAAGTTAAGCTGGATTTGCCGACGTTGAATTGATGAAAGCAACCTTCGTCGGCTTAGAATGGCTAGGAATTATTCTTCTTTACGAATTTAAAACCAAATGGATATATCTGGGCGAACTTAATTCGGCAAGGATGCATTTATTAGGAAATTTTTCCAGTGTTACCTCAATGTTATTTTCGTATGATAACGTTACCAATAATACAGATTACTTTGGCAAATCACTGTTATTTGTAATTTCAGGAATCAAGTATGTTGCAATGAAGGAAAAATCTCGCTACATGGATCGCGATATCAGCTGGCTGTCTTTCAACTATCGCGTTTTTGAAGAATCGAAGGATGAGAGCCTGCCGCTCTTCGAGAGAATTAAATTTCTTGCCATCTATTCTTCAAACCTGGATGAATTCTTTCGGGTACGGGTGGCTAACCTTCGCCGGCTAATTGAACTGGACAAGAAGAAGCTTAATCAACAGCTGGAAATCAAGCCTCGCAAGCTACTACAAAAAATTCTCGGCATAGTAAATGAGCAACTTGAAGAATATGGTAGTGTATTGCGTAAGCAGATAGTTCCTGCCCTTAAGAAGAACAAAGTAGTAATCTACCAGGATGAGCATGTTAAGCCAGCTCACAAACCTTTTATTAGAAAGTACTTCAAAAACAGAATACTTTCATTCTTAACTCCAGCTTTTATTGATAATAAAAAGGAGCTGTTCCTGGAAAATCGGGAGCTTTACCTTGCCCTTGAATTGGTAGACAACAGAAATGGCGGCCAGACAGTTTATGCTTATGTCAACATCCCTTCCGACCACCTCGATCGCTACCTGCAACTTCCTCCATACCGAGGTAGTTACTACTTTATTACTTTAGACGACATCATCCGGGCAAACCTGGATTTCCTTTTCCCGGATTATGACATCCTCGGTTGCTACAGTATCAAACTTAATCGGGATGCCGATTTGAATATTGAAGATGAATACTCTGGCGACCTGGTGAAGAAAATAAAGAAGCAGCTTTCAAAAAGGGAAATTGGTGTGCCATCAAGATTCCTTTACGACCAGAGCATGCCCAAAGAACTGCTAAAATTAATTTGCAAAACATTTTCCTTGTCTGATGACGACCTTGTACCCGGCGGCAGGTATCACAATCTTAACGACTTAATGGGGCTAAAAAACCCTTTCAAGCCAAAATTGCAGGACGTGGATTACCCCGCAATTGTCAAATCAGCTATTGATAACAGCTATTCCTTTTTTGATGCAATTGATAGTGGTGATCACATGCTGCATTTTCCATATCAATCTTATGACTACGTGCTACGGTTTTTCAACGAAGCCGCCGTTGATCCCAATGTCAAAGAGATTAAGGCCACATTTTACAGAGTAGCACAAGACTCCTACATTGTTAATGCGCTTATTAGTGCGGCCAATAATGGTAAGAAAGTAACAGTATTCGTTGAGCTAAAGGCAAGGTTTGATGAAGCCAACAATATTTATTGGGCCGAGCGCATGGAGGAAGCTGGTATTCGCATCATCTACAGTATACCCGGCCTAAAGGTTCACGCCAAGGTGGCTCTGGTAAAACGCGAGGTTGGAAAGAACTCAAAAGGCTACGCATTTTTTGGTACAGGTAACTTCAATGAAAGTACAGCCAAGATCTACGCAGATCATGGACTCTTTACCTGCGATAAAAATATGATTGGGGAACTCGATCAACTATTTAAATATCTCTACAAAAGAACTCCGGTTAAGGATTTCAAACACTTACTGGTCTCTCAGTTTAATTTGCAGCAAAAGTTCCTGGATTTAATCGATAATGAAATTGCCAATGCAAAAAAAGGCAAAAAAGCGAGCGTAATTATCAAAGTTAATAACCTTGAAGACAGGGTTATGATTGACAAACTATATGAGGCCAGCCAGGCCGGTGTAAAAGTGACGATGATTATCCGCAGCATCTGTACTATGATCCCAGGATTGAAAGGAATAAGCGACAATGTACAGATCTTTCGCCTGGTTGATCGCCACTTGGAGCATGCTCGTATTTTCGTTTTCCACAATGATGGTGATCACAAAATATACCTTGGTTCAGCCGACTGGATGAAACGAAACCTCTATCATCGTATTGAGGTAGTTTTTCCACTTTATGATGCTGAAGTAAGAAAAGAGATTACCAAGCTACTCTGGTTCCAGCTTAAGGACACCGCCAAAATGCGACAGTTAGACGAGCAGCATCTGAACAGGGTAAGGCTCCAAGCGGCCGGCAAAGCAAAAGTTAGGGCCCAGGTAGATTTCTACAACTGGCTCAAGTCGCGTGCTAATTAAAGCGTAAAAAAATTAGGGAATATATAGGCGAGAATAAACAGCAGAACCGATATTATAAACCCAAACATGAAGACGGTATAGGAGTACCTCAGCAGTTTATATTTTAGTCCTAACACGGCGCCAAGGAAGTAAATGTCCTTAATCAAACTACCGTAAAGAAAGTCATTGTCCTTCATCATTTCCTTCATGCCCCACATATAATTGTCAAGGTTCATACTATGGAAATTTCCAAAGAAGAGCAGGTTGGTTTTCTTACTGCGTATATCTTCATGAGTAAATGTTCCTGAAGACACGTTAGGCCTTGTGGCAAGGATTGCAAAAACGATAGTCACCAGGCAGACCAATGTGAGCACCAGGGCCGGAATCACAAGATTGGGGCTATCCTCAAGGCGCCTGAACAATACTGAGACCAGTATCGAAAGAATTATCGAATTCACCGAGATCATTATATTGGCCTTGTTATCAGCCATACCACTTAAGGTTAAATGATTCTTGGATGTAATCCTGAACATAGTCTCGATACCCCTGGTGGGAGTCTTCTCTTTGTCTGCCTCAAGTTTATTACGAGACTTTAGTAGTTCTTTCTCTAGCTTCTGTACATACTTGGCATCAACCTTCTCTTCTCCCTTGGCTTGCTTCTTAAGTTTCTTAAAGTTTTTCTCCTTACGGGGTCCCAGCATTATCTGGCCATAGTGAGTAAAATAAGTGTGGTTCTTGAGAAAATCTATATTCTTGTCCAACCACTCTTCCTCGGTCAACGGTTTCTCTGCGGTTGCATCCATCTCCTCCTTAAGCAACCTGGATCTTTCAAAGAACTGGTCAGTTGAAAGATGATACATGTCGGCATCGCAAATAACCTTCTCCAAAAGGTTCGATGGGTTCTGAGGCATTTTTGTGGCAGCAATGCACCCAGCAATTTTGGTTATTCTTTCTTTGGAAAAGTTGTATTCCTTTAGAATTTCTGTGGCCTGCTTAATGCTTTCCTGTTCATGATCCTCCCCACCCGAGCTGTAACCAACATCATGGAACCAGGCCGCCAATAATACCGTCTCCAGGTCGTCGTCTGAAAGGTCAGAATTCTTCCCTACTTCTTCTACGGCCTGCACCACGTCAAGGGTATGCTGCAAATTGTGGTATGGATACTTCTCCTCAATACCATTAGCCATGGCCTCTTCAACATACTTCTTTGCGGCGTCAATTACTTCGGTTTGTAGGGTCATTTCGGAATGAAATAATATTAAAAGTAATAAAAATTACTTATTTGTGTGGGTTATCGTATAATTACTAACCCTTTGAATTTCCTCATTAACAACATGAAATTAAGCACTTTGTTCGCAGTTTTTGTAGTGTCTACTACAGTTATCAACTGTGGAAGTAAGCTGCAGGAAAACGAAGACACTTGGGCTGAATATTATACCAATTCATCCTATCAACTTTCCAATCCAGACAACATTCACCGACTACATTTTGACCTTAGAGAAATATCCGGCCTTTCATATTTGGGGGAGAATAAACTTGCTGCTGTACAAGACGAAAGCGGCCGCGTTTTTATAATCGAATTGGAAGATGGTAAGATTAGCCGGACTACAAAATTTCATAAATCGGGGGATTACGAAGGTGTCGAATTAGTTGGTGGTCAGCTATACACTATCAAGAGCAATGGCAAGTTGTACTCTTTTCCAATAACCGAGGAAGATGAAATCAAGTCCTCTGAAGTCGAAACTGCTTTTACTATTAAGAATGATGTTGAAGGACTAGGGTATGATAGTCAGACACAATCGCTCTTGGTTGCCTGCAAGGCTGAAGGCTCTTTAAAGAAAAAAGATGCCAAAGGAAAGGCAATTTATTTTCTACCGCTCAATGATTTGGAGTCGGCTACCCTGGCCTTTTCAATTACGAAAAAAGAGATAAAGGAATTTGCAGACTCTCAACAACTAGTTTGGGATAGGAAGGTTGACTTTGGGCCCTCTGGCATAGCTGTGCACCCTATTTCAGCTACATACTATGTGCTTTCTCATGTTGGAAAGTTATTACTTGAAGTGAGTAGATCAGGAGACCTGCTTAATGTTTACCCGCTAAATCCAAGGTTATTTCGGCAACCTGAAGGCATATGCTTTGCTCCAAATGGGGATCTTTACATCTCAAACGAGGGAGCAGGATCAAGAGGGACAATCATGGAATTTAAGTACCATAATACAGAACAAAACAGATGACATTAGTGCAAAAGTTGTTGGTGGGAATGGCTGTCATTTGCATGAGTTTTTTGGCGCATGGGCAATCTCAAGATGTTGCTTTTACTATCTACCTGATTGGAGATGCTGGCGAGCCATATGTAGGAGAAAGCAGCAACATGAAGCTTCTAAAAGAACAATTGGATAAGGAGAGCACTAACAGTGCAATTGTTTTCCTTGGGGATAACATATATCCGAAGGGGATGCCGGAGAAGGGGCACGAAGAAAGGCCCGACGCGGAGAAAGCCATTGATGGACAATTGGCCTCTTTAAAAGAATACCAGGGCCAAGCATTCTTTGTCGCGGGCAATCACGATTGGGAGAAGGGCAAGGAAGATGGTTACCGGCGAGTTCTTTTTCAGGAGACTTACGTTGAAGAACAGCTAAACAGGGGCAACATATTTTTGCCTGATCGTGCTTGTCCTGGTCCGGTAGAGGTTGAGTTAAGCGACGACCTGGTCTTGATACTTTATGATTCTCAGTGGTTATTGCATGAACACAATAAGCCTGGCAAAGGAGATGGATGTGTTAATGGTAGTAACGAAGAAGTACTAATAGCCATTGCTGAAGCTCTTGAGCGCAATGCTCATCGCCAGGTGATACTGGCAGCTCATCATCCCATTTTTACTTACGGCATACACGGCGGCGTAACTACATTCAAGGATCATATCTTTCCCCTCACTGAACTTAACGATGCCCTATATATTCCCTTGCCTGGGATAGGATCTATCTATCCCTTGTACAGAAAATCAGGCCACCTACAGGATACCAACCATGATACTTATAAAGCTATTACTTCATTCCTGATAAAGGAACTGGAAAAATACCCCGGCATTATTCATGCTGCTGGCCACGAACACTCAATACAATACAGCCTCAAAGAGAATGTGCACTACATAGTTAGTGGTAGTGGGGTTAAGACCACCCATGTTAGAAAACGGGGTTACGCACAATTTGTGGAAGATAAAACGGGGTTTGCAAAATTAATAGTTAAGACAAACGGGCAAGTGGTATTGCAAATGTGGCAATCGGAAGATGAAGAAGATCCGATCGCATACGAGGCTATTCTTCGGAGGTAACTACTCCATGCTTCTACGAAATCTGGCAGGCGAGGGCAGCTTTTTCCTTGGGTGCTCACCAACTACTGCCGATTGAACGAATATGCTCATTGAGCTTAAGGTGTCGTTTAGCACCATGCTGATCTTTTTAAGCAGGTCTATATACTCTGAAAGCTCCTTGTTTTGCAGTTCAACGTTCTCTTTTTCGATAAGTTCAGAAAGTGACAATATCGAATTAAGCGGCATCTTGAAGTCCCAGGTCAGTATGTTCAGAATGTTCTTTCTTACCTGAATCAAATCTCGCAGCTTGCTATTTACGCTGTGTCTAACCTCTATTCTCTCTATTACACCTACCACTTGGGTAAATTTTTTCCATTTGTATTTGGTACCGTACGTACTGATTTTGACCCAAAATGTTCCGGCCTTGGTCTTTACCCGGAAGGCGCCAACAACGACATTTCGGCCTTCCAGTAACTCCTCATATTTCGATTTTACCCGGTCGTAGTCTTTAGGATGCACAATTTCCAGAAAATTATCCGGGCTTTGATATAGGTCTATACTACTGGCCTTGAATATCTCATTGTATTTTCCGCTCACGTACAACATCTCCCTTCGGCTGTTGTCAAGTAGAAAAAATACCTTGTCAATTCCGCCAAGAATGGTTGAGTAAGTCTCAACGGTGTATTTTGTTCTTACCATTTTTGATGTTTATTTGATGGTGTAAAAGGTTGTGTTATCAATTCCGCTGCAAAAAATATGTTTCTTTTAGTTTAATCCCACATCTTAATATTATTTAATTAATTATCTTGTTAATACAATTTCGCTCTATCAAATATAACAAAAGTATTATACTTTCATTATAGAGTTCTTATAAGTAATATGCTATCGCAAACAGAAATCCTTATCAATGATAGGTTTGTTGAACTAAGTAATCTGCTTAAAGTCAAGCACGGTTATAGATCAACGGCTGCTTTTGCACGAGATCTGGGTTTACACCCTCAATTATTTTCTGATTACAAGTCCCACAAGTTGAAAGTCGGTATAGCCGTACTCGGCAAAGTGATTAAGAAATTTCCAGAAACTAATGCGACTTATGTACTCACCGGGGTTGGTGAAGCGTTGGCTGCGGAGTATGCGCCGAACAGCAAAGTGTCGTTATTTGGCGAAGATGCTGCGGATTACCTAAAAGAAGTACAACCGAAAGATTTTGAGCGATTGAAAATTGAGTACTTGATCTATCGCACCAGGTGTGAAGCCTATGAAAACGCGATGAAGCTATCTGGAAATATTCTAGGAAACACTAATATTGAGGACCCTAAGAATATTGAAAATGAATCAGAATAGCATTAAGCTTTATCTCTTACTTCCAATTTTGTCTTTTGCTTGTAATCCGGCCACTGAAGAGCCCGCTGGTCTGGAGTCGGTATTTAACAAGATTAACAATGAAGTGCTGGAGAATTCAAAAGCCTACGAAACGTTAAAGGAATCCACGGAGGTTATTGGTCATCGGCTCACCGGAAGCGAAAACGGGGCCCAGGCGGAAGAGTACACTTTTAACAAATTCAAGGAATACGGCTTTGAAGATGTGGTATTCGATGAGTTTGAAGTCGAAGCTTGGGCCAGGGGTTCTGTAAGCATGTCTATAATGGGTGGTGGAAGCTCAGAAGATGTCAAGGTAGTAAGCTTGGGACATTCACCGGTTGAAGCTGCAGTGGAGCTGGAAATAGTGGACTTCGGAAATGGCTTACGAGCTGACTACGAAGCTAACCCTGGTGGAGCCACAAACAAGATACCGCTGGTTTATATTGGCATTCTGCCAAATTCAGAAGAAGGCCTTAAGAATCTTCATCGTTCTGAGAAGACAGCCCTGGCAAGGGAATTTGGTGCGCTGGGCATCATTATTATCAACCAGGTTGACGGCGGAGTCCTTCTTACCGGTACAGCTAGCGTTACAGGAAGTCTGCTCGATATTCCCGCAGTTTGCATTGGCAAAGAAGACGGATTGGCCCTTAAGAACAGATTGCAAACGGAGACGTTAATGGCCAAAATAGAAATGACCAATTCCAGTGATGTAATCAAAGCCCGTAATGTCATTGCAACCCTACCCGGCTCCGAGCTTCCTAACGAAAAAATTATTGTGGGTGGTCACCTGGATTCCTGGGATCTGGCCACAGGGGCAATCGACAACGGTATCGGATCCTTTGCTATTTTGGATATGGCCAGAACGTTTATTGCCAATGAACTTAAACCGAAGCGCTCAGTACAGTTTATAATGTTTATGGGGGAAGAGCAAGGCCTACTTGGTTCCAAGCAATTGGTTAATAAATGGGTTGAAAGTGGAGAGATTCAGAATGTAAAGTACATGATGAACATCGATATGACTGGCAACCCAATTGGCTTTAATCCTGGTGGGCGGGAAGAAGCCGCTGAATTTTTTAGGGAATTGGGAGGAGTGATAAACGCCATCGACACAACTTTCCAAAACACATTTCGCAATGCCGCCGGCCTCCATAGCGATCACCAGCCGTTTCTCTTGGAAGGCATACCAATTATCTCGATGAATAGTAATCTCGATCGCGCAATCTATCGTTGCTATCACTCTGATTGCGATTCGTTTGATCTGGTAAACGAAGAGCACATTAGAAACACAGTGAGGTTTGGCACAATGGCTTTATATGGAATTGCCAATGCCGACCAACTTCCGGCAGCCAAAATGGATAGTGAGGCAACGAAGCAATTTGTTACAGATCAGGGTCTCAAAGAGAAGCTTATACTTGGCAACGATTGGCGCTGGGATTAACCTAACCGGCCTCCAGCAAATCTCTTTTCTTCAACATATAGGTGCGTTCAGCCTCGTTTTGAGACATTTCGATTGCCTTGTCAAGATTTGATTTAGCCAATTCAAGTTCGTCAATCTCTGAAAGCAAATCACTTTTAATGGCATACAATAGATAGTATTTGCCAAGCTTATCTTCTATACCACTGCTAGTTAGCTCAGCCAGAGCTTTATTAGCTCCATGCACCTTAGCATAAGCCACCAGTCTGTTAAGGGCGGCCACTTCGGAGGGATCAATTGCCATATGGGCATCATATAAAGTTAAAATACGATCCCAGTCGGTCTCTTCGTAGCTTTTGGCAATGCAATGGCAGTAAGCAATGCTCGCCTGAATATGATAGGCACTAAGCTCACTCCATTCAGCAGATTGGGTGATATGAAATCTGCCTCTTTCGATGAGGTCCTGATCCCATTGACTTCTATCCTGCTCCTGGATGGTAAGCAACTCCCCATCTCGGCTGATCCTGGCATCGAAGCGAGAAGCATGGAAACACATTAATGCCATCAGTGCGTGGGGCTTTGGTCGTGCCAATTTAGGATTGCGTAGAATTACATCCGTCAAGCGAATTGCTTCATTGCAAAGATCGCGACGGAGAAGATTTTCTCCCTGAGAGGCTTTATACCCTTCGTTGAAAAGCAAGTAGATTATCTTTAGCACTGTATCCAACCTTTCGTTCAACTTACTTTCTCCCGGAATCTTAATCCGCTTTCCTGCTGCTTTAATTTTTTCTTTGCCCCTGGTGTAGGCCTTCGCTACTGCATCTTCTGATTTTAGTAGCGCCGTTGCAATCTCTGCTTTGCCGAAGCCGCAAAGGATCTTCAGAGTTAGTATGATCTGACTTTCAACAGATAGGGAAGAATGGCAACAGGCGAACATCATCTTCAGCAGATCATCTTCTAGTTCTTCATCCAACTTGATTTGGTCCATTTGCCCTTCGCTAGTAGCACCTTCTCGCTTTATTACTTCTACCTTCTCTGAAAAATTCTTCTCCCGGCGCAACACATCGAGCAGCTTGTTCGATGCTACCCGCAGCACCCAAGCAGATGGGTTATCTGGCACATTTGAGTATGGCCAGGTCTTCATTGCCTTGAAAAGAGCTTCCTGTACCGCATCCTCAACCAGTTCAATATTCTCCGAGCCAAACTTCCGTGTTAAGTGGGAAATAACTTTGCCAGATTCGTGGCGAAAGAAACTATCTACCAGTTCCGGAACTTGGTTGGATACTTGTGCGGTATGTGCCTGATTTTTCAAAGCAATTCGCAAGTGATGACGAATTTACAGAAAGTTGTTGGAACCGCGGACTAGCTTACCATCGGGTATATTTTACGCACTTCCACAGAACCGCCATGATCGAATATTGGGCAATCCTTAGAAATCTCAATCGCCTCCTCTTCGCTTGATACCTTAACGATAAAATAACCTCCAACCACTTCCTTGCCCTCGGTAAAAGGTCCATCGGTAATAATATCGCCATTCTCCCTCACAACCTTCCCTGCCTCTTCTAGCGGAAGCCCTCCGACAAATTTTCCTTGCTCAGTAAGCACCTTTATCCAATCGCCCCACTTCTGCATGTGAGCTTGCATCTCTTCAGGCGACTGCTTAGATCTTTTGTCTTGTCCGCCCCTAAACAGGTATAGGTATTCATCCATAATTGTTACTTTTTAATTGATTGTTGTTTTTCCAGGTATTCCTTTAAAGGTCCCAGGTAATACTGATCCCACCCCACCCGCATTGAGTGAAATGAGCGGTCAGGTACACCTTGGTGAACTAAGTCCAGAATCGTGTCCCCATTAGCAATCTTTAAGTTAATAGTTACGGTGGAATAATGCTCCCAACTACTTTCTTTCCAGTCCTGAACAATCTGGCTTTCGCTTATGGTACGATTAACACCGTAAATGGCGCCCTCCCAAAGCGAGAACTTACCCCCATTGTGACATTCCATCAGTGCCTTAGAGCCAGACCACGTAGTAATCTGGTCCTTAGAGGTTAGCGCGTCCAACACCTCGGCCAAGGTGGCCCCGATTTGATACCGCTTCCTAATCGTTTTCATAAGTTGTTTGAATAAAGACGATCCTTCCCTTAACTCCAGGACAAAGTATTGAGAGAATGCCCTCGTGTGAATGCTCTTCAACTGACAAATCATTTTGTAAATTAGTCACCTCTTAATCAGAAAATTAGTTGCATGCTGCGCTACCTATCTCCCTTAATTCTACTTTTTGTTTTCCCTTTGTCTTGTCAACCGGGAGTTAATCAGGAGCAGCAACCCGACTTTAGCGGCGCCCAGTTACTGGAAGAAATAGAATCTCTGCGAGCAGATCTTGTGGCTAAACATCCGGGCCTACTATGGTACCAAACCGCGGAAAATTTTGAGAGCAACTACCAAATGCTGCGTCAAGCTGTAAAAAATGGCATGAACGGTTCGAATTACTACCGTCTGATATCCGAATTTATCACCAACATCGGATGTGGGCATACCCGGGTACGCCCTCCCAGGTCATTATCGGAGGTGGTTAATCAAGAAAAATGTTTGCCCCCATTTACGACACTGGTCACCGAAAACAAGTTATTTATTGACCTCACCACCGATTCACAATTAACGGGCGGCGAAGAGATCATTTCGATCAATGGAATTGCTGCCAATAAGGTCTTAGCTATAATGAGAGCGAGGGTATCTGGTGATGGTTATAATCTTACCGGCAAGGATTACATCATTTCCAATTCCTGGCCCCTTTTGTATGCGAGGCTATTGGATGAAACTGTCAAGGAGTTCTCATTGGTATTAAAGTCTGCTGATAATCAGACCAGGGAAGTGAAGGTTGGGGCAACCAACTTGATTAACCTTACTGAGAAATTAGAAAAGTACCGACCGGCAAATATGGCAATACTCAAGGTTGATGAGGAGTCTTCCACTGCTATTGTTGACATTAGAACTTTCGGCCAAAGTCGACTCCAGGGTGTTGACTATATCGGATTTTTAAGAGATTCTTTCCATCAGCTAAGGGAAAAGTCGATTCAGAACCTTATTCTCGATCTTAGAGGCAATGGCGGAGGACGAGACGAGTACGGAGCCTTACTGGTTAGCTACTTGTCTCCTGAGCCATTCGGGTATTTTAAATCCATAGAAGTTACCAAAGGCTACTCAGGTTATGGCACGATTGAGGAATCAGGTGGGAAACGACTGATGACAACCCATTCAGGCTTGGCTGAACAAGAGCCTGCACTAAATTATTTCCAGGGAGACATTTACATGCTAATTGATGGTGGCTGTTTTTCAACTTGTGCTGATGTTGCCTCGGTTGTAAGGTTCAACAATCTGGCAACCCACATAATCGGGCAGGAAACCGGCGGAGGGGCAACCGGCAATACTTCCGGTTCATCCTACACTTTTCGCGGTACTCACACTGGAGTATCCGTTAGCATTCCTAAGTGGAAATACACTACAGCTAACATTCCGCAAACAGAATCAGGAAAAGGTGTGGCAGCCGACATCACGCTTCCAACCAGTTTTAGATATACTGAATCTGATGAAATTCTTGATTACGTGAAAAACCTCATTGCTAATAAGTGATCGTTGCCTTTAGACTTCTCCGAGTCATATACTGGTTTCCCACCATTTTGGTAGATCCCGAAAAGCAGCGACGCGCTCATGTGTCCAAATCCTTTCTCTTGCTTTAACCAGGCAACAATCTTTTGTCTTCCTTGCATCCCGGAGTCCTTTATCGCCTTCAGCCAAAAATCCAGCTCCTTGCCTGAAATCACCGCCAGTGCATCTATTAGCTCCTTTTCTATTTCTCCGGATGTCTTTGTCATGTTATACCTGCTATCGCCATATGCCCAAAATAAACCCAATGGCGGTAAAGTAGATTATGATATAAAAGCCATTAATGAAGATGTAACGCCAGCTTTTCTGTTCGAACAACGCTATTATAGTGAAAATGGCGGCCGCCCAACCGAAACCCGTGAGGAAGCCCGCCGTCAAGCCCCACTGCCAATCAGTTTCTGCATCGCCTAGAAAAGCTGCCATATTGTAGGCCATCATGTAACTTAACAGGAAGCTTATCCCATGCATCTTCAAGGGGTTGGCCTGCTTAAGTTGTTCGTCGCTCAGGTTATTCTCTGCTTTCCAGGCCTTGTAGAACAGGGCAGGCGAATACCACAATGCTCCCAGGGCCATATTAAAAATGGCGCAAACGAATACAGCAACGTGGTTGATGATCATATTTTCCATATAACTTTTTGAACAAAACTCTTACTCGGCGTCCAAAGGTTATAGGAAAAAATTTACCTCTAATCGACTGGCACGTAATTCAAATACTCCCCCTTTTGCGAGAGGTACTGTCGGGGGGTATATCCTGAGAATATCTTAAAGTCGGCATTAAAGTGGGATTGATCATAAAAGCCGCAATCAAGTGCTATGGCCGACCAATTGATCTGATGCCTTGCTTCTATCTCGGTGATAGTTTTCTGAAATCGAATTACTTTAAGAAAATCCTTAGGAGCTACCCCAACGTGTCGCTTAAAAATGTCGATTAGATGTTTTTGCGAGTAGCCAACCTTTTCAGCAATAGATTTTAGACTTTGTTGATTGGGAACGGAGGTTAGAGACGAAATCACATATTCTACAAAAGGATTTTCGACCATTGCGGATTGAAATTTTCCTATCAACGCCTCCTCGAGAAGAGAGAATTTCTGCGCTATAGTGTCAACATCTTGCAACCGGTTTCTAATATCGAGGATTTCCTGACTGAGCACTAACTCGGCATCAACAACATGGTTGGTGAGATTTTGCATAGGCTCACAGATAAAAGGAAAAGCTTTGCCCATTTGGAAATTCACCACCAGCATCTCGCTGTTTTCCCCGGCTGGAATCGTGATTGGTTCCGTGCGGAAACCGGAAAACCAAACGTTGGTGCAGGCCTGTATTTCTTTTAGGCTTTCATTGTCATAGATGTACTTTGGATAATCCGTAAGGTCAAAAATAATTTGCACGTTACCGTCTGGCAAAAAGCGTTCGTAGCTGTGTTCCGGGAAATACCCCTTGTGGTAAATGAAACTTTCCACAAACAAATTGAGAGGGGCCTTAGGGATATGAATTCGGAAAATCATCAGCTAATAAAGGAAGATAACAATTAAACGCGAATGGAGTATTCTGGTTATTCCCGCTTTTTGTTGAATGGTACCCATTTACATATTAGAAGGCGTAACTTTTTCTTACATGGACAATATTTATAATGGGCAAAACTCGAAATCACCATGATCAGAAATTACTTAAAATCTACCATTAGAAATATTCAGAAGAATAAGATCTTCTCTGCTATAAACATCGTTGGCTTTGCAATTGGCCTCAGTGGCTGTCTCCTAATTCTACAATATGTAGCATTTGAAACTAGCTACAACAAATTTCACCAGAAGAGCAAAGACATCTATCGTGTTAGTTATTCGAAGGAAAAAGGAGGTGTTACCTCGTTTAATACCACACTAGCTTATTCTGGTGTTGGCCCACTGCTTAAGGAGAATTTCGATGAGATTACGGATTTCGCCCGACTGCGCCCGGCATCGGTTATAACTGCAACCTCAGTAATGACCTATGGTGATAATGCATTTGAGGAAAACCGCGTTTACTTCACCGACGCCTCCTTTCTTAAAATATTCTCCTTTGAACTAATCAGTGGAGATAGAGAATCTGCCTTAGACGAGCAGTTTTCAATGCTCATTTCTGAAAGTACAGCAAAGAAGTACTTCGGCAGCGAAGACCCCTTAGGCAAAATAATTCGCCAGGGATTGGATAGAAATTACAGGGTTACCGGAGTTTTTAAGGATGTTCCGGCTAATTCCCACATTAAGTTCGACTTCCTGCTATCTCATGCTACTCTTTCGGCAGTTCTGGGCCCCAATTGGAGTGAAGATAATATAACTACTTTCCATGGGCATTTATACATACTCACAAAGCCTGGTACCGACCCCAAACAAATTGAAACCCGATTGCCTCAGTTCGTAGACGATCACGTTGGTGGATTGACATTAAAGGAAAATGGCGTTACACTGAAACTAGCCATGATGCCTCTTGAAGATATACACCTACACTCCAACATTGAGCATGAAGCAGAGGTGAACGGAGATGCCAATAGTATTACTTATCTGTCAGTAATCGCTGTACTGATCTTAGTAATTGCCTGGGTCAATTACATCAACCTATCTACCGCCCGTTCTATGGAAAGGGCCACTGAGGTTGGAGTAAGAAAAGTAATGGGTGCACAAAAAACTCAACTCATTAAGCAGTTCCTGTTCGAATCATCATTAGTAAATCTGTTAGCACTAGGGTTGGCCGTAGTAATGGTGTGGCTTAGCCAGCCGCTTTTTGAAAGGTTAGATGCGGGCCAGGTGCTTTCTCAAAACATATGGAGCAACCCTTATTTCTGGTTGGCGGTTGGTCTCTTATTGCTGGCAGGAATATTATTCTCTGGAATTTATCCTGCTTTTGCGCTTTCAGCATTTAAGCCAGTGGCGGTTCTAAAAAGTGGGCGCTCTGGCAAAAAGCAGAACTTCGGGCTGCGAAAAGTGTTGGTGGTATTTCAATTTACGGCCTCAGTGGCGTTGATCATTGGAACCATAATCGTCTACCAGCAGATTCAATTTATGAGGAACGTAAACCTCGGCGTAAATATCGATCACGCCATAGCCGTTCGTGCTCCGCTATTGGCAGATTCTACCTACGGTGGTGGCCTGCAAAGTTTTAAAACTGAAATGCTGAGAGATAGTCGCATTCAAAGCATAGCGGCCACCTTAGATGTGCCGGGCAGTGAATATAACTCAGCAACTTGGTTTCGCCGGATAAACCAAACCAGGGAAGACGCCAGTTTTGTATATAGATCATATGCTGACGAAGACTACTTTCCCGCGATGGAGATTAATTTGCTGGCAGGCCGAAATTTCACCGCTGAAGACAACAACCGTTCATCTATCCTTAACCTCACGGCCGCAAAGCAGTTCGGGTTTGATAGTGCCGAAGATGCCATTGGTGAAGAATTAACCTTTAGTACCAGCGACAATACCCAAAGATGGCGTGTAGTGGGAGTAATAGACGACTATCACCACCTTTCGCCCAAGCAGGAGCATCTTCCTTTGATGGTCTCTTATTTTCCCCAGGTTAGAAACTACTACCTCGTAAAGTTTAATGCTGGAGACAATCCAAGTAGCAACGTGCAAGAAGTTATCGAGCTCGCTGAAACAACCTATCAGCGTATATTTCATGGCAACCCCTTCAATTACTTCTTTGTGCAAAGTCAATTTGAGAACCAATTCAAAGCAGACAAAAGGTTTGGCAGTTTAATCGGCATCTTCTCTGTGCTAGCTTTGCTGGTAGGCTGTTTGGGCTTGTTCGGACTTTCATCATATCTGGCCTTGCAAAGAACAAAGGAGATCGGCATTAGGAAGGTACTGGGGTCATCTGTTTCCGGCATAATGACGCTGCTGTCAAGAGATTTCATAAAGTTGGTTATCATCGCCAACATAATTGCCTGGCCGCTCGCATACTATGTGATGACCCAATGGCTCGATACCTTCGCAAACCACATCAGTATCGCTCTGTGGGTGTTTCCACTCGCCTGTGCTGCAGTCGCCGTAATTGCCCTGGCCACTGTCAGCTTTCACACACTGCGGTCGGCTAGAGCTAACCCTGCCAAGTCGCTTAAGCATGAATGACACTTACCAGCATTTGCAATTCGCACATTTGAAAGCTTTACCTCTGGCCGGGACTAGTATGAAGAAATTAGGATCCGTTTACACCCTCTTATTAGCAATGAATACTCCTACAAGTATCACTGCCATACCGAGGTAATGTTGAAGCACTAAGACTTCTCCGTCAAGAATACCCCACATTACCGCTATGATTGGAATAAGGTAAGTGACACTGCTAGCAAAAATTGGATTGGTAATTTGCGCAAGCTTGTTGTACAGCACCAAAGCGACGGCAGTCCCCATAATGCCAAGAGTCGCCAGTGCAGCCAGAGCCAATAGAGCACCCTCTGTGGCTTGTATTTTGGCGACTACAGGTGTAGCAGTTAACAAATAAGCTGCCGCAAGTGGCCCCACCATTACCAGCGCAATGCTGGTGAGAGCTATGGAGCCCATACCTACCAACTTGTACTTGACAATATTGATGTTGAAGCCATAACAGATTGTGGCTAACACAACTAGCAAGGCGTACGCATTGAAACCGGCAAATCCGCCATCTTCCCCTGCCATTACCAACACAGCCGTTCCGGCGAACCCAACTAACAAGCCAATAGTAGTTCTCTTGTGAATGCCTTGGCCAAAAAACAATACTCCGGTAATCAAAACAAAGAGAGGTGTTAACGCGTTGAGCACACCCGCAATGGAACTTTCTAAACGGGTTTGGGCCGCCGCGAATAAGAAAGCCGGAAGGAAGCTACCAGCAAAACCCACCGCCAAAAGAAAATGCCAATTCTTCCGATCAATTTTGCTAACATTTTTTAGAGCAATTGGTGTTAATACTATGGCCGCAAAAAGTATCCGTAGGGCCCCAACCTCACCTGGCGAGAATACCAACAAACCCTTCTTTATCAGTATAAATGAACTTCCCCATATAAGAGTAATAATGGCGAGGATGCCCCATCCTAGCAGCTTTCTAGACTTGATATCTGCGGTTTCGGAAGCCATATTGAAGATGGCGAAAATAAGGAATCAGCCGTCAAAAGGATTTAATTTTGAATTATATTTATTCATCATGAATATGAAGCTAAACCCCATTCTTATTCTAGGAATTGTCGCCGTCATAGTATTTGGGCATGATCCCCTCCTTGCCCAAGACATTAAGCAACTGAAAAAGCTCATAGTAGTTGACCGCGACATAAACGATCAATTTGGCTACACCACCGCTATCTCTGGTAATCTGGCAATTATTAGCGCTCCATTTGACGATGAAGACGAGGAAGGGAGCAACTTTGTAGATGGAGCTGGGGCCGTTTATTTCTTTGGACGGAATCAGGGTGGAGCAGAGAATTGGGGTCTAATCCAGAAGGCCGTGGCACCGGATAGAGCCACCGGAGATAACTTTGGAATCAGCGTATCTATTAATGGAACTTTGGCCATCGTTGGGGCTCCACAGCAGCAATTGGATGCCTCCGGAGGCAACTCGATCTCGGGGGCAGGAGCAGCGTATGTTTTCAGTTACGATGAATCTGGCGAGGCCTGGGAGTTTGTTAAGAAGATTGTTCCATCGGGCCGATCCACTGATGATGAATTTGGCAAAACTCTTTCTATTTCAGGTGATTACATTGTTGTAGGTGCCCCTGGCAGAGCTGGCAAAGGTTCGGCTTTTGTATATGGGCGCAATGAAGGAGGCGAAAACAATTGGGGGTTAATAAAGCAACTAGATGCCGCCGACGGCACGGCTGATGACGCTTTTGCCGTCTCAGTTGGGATCTCTTCAGATAACATTGCCGTGGGAGCTCCGCAGGAGGATGAGGATAGGAATGGAGACAACAATCTTTTCAACGCAGGCTCAGTCTACATCTTCAATAAGAACGAGGGGGGTGAAAACAATTGGGGCCAAATTGCTAAGATCGTTCCTGACGATCGGGGACAGAATGATGGCTTTGGAAGCGCCGTTTCAATCTTTGAGGATGTTGTACTGACCGGAGCAACCAAGGAAGATGAGGATGAAACCGGTATGAATACCGTCTTGACGGCGGGTTCGGCATATATCTTTCAGGAAGATGCAGGCGGTGAAAAAAATTGGGGTCAGATCAGAAAACTTGTAGCTCCTGATAGAGCTATGAGTGATGAGTTCGGAACAAACGTTACCATATTCTCCAACTTTGCCATTGTTGGGGTACCTATGAATGATACCAATGATCAAAGTGTTAGTGACTTGCCCGAGGCCGGATCAGCATACGTTTATGGTCGAAACGCGGGAGGAACCAACCAATGGGGCTTCAGCAAGAAAATAACTCCACTGCTAAGGGCTTCAGGAGATCAGTTTGGTGCGGTATCGGTAGCTGGTGCCTTTGCCCTGGTTGGCGCTCCATTTGAATCAGAAAATGAGAATGAGGAGTTAACCATTACCGGCGCTGGTGGAGCCTTTATTTTTGGGTTGGGAACCGATGTACTGGTCAGTACCGAAGACGCTGACTTCCAATCTGGAGAAACCTTCGTTTTTGATGATATTCTTGAGGGCAGATTTGCTGAACAACAATTCACCATAAGGAATTTGGGCTCTGAAGATCTTATTATTGCAGCCATCAACGTTACCGGTTCAGCATTTCAGACTGTAGGTACCATACCCGAAACCATCGCCGCCCAGGAAGAAGATGTTTTCACCATCCAGTTCTCGCCAACCTCTGGGGGCCTGAAAGAGGCCTTAGCTGAGATTGTTACCAACGATGCTAATGCTGGTAATTTCATTCTTTCTCTTGAAGGCAATAGTGTTCCCATTACCGATTTAGATGACCTCACTGAGAACGCTATTAAGATCTATCCCAATCCTACAGATGGCATTACCCGAATATCTTCTACGCAGGCGCTCATTAATGCGCGTGTTCAAATTGCAGACTTAGCTGGTCGATTGGTATTGGATGAAAAATTCGATTTGCTGAAAGACTTTGAATTTGACAGCTCGCAACTCGCAAAGGGAGTGTACCTGATAGATGTCAATTCCAGGTTGGTGAGTTATTCCAGCAAGCTAATTAAGCAGTAACCAGCTCTTCCTTGTAAGCTTCCGCAAACTTTACCAGAACTTCATCCAAAAGCTGAAACACCTCTGCTGGAGAATCGGACTCGACTAGTTGCATGCGGTGAGACTTAAAACCATGAATCCCCCGGAAGTAGTTGGTATAGTGTCGCCTCATTTCATAAATGCCCAGACGGTCTCCTTTCCATTCAAGGGAAAACTTGAAATGCCTCTTAGCCGCATCAACACGATCTTCCAGGGTTGGAGGAGCTAGTCTCTCACCTGTCTTTAAGAAGTGCTTGATCTCGTTGAATACCCACGGATAACCAATCGAAGCTCTGCCAATCATGATGCCGTCCACCCCGTACTTGTTCTTGTACTCCAGGGCTTTTTCCGGAGAATCAATGTCTCCATTACCGAAAATGGGGATATGAATGTCGGGGTGGTTTTTTACTTCAGCGATTGGCTCCCAGTTGGCAAAACCCTTATACATCTGCTTCCGGGTTCGGCCATGAATAGTTAAAGCCTGAATTCCCACATCTTGTAGCCTCTTGGCCACCTCCACAATCTTGATTGTAGAATCATCCCAGCCCAGCCTTGTTTTTACCGTGACTGGGAGCTTTACATTATCAACAATCTCCTTGGTCATCTGCTGCATCTTGGGAAGATCCAGTAGAATTCCCGCTCCCGCTCCCTTACAAGCCACCTTCTTAACCGGGCAGCCGTAATTGATATCGATGAGCTCAGGCTCAGCCTCCTCGGCAATGGCAGCCGCCTCCCTCATAGAATCTATTTTGTCACCGAAGATCTGAATACCTATTGGGCGCTCATAATCATAGATATCAAGTTTTTGCACACTCTTTTCAGCATCACGAATCAATCCTTCGGCCGATATGAATTCGGTGTACATCATATCCGCACCATTCTCCTTACAAAGTGCCCGGAATGGAGGGTCGCTAACGTCTTCCATTGGCGCCAGCAGTAAAGGAAACTCACCTAATTCTATGTCTGCAATTTTAACCACTAATCATCTCAGCCGAAGCCGTTTTGAAAATTCACGTAAATTTACGCCAATTATGTCAAATCCAGTCAATAATCAGCCCAGGCTCCAATTCAATCAACCGCTGATTTCTTTCTTTGTACTTCTGATATTGGCTTTTTTAGGGGCAAATACTTTAGGTCAATTCTTTGGTTACGTCTTAGCTTATCCCTTCATAGAAGGTGATTTCCTGGACTTTCTTCAGGACCTTATGGGCAGTCCCAGTAACAAAGTGCCCATCTTCATTTTACAGGGTGCCTATTCCATCACGGGGTTCATCATTATTCCTTATTTATACCTCACCCGGTTGCAAAAGCAGTCGGTGGCGTCATTCAACTGGAAACACCCCTCCCACAATAAGCTGGCTATCATCACGGTGTTGGCAACAATCTCATTCATGGCTGTCAATCCTTTTTTTGTTGAATGGAATGCCGAATTGCAGTTCCCGGAATTTTTGGGCGAGATTGAAGATTTCGCTCGCCGCTTGGAGAAAACTGCTGCAGACATCACCAACTTCCTCACGGAGTTTGACAACTTTGGACAGTTCGCTATCGCACTGCTGGTAATCGCTATTATTCCGGCCATCGGCGAAGAGTTTTTATTTCGGGGAATTCTACAAAATATGGCATTGGATTTTACAAAGAACCCACACCTGGCTGTCTGGATCACCGCTATTTTCTTCAGTGCAATTCATATGCAACTTTTTGGCTTTGTACCCAGGGTTTTGCTGGGAGCTCTTTTCGGATACATATACTTGTGGTCTGGTAGCCTGCGATTAGCCATGCTATCTCATTTCATCAACAATGGTGTAATGCTAACCCTGGTTTATCTCTATGGCCTCAACATCACTGACTACAATATCGAAGACACCGAATCTGTACCCATTGTTTCTGTCCTGATTTTTGCCTTTATTACCGGAATGCTACTATTCCTTTTTAAGAAATTGTCCACCGCAACCTCGGTGAATGAGTAACTGGCAAAAAGTTTTCGAAACTGACGTGCCTTACAGGGCGGAAATAGTAAAGGATGTTCTGGAAGGGCACCATTTGGAGTCTATAATCATCAATAAACAAGATTCTTCCTACAACAATTTTGGGCAATACGAAATTCATGTTATACATGATCATGTATTGAAGGCGCTGAAGATTATTAAAGATGAAATCGACTTTAACTAACTATAATAATCTTACCCAGCGCCTGGTGACGGGCATCCTTGGCGCCGCAGTTCTTATCGCGGGTGTTTACATAAGTGAGTGGGCTTACTTCGCACTTTTCTTTGGTATTTGCATGATTTCTCAACTGGAATTCTACCGCCTGGTAGGACTGGATGGTATGCTGCCCCTCAAGTCGTATGGCACCTTTGCCGGCTCAGCCATATTTACTATCTCTTTCCTCATTGAAATGGAAATGCTCCGGGGCGAGTTTTACTATCTAATTTTTCCTATTGCCTGTGGCATATTCTTTATTAAGCTTTATAAGAAAACTGAAAAGAAGCCCTTTACTAACATCGCATTCACCTTTATCGGTATTATTTATATAGCACTTCCATTCGCACTTCTCAATGTTTCCACATTCTTTATGGGAACTTATAGCCACGAACTCATTTTGGGGCTACTGCTTATTCTGTGGGCTAATGATACCGGAGCCTACTTTGCTGGCCGACGTTTTGGAAGGCGCAAGTTGTTTGAAAGGGTATCTCCCAAGAAGAGTTGGGAAGGTAGCGTGGGAGGACTCATTCTCGCCGGTGCTATGGCTTATGGGGTAAGTATGTATTTCCTGGACCTCAAACTTGGCCAGTGGCTTGTGGTAGCTATTATTGTGGTTATTGCCGGTACCTATGGTGATCTGGTAGAATCTTTGTTTAAGCGCAGCATAGAAATCAAAGATTCAGGCTCAAAACTACCTGGTCATGGTGGTTTCCTCGACCGCTTTGACAGCCTACTTCTGGCATCTCCATTCCTGGTATTTTACCTTAAAGTATTCTGCTAGAATCTTACTAACGATTAGGAAATAATTGCCTATTTATTACTTAACTTTGCGCAAAATTTAGCATTAGTACCAGCTACAAATGAGTTACATAGAGCCGGCTCCGATAAAGGATAGCGAGAATCCTTTCGAGTCAATGATGTCCCGGTTTGAAATGGCCTCCAACACTTTGGGACTTGATGAAGAAATCTACAACGTCTTAAAAACCCCAGCCAAGCAAGTAGTAGTATCCCTTCCTATCACCATGGATGATGGGTCTATCAGGGTATTTGAAGGATACCGGGTGATACACTCCAACATACTTGGCCCATCTAAGGGTGGTGTACGTTTTGATATGGCCGTAAACCTAGATGAGGTTAAAGCCCTGGCGGCTTGGATGACCTGGAAATGCGCAGTTGTTGACATCCCATACGGCGGTGCCAAAGGTGGTGTTAAGTGTAATCCGAGGGAAATGTCTCCCGGAGAAATTGAGCGTTTGGTGAGAGCTTATACGCTGTCTATGATTGAGATTTTTGGCCCGGATCGAGATATCCCGGCACCAGACATGGGTAGCGGCCCCAGGGAAATGGCCTGGATGATGGATGAATTTTCCAGGGCTCAGGGAACAACTACAAACGCTGTGGTTACTGGTAAGCCTTTAGTGCTTGGTGGTTCTTTAGGCCGTGTTGAAGCCACCGGCCGAGGCGTAATGGTTTCTGCTTTGGCAGCTATGGAAAAGCTACAAATCAATCCTTATCAGGCTACCTGCGCAGTGCAAGGCTTCGGTAACGTTGGTTCTTATGCCGCGTTATTGCTGGAAGAACGCGGATTGAAGGTGACCGCCATTAGCGACATCTCTGGCGCTTATTACAACAAAGAAGGCATTAACATAGCTGATGCTATCAGGTATAGAGACAGTCACGATGGCAGGCTGGAAGGTTTTGAACAAGCGGAGAGTATCCCACAGGAAGATTTATTAACGCTTGAAGTTGATGTGTTGGTTCCGGCCGCGATGGAAGATGTGATTAACGTAGAGAATGCCGAAAAGATAAAAGCAAAATTGATTGTTGAAGGTGCCAACGGACCAACTTCAGCTAAAGCCGATGCTATTATAAACAAGAATGGAATTATGGTGGCCCCGGACATTCTGGCTAACGCTGGAGGTGTTACAGTCTCATATTTTGAATGGGTACAGAATCGGCTTGGATATAAATGGACTGGGGAAAGAGTGAACAGGCGCTCTGACCGCATCATGAAGGATGCTTTTGAAAAAGTGTACCAAACTTCGCTGGAGTACAAGGTACCTATGAGAATCTCCGCGTACATAGTTGCTATCGACAAAGTCGCCAAAACGTACAAGTGGCGCGGCGGTTTCTAATATCTTAGTTACATCTCAAGAGATTATATATGACAATACATCGAG
Organism: Cyclobacteriaceae bacterium; assembly: GCA_028285445.1. GTDB lineage: Bacteria > Bacteroidota > Bacteroidia > Cytophagales > Cyclobacteriaceae > JANQPQ01. The sequence goes on along the minus strand of JANQPQ010000032.1, from coordinate 81,839 downwards.
AGGGTAGGCTTTTACTTTTGGTTTTAACCATAATTTTCGTTGGGCTCAATGTCGGCCTCCCCTACCTGGCAGCATCTTCCGCTGTTGTAAATACTGTCTTGATATCAAGTATTGTCATCTTCCTTCTTATCCTGCAATTCTTCAGAAGTCCCAAAATAGAAACTAAACCAGATGAGAATCTAGTCTACGCACCTGCAGATGGCAAGGTAGTGGTTATCGAGGAAGTGCATGAAGACGAGTTCATAAAGGACCAAAGACTTCAGGTTTCCATATTCATGTCACCTATAAATGTGCATGTAAACCGCATGCCGGTTGCAGGCATTGTGCAATTCTTCAAATACCATGCTGGCAAATACTTAGTCGCCTGGCACCCAAAGTCAAGTACTGAAAATGAGCGCACCACCATGGTTATCCGAATGAAAAACGGCCTGGACATTCTGGTTCGTCAGATTGCTGGAGCGTTGGCTCGTCGTATCAAGTGGTATGTAAAGGAGGGTGACGAGCTGGCACAGGGCAAAGAATTTGGCTTTATAAAATTTGGCAGCAGGGTGGATGTATTCTTGCCGCTAGATGCCACCGTAAAAGTCAAAATCGGTGATAAAACCACAGCAGGCAAGAGCGTATTGGCAGAATTGCCCTAGGCAGTTCATCATAATATACCTAGTAATCCAATCCAGATTCCTTATTTTTATGCCTCCTGGAATGAATCCAGAGATAGAGCTAGCACAGAAAATTTGCTAATATGGTAATCCTGATTTTCTTTTTGGTTCACTGGTATTTTTCTCTTTTCTTCCAAACCTTCTTTCATCACCGTTATTCGGCGCACTCGATGTTTACCATGTCGAAATTCTGGGAAAGGGTATTCTATTTGCTTACCTATATTTTTCAGGGAAGTTCTTATTTGAGCCCCTATGCATATGGCATTATGCACCGTATGCACCACGCCTATGCCGATACCGAAGAAGATCCACATTCTCCGAAATACGACCCAAATGCACTGGCAATGATGTGGAGAACAAAGAATGTTTATAATGGCATTTATTATCGGAAAACCCAGGTCGAAGAACGATTTACTAAGAATGTTCCAGATTGGAAATTCATTGACAAAATCGGCGGAAACTATATCTCTCGAATTGTATGGGGACTAGCTTATGTAGCTTTCTACGTAGTGTTTGCCACTCATTGGTGGATGTTCCTGTTACTGCCAATCCATTTTGTAATGGGCCCCTTTCACGGGGTCATTATCAATTGGTGCGCGCATAAGTACGGCTACACCAATTACACTGTAAAGGATACTTCCAAGAACTTGATGCCCTGGGACCTGATCATGATGGGAGAAGGCCTGCATAACAACCATCACACACATAGTAGTAGAGCCAACTTTGGTACAAAATGGTGGGAATTCGACCCGTCCTATCCACTAATTAAAATTATGCACTGGCTACGAATTATTAGGTTGAAAAGTCCCAAACTCCAGCCAATCGAGGCCTAACTGCGAACAAATAAGGATTTATCATTAGCGGGTACTATCTTATTGCCTTAAATGCAGTAAGATGAAACACCTTAGTCTAGCCATCACATTTCTAACATTCCTCCTACTTATTCAGTCATGCTCTCAGCAACAAAACAGGCCTCAGGCGGACCTGGTTGTTTCCGGTGCCTACATCTGGACTGGCAATGAGCAGCAGCCAATTGCGCAAGCGCTGGCCGTTGCGGGTGATACTATTGTTGCGGTAGGAACGGTAGAAGAAATTTCTGAATGGCAGGGGCCCGGTACTAAAGTAATCGAAGCAGATGGTCAAATGGTGGTGCCTGGGTTTATCGACTGCCATGTCCATTTTATAGCCGGGGGATACGGCCTTTCATCAGTAAAGCTTCGCGATGCCAACACCCCAGAGGAGTTTGCCAAAAGAATTAAGGAACACGCACAAACGCTGCCAGATGGAACCTGGATTTTGAATGGAGACTGGGATCATGAGTTGTGGGGTGGAGAACTGCCAAAAAAGGATTGGATAGATCAATTTACACCCAATCATCCTGTATTTGTATCCAGGCTCGACGGGCACATGGCCCTGGCTAACTCTGCTGCTATTGAAGCAGCTGGCATCACGAATGAAACACCCGAGGTGGAAGGTGGAACTATAGTAAGAGATGAAAATGGCGACCCGGCCGGTGTCTTCAAGGATAACGCCATGATTTTGATCTTCAACAAAATACCTCCGCCAAGCCCAGAGCAAGATGATCGCGCTCTATTAGCCGCCATGAACTTTGTGGCCTCCCATGGTGTCACTACCATCCACAATATGGATCAAGCTGGTGTGGATGTAATTGATATTTTCCAGAGGGCCCGTGACAACAACACTCAAATTGTAAGGGCCTACGTAGCTGTGAGACTTGCAGATTGGCAACAATTAGAACAGCGTGTTGCGTCCGAAGGGACTGGAGACGATTGGGTCAGAATTGGTGTTCTTAAAGGAATGGTTGACGGATCGCTTGGCTCCCACACGGCGGCTTTCTTTGAACCTTTTACTGATTCACCAACTGACACCGGCTTATATGTTACAACCCCGGAAGATATTTATAAATGGGTGTCTGGAGCCGACAAGGCTGGCCTTCACGTGGCGGTGCATGCAATTGGTGATAAAGCTATCAACAATCTACTTGACGTTTTTGAGCGCGTAGCAAATGAAAACGGAGCGAGAGACAGACGATTTAGAATTGAACACGCTCAACATCTCTCACCAGATGATATTACTCGTTTTAGGGAATTAAATGTTATCGCCAGCATGCAACCCTACCACGCAATCGATGATGGTAGATGGGCTGAGAAAGTAATTGGTCCTGAACGCATAAAAACCACTTATGCCTTTAAGTCATTACTAGATGCAGGCACAACCGTTGCTTTTGGTAGCGATTGGTCTGTAGCTCCACCGACTCCATTGGAGGGCATCCACGCGGCCGTGACACGAAGAACAATTGATGGAGAAAATTTTGAAGGTTGGGTGCCAGAACAAAAGATTACCGCCGAACAAGCCCTTAAGGCTTACACAGTAAATGCAGCTTACGCTTCCTTCGAAAATCTAAACAAAGGTTCCATTGCCACCGGTATGCTGGCTGACTTTGTTATCCTCGATCACAATATTCTTGAAATCGATCCTGAGTTAATAAAAGATACCAAAGTGGCGAAAACCGTGGTTGGCGGCAAAATCGTCTACGAAGCGGACAATCCTTGATTATAAAAGCTTTGAGATACTCTCGGAAAGTAGAGTCAAGTACTTAGCATCAGTTTCATCAAAGTCAGAGAGCTTATCACTGTCAACGTCCAGTACCCCAACGACCTGGTTCTGCTTAACTAAGGGCAACACGATTTCAGATTTCGAATCAGAACTACAGGCGATATGACCAGGAAATTGCTCCACATCCGGCACTAGTTGAACCTCACCTGTTTCCCAAGCTGTTCCGCAAACGCCTTTGCCTTTTTGGATTCTGGTGCAGGCAATAGGACCCTGGAACGGACCAAGTACTAATTCTGCATCCTTTACCAAATAGAACCCGACCCAAAAAAAACCCATACCGTACTTTAGAGCGGCCGCGATATTAGCCAGGTTAGCAATATTGTCTTTTTCGGAAGAAATCAACGCCTCAATCTGTGGGATGAGAGACTGGTACTTCTCCTCTTTGCTCGCTTGGGTTTCAATAAACAGTTCTTCAGCCATTTCTTAATGATTTCGGTAATAAAGTAATTGATCTTGCCCTACTTTGGACGTTTTCATCGTATTGCTTTCCATCACCGGAGCAGCGATTCCTTCTCCAAATTCAGCTTGTGACTTAAATACGCGGGCCTCGTCCCAAAGGTTCATTTCAAGGAATTTATTTATTGTTTTGCTCCCTCCCTCAATTATGATGGATTGCACCTGGCGTTTATACAGATCATCTAACAGAGTAACCAAAGAAAATTCAGACCCCAAAGAAACCCATTCAACATTATTGCCCTCTGCCGATTTGCTAGCATTGTAACAAAGTGTTTTGGTGGAACCATCGAACAAGTTTAGATCTTGAGGCAATCTCAAATCCCTATCTATTACCACTCTCAAGGGGTTTTTGCCGGGCCAATCTCTGGCGGTAAGCCGAGGGTTATCCTGGCGAGCGGTATTAGCACCGACCAGAATCGCATCTTCTTCTGTTCTCCATTTGTGCACCAATTTTCTAGATGGCTCGGAGCTAATCCACTTCGAATCTCCATTTAATTTAGCAATAAAGCCATCGGCGGTCTGTGCCCACTTCAAAATAACAAAAGGCCTTTCCTTTTTATGAAAAGTGAGGAAACGCCTATTTAGATCATGTCCTTCTTCGCTGAGTAGTTCAGTGTCAACATCAACTCCATTTTTCTGAAGTACTCCAATGCCTGAGCCATCAACCAACGGAAATGGATCCCTATTGGCAACTACTACTCTCTTTATCTTCTTTTCAACTAACAAGTCAGCACAAGGTGGCGTTTTTCCGTGGTGCGAGCAGGGCTCCAAGGTGACATAAGCGGTGGCCTCTTGAAATAATGACTCATCTTTAACACTTGCGATGGCATTAACCTCGGCATGAGGACCTCCATACTCTTGATGCCAGCCCTCGCCAATAATTTTTTCTTCATGAACAATTACGCAACCTACCATAGGATTGGGGCTGACTTTACCCAGGCCTGCACTTGCCAATTCTAGTGCCCTCCTCATAAATTGCTCGTCCTTAGACATAACTTAGGTTTGCTCAAAATTAATTTAATTTTGAATACACGATCGCTCAATGCTAGCTAAGGAATTATTTCAGAGCATTTTAAATCAACTCCAAGAGTTTCCAGAAAAGGAGTCGTCTGCTATTGTCAAGTTACTATTGGAAAAAAAACTCAACCTGTCATTTGCACAAATATTGGCAAATGCACCAATAGAAGTTAGTGCTGACCAAATGGCTGGCATTGAGCAAGACATAGAACGCCTCAAGAAGAATGAGCCCATTCAGTACGTATTGAATGAGGCTCATTTTTATGGTAGAGATTTTTTTGTGGATTCCCGGGTACTCATACCCAGACCAGAAACTGAAGAACTTATAGCCATTATTCTTCGGCATGCTCCCAAAACAGGAGTGTTAGTTGATATCGGAACTGGTAGCGGTTGCGTCGCTGTCACCGCTGCCGTTGAAAATCAAAATTGGGATGTTCACGGAATTGACATCTCCAGGGATGCATTGGCGGTTGCTGCTCAAAATGCAGAAAAGTTTAATGCTGAAATCACACTACATCAATGTGATATTCTTGTGGATCCTTTACCGCAATCTGCGGACATGATAGTTAGCAATCCACCCTATGTGTTGGATAGCGAGGGGGCTCAAATGAAAGCTAATGTGCTGAGTCACGAGCCCCACCCTGCTCTTTTCGTACCTGACAACGACCCCCTTCGCTTTTACCAGCGCATAGTAAGCCTCAGTCAAACACAGCTGAACCCCGGCGGGTTTCTCTTTTTTGAGATTAATGAAAAATTTGGCCGCCAAGTATCAAGCCTACTTGCTGATGCCAACTTCCAGTCAGTGACAGTGCTTACAGATATTCACGAGAAAAATCGATTTGTAATGGGGCAAAAATCAGCTTCAACTTAGAAACGCAACCCTAAGCCCAACAGGAAATTAGTACCTGCCTGTGGGTAATAATTGTTCTGTTGATATAACTGATCGGCGCCATAATAATAGCCCCAGGTATAGCCGTTTGATGAATACTCCTCATTTAGCACATTGTTAACTAACAATGTAATATTAATATTCTTGATAGCTTTAGTTTGAAAGCTATAGGCTAATCTAAAATCATTGGTTAGGTAAGCATCAATTGCTCTATTCTCGTTTGAGGTATTGTCAAGAAATTGTTGTCCAACATATTTTGTGAGTAGTTGCAGCGTAAGCCCATTGACCGGGGAATAACTTAAATCACTTCCACCTATTACATTGGGAGAAAAGGAGATATCAGCATCTGTATGGGTAATCTCACTAAAACTAGCACCGAAGACGACCTCATCAAATGAATCTATTCTATTTTGACTAAGTGTAAGATTCGCTGACCACACCAGGTTTCCCGTGAGCTTATACGCACCCACTAACTCAACACCCATACGGAAACTTTCCGGAACATTGACACGGATGGGCGCACCCACATCGTTGACGGCGCCAGTTAGCACAAGCTGATTTTTATAATCCATATAGTAGTAATTGGCCTCGTAAGAGAATTTACTTCTTTGAGACCGTATCCCAACTTCTATGTTATTGAGCGTCTCGTGTTTAGGTTCTGTGCCTGGGTTAGCATCAATAAAGTCAGAACGCACCGGCTCTCGGTTGCCCACGGCATAAGAGGCATAAATACTTGTAGTGCTATTTAGGGAGTAGGTGGCCCCAAACTTCGGATTGAAAAAAGTGAAGTCTGTATCGATATTGTAAGGGCTTCTGTCGCTATCTAAGCCGACCGTCTCATAACTCATTGTGCGGAGCTGAAGATCCCCAAATAGATTTAGCTTTGGGTTAACCTGGTAATTCCCTTTAAGGAATATGTTGAAATCATCTTTGGTGGCATCACCGTCGTAGTACCGATCTCGTATATTGACATTGCCCGCAAATTGCGCCCAAATAATTTCACCAAAATGGTCCCCAACATACCTATTGATGGCTCCTCCAAGTGTAATTGCTGTCCGCTCCCCACTGTAGTTCAGTGAGGAAGTTAAGCCATAGAAGTGGTTGTCTAACCAGCGTCTTCTGATGATATCAGAGGTTCTCACAGTATCTGTGCCCACTACAACGCCGGGTAGTCCATAATCAGCTAAATCATCACCACCTCTAAATTGCTCAAAGTATCCTCGACCACGCGTATAATGAAGAGCTCCGGTATAGTTGAGGTTGTCGCTGAAAGTATGTCCAATATGTAGTTGGTAATGATCCTGCCGGTAGTCATCAACTTCGTTATCGTAAAGGTAGTAGTTAAACCTTCTGTCTGAATTTCGCAGGTTGTCCAACTGCTCTTGTGTGCCATATTCACCACCAAAATCAATTAGGTTCTGTATCTCTGTTGGATCTCCCGTTAAGCGAGCCTCAGGTGTGCCATACCAAGCTTGTTGCGTAATTTCCTGCCCACCAAATAATACAGCCTTAATCATGGTTTTAGCCCCAAACCTGCCCCCTGAGAGATAGTAGGATTTGAGATCTGCGGCTGAGCGATCAATATATCCATCAGAGGAAATTCTTGACAGCCTGGCTTCGAAATTGAAGTCATTGGCAAGTAAGCCGGTGTTAAAGATTATGTTATTCTTCCAGGTGTTGTAGCTACCCGCAGTGTTGTTTGTTTCGAAGAAAGGCTCTACAGAAACGTTGTTAGTTTGGAGATTTACTGTGGCCCCGAATGCTGCTGCTCCATTCGATGAAGTTCCCACTCCCCGCTGGATTTGTATGCTATTAAGAGATGACGTAAAATCTGGCATATTCACCCAGAAAACACCATGAGATTCTGAGTCATTTAAGGGGATGCCGTTGATGGTGACATTAATCCGGGTAGCGTCACTTCCCCTTATGCGAAGCCCGGTATATCCAATGCCGGCGCCCGCATCAGAAGTCGTAACCATTGACGGCGTGAAATTCAGTAGAATTGGCAAATCTTGCCCTAAGTTTCTTTGCGATAGCTCGTCCTTTCTAATAGTCGAATAGGTTGTTGGTGTTTTGTCATTAGCCCGGGTGGAATAAACCGTAACATCATCCAGAGTAACGGTTTTCAACGTGTCTTGGGAATACAATGCAGCCGATAGCAGCATAGCTCCCAAAGCTGTTAAGACTTTCATTTTTACTTGTACTTAAATTAAACCAAAAGGAAACGGGGATTTCCTACCATGGTTATCATACTCCCTACGCCGGCATTACCCGGATCAGGTTCTTGGGTATGATCTCAGCCCGAACTTATCTTTCATCCGAAGACAAAAGGTGGGCACCCCTAATTCAAAGTTATGATTTTAGGCTAAGGAGAGCAAATCGTCAACCGCTTTGACAGCTGCCTTCTTGCGATAGTAGTACTCCCCCTGAATCTCGATGAAAGGAAGATTGCGGGTCTGCAACTCCTTGCGGTAAACATTATAAAAGAAATCGCGAAGGTGAGGGTGTTCTCTTTGCGGGTCTTCCTCCCATGGAACATCCGTCCCGGTGAGGAGATAGAGATCGTATTGTTGCTGGTTGATCTTATCGATAATCTCAGGATAACAAGCTCCGAACTTATGCTCACTCCAAACCTTGAGTACAATCAAGCATGTGTCAATGAACAGAATACCATTGGCCTGTTTTTCCATTTGCGCCTCAGAATCCAGCTGGCCCTTAGCGATCTCCGGGAAATCAGATTCCTCATAGGGTCTATCCAGTCGGTCGATATAGTGACGGGCAAACTCCGGCACGTAAGCTGTGTTGTAATGCTTTGCCAGGGAAGCCGTAAGGGTACTCTTGCCGGTAGATTCCGGGCCAATTATTACCACCTTTTTCAAGTGCTGGCCGTTGTTAGTTTCATTGACCTTTTCCATGACAGATATCCGGCGATAGCCATTCCTATATAGATAAAGTAAAGTACTGCGTAAAAATAGACTCCCTTATAAGCGTAAATTCCCGTTGCCAGAATATCAACAATAAGCCAGTAATACCAGTTCTCAATTTTCTTCTTGGCTGTTAGCCACATTCCGGTTACACTTAAAACGGAAGTTGTAGCATCCCAGAACGGCAGCGAGGCCTCAGGAAGACCTTCAATAATAATAGGCAATGACCACAGAAAGTAACCAAAGGCAACCACCCCAACTGCGCTGGCCACTGCTGTATACAGCAACTGCTTCGCAGTTAGCGTAGTTACCGGCAAATCATTCTCATCTTGAGGTTTTCCTTTGATCCAGAAATACCATCCGTAGATATTCAGCACAAGGAAAAAGATATGAAGCAGAAAGTCACCATATAGGCGCTGCTGCCAGAAAATCACGAATGAAATAATCACATAGGAGATGCCCGAAGGCCAGGTATAAATATTTTCTTTAATCAGAAACCAAACGGCCAGTAAGCCAAAAACCAATCCTAGTATTTCAAGAATTGGCATTCCGTCTGCATAGGTAATTACCTGATCTATAAGAGTGCCGTCCTGCATTTGGGCAAAAGTAGTATTTCCGAACCAAAATATCGGAATACCGCTGGCATCAACAGGCAACTCCTCTCGTTTGGGGCTGAATGGCCTAATAATGTGAATTTCTTGTGGTATTTTTATGATTGACCATTGGAACGAATGAATAGACGCAAGGCCATCAGAAATCTTGGTTTGGCAGTTCCCGGGAGCCTCATGCTACCATCTCTGCTTGCTTGCAAAGATGAAAGCGACCCTACACCACAAATTCCTTTTGATGGTAAGGTAATCGTAATCGGCGCTGGAGTCGCCGGTCTCTATGCTGCCTCTTTGCTAGATCAGCGTGGGGTGAATGTGGAGATTCTGGAAGCATCTACGGTGCACGGTGGCCGCATCCGGGCTGCCGCAAGTTTCGCCGATTTTCCAATTGAATTAGGGGCTGATTTTGTTCAGGGTGATAACTCTGTCTGGTATCAACTTATTCAAAACAAGGGTTTCTCATTTGCCTCGGGCTCAGCTGATGAGGTTTGGATGATTGATGACCTGGCCAAGAACCTCAGTGAGATTTCTGACGATTCTGATGTGGGTTTGGTTCAAGACTTTGTCGGCAACCTTGCGAACTTCAATGGTACCGACAGATCGGTGGCACAAGCCATAACTGACGATGGTATTGGCGATAGAGTCGCTCACATTCTAAACGGCAAGGTTGGAAATAGATATGGATCAGACAATGACAAGTTGGGGATTCTGGGTATAGCCCAGGAGTTAGCACTATCTGAGGTTGGGCAAGACCGTTTTACTGTGGTGGGCAAAGATCACCTGGCTATTCTGGAATCAGAGTTCTTCTCAATTCTCTCCAAAATTCAATATGAGGCCCAGATTACAAGTATCGACTATTCAGGAGATCTGGTGCAACTATCCGATGCCGGTGGCAACAACTATGAGGCTGACATGGTAATTATCGCCGTACCTATCAGCGTGTTGAAAGATGAGGATATAAACTTCGCTCCGGCTCTACCTACTGACATGAGAATCGGAATATCGACATTCAGTATGGATCCTGGGTTTAAGGTGGCTTTACGCTTTAACCGCAATTTTTGGGGAGATAATGTGCGATCGGTTTTTGCCGATGGAATTGTTCCCGAATACGTTAGTGTTGGTCTTGGCAGAAGTGAAAGGAATAAAGTATTAATGGCCAATATCAACGGGAGTTCAGCAACTGGTTTGCTGGGAATGGAAGACGCTGATATTGTGTCTATGTTGCTAGCAGACCTCGACCGCATATTTGGTAATGAAATAGCTACCACCAACATTTTCGACAGCCTGGTTATGAATTGGTCTAACGAACCCTTCATCCGCGGGGCTTACTCGTATGCTCCGGTTGGGGCAGCAGATAATCGAGCTTTGATTGCTCAATCTGTAAGTGACAAACTATTCTTTGCCGGAGAGGCCACTAACCTAAAGGGTAATAGCGGCACTGTAAACGGAGCCCTGGAATCAGCCGAAAGAGTAGTGGAAGAAATTGTTAACGTACTGGTACCAGAATAAGGATCATATTATGCTTACGCTACTCGAATCACTTCCTGAAAAAGAACTATTCCCCGGATTTCATTTCAAGTTTGTTCATGCAGAAAATATGACATTTAGCCTTGTCAGGATTGACGCCGGCAGCCCCTTGCCTGAGCACTCGCATCCACATGAGCAAGTTTCTATGGTTCAGAAAGGCAAACTTGAACTTACTTTAGATGGAGAGGTTCATGTGCTAGAGCCCGGTTCCATTTTACAAATTCCCGGCAATGCTCCTCACAGCGCTGTGGCCATTACAGACTGCCTGGTTCTGGATGTATTTCATCCGATCCGAGAAGACTTCAAATAAAAAAAGCTCCTCGATTTCTCAAGGAGCCTTCTTCAATTTCTTAAAAATCTTTACTCGGCTACCGCACCCTGGCCACTAGCCAAACGCTTAGTAGTAATTGTTCTACGCTCTTTGTGGTTGCAATAAGAACAAGAGTAGTAGTTCAGCAACTCGCCTTCTTGGTCCATGGTTGGAGAAGTAATTACTTCTTCCTTCACCACTCTAAGCGTTCTATATCCGCAAGAGGGGCACTCAATAGCGAGTAGTGATCCATCGTATTTTTCGATAATTGTAAAGCCAGTTTCTTCATCCAACCAAACATCGTAGTCAACTGCGTGGCGTGCTTCTTCTTCAATCATCTTCTCATCAAGGTACTCATCTTCCTGCTCCTCGCTAAGTAGAATCATTTCCCTGCCGTTATTAGGATTAGTCCTGGGACGGTGACGCAGTCTGTTCAGTTTCTTTTCTACCTGGAATGGATAGTAAACCTTAATTAGACTGTTAAAAATAAGTGCGAAGATTGTCGTAAAGCTAGCAGTAACGAAAAGACGAACGAAATACCAGATAACTTCCTGCCTTACTGTCTCATTGAATGTTGTATTCAAATAAAGACCTCCAGCAATAGTTAGTGAAAGCATAGCGTACCAAAAGAGCTTAATCTCTTTCGCATTAATGTAATCGTACTTTTTCTTGGGATCTCTAATACCTACAATACTGACGAAGTAGTAGATAGTAATTGCACCGGCAGCAGCCAGAAAAGCATAGGCAACGTAAATGATGGCTGTGTCCCACGCAGCAAGAAAGTTTTGATAATTTTCGTTATACATTACTTTACGATGATTAATTAAAATTCGCTAATTCCAATCAGTTTACTTATAATTAAAGTCAAAGTAAATAAACAAATAATTACAAACAAAGTGAAAGTACTGAACAATCAGTTTATACAATATTAACCATTTTGTTTGTAAAAGTTTACTAATATTTTCAAAAATTACATCTATTTGAAACAGATGAAAATAAGCCCAAACGCCTAATTAAGGCCCCTTTTTGGCTTCTCTAATTACAATTTATTAAAATCTACAATAAAACTATCAGGGTACCTCACTTTAAGCTTTACAAGCAATATTTCCGCCTTGGCACGGGTCTTTTCCTTACCCACAATGATCTTATATACTTTCACATTATTGATTACCGCTACTGAAACTGTTACTGTCTTCCGATAGGATTTTTTCAAGTTGTTAGACACCCTCACTAAATTAACCATCTCCTGGTAAGACCCAATCTGAATGCCGAATCCCTTGGGATTGTATCTATTCGCTGTAAACTCATAAAATTCCTTCTCGTCTACAACTTCTTCCGTGGAAGCAGGCTTACCTGGGTTGTAGCTACTTTCTTTACTTATAACTGCATCTATCACTTCTACCTCTACCTCGGTCAGGCCGGCATGAATGAAGTCCAGCTTGGTGGCTGCAGATTTCGATAGATCAATAATTCTGCCGTCAACATAAGGGCCCCTATCGTTGATCTTTACCTCAACAGATTTACCGTTAGCCAGATTCTTCACTTTCACCATGGTACCAAAGGGAAGGGTTTTGTGGGCGGCAGTAAGTTTAGAATGTTTATACTTCTCACCACTTGCTGTGGTCCTGCCCTCAAACTTGTCAGCATAATACGACGCCACTCCTTTTTGCTTTATGCTTTGTGACTGAGCGGATGAAAAAAAAGTTATAAGGGCAATCAAACCTAAGCTGTAGTGAATGTTCTTCATTTCGTTTTTTTTCGAAATTACCAACCGTCTTCAAATTTTTCAAAAACAATGCATTATTGTGGTGGGTTGTGTCTACATTTGCTAGGCAAATAACCTTCGTGATTATTTGCTATGTCAACTGAGAATGCCAAGATAACGGCAGAAGCCCTCACATACGATGATGTGCTTCTCCTCCCCGGTTACTCCGAGGTTCTACCCAAAGAAACCGATACTACCACCCAAGTTTCCAGGAATATTCAGCTGAATATCCCCATTGTATCAGCAGCTATGGATACTGTTACAGAAGCGGGCCTGGCTATAGCCATGGCGCTAGAAGGTGGTTTGGGATTCATACATAAGAATATGTCTATTTCTGCACAAGCCGAGCAGGTTCGTAAGGTGAAGCGTTCCCAGAGCGGGATGATATTGGATCCCATCACGCTTGGTGCTAATAGCACTGTAGCCGATGCCAATAATATTATGCGAGAATTCAAAATAGGTGGTATCCCCGTTGTCGACCAGCAAAGTAATCTTATAGGTATTATCACCAATCGCGACCTTCGATTTCAAACCAATGGAGCAGCGGCGGTTACGGATATCATGACCAAGGAAAAACTTATAACTGCTGACGAAGGCTGCGACCTTACCGAGGCCGAAGACATCTTGCAGAAGTACAAGATTGAAAAGTTGCCAATTGTGAATGGAGAAGGCAAGCTTACTGGTCTTATCACTTATAAGGATATTCTTAAGAAAAAAGATCGACCCAATGCTTGTAAGGACGAGTTCGGTCGCCTGCGCGTTGGGGCAGCCGTTGGTGTAACCACCGATCTCAACGATCGGATTGAGGCACTTGAAAAAGCCGGGGTGGATGTGGTAAGTATCGATACGGCTCACGGGCACTCAAAGGGTGTGATAGATGCCTGTGTCTCAGTTAAAAAGAAATTTTCTAACCTTGACATAATTGCTGGGAACATTGCTACTAAGGAAGCAGCAGAAAAATTGGTGGAAGCTGGTGTTGACGGTATTAAGGTTGGGGTTGGTCCAGGTAGTATCTGCACGACAAGAGTGATAGCAGGCGTTGGGGTACCACAATTAACGGCCGTTTTTGAGGCAGCCAAAGGTACTGAGGGTTCAGGGGTACCAATAATTGCCGATGGCGGTGTTAGATTCTCAGGCGACCTTGTAAAAGCCATAGCAGGTGGAGCCAGTAGTATTATGGTTGGTTCAATGCTGGCTGGCACCGAAGAAGCCCCAGGGGAAATGATCATCTATGAAGGGCGAAAATTTAAGTCTTACCGAGGCATGGGCTCTTTAGAAGCAATGGAAGACGGGTCAAAGGATAGATACTTTCAAGATTCAGAATCTGAAGCTTCTAAGCTGGTTCCCGAGGGAATTGTTGGCAGGGTGCCATACAAGGGCTCAGTCTCAGAAGTCCTCTACCAACTTACCGGTGGCCTTCGAGCCGGCATGGGCTATTGTGGAGCCAAGACCGTTGAAGACCTTAAGCAAGCCAAGTTTATTAAGATTACTGCCGCAGGAGTTAGAGAGAGTCACCCTCATGACATCCAAATTACTCGAGAGGCGCCAAACTATAGTACCCGCTAATTGGCCCTGCAGTCCGTTAAGGCTTCATTTTTTCTTTAATCAGGGGTAATTTTTGTATCTTCCACCCCGTTAAAAATCCCAGGATTTTAGGTTGAAAATCTCTGCCAAAAATATAATCAGGTTCAGTCTTGCCACGGCTATCCTTAGCTGGTTGGCATTCGTCTTTGCAGACCTCAATCTTCTGTTTGGCAGTTTGCGAAATGTGAAGGTCGGTATCCCTGATGAACTACCGAACCTTTCCATGGACCTCTTCATCGTGGCCCTGTTCTTCTATTACCGCTCCAGAACCTACCGCGTTGAAAATATCAACTTCATTGATATGCTTTGGAGGGTTTTTGCAACCGGCCTCTTGGCTACAGTTGCCTCCCTGGTAATCAAATTTATTTTTATTGCCTGGGGAAACACCAAACTTGCCCAAAACACATTTGTTATAAACCTCTCCTATCATATCAATTTTGGACTGATAGCGGCATTCCTCATTTCCACATTTATTGTATGGAAGAGGCTCATTCTCTATCAGAAATCCAAATTGTTGCTAAATGGCTGGCAAGTCTTTGAGTACATCTTCCTAATCACACTGGTTCTTGATCTTGTTTATCCCGATCTCGATAGTGGAATAAATGTCGTACTGCTTGTCATTCTTATCTTGATGGGACTGATCTTCTCGGTTAACCTAAAATGGGTCGCCTATCTCAACTTCAGGCAGAAATGGAAATCAATCTTATTGATACTGCTGGTGCTCCTGTACCTGGGTTATTTTATCCAAAACCTTTGGCGCTTTGCCGCAAATAACCCGCTAACGACAGACATCCTTCAAAACACTTTCTTTATTGCCCTGCTAACCTTCGTGTTTTTATATGCGCTGTTCTCGTTGCTTGTGATACTCTTCAACCTTCCCACTTCTTCTGTATTCGAACAAAAACTGGAAGAGGTGCTTAACTTCCAGAGGCTTAGCCAATCTATTCAAACTGAAAAAAGTGAAGACCAAGTCTATGAGATTCTACTGCAAAGCGCCTGCTCCACGGTGTTTGCTGATGCCGGGTGGATTGAGATCATCCAAAATGGCGACAGCCACTATCAAAGCAAAAACATAGATGAAACGGAAATTGGGCAAGTAAAAGAGCTGATCAGCAGTGGTAAGGTTAAAGGCATACTAGATACTGATACTGACAGAAGCTTAAAGTCGAGCACCCAGCAGAATGTGCTAAAAGGGACGAAATTTAAATCTATAATAGCTTACCCTATCCTTGTACAGGGTCAGCAGACGGGAACCCTGGCATTGTTGAAAGAAATCTCAGATGGTTTTAACAAAGAAATGACGGATATAACCCGAACCTTTGTTAACCAGGCGGGAATATCGATAGAGAACTTTAGGCTACTTTCTGAGGCACTGGAAAATGAGCGCTACAAAGAAGAGTTGAAAATTGCCAAAGAGGTGCAAAAGAGTTTGCTCCCAACTGATCTGGCCGCTAATGACGACTTCGATCTTTCCGCTTTCTCAGAAGCAGCTGACGAAGTAGGTGGCGATTATTACGATGCCTTGAGGGTTGACGAAGACCGAATTGCCCTTATGATTGGAGATGTTTCAGGCAAAGGAACCTCCGCAGCATTTCACATGTCGCAAATGAAAGGCATATTCTCGAGCCTTGCGCAGATGGGGATGGGCCCCAAGGAGTTTTTGATCCATGCCAACACTGCACTTAGTACCAGTTTAGAGAAGGCCTCATTTATTACCGCCTCATACTTCTTAATTAGTCAGAAAAACAAGACGGTTGAATTCTCGAGAGCAGGCCACTGCCCAACGCTTTATTATAATGCTAAGGATAAGAAGTCTGTTTTCTACGAAGACAAAGGGCTGGGTTTGGGAATATTAAGAAACACAAACTTCGAACAATACGTTGAAGTTAGGACTCTCCAATACAAACCTGGTGATATTCTGGTGCTGTATACCGATGGTATCACCGAGGCCAAGAACGGAAAGAGAGATGAATTCGGTTATGAGAAGATGCAGGAGATATTAGAGGCGAACGCTGAATTAGGGGCTGAAGAAATCAAACAACTCATCATGGACGACCTTTATAGTTTCTGCGGACAGGAATTCGTGGATGACGACTATACTATGGTGATTGTGAAATTTAAGTAAACAGAGAAGAAACAAGTTCGTAATACAATGATAGATATAACCAAAAATGTTGACGATGGCGTCTTAGTGCTGGGTGTTGTAGGAGATGTTGATGCTAGCTCATCAATTGAACTCGACAATGCCATCAAGGAGGCACTAGAGGAAGGTAGTCAGAAGATTATAGTTAACTGTAAGAATCTGAGTTACATCTCTTCAGCGGGCTTGGGCGTATTCATGTCATACATTCAGGAATTAGAAAGTAAAAACGTTAAGATGGTAATCTGCCACCTTAACGAGAAAGTTGAAGGCGTATTTCAAATCCTCGGCCTTGACCAGTTGCTTAAGATTGTTAGCAGCGAGGATGAGGCTAAGAAGATTATAAATGAACTATAGTTACAAAGTACCCTGCACCAAGGAAAAGCTGAAAGACATTCGTCATTTCATCAGTGACGTATTGAGTAAGCACGGAATTCCTGAAGTGCAGATAAGCACTTTGGTTTTAGCTGTAGATGAAGTTTGCGCAAACCTGATTATACACGGGCACGACTGTAACCCGAACGACTCTATTGAAATTAGCATCGCTGTTAAAGACGACGTAATTGTATTCGATATTATTGATGAAGGCGACGTATTTGATATTGAGAAATATCAAGAACCTTCTTTAGGAGAAATCATCAAGAAAAAGCGCAAAGGAGGTATTGGTCTCATTCTAGTCCGCAAGATCATGGACAAGATAGAGGTAATTCCCAAAGATGACTGCAACATATGCAGGCTTACCAAAAACTACAAATCAAGCTGAACCCTACCCTCAGAGATTTTTAAATAAGTACTAAATTTGCAGGTTCTGCATTTTCTCTCATGATACAAAGTATTGGGTTTAGAAAGATAGCGCTGATTACAGCCTCGTTTTTTTTCGCAATGGGTTGCGGAGTTAAGGCTCCCTCAACCCAAGAGGATTATCTGTTTGCTGTAAATGGCACCAAGGTTACAGCGGAGGAATTCGCCTATGTCTACCGTAAGAATAATGCACAAAGCGACAGTGCATTCACACAAGAGGATATTAAGGAATACCTTGACCTATTCATAAATTTCAAACTGAAAGTAAAAGAAGCGGAGCAGCTCGGGCTAGATACAGCTCAATCTTTCCGGCAAGAATATAGCTCTTACCTTGATCAGCTGGCAGAGCCCTATCTACAGGAAAGTGAAGTGACAGAGCAACTAATCAAAGAAGCTTATGATAGGCTCAAGGAAGAAGTGAATGTCTCTCATATTCTAATCATGGCTGGCGCCAATGACGCCCCGGCTGATACCCTTGAAGCCTACAATAAAGCCATGGAAGTTTGGCAGGAGGCCAGTGATGGAAGTAAGCCATTTGATGAACTTGCCGCCAAGTATTCTGAGGAACCCAACGCCAACAAGAGCAAGGGAAACCTGGGCTACTTTACAGCCTTCGCCATGGTATACCCTTTTGAAAATGCAAGTTTTGATACACCTGTCGGGAGCGTATCAAAGCCAATTCGCACACAATTCGGATACCATGTAGTAAAAGTTAATGACCGAAGACCATCTCGAGGCAAGGTGCAGGTCTCACATATTATGGTTAGAACTCAAAAAGGGGCCTCCCCGGAAGATTCAACTACGAACCGCAACAAGATCTTCGAAATACATGATATGTTGGCTGCAAGTGCCGAATGGAACGATGTCTGTCAACGTTATTCTGACGACGTCAATACCAAAAACAGAGGTGGGCTACTTCCCGAATTTGGACCTGGCAGAATGATCAAAAGTTTTGAAGATGCCGCTTTTAGCCTCGATAGCGTCGGACAAATATCGGATCCTTTTCAGACCCCATTTGGCTGGCATGTAGCAAGACTTGAGAAAAAGACAGGCTTGGAAGATTTTGCCATTCTGGAACCAGAGTTGCGCAAGGCCATAGATCGAAATCCCAGGTCGCAACTTAATAGGCAAAAACTGATTGCCCGGCTTAAAAGAGAAAATAGCTACACATTCAATCAACAGCTACTCACTGAAGTTGTTAAGAAAGCAGACTCAACACTTACCAAAGGCATCTGGTCATACGATAGTGCTTCCACAGACTTGCGGACTGAGCTGTTTCAAATTAAGTCAGAAATCTATTCGCTGAGCGATTTCTATGAATACATAGCTGCTAATCCAAAGCTCGTCTCTTATTCTCCGCAGTTTTATATGCAACAGCTTTACGATCAGTATCTGGAACAAGAGCTTATCGAAACTGAGAAGAAAAACCTTGAGGAAAAGCATATCGACTACCGAATGCTGAAGCGAGAATATCGGGAAGGCATTCTCTTGTTTCAACTTATGGAAGAAAAGGTGTGGAACAGAGCCTCAATTGACACTGTAGGGCTTGCCAATTTCTTTTCGGAAAACCAGAACAAGTATCAATGGAAAAAGCGGGCGGAAGTGGCCATCCTAACTGGACCAGAAAATGTTATCAAAGAGATCCGGGCTAATTTCAACGGTGATTACGCCCGTTTCTTCCAAAATGACTCAGGCTATGTAGCTGTAAAAAAGGAACTTGAAGCGGAGTACAATGCCCAAAGTAGCTTAACTTTGCAAATTGAAAAAGGGCTTTTTGAAGCAGGAGAACGCCCTTTGGTTGATGCTGTGCAGTGGGAAATTGGTGATTTTGAAGTAGCAAAAGACGAAAGTACCAATCTCATTGTTATCAACTCTATTCTTGCCCCAGGCCCCAAAGAACTTTCTGATGTACGAGGGCTGGTAATTTCTGAATACCAGAAACAACTGGAAAAAGAGTGGGTTGAAGAGCTCAGAAAGAAATATACGGTAGACCTCAACGAAAGCGAACTAAATCATATCTATGAAATTCTCAGCCAGGAATAGTGGACTAATTATTGTTATTCTTGCCCTGTACGGTTGTGACTTCATACAGATGAAAAAGGAAGACAATAGTAGCGCTGAAACCCAATCTATCCCTATAGCAAGAGCTAAAGACAACTTTCTTTACCCCGAGGATTTGACAGGCATCGTTAGTTCCGATATTACACCCGAAGACAGTGCCAATCTTGTAGAAAGGTATATTAACAACTGGGCAAAAAAACAGCTGCTTATTGCAGAGGCCTCCTCAAAAATTGAGTTTAATGAGGCCGAATTGCAGCGCAAAATACTCGACTATAGGTACGCGTTGATGGTATATGAATATGAGAAGCAATATGTCAATGGTCAGTTGAATAAAGAGGTCTCTGACGAAGAAATACAAGCTTATTACGAGCAGAATACCGATAAATTTGAGCTGAAACAGAATATTACAAGGGGGATCTTTGTTAAGATATCAAAGGAAGCTCCGCAGCTAAGTAGATTACCGCTCTTAATCAGGTCAAGCAAGGTAGAAGACGAGGAGGAATTAAAATCTTATTGCCTGAGGTTTGCTGCCAGCTATTCTTTGGAGGATTCGACATGGATAAATTTTGATGAGATAATAAAGAACACTCCGCTTACAGCTATTACCAACAAAGTGGATTTTCTGAAACGTAATAAATACGTGGAGTCTGACGACGAACAATTTCAATATTACCTGCGAATTGATGAATACAAAATATCTGATCAGATCTCACCGCTAGAATTTGTGGAAGACCAAATTAGAAGTATCATCGTTAATAAAAGGAAAGTAGAATTAGTAGATGAATTGGAGAAGGAAGTTTTTAACAAAGCAATTAGTAACAATGATTTTGAGATCTATAGTAACTAGCTTACTACTAGTCACTTCATTAAGCTTGGGTTTTGGCCAAAGTGAGAGCGAAGGGGTAGTTATCGATGAGATAATTACCAAGGTAGATAATCACATCATACTTAAATCTGAGTTAGAAATCGCTTACCTGGATTTTATTCAGAAAGGTCAGGGCAGTGGGCAGGCAGCGAAGTGTCAGGTGCTGGAAAACCTAGTGGTAAGTAAACTCTTGCTTGCCAAAGCAGAAATTGATTCGGTATCTGTTTTGGATATCGAAGTAGAATCGAGCCTTGACCGCAAAATGCGATATTTTGTCTCGCAGATAGGTTCAGAAGAGAAATTAGAAGAGTACTACGGCAAGTCAATAGATGAATTCAAAGAAGAGCTGAGGGAGCAGGAGAAAGAGCAGCTGCTCATTCAACGTATGCAAACTAAAATTGCCGAGGATGTAGAAATTACTCCTGCCGAAGTCCAACGGTTTTTCAGGAAAATACCAAGTGATAGTCTGCCTTACTTCTCAAAAGCAGTTACGGTTGGGCAAATAGTAAAATACCCTGAAGTCGGTGCACCACAGAAAGACCAGGCAAGAAGAACACTTCTCTCCCTAAGAGAAAGGCTTCTTGCTGGAGAAAACTTTGGTACACTGGCAAAGCAGTATTCTCAAGAACCCATTGCGGCCAGAACCGGTGGTGAGCTTGGCTTTTTTCAAAGAGGAGAACTGGCTCCCGAGTATGAAGCAGCTGCCTTGGCCTTACAGCCAGGCGAACTCTCGCTTCCGGTGGAATCTGATTTTGGGTTTCACCTTATCCAGCTTATTGAGCGAAGGGGAAATGCCTACAACTCCAGGCACATTTTGTTAACTCCCAAACCCTCACTAAGCGACATTGCGCAAGCAAAAAAGGAAATGGACAGCATTAGAAATCTAATCCAGCTAGATAGTATCGCTTTTGAGCAAACCGCGAAGGACCTTTCTGACGACAAAATCACTGGCGCAAATGGCGGTTTTCTTACCGATGACACCGGCTCACCCATGGTGTCAGTTGAGAATCTGGATCCTAATACATTCTTCGCACTTGATACTATGAAAATCGGCACCATTAGCTCTGCCCAAGAGTATAAACTGCCAGACGGCAAAGACGCTGTTAGAATCATTTACTATAAAAATGAGCAAAAGCCGCATCAGGCAAATCTTAAAGATGATTGGCAAAGAATACAAGCGGCGGCTTTAACTGAGAAAAAGAATACTGTACTTCTAACCTGGTTTGACAAGGCCCGTTTTGAGGTATTTATCGATATTGACAAAGCCTACGAAAACTGCAACATCCTAAAGTAGGGGGCGTACAAGCAAAGTATATATTTACAATATGAACGAAATCACTAATGAGGTTGAAGCTGCTGACCAACTCAGTGTAGCATACCAAAAACTAAAATCGGAGATAGGGAATGTAATTGTGGGACAAGATGAGGTAGTAAAGCTTGTACTTACCTCAATATTTTGCCAGGGCCATTGCCTGCTCGTGGGCGTGCCCGGGCTTGCCAAAACGTTGCTCATTCAAACCATTGCTTCAGCTTTAGACCTTAAGTTCAGCAGAATTCAGTTTACACCAGATCTTATGCCCTCTGACATTCTTGGTGCTGAGACCTTAGATAAAGACAAGAACTTCAATTTTATTAAAGGGCCGATCTTCGCCAACATAATTCTGGCGGATGAGATAAACCGTACCCCGCCGAAAACGCAAGCTGCATTGTTGGAAGCTATGCAGGAATATTCCGTGACTGTAGCAGGAGATACATTCCAGTTGGAGAAGCCCTTCTTTGTACTTGCTACTCAAAACCCTATCGAGCAGGAAGGAACCTACCCACTTCCTGAAGCTCAATTAGATCGATTCATGTTCAACATCTTACTTGAGTATCCCTCCTACGAACAAGAAGTTACTATAGTAAAAGACACCACTGGCGAATCTTTGTCGGAGGTAAACAAGGTAATATCTGGTGAAGAAATTCTTAACTACCAGCGGCTCATAAGGAAAGTGCCTGTTGCGGATAACGTTGTAGAATACGCTGTTGAACTCGCTCACAAAACGCGTCCGGGGACTGAAAAAGCGCCTCAAACTACCAACGACTTTCTTGAGTGGGGCGCTGGGCCAAGGGCGTCTCAGTATCTCGTACTTGGGGCTAAGGCCAACGCATTATTGAACGGAAAGTACAGCCCGGATATAGAAGATATTCAGGCAGTTGCCAAGCCTACATTAAGACACAGGGTTGTGAGGAACTTCAAAGCCGAAGCAGAAGGAGTTGGTGTTGATAAGATAATTGAAGATTTGCTCTAGTATTGGTAGAATCCCCTGCCTGATTTGCGACCATGGTGGCCCGCATCCACTTTTTGCTTTTGAATTCTACTCGGTCTGAATTTGCTGTCGTAGTTGAACAGCCCATACATAGATTCTGTTACTGAGTAGTTCGTATCTACACCAATTAGATCCATCAGTTTAAAGGGGCCCATCTTAAAGCCTGTAGACTCCAATAGTTGATCAATCTGCTCGTGGGAAGCGACATTCTCTTCTAAGAGCAGCAAGCTCTCAACATAGTAATGCCTTGCCACCCTATTCACAATGAATCCGGGAGCGTCATTCGCCAACACTGCCACTTTACCGATCTTTTCGGCAAAGGCTTTGGCTACTGAAGCAGTGTCTTCACTTGTAGCTGCCCCTGATATCACCTCGACCAGTTTCATTATATGGGCGGGGTTGAAAAAATGCAATCCCAAAAACCTCTCGGGATGATTTAGACTAGCGGCAATTTGCGTAATGGGTATGGATGAAGTATTGCTGGCTAGTATCGTGCCTTTGTCGTTAACTTCCTCAAGCTTAGAAAACAACTCTTGCTTAATCTCTAACTTTTCAACAATTGCTTCAATAATCAAATCAGCCTTTACGTCGTCCAGGTTGGAATGCAGTTGAATGTTTGCTAGTGCTTTCTCCTTAAGTTCTTCCGTCACCTTTCCTCTTTCAATCCCCTTATCTAAGTTTTGGGCGATTTTAGCCAATGCTTTTTCAGTGGCTTCGGGGTCTATATCAAATAGCAGGCAGGCATATCCGGCCATAGCGCTTACCTGGGCGATTCCCTGACCCATAGTGCCCGCGCCAACTACCCCTACCGTTTTAATCGCATCAATTGGCATTATTCTGTTCTGAACTGGTTTAAGAAGCGAACGTCATTCTCAAAATAGAGTCTGATGTCTGATACGTTATACTTTAGCTGCGCGATCCTTTCAATACCCATACCGAATGCAAAGCCAGTGTATTTTTCAGAATCGATACCACAATTCTCCAATACATTTGGGTCAACCATTCCACAGCCTAGAATTTCGACCCAACCGGTTCCCTTACAAATATTTTTAGCACCTCCACATAGTTCGCATTCTCCCGGAGAATTCAGTCCGCAAGAAATATCCATTTCGGCACTGGGTTCAGTAAAGGGGAAGTATGATGGCCTAAAACGAATTTGAGTGTCTTGGCCAAACATCTCTTTTGCAAAATGATAAAGCGTTTGTTTGAGGTCTCTAAAACTGACATTCTCGTCAATAAAAATTCCCTCTACCTGATGGAATAAACAATGTGCCCTGGCAGAAATTGCCTCATTGCGATACACTCTCCCCGGCATAATAGACCTGATGGGAGGTTTCTGATTCTCCATCAAGCGTATTTGCACATTAGAAGTATGGGTACGCAGCACCACATCAGGATTTTTCTTCACAAAGAAGGTATCCTGCATTTCGCGTGCCGGGTGATTTTCGGGAAAATTCAGTGCAGTGAAATTGTGCCAATCATCTTCCACTTCTGGTCCGTCGGCCACGTTGAAACCCATTCTGGCAAAAATCTCAATTATCCTATTGCGAGCAGCACGCAAAGGGTGAATTGACCCAAGCGGTATTCCGGTAGGAGGAAGCGTTAAATCAACCGGTGCCTTTGCCTCAGAAGTAGTTCTCTGTTTCAACTCAGTAATCAACTCCTGAAATTTTTCCTCAGCCTTCTGCTTAACTGCATTAAACTTTTGGCCTACCTCCTTTTTCTGGTCGTTAGGAACATCTTTGAGTCCCTGGAACAGGGCACCTACAACACCCTTCTTGCTGATAAATCGCAAGCGATAACTCTCCAGGTCCTCTGCACTTTCAGCCTTGAAGCCGTCGATTTCCGCAATAAGATTGTCCACGTTTTCCATGTGGCAAAATTATGAAGCCTGATTTCAAGGCGCAATTAAATGAAAACAAAAGTGATTTGGTCCCGATCAAATAACCATGGCAGCACCAACAGTTTCATTTGTTCCTTCATCGATAAGAATAAGGCTGCCGGTGATTCTATTTCTTGCGTAGCGATCAAAGAAGAGTGGTTTAGTAGTTCTTAGTCGTACCCTTGCAATGTCATTCATCCCCACCTGTTTGTCGTCTTCTACTCGATGCAACGAATTGATATCTACTTTATACAAAATCTCTTTAACAATACACCTTACGTCGTTAGTGGTATGCTTCACGGCATATTTGCCACTTGGCTGCATGGGCCTTGGGTTCAGCCAACACACCAAAACATCTACATCCTGGCCAATTGTTGGCTGGTTATTCTCCCTTACAATCATGTCGCCACGGCTAATATCTATGTCATCTTCCAATGTTAGACAAACTGATTGCGGCGCAAATGCCTCCTTGAGCTCCTTGTTATGGTTACTTATTGCTTTTATGCGTGAAGTAAAACCTGATGGCAATATCATCACTTCGTCACCACGCTTAAATACACCTCCGGCAATGCGGCCGGCGTAGCCCCTGAAATCGTGATAATCGTCCGATTGAGGTCTGATTACATGCTGAACCGGAAACCGACAATCAATATGGTTGTGATCGCTTCCGATATGAATATTCTCCAACAAGTATAGCAGCGTGCCACCCCGATACCATGGCATGTGCTCGGAGTCATTTACAATGTTATCTCCATGCAAAGCACTGATAGGGATAAACCTGACATCTTTTACTTCAAGCTTAGAGGAGAACGATTCTATTTCCTTTCTGATCTTGATAAATACAGATTCCTCATAGTCGACAAGATCCATTTTATTAATGCAGAAGACTATGTGCGGTATTCCTAAAGCGGATGCTATAAACGTATGCCTGTGTGTTTGCTCAACCACCCCATTTCTGGCATCGACCAGTATCAACGCCAAATTTGCGGTGGAAGCTCCAGTGACCATGTTACGGGTATATTGGATATGCCCGGGAGTATCAGCAATTATGAATTTCCGGTTTGGAGTTGCAAAATATCGGTATGCTACGTCTATGGTAATCCCTTGCTCCCTCTCTGCCCGCAACCCGTCGGTAAGCAGGGCCAGGTTAACATGCTCATCTCCTTTGCGTTTACTCGTTTCCTCAATTGCTTCGTACTGGTCTTCAAAAATTGATTTGGAGTCATAAAGCAACCTACCAATCAACGTACTCTTGCCATCGTCTACACTTCCTGCAGTTGTAAACCTCAGCAGTTCCATGCCCATATATGAGTTATTCTCTGACATAATTCTTCCTACTAGAAATAACCTTCTTTTTTCCTGTCTTCCATCGCAGCTTCGGATCTTTTATCATCCGACCGGGTACCGCGCTCTGTGGTTCTTGTTGCTGCGATCTCTTCAATAATCTCCTCGATGGAGGCGGCACTTGAAACTGTAGCACCGGTGCAGGTCATATCCCCAATAGTTCTAAAGCGAAGAATCCTTTTTTCAACAACCTCCTCTGGTTTCATCTGTATAAACTCTGTAGCGGCCATAATTACTCCATCTCTAACAAATGATTCCCGTTCATGACTGAAGTACAACATTGGTAATGCAATTTTTTCGTGCAGAATATATTGCCAAACGTCCATTTCGGTCCAGTTGCTAATAGGAAAAACTCTAAAGCTTTCTCCATAAGACTTTCTGCCATTGAAAATGTTCCAAAGCTCTGGCCGTTGATTCTTCGGGTCCCACTGTCCGAATTCGTCTCTATGAGAGAAAAATCTTTCCTTCGCGCGGGCCTTTTCCTCATCTCTTCTAGCTCCACCAATGGCGGCATCGAACTTATAAGATTCGATAGTATCTAGCAATGTAGTGGTTTGTAGCAGGTTCCTGCTCGCATTGTAGCCGTTCTCTTCTACCACCTTCCCTTCGTCTATCGACTGCTGAACGGAGCCAATCACCAATTCCGCATTTATGCTTTTTACAAATTCATCCCGGAACTCTATCGTTTCAGGAAAATTATGGCCGGTATCGATGTGCACCAGTGGAAATGGGATCTTAGCCGGAGAGAAGGCCTTCCGGGCCAGGTACGCTACAACAATGGAATCCTTGCCTCCGGAAAATAGCAAAGCTGGATTTTCAAACTGGGAAGCCACTTCACGCAATACATAAATAGCCTCTGATTCTAACTCCTCAATATGCGTCAGGTTATATGCTGTCATTTCAGTTTTTAACTAAGGGAATAATTTTGTCGAACAATCTTTTAACACTTTCTTGAAGGGTCAGTTCATCGGTTTTCAACTCGAGAAAAGGAGATTGGGGAGATTCGAAAGGGGCGTCTATACCTGTAAAATTTTTTATTTCTCCGTTTCTCGCTTTGGCATAGATACCTTTCACATCTCGGTCCTCACAAACTTCTATTGGGCAGTTAACAAATACCTCGTGGTATGATTCTCCAATAATTTCTGCCGACATCCTGCGCAATTCATTTGTTGGAGTAATAAAGGAACAAATGGTTATTACGCCGCAGTCTGCAATTAACCTGGCAACCTCAGCCGTGCGTCGTATATTCTCCTGCCGGTCTGCCTCAGAAAACCCCAGGTTGCTGTTGAGCCCTACCCTAAGATTGTCTCCATCCAGTAACATAGTAAGGTAACCATCCTCATGCAACGCATTTTCCAGGGCCCTTGCTATTGTACTCTTGCCCGAACCAGAGAGACCTACAAGCCAAATAACCAGTGCTTTTTGCCCAAGCAATTTTTCGCGCTGAGTTCGTTTCAAGATGGAATCGAATATCGGGTGTATGTTTTCTGCCATTGCTAAAAGCCTGTAACCAGGAAACTACCGTTAAGCAAGTTTTCTTTGTTGTAAGTAAAGGGTTCAATCTTCGAGCTGCCAATATAAACCTCTCCTCCTGCCGAACGTACCACAGCGTGTCCAGCGGCCGTATCCCACTCCATGGTTGGTCCATGCCGATAGTAAATGTCTGCCTTCCCCTCTGCAACCATACAAAACTTTAGGGAACTGCCAACTGAGATAGTATCCACCACGTCATACTGGGCAAATAGCTCTTCCTCATCTGCGCTTGCATGAGACCGACTGCGCACGGCAATCAGTTTGTCTGCTCTATTACTAACTGAAATTGTCTGCTTTTCTTCAGCAGTTACTTTATAAGCGCCGGTATCAGAACTGCCGTAATAAAGTACGCCTGTTACAGGCACATAAACAACACCAAAAACCGGTATGCAATCCTTGATCAGGGCGATGTTAACAGTAAACTCTCCATTACGATTAATGAATTCCTTTGTACCGTCTAGAGGATCTACCAGCCAGTATTCCGTCCACTGCCTTCGGGTATTAAAATCTATAGATGACGCTTCCTCTGACAGAACGGGCAAACCACCGCCATGCTTCTCCAACTCTGAAACAATAAAGTTATGACTAGCTTTATCAGCCAAGGTTAGAGGTGAATCATCGTCCTTGGTTTCCACAAGCTTCGAGGCCTCATCATCCAGGTACACGTCCATTATCGCTTCCCCTGCCCCTCTGGCAATGTCTACTATCTTATCAAAATCAATCTTAGTCATTCAGCTTCACTTTCTAATCAAAATGGCAGCTTTTGGCCTTCCAATTCAGTTTTCTGCCTAAACAACTTCCGAATTTCGGAAGTAATGCTACCCTGTCCAATTTCACGGCCGTCAATTGACGAGATTGGTGTTACTTCACCCATGGTACCTGTAATAAAGGCCTCATCGGCTGCATAAACTTCAGCCATTGAAACATTACCTTCCCTGCAAGGTATGTCGTTCTCCCTCGCCAAATCGATTATCAATTGCCTCGTTAATCCGGGAGTACAAGCTCCCAGGCTTGGGGTGGCTAATGCACCACTCTTCACAATGAAGAAGTTGGTGGCATTTGTTTCAGCAACGTAACCGTCAAGGTCAAGCATAATCGCATCATCCACGCCGGCCAGGTTTGCCTCAACCTTAGCCAGAATATTGTTGATTAGATTGTTATGGTGAATTCGTGAATCAAGACAGGAAGGTGGGTTCCGCCTTACAGATGATGTAATTAATTTAACTCCAGATTTGTCAAAAACAGGAGGTTTCCACTCTGGAATAATTATCAATGTAGGACCATACTGATTCCAATGGGGGCTCATGCCGGAGGTGACCTTCTTTCCACGAGAGAGGGTGAGCCTGACATGCACCTTGTCTCTCATGTCGTTTGCTTCTAAGGTTTCGAACAAGGCGGATTTTATGGCCTCCGTTTCCGGTATGTTTTCAAATGCCATCGCCTTTGCGGAGTCGATCAGTCTCTCGAGGTGCTCATCCAATAAAAACACTCTTCCATCATAGACCCTTAAGCCCTCCCAAACACCGTCGCCACCTTGTACCAGGCTATCAAATACTGAAATCCTCGCCTCCTCTCTTGGATACAGCTTACCATCAATGTATATCTTGATGTTTTCGTTTTCCTGAAATGGAATCTTAGCTGTCATGTATGCTGTCTTTTGCTCGTTCAACTAAGTGGCGATAATACCCGTTACATTCAGTTAGTAGCTCTTGAAGGTGCCTGGGCACCTGAGCATCCTTTTTCTTGTACGGACTAAACCTGGTTGACTTGTGTACATTGTGGTACCAGTGCTTAGCCCAAATGCCATCTTCAGCAATGCCCCCCTCAGCCCAACTTAGCATTTGAGGCTGAAACTCAATTCCGAGGTCCGCACATACTTCCGTGAGAATTTGTTTGGGGTCAGTTAGCAGGGTTTTTGAGTCAATAACTATCGGCTGTTTGCCTAAAGCACTTAGTTTTTCAAATAGTAGGTACTGCATCTCAAAGGCTGTATCTAACATGGTAGGGTTGGGCACTTGATTGATGAGGGATGTTATCACTTCCGAAGGCTCTCTAACCAGGAAAATGTTGTCATACTCAAGCAAGAAGCTTGTGTCTTGTCCCAATAGATGATGTGCCATATTCTTGAGGAAAAGAATTGGCGAAGATTGTTGCAATTTGAGGATGCTATCTATTACCTCCTTAGCATCAGTCGGCTGATGTTGTAACACCTCATCCCGGCCGGGATGAACTGCTCCTGATTCCTTTAGGTAGTAGGCGTAGAATGGCTCATCAACCACTTTGGTATCTGAGCGCTGGGAGAATGCATACATCAACGCTGTCGATACATTCCTTGGGCCTGACCAAACACTAATGATTTTTCCCATCGGGCAAAAATAAGCATGCTAAGAAAGTATTGGTGTTATTCGATTTGCCAATTTTGATACTATCTTAGCAAAATATGTCTTAGAATTCGCACTATATTGTCAAAATAGTATGAAAAGAGCTCACCTATTTAGAGTAGCCAAGACTAATAACGAGGTACTAAAACTCGAGTATGATGAAATGCCCGCTTTCTATGACAGTTTTCATTTTCATCCGGAATTGCAGCTGACAGCCATTGTGGCGAGTTCGGGAACACTGCTGGTAGAAAGCGACATGATTAGTTTTGAGCCCGGCGATGTTCTTCTTGTGGGGCCAGATTTACCTCATGTTTTTATTAGTTCCAACGAATCTAACCGCAACCGTCAGTCCCTATCAAAAGCTATCTCAGCGTATTTTAATCCCATGGATTTGGGGCAAACCTTCTGGGATGCCGTGGGCATGAAACAATTACCGGGTGTAATGCCCGGCAATTCAAAATGCGCCAAATTACTTGGCAGTACACGGGACTATGCATACAAAAAGATGCATCAACTGTGGGAGACAGAACCAGACAAAAGGTTACTTGAGTACCTGCTGCTCTTGCAGCAAATTGTTTTAAGTGATGACCTGGAAGTTGTTTGTGAGACAGATACGTTGTTGAAATCTGCAGAAAGCAATTCCAGGATCAACCATGTGATTAGCTTTATCGCCAGCAACTATCAACGAAACTTAACACTATCTGAAGTCGCTGACTTCGCCAACTTAACGGGCACATCTTTCTGCCGTTTCTTTAAAAGCAGAACCAGGAAGAGTTTTAGTCGTCACCTCTGTGAGCTTAGGGTGAACCATGCTTGCAAATTACTGATATCAAGTGATCACGATATTAGCCATATCGCTACAACTTCGGGGTTTAACAACCTTTCAAACTTCAACCGGAAATTCAAGCAAATAAAGGGTTTGACACCTTCAACTTACAAAAAGCACGCTAGTGATATTAGAAAGCATTCTCATCTCCCTTAATTACCATTGGAATGGTTAGAAAGATGATTTTTAGATCTAACAGCAAAGACCAGTTTTCGATGTAAAAGCGATCGAATCTTACTCTGTTCTTCATCAATCCCAGGCTGTTGGTTTCTCCCCGGTAACCTTTTGCCTGTGCCAGGCCCGTAATGCCGGGCTTCACAAAATGGCGGGCCATAAATTTCTCAATCACCCTGGAATATTCCTCGGTATGCTTAAGCATATGTGGGCGGGGGCCCACTACCGACATATCGCCCATAAACACATTAAAGAATTGCGGCAACTCGTCCAGGCTGGTTTTCCGCAGCCAACTTCCAACTCTTGTAACCCTGGGATCATCCTTTGTAGCCTGCTTACTGTCGGCATCGCCATTCACATACATTGTTCTAAACTTCAGGCACCAAAAGCTATTGTTATCCTTACCGGTTCTCTTCTGCTTGAAAAAAATCGGGCCGCGTGAATCTATCTTTATCAGCAAAGATATCAGAGGCACCAACCAAGATAGGAACAGGGCTATAACCAAAAATGAAAATGATATATCAAACGAGCGTTTAATAAATCGATTTTTCCACTCATCTAGCGGAATTGAAGTTACATTAAGAACCGGGATATGATCGTATCGCTGTAGCTCCAGCCCCTTGAACGAGAATCCTCTAAAGTCTGCTATCAGCTTAACCTTAATCAGGTTTTCTTCGCCATAATCCACAATACTCTTGATTTGTGAGTACCTCACATATGGCAGGCAGCAATAGATTTCATCTACTTTCTGCTCCTGGCAGTAGTTAAAAATGTCTTTGTATTTTCCCAGGAACCACTGCCCCTGCGCCTTGCTATCGAAGTAGCCTAAGAACTTGTAACCGTGCTCTGGGTGCAATCTGAAGAACTTCTGTAATTCCTCAGTGAGTTCACCGTAACCGATAGCAATAACGTTTCTCTTGTTAAATCCTCTACTTCGGTAAATCCGCAGCAAATAAACAAACCCCGCTCTCCAGATAAATACCAGCCCAGTGAATATTCCGTAGGTTAGTGCCAGCTGTATACGCGAGTAGAAATATGCTTTCTGGAAAACAAAAAAGGCGGTAATCAGGAATAGGTGTAGTACGATTATCGCGAATTGCGTACGAAGTATCTTAGCAAATCTTGATGTTCTTGATATGCGATAGGGGTTTGTGAGCAGCGCAATTATTCCCCAGGCGATGTTGACAAATATGAATAAATATAGGTAGGGGGGAGTGACCAGCCCCTGCAATTCGTCGAACTTCAGGTAGTAGGCTAGGACGAAAGATATATTGAGGATCGTAAGATCGCCAAAAAATAAAATCGGGCTAAAATATTTGGAATATCTGCTCACTTAGCCTTAATTTTTTCAGGGCACAAAGTTACAACCTACTATTAATCTATGAAAATTATCTGGAAAAAAACGATTTAGCCCATTCTTTCACTACCATCACTATAAATCGTGTATTTCCAACTAAATATCTCTTCCACATTTTTCGTGGCTCCTTAATGAACCTGAAAAACCATTCCAGGCCATTGTTTTGCATCCACTGGGGGGCGCGACTAATCTTACCCGATATCACATCAAAACTGCCACCAACGCCCATCAGAAAGTTTGCCTCTAGCTTCGACCGGTTCTCATACAAAAAGACTTCCTTCTTGGGTGAACTCATTGCCACAAAAAGGATATTCGCCCCACTTTGATTAATTTCCTCAACTACACTATCTTCCTCCTCGGCTGAAAAGTAGCCATTCCTAAAGCCTGCTATTATATCCTCCCCGTATGCATTAGTATAGTCTGCCACCAGTTTTGTAACCACCTCTTCCTTAGCGCCTAAGAAAAAAATCTTATAGCCCTTGTCGTTGGCTTTGCTAACCATTACCTCCATGAGGTCTATACCTGCCACCCTTTCCGGAAGCTTGCGGCCTAAAATTGAGCCAGCCCAAACAATTGCCTGGCCATCGGCACTAATCAAATCCGCATTAATTGTGCTTTCCGTAAGTATCGAATCACCCTGCATTAGCACAACCTTCCCAGCATTAATACACGTGTGAAGTAATTTACCCTCATCCTCGATGCATTTTATTACCCGGTCAACGGTTTCCTGCATTGTAAGTGCATCAATCGGAATTCCCAATATTTCAACTCTTTTGGTCATGGGGTGTCATTTGACGTAAGGTAGCAACTTAGTGCGTAAAGCATCCAGGCTTGTGTCCAACGCATATAAGGGATATTATTCCTTATCAAGGAGGTTTTTTGGTAACTGAAATAACCTTTACTACTCCACATGTTATCTATTGCCCATTTGACTACATTTTCCGCCAAATCTCGATTTCGATTTAGAAGTTTAAGTTTTGATAAAGTTATGATGACTTGAGCACTACTATTAAGATCTATGGGATGCAATTTGTGAGAATAGTATCTGGGTTGGCCTCGTTTATCAAAAAACTGCTCCAAGTAATAATCAAGCCCCTTTTGCAGGTGCTTATCAAAGGAGCTATCTCCACTGAAAGCGCCATACATTCCTATCGCTTCAAGATTATATCCGGTATGGAAGCTATCAATCCATTGGTGATACGGTTTACTTCCATAAGTCCAGGAGCCATCTGGCCGCTGATAATCGCAGCAATACTGTACAGACTTTTTGGCTTCATCGATCAGCACTGATTCCCCCGTGTATGAGTATACTCTCGATAGCAAGTGGGAGCCCAATAGGGAAGCATTAAAAACAACGGTATGATCGGTGGGCGAGTAGGTAAAGCAAAAATTTCCTGTATCATCCTCTACCCGGTTAAGATCTTTCAGCACAAATTCGCAGGAAGATCTCGCTGTTTGAAGTAGGTCGCTTTTGCCTGTCAAATCATAGGCATCAAGAAGAGCATTTACAGCGAAAGTAGTAGCGACCACGGTTGGAGAGAATTTCGGTTGATAAAATGCCCTTGCTTGCCAGGGAAAATTATATCCCCAGCACGCCCCAGCATAGCCTTTGGTTTGTAGTGAAACCAATCGCTCCGCCAGTTGCTCCACTTGCTCAACAGCTCCTGATTCTCCCGCGTTTGCAAGCCGACAGTAACTGGAAACAAATAAGGCAATTCCCTGTGGGTTTGATCCAGTCGGTACCCCAGTAAGTTTTCTAAAATTGACTGGGCTTCGTTTAAAAAATTGAATCCACATTAGCCGAGCCAAACGACTTTTCGCTAAGGGGCTCTTTTGAAATATTCTACTATTTAAACCGTCAAATGGGTCCCATCCTTCGAAATTCCTTTCTTCACAATAGCTTCTTAGGGCATCGAAGCAGGCTTTTGAAGATATAGGGTCTACCAATTTTCTATTTAGATTGATGGAATTTCCTGGGGCAAACCCGTAGCCAGTGAGTCTAAGGCAAGAAGCGTGCACAAAGTGGTTGCATAAAGTGAAGTAAACTCAATGGGCGCTTGCCGGCCTTGTCGAACAGATGACAGAAAAGACTGCACTTCTTCTTTATGGCCTTTGCCGCTTGTCTTCACCACCTTACTTTTTCCACCAGCGTGAATGGTTACCGACTTAAAGTCGTCAATTACCACTACCTTTCCGCCTCCGAAAACTTCAACCTTCTCCTTTTCAAGGCTTTTATCCCCATTAGCCACGTAAGCGATTGTTCCAATATGGCCATTTTCAAACTCAAGTGTTACAAGTAGATTATCTTGATTGGTGTAGTTTTTACCTTCAGATTTTAGGCAAGTCGCAAAAACTTTTGTTGGATTACTATTTGAGAAGAACTGCATTAAATCTACAAAGTGACAAACCTCACCCACTAATCTGCCTCCACCAATTTTGGCATCCTGAATCCAGCTTTCGGCGTCAATTGGTCCGGCATTAATTCTAAAGTTCATAACTAAAGGGTTGCTGCCATCGCCAAATTCATTCTGAACCAATTGGGCTGCCTGCGAAAATCTTCGATTAAAGCCAACCATCAATGTGGGAGAGTCTTGAGAATCGTAGGCTTCCTTAACAGCTTGCAGGCCAGCCATGTCTATTGCCAATGGTTTCTCAACAAAAACCGCCTTACTTGCTTGCAGCGATTGTATTACAAACTCGTGGTGAGTGTTGTGCCTGGTAGCAATAAATACTGGGTTTATTTTTTCATCCTGAAACACGTCATTGGCATCTGTAGAGGCCTGCGCGAAACCAAACTTCTCTGCAACACTATTTGCTGTGAGGCCCTTACTCGTTACAACAGTACCTAAATTCCAGCCCTGTGCTACGATAGGGGGCAATAGGTAACTTTGTCCGAAGCTACCGGCACCAATCATTCCAACTGCGGTACCCTCCACAGGCTTTGAAGAAAAAACCACCTTAGTGTCAAGACTCGAGTCCGTTTCATGGTATTGCAGCAGCATTCCCACTGCAGGTTCTGAGTCATTCAAAACAATATCATAGGCCTGGGTCGCGTCGGAAATGTCGAATGTGTGAGTAGTTAAAATATCTACGTTTACATCCCCTTTAGATAGCAGTTGAAGAAATGCCTCCATGTTACGTTGCTCAGTCCAACGCACATGGCCAATGTGGTAGTCTATGCCATGGATTTCGTATGATGGATCGTATCTGCCGGGCCCATATGAACAAGCCATACGAAGGTCCAGCTCTTTGCGATAGAAATGAGGGTCGCGAGGAACGTTCATGCTAACGGCACCAACAACAACAATCTTTGCTTTGTGCCTCGCCAGCTCCGCTGACAGCTCAATTGGATCGTTTGAGTCAGTGGCAGCAGTAATGATTATTGAGTCGAAGCCGTGCCCTGAACTAAAAGCCATCGCTTCCGAAACCATATCAGGGTGGTTTCTATCCATCGCCTTCTCGATACCAGTCTCCTCAGCGAGCTGCAACAACTTTTCACTAAAATCAGTACCAAATACGCGGCAACCATTCGCACGCAATATTTGAGCTGTAAGCTGGCCTAGTAATCCCAAACCAATCACTAATACTGATTCGCCAATCCTAGGCTCTGCCTGTCTCACGCCTTGCAGAGCAATTGCCCCCAGGGTGGTATAGCTGGCTTGCTCAAATGTAACGTTATCAGGTATTTTGGCAACCAGGTTTTGGGGCACACTAACCACTTCTGCGTGTGATGCAAAATCCTGGCCTGCGCAAGCTACTCTATCACCGGTTTTGTATCGGTTGTTGGTATCCAATGAAGCCGCCACCACCCCGGCGCAACTATAACCCAATGCCTTCGGCGAATCCAGTTTTGTCCTTACTTTATCTATGGTCGCCTTTAGGCCCTCCTTTTTCACATTCTGAATAACCTGGGCAACTAAATCCGGGCGTTGTTTGGCCTTGCCAATCAAGCTGGCCTTGGCTACCTTCACCGTGTTTCGTTCGGTGCCCTGACTAATTAGTGAGAACCTATTCGATACCAGGACTTGCCCTTCGGCCAACGTCGGTGCAGCCACCTCATCAACGGTGAGCTTTCCAGTTTTAAAATTTTGTATTAGTTGCTTCATCCCTTATTTAATTCCCACAACCCAAAGGTGCCAACCGTACTTAGCGGCAAGCTTTTTCTTTGCAAAAGCTGGCAAAATATATTGAAACCCCAGAAGGTGCCGTTCATTGAGAAAGTGAACCCGCGTATCGATTGTGCTGAAACCTTTGAAAACCAATTTAATACTTTTTCTCGACCAAACTGATGAATAGACATTGTCTGGTCCATCGGTAGATTTGTGGATAAAATTCCTCATCCGCAGGTAAGACAATCCCGAAGATTTTAGCGCCTTAATGTGCTTGATAATTCTTTCTTTCCGTTCACCTGTAACGTCTCTTACAATGGAAATCATAAATGGGAACAAGGCTAATACCAGCAAACCCAATCGTCGAACTATTGCGATGCTAAGATGATAGTTAACAGAATTTTTGTGGTAAACCATTGCAATTGCTTTTCCTCCAGGCTTCAACACACGGTAAATCTCTGACACTATTGCCCGAATTTTAGGAGAATGGTGAATGACGCCATGTGTATATACTACATCGAAAAAACCGCTTTCGTAAGGCAATTTCCGGGCATCTGCAACTGATATCTCCTCCCAATTTTTTTCGAATAATTTGAAGCGCTCTTTTACCCTTCTGACAGACTCTTCAGTAAGGTCTACTCCATAGTATAAAGCCCCTCTCTCGGCAATCTGCATAGAATCTGCTCCCTGACCAATGCCAATCTCCAGTACTTTTTTAGCTTCAAAGTTTATGGCATCCAACTCTTTCAAAATATGGCCTTCTGTCTCATAGCGAAACTGGTCATACTTCTGGTAGAACTCCTTGCCTTTTTCGTATGTCACGAAATTGGATCCAACAGGATTCTCATTCCAGAAGTTTCGAATTTCCTCTTTGACAGGTTTAGTCATTCTCCCTAATCACAATAGGTTTGGTGCCACAGTTCAAAGGTAAGCAATTGGTATATCTGGTAAGCAAAATCAGACTTCCCCTGGCGATCGTTTTCTATCATTTGCCCTATACTTTTGTGGTCAAAGATACCTCGTCTCCGTATTGTATCTGGTGTTAACAGGTCATCAACCATTGGTCTCAGAGGCCCACTAATCCACGACCTAATCGGAGCACCAAATGACGCCTTGTCTCGATGTACCAAGTCTTTGCTTAGATGCCTTTCCGACACCATCTTCAGCAGGTACTTGGACTTCCGTTTCTGATACTTCATTTCACCCGGCAAATCCATAGCAAATTCAATAACCTCTTTGTCTATAAATGGTACCCGCACCTCTACCGAAGCGGCCATTGAAGCCCTGTCGGTGTAGGTTAGGTTCAATGCCTCCATAAACATCTTGATGTCGGTTTGGCACATCTTGTTGATCACATCTCCTTCATAGCCTGACTTAAATGTTTGGATAAAGTCATTCCTCTGCAAGCTAATTACCTCCTCAAAATCGTCGCTAAAGAGGTTATTTAGGGATTGATCATCATAGTACGAAAAACTACGCCTGTACATCTCGTTGGGTGGCAAATCAGAGAAAGTGGTAAACCGCTTGGCCCACCTCGAGAGTTTTAGTCCTTTGTCCTTGTACCTCACCGGTAGTTTCTTTGCGCCACTGGCTATTACCCTCCTCACTGATGCCGGCAGACGCTGGTACTCAAGGGCCATATAAGTTGCCAATTGACGACGATACCCAAAAAATATTTCATCTGCTCCCATGCCCGAAAGCAAAACCTTCACATCCTTGTCTCTTGCTTCTTTGGAAATCAGGTAGGTATTTATTGCGGCTGGGTCACCTATCGGCTCGTCTAAATGGTAGACCAGCTTTGGGAGTAACTCCACAATGTTTGGTTCAATTACAATTTCATGATGGTCAAACCCCTCACGCTCAGCCAGCCTTCGAGCGTAAACTTGATCATCCGGCATAGATTCAATCTTCTTATCTTCCGTAGTTGTTGCAATGGTATAGGTTGAAAGTTTTGGGTTGTGCTTCTTTGCAATTTTGGTGATTAAGGAAGAATCTAAACCCCCACTTAGGAAGGCACTTACAGGAACATCTGCTACCATATGCCTGGCGATCGAGTCTTGCAAAATGTTATCCAGCTGGTCAACGTTATTTGGGGTGGTTGCCCCACTGCCTGCATCAGTGGGTAGATGGTAGTACTTTGTAATTGTGGTTTCTCCGGATAATGATATTTGCATGTAGTGCCCAGCACCTAGCTTCCGACTCTCACTAAATATTGATCTCTCACCTGGCAGCCACAGGTAGTTCATGCTAGCGGCAAGTCCACTTTTATCAATATTGGTGGTAAAACCAGGAAGTTTTGTTAAGGTTTTCAGCTCTGAAGCAAAGGCAAATTTACCCTGTTCCTTTCTATAGAATACCGGCTTAATACCAAATGGGTCCCTGGCGATAAAAAGCTCGTTGCGCTTTATATTTAATATGGCAAAGGCAAACATGCCTTTTAGCTTATGCAAGGCCTCTGGCCCTAAGGCCCTATAGAGCTCCAGTACAACTTCTGTATCTCCTTCAGTTGCAAAATTCACGGGATGATTGGCGACTAGCTCTTGCCGCAACTCCTTATAATTATATATCTCCCCGTTGAAAACAATTACCAGGTCATCCTTGACTAATGGCTGATCTGATCGCTTGTCCAGGTCAATTATTGACAACCTTTGATGAGCTAAGGCGAAGTTATTATGAATAAAAGTGCCTTGGTTATCAGGACCGCGATGGAACTGAATTCGATTTGCCTCTTCGACAAGCGACTTTAAATCAGGGTAGTTTACAAATCCAGCCAGGCCGCACATGTTAATCGGATAAGTTTGAAACGGCTACTTTATTCTCTGCCTCGAAAACGTGTATAACAGAAAAATATACAAGCCAAAAGAAGGCAGTTACGTGAGGGAGTTCCAATACGACGTTAAATGATGCCCAGACCATACAACCTACAAGTACAAGAATTAGGAAATCCTTTTCGCTGTTATAACTTTCTTTATTTCCTTTCCACAGAATGTATTTCAAAGGCTGAAGCAACGGTAGAAAAAGCAGCAGTGACGGCACCAGGCCTATGTGGAATATTATGGTAATAAAGGAGTTGTGCATAGGACTGAGATACCTCTCCTCGGGCTTATTGATAAACTCCTTGGAGCCGATAGCTTCATTTAATACTTGTACCGATTCCTCCGATACCAGGGGCACCCCAAATCCATTCCCTATCAGTGCGTAGTTATCAAATATGGCCTGTTCAAGCGTCTCTTTCCAGTAGATAATTCTCCAGGAAGCATTATGATCTGTGAATTGGGGCCAGTACATATAAAGCCCAACAATAAACCCGGTAAATACCAATATACCGATCAGTTTATACACTGGCTTGGTGCGAATTACTATATAGATGAATATGGTGGCTGCGGTGGCTAAAAATGCAGATGCGTGTCCTAAAGTGAGAGAAAGAAATAAGCTTAGCACTACGAAAGTAATCTTGTAAACCAAACGTTTCTGATAAACCAAATTGTAAGCACTAAATGACATAATACCCAGCACCGCCATATAAGACAGGTAGTTGAACCTGCCGAAAAGCGGGTAGTCTTCAATAGTTATGTAATTATAAAAGTGTGTTATTATCTGGCCAACCACAGCCATTATCCCAACCAGTACAATAAATCTTCGAGTAGTTTCAGTTGAATTTTCGCTAGCAAAGGCCAGGAAGATAATATACCCGCCAATGAGGTACACAAAAATTGCAAAATGCCTAATGATATAATGGGTGGGACCAACCCCTGCCAAATAAGAATACACCACGTAGGCTACACCAAAACCAATTAAGGCAACAATGGGCCAGGATAGGGAAATCTTCTGGCGGTTTTGAAAAACTACTTTTGCAGCCCAAAAAGACAGTAGTAAAAACAGCAAGTCGTATAAATGCACCGGTCCATAAACATGAAACTTGGCGAACTGCCTCCCGAAAATCAAAAGCAGTTCAATCAACACAAACAGCATCATTTGTATTGGTGAAATATTAGAATCTAATAGCTGGGTTTTGGTCTTCACAATTAGATGGAGGCAGCCGCAAAGCTAGTTTCTTACGGCAACTGATCCAAAAATTAGCTTACGGTAGATAACTACAATAAGGAGGATGTAAATGGCTGCGCTAGCAACCAAGTAGATAACTGAAGAGCCCAAAAGTAGCCGTATCAATAAGGCAGGGACTAATAGTGGCAATAGTTTTGAAAAGAATAG
This sequence comes from Cyclobacteriaceae bacterium, assembly GCA_028285445.1. GTDB lineage: Bacteria > Bacteroidota > Bacteroidia > Cytophagales > Cyclobacteriaceae > JANQPQ01. Next base: position 41,469 of record JANQPQ010000032.1, on the reverse strand, counting down.
AAATCTCGGCTTAAAAAATGACTCATTCTGGTTGAACCCCAGCACAAGCAATAATATGGACTCTCCTATTATCAAAGATGCCGGTATCCCATACACAGGTTCTCCAAATTTGGAGAAAGCTATTAATGCAATAAAGGTTGCACCAAGTGCTATCGTGAAAGCCTTAAGGTTAACATCGTCTTTTCGAATTAGTAGAGTTCTGATATCCGTGGATGTTTTGAAACTAGCGATAAGCATAGCCACCCCAAATAGAACCAGGATGAGCTCGCGGCCAGCGTAGGTTGTGCCAAAAAGAAGCTCCAGGGTTTGGCCCATAAAGAGAAAAGCCGGAATTACTATGAAGCCCCCAATCATTAACCCAACCTTGTCAATCTTAAATGCAACTTCGGGTTGGCTTAATTCCTTGAAAAATGCCTGCACTATTATGCGCAACACGCCTTTGAATACTTCAAAGTATTTCAATATACCGTAAACGAGCCCAATGGTTTCCAGCGTGTAAAAAGGCTTAGCCAAAGTTAGTACGCCTGTTACCAGTAAGGCCCATGAAAGTTGGTAGATTCCTACTTTGTAATACTTGTAATAAAACTTCAGAAAAGATCTATTAAACGGGAATACATAGGAAACTTCGTTAAACCGAGAAGCGAAAAAGCCAGCTATGAAAATTCCCAACGCCACCAACATCATGTAAATGTCAAGCAGGTCTTCTCTGCCAAAATACGCCAGCAGCAACAAGCCCAGGTAAGGAATTGACACTCTAAAGAATGATAGCATGGCAGCTTTCACCGGTAAACCATTCCCGTACAGGGCATAATCTCCATTGAAAGCCACGAATGGAGCAACCAAGAATATCAGGTTCGTTTTGTCCCAGTTAAGAAAGTAGGCGCCAACGCCAAATAGCAGTACCAGCGATGAAATGGAGAACCTTGATGATTGTGCCAATTGATAGTTACTCCTCCAACTTTTTTGCAGTACGGCATTCCTGTTTACAGCCAGTTGAATACCAAATGAGACAATGCCAGCAATAACAAGCACAGTAGAATCGATAATTCCAACCAACCCGCTGGTCCTCTCACCCAGGTTACGTAATACGTAACCAACCGCAATCAGGGATAGTACCTGCGCGGAACCAGTGAAAAGTGCTATGGCTGTAATTCTCTTGATCATTATTGTTCTAGAGCTCCAAGCTGGCTAATATCTCTATAATTCTATTTGTTGCTTTACCATCCCAAAGCGGTGGAATTTCTCCTCTTTTCCAATTGCCACTGGAAATGAGATGTGCTTTTTCAAGAATTTGTACTGTATCAAACTCTACCAGCTCATTTGTACCTAACTCGATGGTAGACGGCCTCTCGGTATTTTCCCTTAACGTTAAGCATGGAACTTGCCTGAAAGTTGATTCTTCCTGGATTCCGCCACTATCGGTTATTACAAACTTGCATTCGGCAATTAGCTTTTGGAATGAAAAATAGCCAAGTGGTTCTGACAAAACTATGCTGCTATTGTTATTCAGCCTCGAAGTAAGGTCAAATTCCGACAGTCTTGAGGTTGTTCTAGGGTGAATTGGAAAAACCACCGTATTAGTTTCAGCGAGGGCCTCAATTAGCTCCACCACCTTGCTCAGTTGCTCCTTTGTATCCACATTTGATGGCCTGTGCATGGTCATCAAAATAAATTCCTTAGTCGTTAGCCCCAGGTTTTCAAGAACAGGGTCTTTGGCAATCTGGTCTTCGAATGCCACCAGGGTGTCAATCATAGTATTACCAACCAGGTGATGGTTGTGAGTTAAGCCCTCTTTGGAAAGGTTCTCTACCCCGCTTTGTTCTGTAATAAAAAAGTGATCGGTGATATTATCAGTTAAAATCCTGTTTATTTCCTCTGGCATTCGCTTATCACCACTTCTGAGGCCACTTTCCAGGTGGGCAACTGGTAATCCAATCTTGTTGGCGGTGACTGCCGCCGCTAGAGTAGAGTTTACATCCCCGACTACAATTATTAAGGAAGGCTGATACTCCTTTGACACTTTCTCCACACCTAGCATTGTTTCAGCCATTTGCGTGTTAGGGGAAGAGGCGGAGATGTTAAGGAAGTAATCCGGAAAGAGGCCAAATTGTCTGAAAAACACATCAGCCATGTTTTCATTATGATGCTGACCGGTGTGGGCAATTTTTACATCTACATCTGGAACATTAGCCGCTGCCGCTCTGAACTGCGTGACTTTTATAAAGTTTGGCCTTGTGCCAACAATAATTAGAATTCTCTTCATCTATACAGCCTCGTTAAATAGATCCTCGTACTGGTCGCATATGATTTGCCAGTTGTAATGCTCAGCTATTCTTGCTTGAGCCTTCTTGCCTAATCCTGGTCTTACACCTGGGTTTTTCTCCAAATGATTGATTTTCTTAGCCAAGTTTGATTCCTCTTTGCTAAAATACCAACCACAATCATTCAATACTTCCTTATTAAACTGCACATCCAGCGCCATGATTGAACATCCACACCCCATGGCTTTCAAGAGCGATGGGTTGGTTCCACCAACTTCATGGCCATGCAAATAGCCGAAGCAATTGCAGACAATCTCTGTAAAAAGCTCCTGATCGTAAATAGCACCTGCAAAAATTACCTGGTTACTGGCATTACTTTTAAGATTTTCCACATATTGGCTGGTATAGTGTACATCTCCCAGAATTAACAACTTTTTCGCACTGCCAGACTTTAAATATTCTCGTAGTATTAAGTCTGTATTATTTTCAGGCTCTAATCTACAGGCAACCAGAAAATAGCTCATCGGTTGAAGACCCAAGCTAGCCAAAAAATCGATCTTACTGGTTTGCTCTATACGGGCGCCGTAAGTTAGGTAGTTTATGCGGCGATTGTATCGCATTTTATAAATGTCCCTAATCGCTTTGGAGTCAGTAATTATGGTTACTGGCAACTTGGTAATAGTCGCTGCACAAAGCTTAAAGTAGAATTTCGCAAGCCGCCCCCATTTTTTTCTTTCCCATTCTAGCCCGTCTACATTAATTAGTACTTTCTTACCCACCAACCAAAGCAAGGCAGCAAATGGCATATTGGCCAGGTTCATCACCATTATAATTTTAGACCGATGGAATATGGCGTGTATGCTAGCAAAGAAGCTTGCGGTTAATGTCTCCAATGATTTAGAACGAATAGCATTTACCCTTTTCAGTCGAATACCCTGGTATTGACCTGATTTTACCCTATTACCATATACAAGAACATCGTACCCTCGCGCCACGAGTATAAGCCCAATCTCCTCGGCAACTGATTCAAACCCCCCGTACTCTGCAGGCACGCCACGTGTACCTATAATTGACACCCCCGGTCTTCGATCACGTATTTGCTTGGGCCCTTGAGGCATGCTCGTTATAACGTTGTTGAACAAACTCCTTCACTTTTTGGATGAAGCCCCCTTCATCAAACTTCTCCGCATGAGCCCGAATAAAGCCTTTGTCAAAATTGAGCTTCTCGAATTTGTTGATTGCCTCCAGTAATGACTCTTCCTCCTGCTTGTCAAAAAAGAGTGCTGTGGCCTGTTGCTGATCCTCATGATAGGGGATCATTGTTTCCAGTACTCCCCCCTTTCCATAGGCAATAACTGGGACCCCGGCTGCATTGGCTTCCAATGGCGTAATGCCATAATCCTCATGTTGAGGAAATATTAAAGCCTTAGCGCTAGCATAAAGCCCAGCCAATTTCTCAGAGTTAACATTTTCTTCAAATGTTATATTATCAGCAGCCATCTCCTTTAGCTTCTGGGAGTTAGAGCCTTTCCCTACAACTACAAGAGGATAGCCCAGCTTGTTAAACGCCTTAACGGCAATGTCGACGCGCTTATAATACTCAAGCCTGGATACTACCAGATAGAATTTACCTGCTCCTTCCTCTACATGAAAGTTGCTGCAAACAACCGGAGGGTTAATAATTTCAATGGCTTGGTCCCAGTTGTAGGCATCTTTAATTTTTAAAGAGGTTTCTTTAGAGTTGGCTATGAAGTAATCCGCTCTTCTGGCCTTCTTGAAATCGATCTTTTTGAGGATGCTTATTACCAACTTAAAGGCAAGCTTCTTAAGGGGCGAAGAATCTCTGAATTGGCTGTAAGACTCTGGATACCAGGCGAGCCTAAAAGGGCTATGGCAATAGGTAATGACCAAACAATTTTCAGGCGCCTTTACATACTTAGCTACATGGGTAGAAGATATTAGCAACACATCATAACCGGTAAAATCATGCCTTGCCATGGCGAACAATCCCAGCGGAAAGAATCTTTTCTTCAGGGTATGCTCATCTTTTGCGATTCTACGGAACCAGGAGGAGTGAACTGTTGCATTTGAGAATTCCGGATATGTTAGTTTAGGATTGAAGGTGAGCGTGTAAATTGGTGCCTCGGGGAAGGCTTTATGGAAAGCCAAGACTACTCTCTCGGCCCCTCCTTTTCTCACTAGCTCATCCTGTATTATTGCAATCCTCATTTGCCTGATAAGCTAATTCTAGCCAATATGGCCTTGTTATAAAACAGAAAAAATCCTGCGGAAACTATGAAGAGTAGCAGCAGGCCCACCTTTATGAGGCGTTCTTCAATGGTAGGCTTTAGCGGATTCTTAACCCGAATATCCAGTACAGTTTCAATGCTGTAGGTGATAGAGTTCATCGTTCGGGTCTTTGCCTTGTAGCCATAACCTTCAAAATTCTGATCAATATCACGGGCATTCCACTGCTTATTCAACTCCTGGCCGTCTAATACAATTTCACTAATATTAATTTCTCCCGGCTCTTTGGAGTACATCACTATTCTTAACGCTTCAAAGCTGGTATCAACAAGTGTTGGTAATTCCAATTGCTGCCAGGAACCCGGCATTAATACACCGGCAGCTGACAGCTCTGTAGGCTCTTCCTCGAATTCCAGTCCCGTAAATATATTGATCGGTGTTAGCGACTCAACAAAGGCAGTTATTACCAGTTTGGAATGTTTGAATTTCCCTGGATTGTAAAAAGTGCCCAATGTTTTAATACCCACATTATTGAATGCCATAAAGGGGAAAGCGCCATCTTTGGCAGGAGAGCTACGAAGAAATAGTACCCCATCATTGATGGTCTTCTCGGGTATAAGCCAATTGTACAAGAAATTGGACAGCACGCTAGCCGCGTCCCAGTGCAGGGTATCATTTTGAGAGATTACCTGTATGAATCTAATGGTGAGCTCGTTCTCCTCATGCCAAAGCAGCCTTACGTTGGTTATTTCTTCTTTCGATTCAAATTGATAGGTTTTTACCGGTGTTGGGCCATCGAAAAATATTGAAAACACCTGATCGGCGGTATTACTTCCTGTGTTGTAGATTACTTTGAGGTAATCTTTTTGCATGCTTCCCACATCTATCTGGAATTGATAGCTCTCTGCAACAGCTAACTGCAAGCTAGCCAACAAAGTAAGAAAGATGGTAGGTATGCCTTTCGTCAACTGATTGATCTTAAGGCCCGACGAAGAAATTTGTTTGCAGCCCTTCTTTGATTGGGTATTCAATGAATCCACTATTGTCATATTCTTTCGTCTTCTCCATTAGGAGAAAAATACTCCAGGCCATAGATGGAAGCAACACGGCCATTGGCCGGGCTACGAAAGACGGAAATGGATAGAAGTTGCTGCCTTTGAATCTTTTCAGTTTGTAACCACCTGGAAATCCCGAATCAAGGAAGGTCAAAATATCTCCTTTGGTGTAACCTCTTACGTGAGCGCTATTCGTTTTGATTGAGGTCGGTTGCTTGCCCAGAGACAATAGCAGCCTGTTGTGTAGAGATGCCAGGTTTGGCACACCAATAATCAGCTTACCTCCCACTTTAAGCACTCTTGAAATTTCATGAAAAATCCAATAAACCTCCTTCACATGCTCAAAGATCTGATTACCCATAATTACATCAAGGCTCTCATCAGAAAAAGGCAATTTTTCAGTTTCTATATTTAAGGAAGTAACTTCTATGTCACGTTCTTCGAGCTTTTGCACCGATTCCGGATAACACTCAATTGCATACAATTTGGCATTGGGTTTAGCCCCTTTGGCAATTAGCAAATCCGAACCTTCACCCGCTCCTACGTCGAGAATACTGGCAAAATCTTCTCTGATTAGATAATCGCGAATTATATGTCTACCGTAATTTAGACTCCTGTCAATCATTGATTTTCTTGTAATACCCCTTGATTCGGCCGCTTAAGCCTCTAAGGTAGAACTTGGCTTTTTTCGGTTGCAAAAATACAATAGCAATTGTGCTTCCCACAACATATTTGCCCCAAACATATAACACATACCAAATTGGATAATTGTGTTTTTTCAAGAAATACCCTCTGGCAAGGCCATAGTTGTATGACCGCAGAAAAGATTTCTCATTAAACACCTTTTTTTGATTCGGATGATGGATAACGATATCTGCAAAATACCCAATTCGCTTTCCCTCGTAGATCAATGCCAGCAAAAAGTCAGGCCCTTCGTCGCACCATAGATTGGTAACGGCACCGGGGCCCAGATTTTCGTTAAACCGATGTTGACCAACGGCATCTCTTCGCACAAAAATTGTAAACTCTACCAGCCGACTCAGAATGTTAATTTTACTAACCTCGCCAGATCTTTTGCTTAGCCTGCCAATGCTCCCCCCCTGGTAGATATCTTTAGAATTTACGGTGATAGCATCCAACTCTGGTTTAGCTTCGAAGGTGGCTGCAACTCTTTCCAACAAATCCGGCGGGTACTCGCAATCGTCATCTGGAAAAGTAACGATCTCGCCTTGAGCCCTGGCCAGCCCGGCGTTCCTAGCTTTCGAAGCTCCTTTCTCCTCCTGTCGTATGTGGGTTATCCTCAGCTTGTCAAAGCCGGAAACTATCTCATCCAGTAAGTCGCTCTGGTTTTGATCCACAATAAGGACCTCAAAATCGTCAAAACTCTGGTTAACAAGGGAGTTAAGGAAATCCGCCAACTCATTCGTTCGGCCCAAAGTTGGCACTACTAAGGAAAACTTAGTCATTTTGTGGATCTGCTTGAACTTGACGATCCGGCAAATTTATAGCTATAATCGCTACTCCCAACCCCAAAACAAACCAAAATATTTGGTTGTAGTAATTGAACCCCGAGACCTGGGCAACCACAAGATTTATTAAGAATGAATGAATTAATGCTGTTTTCAAAAATTTACTTTCAGAAGTACTCGCTTTCTTAGCCACCATTCTTGTTAATAAGTAAAGCACCAATCCCACAAAGCTTATGGTGCCCAATATACCAGCACCAACCAGTAAGGAGAGTAAAAGATCATAGGTTGGAAAGACCCCCCACCCTATACCTAAGAGCGGGTACTTTGAAAAATATTCCCATCCTAGTCTAAGTGTGGTTAGTCTTTCAACCCCGGAAAAGGTCTGTAGCTTCTCGATAGATAACATAAAAAACTGAGGAATCATTACTAAGGCAATCATAACTATAAGCAAAGTTGCCAGGATGTAACCCCGTCTTATACGGTTAGCACCATATACATAGAGCAAGTAAAGGATGAATAACACGGCTATACCTACGAATCCGGAAGCTGAGAATGAGAGGAGTAAGAGCACCAATAGCAAGGCAGTGAGAATCCGCATATCCATAAATCGAAATACTTTCACCTTAAAGTATGCTGCCCAAAAAAAGAAAGGTATGGCTGTAAGTAAATGCATGGCCATTACCGATGGCTCCAGGGCCACGGAATAGATACGGGGCCTTCCACCCAAAAACAAGGTGGAGCCTTTAAAACCTAAGTGGTTGAATATTTCTCGGGGATAAGGTATACCCAAGTAGTAATCGGCCAGTTGCCAAAAGCCTAAAACCAAAACCACCACAGTAGAAATCATGTAAATCCTGATGCACTTCTCCAAATCGATGTGATTTTTCAGCTTCATTCCTAGCGATATGGAAAAGGCGCACCCTATTAAGAAATAAAAGAATTGGGTAACGTACTGGAACCGAAATTGGAGATCTGCCTCAGTTGCGTACATTACCGTGGCACTGTATCTGTCTAATATTACCTCCTCGCCTTCCAGCAATACCGGCATTACTAAACTACCACCAACCACCAGCACCAGGATTAGAAATAGCAAAAGCACCTTGGGGCTTATTTCCAGCTTTAACTTTAATATCCAGTTTATGGCCAGGCGAACAATAAAAAACGTGACTAATACCAGTGAAATTGGCACACCCTGACCTTCCGGGCCATTTATAAAAAAAGCGGCGGTACCTGTGAAGGGGATGAAGAATACCGCCATATACAGCAGGTACCTACTATTGTAAAAGAAGAGAAAAAGCGCCAGTGGCAGTACTACCCAACTTATTCCCTCGATATGCATTACCTAATGAGTTGAAGTTTGCCAACGATTTCTCTTGCCACGCAGCCACCGGTAGGTGTCTGCCAGCCACCACATCGCCTTTCTTCCTATCAACTTACCCAAAATCAACATAACTCTAATTCGTGCTAACCAGAAAAACAGCTCGAATGAAAACTCGGTGATACCATGTTTCTTTCTTGCTGCCTGGCATTCTTTGGCAAGCGTTAACCTGGTTTCAAGGTCTCCACTGATACCTCCGCCTCTCATTTGCACCACGGTGAGGTCGCCCATGAAGAATCCTTTTCTACCTGCATCACTAAATTCCCGTAGCAAAAACTCGTAGTCTCCGGCAATTTTGAATTTGCTATCAAAATGTCCGTGGTCTTCAAAGAGACTTTTGTGATGAAAGGAGCCGCAATGCGCCAGGCACATATTTTTTCTGATACCCTTGGCAACAACATTCCAGTCATCTCCGAGCAGTTCAATTGACTCCTTGCTGCCAGGGTTAATTAGGTTAACCCTGCCGTAGGCGTATCTTAGACCTTTTTCCTCGGCAGTTATTAATTGAGCAGCAACCTCTTCCAAGACCGTATTTCTCGAAAAGAAATCGTCAGCTCCTATAAAGCAGATCCAGTCACCTTTTGCCAGCCTAATTGCTTTATTCCAGGCGTCATATATCCCCTCGTCTCTTTCGGAAACAACCACATCAATACTGGACCTATATCGCTCTAATATGCCTACCGTGCCGTCTGTAGAACCACCATCAATAATTATATATTGCGTCTTTGGATAGGTTTGATCTAATACACTACAAATACTCTCTTCTATGAAGTTCTCACAGTTGTATGAGGCAGTGACAATTGTAATATGTGGAGTCTCGTTCATTGGCTTCTCGATTCTCTACTCCCATTTTTCGTTGTCAAAATTGTATCTAAGCAAATGTCGTGGATTGAGAAGTTTTTTGAGTTTACTGGGGAGATGCCACATAAATTTACAGAAAAGCGCGTGAGGATATGATAGTATTGATGGCGTGGCGAATGACTTTACTTCCAGATCATAGTCTTTTACCTGGCTGGACAGTTGATTATTGTGAACACGAAATCCCCCGAGGTAAGATTCAACAATATAGAGGTTAGCTTTTTGTTTTGCGAATGACCACCAAAGAAAAGAATCTCCAGCTAATTTAAAGCTTCGCAGCCTTTCTATATCAAGGCTCTTCATTAGTTCGGCTTTCCAAAATGTTGATTCTTGCTGGATGTGTGGCAACAATCGACCGTGCCTTCCACTCATAATATTAGCTTTGGTGTAGCGATAGGGTAGTTTTGTAGCCACAACCTGCGATTTATCATTATAATAGAAATTGATACCGGTTAACCACTGTATAGAATCATCTTGCATCACATCGGCAACGACTCCGAGCGCTTGCGGGCTATAAAAATCACCTGCGTTAAGATAGGCGCATATGTCGCCAGTGGCCTGTGCAAAGCCACTCACTAATGCATCGTACATGCCCTCATCCTTGCCTGAAATTATTGTCATGCGAGGGTCGTTGAAGCTCTCCAAAATCTCCAGCGTATTATCACTAGAACCCCCATCGCAAATAATATATTGTAGCTCGACCTGACCGTTTCTAACGGCTTGCTGGTCCAGGACTGAACGCGCGGTTTCTTCTATGTAGCGGCCAGAATTATAGCAAGGAGTGATTATGGTAAATACAAGGCGCTTAGACATATGAGTTGTAATCGAATTCCTTGCGGTTTGCTCGAACAAAGAATAGATCTATTTGCCAAAATGATAAATCCTTTTCCCGAAATAATGGTTCGGAAATGTCAATACACCTGAAACCAATTGAATCCATATAATCAACCATCTGGTGGAACAGAAGACTGTCTTCACCAATCTGGAAGTTATAGCATTCAATTACCAGCAAATTGGTTTCCTTTAAGGCTGAAGTGGCTCCTTCCAAAATAGGTACTTCGTAACCGTGCGTATCGAGCTTTATTAAGAATGGTGGGGTCAGATTCTTTGAGGATACCCAGTTATCTATTGAGTCTACAGGCACTTGTGATGTTTGGCCGTTAACCTCACCCTCAATGACCTTACCTCCAAACAAATCCTCACCTTCAAAGCTGACATGGCCTTTTTCCCTGCCGGCAGCCGAAATGATATATTCTGCTTGTGGATATTTCTTTACAAAGTTTTTTAGTTCTTTCTCATGAGGTTGCTGAGCCTCAACTAGAAACGCGCTGGCGTGTGGTAGGTGTTGCAACGCCATCCCGGTCCACCGGCCATCGGAGGCGCCAATATCTATGATGGTGTTTATTTCCAGTTCTCTGCTACCAATTCGGTATAATGCAGATTCTGTTGCCAACGCAACCCTGGCAAACCTTCCTCTCCGGCCTTTTCTTATAAGCCAATCTCTAAGGGAGTTTCTTATCGATCTAATCATTGCTAATCAGCGGCATGCCGGCTTGAAAGGGCCGGTATGTGGGAGTTGGTCAAAGATACATATCTTTTACCTTTCTCCTCGCCAAATCGAATCAACTCCTCCAGGAATTGGCAATGGTTGTCGTAGTAGTCAGCATACACTCTGTCGCGAAAAAATGAGGGATGGGCCTCAAAGGCAGTCTTCATGACTTCGTCATCAAATTGGGCTGATTTGGAGTGTTTCCAGAAATACTTTTCATCTTTTTTTCGTCCATCTGCCCCAATAATGTAGACAACATCCGACAGTGTAGATGCTACCGGTAACATATATTGGGTGAGGATATTTCCACTTGGTTTGCTTGCCATGGCCCCAGTGGTGGGAAAGTTTAAAGCAGCCAGATGATCCATGCCAATTAAATTGTTTCGGAGGTGCGGATAATGTGCTGCCAATAATGGCACAGTGGGCAGAGGCACTATCACTGCAGGATTGTATTTTTCTACCACCGAGAGTAAGTGGTCACGGAAAATAGCAGCATACTGGCAAGAACTAAAGTGGAAAACAGGATCGGCAAAGGTAACTATATCCGGCCCATTGATGTGCTCCAGAAACTTATCGTTCTTTACTATGCTGTTGCAGACTACCTTAAGAGAGCCGGGTTTATATAGGAAGTCTCCGTACTGGTCAAAAGATGGCCCGGAAACGAAGCAATAAGAAAATTTAGTATCGGTATGCTTTTGCGAAAGGCTTAGGAAGTTCTCTGCAGAGAGTTCTATTGTTTTTGCCAGCTCTGATTTGCTGAATATACTGTCAAATCCGTTTTGCCAGAACGCTGATTCCACCTCAGAGTAGAAGTTCTTATCAACGATATCAATTTTTCGGAAGTTCAATAAATACCTGGGATTGAAGAACTTCCTGTAGTTATCGATAAGCAACCGATCATAATTCCGAAGGTTTACCTTCTTATTGATTATGAAATTGATATGAGAGGGAAGGGCTTTCATGTAATCCCTTTGACTTACAGGAAGAGAGTCAGGGCTGACCTTTTCGTTAGTGGCGCTAAAGTCTATGGTTAACCGCTCACTGTATGGCAACCCCCAGGCAACCTTATTCAACAGTTCCGCGGCCTCCGCTTTGTTGCGACTTGAGCTGACTACCAGAACTTTTGCATTGGCGTGTTTAGCTTGCAGCCTGTAACTAATAAATTTGAACACTTTGCTGAATTGCTTTCGTATCCAAATCCTAAATAAGTTTCTGCTTTTATAGGCAACTGTATTTTCTATAGAGGATTTTGACTGCTGCATTATCTGCCTAAAATCATCCTTTTCGTGATCCCCAGAGCCAGTCGTACGCGGTATTTCAGGTGGTCATTCGATTTAAACAATACCCAAAATAAACTAAGTATGTTTGCCCTTACTACGGAATCAGTGCTTTTTTTATACTGAATTCCCGGCCGCTTGAACTCTTTGCATTTCTCATTAAAAACAGCATAGACCTGCTCTACCAATTGCTCTCTATATTTTGGATCAAACGTCTTATCAGAATCATTAGCGCCATGCTTGCGATATGAAGCCAGGGGCTCGTGAATGGTTACTACCTGCCCATGAAATATGGCGCTTCTGCTCAGCCTAACGTCAGCCCACACTTTCTCGTAGTTATCTGGAACAATCGGCAACATCTTAGTAAGATAGTCCCTGGAAAAACTCAGTCCACTTGTTTGTGTGAAAAGGTGAAACAAGTTGTTGCTTTTGAAAATATACTCCGGTAATTCCGCGCGCTTTAGCATCGGCCTAATTACGCCAGTGGCAATGCCTGATTCATCAACTTCCTCAAAAGGATGTTGAACCAACACTGCCTCTGGTGTGAATGCTGCAACAATTCGTGCCACCTTGTTTTTTTTAAACAGATCGTCACTATCCAAAAGACAAACAATCTCGCCATTTGCTACTGCAAAAGCCTCATTGATTGCCCTGCTCTGGTTAAATGCGTTGGAGTCGTATTTGCTTTGAGAATTGGTAATCAGTTTAATGGAATCTCCGAAATGCTCAAGTACCTGCAATGAATTGTCAGTGGAGGCATCGTCGTAAACAATAATCTCAATATTGGGGTAAGTCTGATCAAGACAAGACTGAACACATGATTCCAGATAACGGCCGTAATTATAGTTATTGATAAGTATTGAAACCAGCGGCTGTTGCATTGACAATCAAGATTTGTAACCGAGCAGGTACTTAATGGCTAGCTTTTGTGTTCCCCAAAACGCCCTTAGCCCGCCTTCTTTTGACAAATTCTTGAAATTACTTACCACGCGTGTTATCAAATGAGCTGGGCCAAAAGCCAGCACCTTATGCGTATCTCCGAATACGTGATAAGACCAATCACCGGAAGGGCCATTTAGTGTATTGTGGTTGACGAAAGGGCTGTCTGGCACAGAAGATTCCTCGCCAGCAATTGAATTGGCATGACGGTATTTTTGTCTATTTGCTAAATACTGCTGGATAATAAGATAAGGCCAGATAAGCGTGCCCTTGCCAAAATCTCGAGGCAGGGGATAATTTTCGGAAGGCGCTAGTGCCTGTACATCGTCAATGAGGATGATACCGCTAGCGCTCAATTTATCAATACAAAGCTCAAACTCATGAAGGCAGACCTCGGGATGAGCACCTCCATCAAGAAAACAAAAATCCAGTTGATCGACCTGGGGCAAAAGCTCAGCCAGGGAGGTGAGGCTATGGCCGTGGCGAAAATCTATTATTTCCAGCAAATTGGGGCTCTCCCTGGATAGTATCTCCTTGCATACGTCAATATGTGATTGGTCATACTCCAGTGAGAACAACTGCCCTCCTTTACCTCTCTCATGAATGGCGTTCGCAATCTGCAAAGTCGATGTTCCCTCTTCCATGCGAAACATGCAGCCAATTTCCAATGTAGTAAGTGCAACAGAAGTCTCCGATGCAATAACTTCCATGCAAAGGTTTATTAGTTCGGACCTGAGGTTCATTTTGATTTCAAATGCTGTTCAGTAAATAATTGCTCGTACGGCACTCTCTCGAAAACCTCTAGTTTGCCCCCAGCCGTGGAGTTATAAATGTGCCTGCCGTCTAATTCGAAGAACTTCTTGGCTTTTATATAAGCCTGCTCCATTCTATCTACCCGAGGATCGTGCCACCTTTTGCCCTTTCCAAAGTAGTCAGCATTGAAATGGTTCTCATCATCTGCAGTAGAGGTTAGCTCCGTGCCATTCACTTCTACATGATCTGATATGACATAATTATGATCGAAACCAATTAGATATACCTTCTCAAAGCCCATGAAATAGGCTAATTGCAGGCACAAATAAGTTACGGTGCCACCCACCCAAAGCCTTCTTACGGCATTGGTTGAAAAGTGTGGGAAGTTCTCATATTCCCGGTAGTCCATGATGGTGTTCAGCCAAACCGTTTTTTCATCAGTATTAATGCAATAAGACAGATGAGACCCAATAAACTTTGTGCTTTCCCGGTATTCATTAATCTCCTCAAATCTATCTTCAGCAACCAGATTATCTTCCAGAACATAGTAAGTCGGGTAAAAGCCCATCTTGTTGAAATTGGTATAGATGGCATTAACGCCAAAACAGGTCTCCCCGCTTAACTTCGTTAGATCCAAGTTATTTAGGCTAGGACCATTGCCAATAATAAAGCACCTGTCTCCACGGTGCTTGTTTTTAAAAAGGCGGAACTTCCTTTCATTCTCGCCGGCGAACGCACCGGATACCGAGGCCAGCCTGTACTTGTTGGTGGTAATCAGTCGTTGTAAAAAAGACTTTTTGGGTTTGCCTGGTAAGGTGGTATATCGATCAACAAAAATTGGCACAATTGACTCTGAAATCATTTGCCTAAGTGACTTATTACTTGACATTTAACTACAATGGCCAATTAGGGGCCAGGTATAAAATTAGTAATGCAAAGATAAGAGCTAAGGTGGGAAGCAAAGCACTTTGCCGAAAATATGAGTAGAAACCTGACTTTATAGATCGCAATGAAATGCGCACGTTCCACCAATTATTAATAAGAAGATTGGATATGAAATGGGCACCAATAAAGGCCCAAACCCCATATGTCTTAACAGCCAGAATACTTATCGCCAAATTTATGCTTCCTGAAATAATTATGGGTATGTGAAATGGAATGTGGTTGGTGGTACTATAAACTTGGGCATGCATGGCATGATGCCTTTCCAGGTACCAGATAAACGACATAGCTATCCATATGGGATTAGATACGAACGAGGTATTGGATTCAATTAACCCTAAAAGGAATTGGGCCAAGAAACCAGTGAAAGATACCCCAACAACAAACACCAGTAGTGATTTATTCATTGCCGAGGCAGTTTGCCTCTTTAACTCCTGCAAGTTTTGTTCAGCTCTTAATCTGCTAAATACCGGCACTTTTGAGTAGAATGGCGCTTGCGAGAATTGCGAAATCAATGTCATTACTCGAAGGCTCAGAAGATAAGATGCCAAGGTCTCGGAATCTCCAAATTGGGCGAATATTACCCCCGAAGCCTGTGTTACGCCAACCGAGCCCAAAATGCCAATGGCCGACCTCCAAGCTGGTGCCCAAGCTGCAGAAAATATCTCTTTGTCATAATGAAATAGGCCCTTACCAACCAAATCAGGAGCTAACTTACCTAGGAGCCTCCGGGCAAGAACAACTGCTAATACTCCGAAAAGCTGCTGCACAATTACCAGGGCAAGTATGTCGCCACCGGTATAAAGCACAATAAAAGACGAAATGATACTACCAAGCATGGCGAATATCTGAATGCGGTTGGCAGCAGAAACGTAGTTCATGCCAACCAGTATGCTCGTGAATCGCCTGCCATAGAAAACAACTGTTCCGGTGCCACAGATTATGAACCAGGCATACCAAAAACGGGTAGGGTCAGCCAATTGCGACATCGGCGTTTTAAGCATGAGGGTTCCTAAAGTTGCGAGCAGAGTTAACTCAGCAACACCAAGCACCAGGTAGATCAGGTTAGAATTAGACACTAACTTCCTCAGCAAATCTCTATCGGGAGTATCCAGATTTTGCACTTTAGCGTCTGGGTTCCGAAAACCTCTAATATCAGTTGCCCCACCCATTACGAAAGCAACCATGCGAGAGATTGTTGGCAGAAATCCGAGATCAATTAGATTGGCTAGGGCGATGATTGATGTAAAAAGAAACCAAACCGAAACTTCTTCAGCTGGAAAAATGCGCAGGATTAGTGGTGTAACCAGTACCAGGTTTATAACCTTGGCACCGAACTGACCCCAGGTGGTAAAGGTTGGGGAATTCCAGAGACGGCCAGCTAGTTTGGTTAGAGACCAGTCCATTTACAGGTTACTCCGATCGTGTTTGTTTGGCAGCTTGCTCCCTAATCACCTTGAATTTTTTCGTGTCCATGTCATGTGCCGGCGGACCGACATCCTTGCGACCTTCGCGCCAGGTGCTTTCTTGCTCTGGTATTGGCCGGCAAAGATCCTTCCCGGTTAGTATTCCACCACAATAACCTCTCATTACATTGCGTGATGTTTGCATACCCGTTTGGCAATAACTCACCCCCAGTATATCGGGATCCCAGAACCTAAAAACCGATAAATAATGTGATAACGGCATAAAGCGCTGATCGGCTACTGCACCAAAAATGTAGGCGTCCAATCCAGCTTTTTTATCTGTTTTTAGCCTGTCTTTTGGTAGCCAGTGCGGCGATGCTGTGAACACGCCATATGCTAAATCCCAGGGTGACATTTTACCATAATTCTCTCGGGTAGCAGTTACCAGCGCTTCGTACCATTCATCGGTATATTCAAAATCATCTTCCAGGAAGCAAATAAACTCTGAGTTATATTTATCAAGGGCGTAAGTAACAGCTATGTTTCTGGAACTTGCGGCTGATGTAAACTTTGGAGTCCAGATAACGTCGTCCACAGACATGTTATTGATCTTCTCCACTTTGCCCATCGTTTTGGTTGCATCAGATATGATCACCTTTATGCGATCTCTGCTACCATCAATAGCGCCCAACAACGACTCTATCGATTTGAGAGCAATATCTTCTCTTTCAAAAGTATTTAGAATGATGATTGTCTCGGGTGAGTTAGCGTAGTGTTTCACTTCTTTATTACCAAATAACATCTTAAAGCTGTTAGTTCACAAAAACCTTGTTAATGGTCTTAGTCAAATTTAAGGAAGCCTCCATGCATTTATCCATGTTGTAATACTCCCATTCTGCAAACCTTCCCATTATAAAAAATTGCTGACTGCCAAGAGTCTCCTTCACCTTGTTGATGATTTGACGACTTTCCTTGTTTTGAATAACATAAGAAGCGTTGCTAAGATTGGAAGCAATTGGCTTTAAATTACCAGGAAGCTTTTCAATTTCGGCATGCATTTCCTGCTCTTCAAAGGTCCCTGAAAATTCAACAACGCAAGTCGATCTCCCGTCCGGACAATTACTGTTTTCCTCGCTAAAGTTACCAGTATATATTATGCGATGACATTTCACATCGGTATCAGGAAGGTAAAGCCAGCTTAAATCGTTCTTATCACATTCACAAAGCACATTGCTCGTCCCGTTGGATTCCAGTGTGGAGAGCAGCTCTGCCAATTTACCAGGAATGGTGTTGGGCAAGACAGCAGGTAGCTTTCGGATATCCCCGGTATACACTACCGCATCAAACTCATCAGGGTGTTCGTCAATGGAATACTTCTCTCCATTCCTGCCTATACTTTTGACTGGATGTTGAGTTTCGATTTCTAAACCCTGCGCAAGCCTGTCAATAATATGCTGGCTGCCACCCTTAATTGGATAGTAGAAAGAAGAATGGACCATGTCTACCTCCGTACTGCGCAAAATATTTTTCTGGAGAATCTCCTCGTGGTTTGGCATTGGTAGTTTACCATCAAGCCATTCCAGCGGCATTTCGTACAGATCTGTTTTCCAGATTTTCTCGTTGTACGGTCTAAAATAACAATCAAAGAGAGTTGGGCCAAAATTGGCATGCAGGAACTCCCCAAAGGTGGTTGCCGACGCCGTGTTACCGCTGGCCAGTTGCTGCTTAAGATCGTTGATTGATGCCAATGCTTTTTCTTGCTCTAATTGGTAGATGTGGTACTCAATTGGGTAATCCACATAGCGACCATTCAGCAAGATCTGCGCTTTTCTTGAGGCCAGATTGAATTCATTGTCTTTGTCGAAGAATGACCAGAACCAGTTGAGGACTTCCTCATTCTTGGAGTTAAATACATGGCCCCCAACAAGATGATAAAGGTTGCCATTCACATCCTTGCATTTTATCAATCCACCAATCTGATCTGAAGCTTCAAAAATGGTGACATTATGATCCTCGGCAAGCATTCTTCCCAGGGATATGCCGGTAATACCTGCTCCTACTATTGCGATATTCTTACTACTCATTTTGGGGTTCTAGTGACTCCAGGTACTGGCGTAAATTATTAACGGCCATTGCCCCTTGTCTTTGAATACTTTGCTTAGTTCTGGAACCGATGTGGGGGGTGATCAAAATATTATCGTATTCCTTAAATGGATGCGAAGGATCCATTGGCTCTACATCAAGTACATCGGTCACATAGCCCGCCAATCTTTTAGACTGGATTCCCTCTATTATTGCGCTCTCATCCACCAGGCCACCCCTCGCGGTATTAACTATTAGCGTGCCTTCCTTTATTACAGACTGTACCCTGGGGGTATTGATTAAATGGCGGGTTTGTTCTGTTAATGGGGTGTTAAGTGAAACTATGTCAACAGCACCAAGCAGATCATCAACGTTGCTTGCTTGATTAATCTTATGAGTTTCTATAAAATCCATATCGGGGTAAGAATCAAATGCTGAAACTTCCATTCCCATGGCAGCAGCCCTGATGGCAACTTCTTTTCCAATCTGGCCCAAACCTATAATGCCTATTTTCTTGCCTGCCACTTCTTCACCGATCATGCGCTGCCAGCCACCGTTAGTAGTTATAGCGTATTCAAGATGGATATTCTTATAAAAGCTTAGAATTAGCCCAATAACATGCTCGGCTACTGCTACCTGGTTAACACCATGGCATCTCCTCACTTCAATACCAAGGTCAGCTGCGGCTTCTAAATCAATGCGGTCAAGCCCTATGCCATATTTTGATAGTATCTTAAGTTTCCCCGATTTACCGGCCGTTAAGACCTCCTTGTTGTATTCATCATCGCCGCAAATGATGCCATCATAGTTGTGCACTATTGGTAGCAGTTTGTCAGCCCCAACCGGTCCCCTCAGCGTCTCAATTTCCCAGCCAGTCTGCGAAAGCTCCTCCTGGTGCCGGCCTTTGGCATCCATAAAAGAAGTAGAAGTCAAAAGAATTTTCATGCACTTATATTCAAGTCCTTCAGCTCAGCAAAAGTACTGAATCTTCGGCCTTTATAGTCTTTGAAGAGTTCTATGTTTTCCGGAGTTTCTCTCAATATGAAGTCTGTCTCACCTTGTTGAGCCGCATTGAAGTCTGCTTTTGCATCTCCAAAAAACAAGCATTCTTGGGGAGCATAACCCCGTTCGTTCAAGATATGGTTAATCCAGTGATGCTTGGATTCGGGCGATCCATAGCTCTGCAAAAAGTACTTATCTAAGTTTCTGGCCGCGATAATCTGGCGTAATTCGCTGGTGGGTGTTCCAGAAATTACAAACTGATCTTTTGTTGTGTGGTGTTCCTCCAGAAAAGAAATAGCTCCATCAACGAAAGGAGATTCAATTACTTTTTGCACAACTAAGGATGAGAAGCTCTCTGCATCCTGTTTCTCCGCTTCCGCGTCTGGTTCAAGTTGAAGATACCCCTGGCGATATAACTTTATTTTCTCAAACCTCGACATGCCCCCATTAGCCAAATGATGAGCTTTGACTTTTTCGGCTATCTCTTCTCCATACTTGAAGTATATCTGGTAGAAGGCTTCGGTCTTGACATTAACAGACTCGGCAATTACACCATCAAAATCAAAAAAGAAAGCTCGGTACTTCATTTCACTAAGGCCATAACAGTAACAGGGCTACCATCAGCCTGGCTAAACCTGAGCGGTGCTACTATTAGCCTCTCCACAACAGTTTCTGCTGAGTAGTTCAATAAGTCCATGTCTTCAACAATCAAAATCTTGTTGTCCAGCAAAAACTCTCTGTGCGCTACCCGTCCATCTTCACGATGCTGGTAGCTGGTGAGAGATATAGAATCGAAACCAATGGCACGGAGATTTGGCATGGCCTTGCGCAGGTCGTTAGCGATGCCGGGAGCAAACCCGAAGTTTCTATTCCAATAATCTTCGTGTTCTCTTTTGGATGACATCCCCGTTTTCACAATAAGGAAATCACATTGCGAATTGAGCTCGTCAAATTTCAAGTCTGAAAATTCAATAAGCAGGCTTTCTTTATTGGGATCAATTTCTGCGTGCTGAACATTACCAAAAACAAAGAAGTCAGCGGAGTATTCGCTGCCTGTGGTTCCATCTTTACCGAAATGAAATGGATAATCGATATGGGTACCATAGTGCGCTGGCAGAGATAGCGAAGTATTGTTAGAAGTATCGCCCTTGGCTATGCTTCGTTCTTGCTTTATCTCAATTCTTTGGCCATTGCCATACATACTGAGGTCTGAACTCAATTCGTAAGAAAGATAAACCCACTTCATTCTTCTTTGCTGCTATGAATTTCTTTTATGCACTCCAAAATACCCTGGCCCATGTCAATAAACGGGTTGGATATTAGCTTTTTACTAATTGTGGGGTGAAATGAATATGGTGATAGCTTATAGTGGTTAGGCACCACATTTGACTCGTAACTAATGTCAAGGTCACTATTCAGTATCTCCTTAATCATAGAGAAAAGCTCACTCCTTTTCATTCGCTCCAGGCCTGTGAGTATTACATGCTGATTTAAATACTCCTCTCCATCAAGTATCTTCACTGAAAGCTTTGCCGCATCTGCCGCGTGTATATACTCACGAATTTCTTCACCATCTCCAGGATGATTGATACGGTTGGTCTCAATTGCCTCTTTGATCAGGTGATAGATATAATTGTTCTCAAAACGGCGTTCGCTATAAACTGATCCATATCTAACGATGGTATAGTCAAGATCATACTTCTTGCTATACTCTTCCACGAATTTTTCCGATGCTAATTTGCTGATACCATAAAATGAACCCTTGTCGCTCATGGCATAAGCACTGCTAGCGAAAATGAATCTTTTAATAGATGTATTTCGAACAGCTTCCAGGATGTTAAGATTTCCAACAATGTTCAATTGAGCGGTGGTGATAGGATCTTCTACGGCCCTATCGAGATTCGCAAATCCAGCGAGGTTATAAACATAGTCGAACCCTCCTTCCAACACTGAAGCTATCTGCTCACGATTGGAAATATCGCATTCCACGAACTTCTGCTGGTCGGTGTACTCAGATTGTTGAATGTCTGCAGAAATGGCGTCGTAACCACGACTTATAAGCTCCTCGATAACGTATCCGCCAAGGAATCCAGAACCTCCAAAAACAACTACCTTAGATGCCATTGTTAAAGGATTTTAGTTCATCACGTAATTTTGCGCCTATAAAAAGAAAGTCCAGGCTGAACCCAAGAAACACATAACCTTCCTCAACTTTACTTTGCAGCTGTTTAAAATCAGGGTCGATTACATGGTACCCCATGGCAGTATTAGTGTCTTTACAGATTTGCTTTACTCTTTCCAAGGCTCCAATCACTTCCGCCCTTTCAAACTCCCCTGGGAAGCCCATAGATCCTGATAGGTCGTAAGGGCCGATAATAATGCCGTCGACGCCCTCTACAGCAACAATTTCCTCTAAGTTGTCAACAGCGTCTATGTGTTCTATCTGAACGATGACCACCAGTTCTTTTTCCTGCCACTGCAAATATTCTTCGAAGCCTGTTCCGTACTTTTGGGCCCGGGCCAAACCAACACCCCTCTTTCCCTCTGGAGGGTATTTGGCATAACTTACTGCCTGCCTGGCTTCTTCGGCAGTTTTTACCATCGGTACCAGTACGCCATCAGCTCCAGAATCAAGAACTTTCTTTATGAAGACCTCATCATTTTTGGCTACCCTTACCAAGGCCGCTTTTTGATAAGACTGGATAGTGGCGATAAGCCCTTGAATTTCCGATAGCTCTATTACTGAGTGTTCATGATCAATGACAATCCATTCCAAATCTGTAGCGGCCATAATTTCTGCTACCGATTGGTGCCCGATTGTTAGCCAGGTTCCCAATGTGACCTGGTTTTCTCTTAACTTATCCTTCAGAGACATTTCTTAATTTGTATAGTGCTTCAGCTAGTAGAAAATCCTCTGGGTTGTCTATATCAACCGCCTCCAATTTAGGTATTTCAAACATCTTTGGCTTGTTCCCAATTCTTCTATGCCCGGAACTTTCAAAAGAATCACGCGAAAAAACATAAAGGCAGGAGTTCTCTTCGAAGAGCGGATCTAAATCCTGGGTCCTCATTAAAACCGATGGATCGTGATTCACGGCATTGGCGCTCTTGTCGTATAGCCTGGTTTGATGCTTGGTTACCGTAAATAGGGAGTCATACTTTTCCCTCTCTTCCAGAAAACTTTGCAGGGCGTTGTGGAGAGTTGCAGGTGTCAACAGAGGATTGGTACTGTGAGTTTGCAAAAAAAGGTCCCCTTCAGCCAGCGATATATCGTGGTTAATGATATCATTCATTGGCACCATGTCCCCGCAAAGCTCCGATGGCCTATCAACAACGGTAACAGCTTCCAGATTGGCAACCAGCGTCTTAATTTTTTGACTATCTGTGTTAATTATAACCTTATCAACTAAGGGCTCCTCCAATAGCAGGTCCAATACAACTCTGAATAGCGGACGCCCATTGAAATTCCTCCAATTCTTTTCCGGCACACGCTCGGAGTGGTGTTTCATTGGGTAGATGGCCGTAAACATTTAAGGTACTATTTCTTGGTTGTGGTGATCCAGGTATTCCTTATAAGCTATTTCTATGCCTTCCCTCAGGGAGATTTTTGCCTCCCACCCTAACGCATTTATTCGCTCGTTCGACATAATTTTTCTCAAAGTGCCATCTGGTTTGGTCGAATCGAATTCTATTGTGGCCTGGTGACCAACAATATCAGCGATTAAGTTAGCTAAGTCTCTTATGCTTATTTCCTCCCCGCTTCCAACGTTTATAAAATTCCTTTCATTATAGTTCTTCATTAAAAACATACAAGCTGTTGCTAAATCATCTACGTGAAGGAATTCTCTAAGAGGGTTGCCGCTACCCCACACGGTAACTTTGTTTTGGCCAGCAGATTTGCTCTCATGGAACTTCCTGATTAGGGCTGGCAAAACGTGAGAAGATTTCAGGTCGTAATTGTCATTTGGCCCGTAAAGATTGGATGGCATTACTGATATAAAATTACAACCGTATTGATCTCGATATGAGTCGCACATTTTGATTCCCGCAATTTTGGCAATTGCATAGGGCTCGTTGGTTGGCTCTAGTTTTCCAGTAAGCAGGTAATCTTCCTTCATCGGTTGAGGGCATTCTTTAGGGTAAATGCATGAAGACCCGAGGAAGAGCAGTTTCTTTACTTTTGAAAGATAACTGCTATGAATAACATTGTTTTGTATCGACAGGTTGTCGTAGAGAAATTCTGCCCGGTGCGTATCGTTAGCTAGGATACCACCAACCTTTGCAGCAGCCAGAAACACATAGTCTGGTCGAACATCATCAAAAAAATCTCGGACAGCATTTTGGTCTCGTAAATCCAGTTCCTGGGAAGATTTTAGCTCCAGGTTGTGGAACCCTTCAGCTTTTAGTTTACGCAAAATGGCAGATCCCACCATCCCATTGTGACCTGCCACGTAGATCTTGTCATCCTGATTCATTCGTGATAGTGATATATCTTATGACCCCCGTCCCTTAGAAATTTGTCTCTCTTGAATAGTTCACAGTCTGATGTGACCATATCTCGAACGAGCTCTTCCAATGTATGTTTTGGCTCCCAGCCCAGCACCTCTTTTGCTTTGGTTGGATCACCGATTAGCAGGTCCACTTCACTGGGCCGGTAATATTTTTCATCAACTTTCAGGATCTCTTTCCCCTCTTCTAAATCCCATTCTGAATTATTACACTGAGCGACGTAGCCAACCTCGTCTTTACCTTCTCCTTTGAATCCCACCTCAATGCCGAGCTCTGAAAATGACATTTTCACAAAGTCTCTTACTTTGGCCTTCTTGCCAGTGGCAATTACAAAATCATCGGGTTTGTCATGCTGCAGTATAAGCCACATGGCCTCTACAAAATCCTTGGCATGCCCCCAATCTCTTTCGGCATCAAGGTTTCCCAGATAAAACTGATCTTGCAACCCTAATGCAATTCGCGATGCGGCCCTTGTGATTTTGCGAGTAACAAACGTTTCTCCTCTAATTGGGGATTCATGGTTAAATAGAATCCCGTTCGCGGCAAACATATTATAAGCCTCGCGGTAATTAACCGTTATCCAATAACCATAAAGCTTAGCCACGCCATATGGAGATCTGGGGTGGAACGGGGTATTTTCGTTTTGTGGAACAGCCTGCACCAAGCCATATAACTCTGATGTAGATGCCTGATAGACTTTGGTACTATCTGTAAGCCCCAAAAGTCTAACTGCCTCCAGGATCCGCAGAGATCCCAACGCGTCAACGTCGGCGGCATACTCGGGGGCATCAAAGCTCACTCTAACATGAGACATTGCACCCAAGTTGTAAATTTCGTCTGGTCTTACCTCCTGTATCAATCGAATAATATTCGATGAATCTGTAAGATCTCCATAGTGGAGTTTCAACTTCACACCCTTCTCGTGAGGGTCTTCATAGAGATGATCAATTCTATCCGTATTAAATAGCGAGCTACGCCTTTTAATTCCATGAACCTCGTATCCCTTACTAAGTAGCAATTCAGCCAAATAAGCGCCGTCTTGTCCTGTTATTCCTGTTATTAAGGCCTTTTTCATGTCATTTTTGAAGTGCACAAAGGTAGCGCTTTTAGCCAGTAAGTAGAAAATTTGCTTGTGATAATTGCCCTATGCTGCTGAGGGCAATACGCAGGCATTTATTGGTAATAATTCAAGATTTGCTCGCAAATAAATGACACCTCATCCTGCGTCAACTCGGTATGCATTGGAAGGCAAAGGCACGTCATAGCTAGGTCTTCTGAAACCGGGCAGTGAGCATTGGATGAAACTCCCTGCATTGCTTGCTGTTTGTGCATTGGGATGGGACAATAAACATTGGATGGCACCCCTGCCGTGGTAAGGTGCTTAATGAGCCCCTCTCTATCTCCTTTTTGCACCTGTATAACATACTGATGATATACGTGAGTAGAATAACTGGCCGTAGATGGGAGCTTTACCTCCCGGAGATTCTCCAATTCTTTTTCATAAATGGCCGCAACCGACCTTCGAAGTTGGTTGAAAGTATGTTGATGGTTTAGCTTCACACCGAGGATTGCAGCCTGCATTTCATCGAGCCTGGAGTTTATGCCAATAAGTTCATGCACGTACTTGCTGGTCTGCCCATGATTGGCCAATAACCTTATCCGACGTTCTAATTCAGGGTCGGCGCAGAATACCGCACCCCCATCGCCATAGGCACCTAAGTTTTTGGTAGGATAAAAAGAGGTAGTTCCCAGATGGCCGATAGTTCCTGCTTTCTTTTGCGAGTTATCAGGGAAAATATAGTCTGCTCCAAAAGCCTGGGCATTGTCTTCAATGATGTACAATCCGTTTTCTGTGGCGATGTTTTTCAGGCTGCCTAAATCAGCGCACTGGCCAAAAAGGTGTACTGGAATTATTGCTGCTGTATTGTCGGTAATGGCTTCTTGTACGCACCGCGGGTCCAGGGTGAAGAATTCTGGATCTACATCCACAATTACCGGGGTTAATCCCAACAGCGCAACCACCTCCACAGTGGCGAAGTAGGTATATGCAGGTACTATTACCTCACTGCCAGGTTCAAGCTTAAGACTCATCAAAGCAATTTGTAGCGCATCCGTGCCATTACCACAGGTTACAACATGGCTGGTATTAAGGAAATTTGCTATTGTCTTTTCGAAGTCGTGTACGTGCTTGTCTTGAATAAACTGACCAGAATTTAGCACATCCGAAACCGCCTGATCAATCTCTTCCTTAATACGCTGGTATTGCGTAAGTAGATCGACCATACGAATTGGATCGTTAGCGGATGACATGGTTTATCGTATTACAGCCTGTCGTGTACCACTTCCTTTGGTAGAAATGATTTAACATCAAAGATCAGGCTTCCATTATTCGAGTACTTTTCAAAATCGATGGTAGTAAAGGAATCGTGAGCTACTGCCAGAATTATCCCGTCATAACTGCTGTCCATCTCTTCCTGCAATTCGATACCAAATTCTTCGGAGACCTCAGCTTTGTCTGCCCAGGGATCATAAACATCTACCTGAATGCCAAAATCCTGCAATTCCTTTATGACATCTATTACCCTGGAATTTCTGATGTCGGGGCAATTCTCCTTAAAAGTGATCCCCATTACCAGCACCTTGCTACCCCTTATGTTTCTGCTATTATTGTTGAGCAACTTCACCATTCGGTTGGCAATAAATATACCCATACCGTCATTTATTCTTCGCCCCGAAAGGATCACCTCTGAATGATATCCTACACTTTCTGCTTTATGCGTTAGGTAGTATGGATCAACCCCTATGCAGTGGCCTCCAACCAGTCCGGGGCGGAACTTGAGAAAGTTCCATTTTGTACCAGCGGCCTCAAGAACATCGGTTGTATCTATACCCATTTTGTTGAAGATCAAAGACAGCTCATTCACAAAGGCGATATTTACGTCTCTCTGGGAGTTTTCAATAACTTTGGCTGCCTCGGCTACTTTGATTGACGTGGCCTTGTAGGTGCCCGCGGTAATAATTTCCTGGTAAAGCAAATCGATTTGCTCAGCCACCTCAGGCGTACTGCCACTTGTGATCTTTAAGATATTGGGCAACCTATGTTCTTTATCACCAGGGTTAATTCTTTCAGGAGAATAACCCACGAAAAAATCGGTATTGTACTTTAGTTTACTTTCCTCTTCAAGAATCGGTACACATATCTCTTCAGTACACCCTGGGAAAACGGTGGACTCATAAATTACAATATCGCCCTGTGAGAGGTACTGACCCAAAGTTCGGGTTGCAGATTTTATTGGTCCAAGGTCTGGAGTTTTGAAATCATCTATGGGCGTTGGAACTGTTACAATGTAAATTGAAACTCCTGACAGCAGGCTTACATCGTCAGTAAACTCTAGCTTTGTTGCCTCTTTTAACTCCTCAGGTTCTACTTCATTGGTCTTGTCTACCCCCTCACGCAGCTCTTCGATACGAGAGCTATTAAGGTCAAAACCCAAAACTTCTCTCTGCTTGCCAAACTCAACAGCCAAAGGGAGCCCTACATACCCGAGGCCAATTATTCCAATTTTTTCCATTTTAAAGTTAATGAGCGTAATTAATTGTGATAGTACTCAAGATACCAGTCAACGAAATGTTTCACCCCTTCTTCAATGCTTGTCTTAGGCTTAAACTCAGTTATTGCTTCCAGGTCAGAAACATCAGAAGAAGTTGCCTTAACGTCACCTGGCTGCATCTCCATCAAATTCTTCCTGGCCTTCTTGTTTAGTGCTTTTTCAATAACATTAATGAAGCTAATGAGCTCAATAGGCTGGCTGTTTCCAATGTTACAAATACGGTACTTGCAAAAGCTCGAGGAGGGATCGGGGTTATTAGCGTCCCAGCTTTCATTTACATCAGGTGGCTTATCTAACAATCTGCCAATACTTTCGGCGATATCCTCAACATAGGTGAAATCTCTTTTCATTTCCCCATGATTATAGACATCGATGGGAGTGTCTTGCAGGATGGCTTTGGTAAACTTAAAGAGGGCCATATCAGGTCTTCCCCAGGGCCCATATACGGTAAAAAATCGTAAACCGGTAACAGGTATGTCGAACAGTGCCGAATACGAATGTGCCATAGCCTCATTAGCACGTTTTGTGGCAGCATAGAGAGATATCTGGTGACTAACAGCGTCATGCTCAGAAAAGGGCATTCTGGTATTTGCCCCATATACCGAGCTAGTTGAAGCAAACAGCAAGTGCTTTACAGGGTTGTGTCTGCATGCTTCAAGTATACTTAGGAAGCCGGTAACGTTACTGTCGGTGTACTTGAATGGGTCTTCCAGGGAATAGCGAACTCCAGCTTGTGCCGCGAGGTTCACCACATATTCTGGCTTGTGTTCGGCAAATATCTTATTTATGGCATCATGATCGCACAGATCTACTTTGTAAAAGCTAAACCCTGAATTCTCCTCAAGTTGCGACAAGCGATCTTTCTTTAGCTGAGCATCGTAGTACTCATTCAGGTTGTCAATGCCAATTACACTGTACCCAAGTTGGTTGAGAAGTTTTGATAAATGGTAACCTATAAAACCGGCAGCCCCCGTGACAATAACTCGTTTTTCCATTCTTATTTAGACCATTTCAGAGAGATAGGGTAACCTCATGTCTTTTTCCGACAAAACTAGGTCTTTCTGAGGGAGCATCCAATCTATAGACAAGTCGGGATCATCATACCTGATACCAACCTCATGATCGGGAGAAAAGTAGTTGTCACACTTATAATGCACCTGGGCTTCATCGCTTAAAACTACGAACCCATGAGCAAATCCCTTGGGAACAAATAGCTGCTTTTTGTTCTCATTAGACAGCTTTAGTGCAAAGGCCTGGCAAAATGTGTCGCCTTCCCTTAGGTCAACAACCACATCCAAAATCTCACCCTGAACTACCCGCACCAACTTTGCCTGGGCAAAATCATCTCGCTGAAAGTGCAGCCCTCTTAAAACTCCTTTTTTCGAATAGGAATGGTTGTCTTGGACAAATGTTGTGGTAACTCCAGCTGCCTGTAAAACTTTGTGATTGTAGCTTTCCATAAAGTACCCCCGCTCATCATAATGTAGCTTGGGTTCCAGAACCAGCAAACCCTGGAAGTTGCTTGTTATAACTTTCATGAAATGATTTTCATTAGGTATTCACCATAGCCACTATTCATTAGGGGTCTTGCAAGGTTTTCAAGTTGTGTTCTATCAATGTACTTCATCCGATAAGCCACCTCCTCTATGCAGCCAATCTTAAGGCCTTGCCTTTCCTCTATTATCTGGACGAAATTTGCAGCTTGCATTAAGGAGCCAAAGGTGCCAGTATCGAGCCATGCCGTGCCCCTACCCATCACTCGTACCTCCAGGTTACCGGAATCCAGGTAGTGCCGATTGATTTCGGTAATCTCCAGTTCTCCTCTGGCACTGGGCTTAATGGATTTGGCAACCTCAGCAACATCACCATTAAAAAAATACAATCCTGGAATTGCGTAATCCGTTTTGGGGTTTGTTGGTTTCTCTTCAATACTTATCACACGCTGGTTTTGGTCGAACTCAACCACACCATACCGCTCAGGGTCTACAACACGATAAGCGAAAATTATACCTCCCTGGGGCGAAACGCAGGTTTGCAGTTCTTCCATCAGGCCTTCTCCATGAAAAATGTTATCTCCAAGGACGAGTGCCACCGGCTTATTATCAATAAATTCTTCCCCGATAACAAAAGCCTCAGCAATGCCGTTAGGATTCTCTTGCTCGGCATATGAGAACTTACAACCCAGGCTGGAACCATCTTTCAGCAGGTGCTCAAAAAGTGGCCGATCCCGGGGGGTTGAGATAATGAGAATTTCCCTGATTCCCGCCATTAACAAGGTGGAAATAGGGTAATAGATCATGGGCTTGTCATAAACCGGTGTTAGCTGCTTACTTACTACACTGGTAATAGGATAAAGCCGCGTTCCTGAGCCTCCTGCTAGTACTATGCCTTTCATTGAGTAAGGTCTTTATACATTCCCTGGTAGTACTTTCTATATTCCCCGGACTTGACTCGGTCAAGCCATTCATGGTTACTAAGGTACCAATCGATAGTAAGATCAATACCTTGTTCAAAAGAATAACTCTTTTGCCAATTCAACTCTGTTTTGATTTTTGCTGCATCTATAGCATATCTCAAATCATGACCAGCGCGATCGGTTACAAACTGAATTAAGCCACCAGATTCGCCAGCTCTTCGATCAAGTTTGGCATCCATCTTTTGACAGATCAATTCCACTAAACTTAAGTTCGTCCATTCGTTGTCAGCCCCTATGTTGTAAGTCTCCCCAATGGCGCCTTTATGAAATACAAGATCGATAGCATTGGCGTGATCTGCTACGTACAACCAGTCCCGGATATTCTCGCCTTTACCGTATATGGGTATTGGCTTCTTTTCAATAATGTTATTGATTGTGAGTGGTATAAGCTTCTCTGGAAACTGGAAAGGGCCGTAATTATTAGAACAATTGGAGATTAAGATTGGCAGGTTAAAAGTGTTGCCATATGCACGCACAAAATGATCCGAGCTAGCCTTAGAGGCCGAATATGGCGACTTTGGGTCATAGGGAGTTGTTTCGCTAAAAAGGCCGCTTGGTCCAAGGGAGCCATAAACCTCGTCTGTGGAAATGTGGTAAAACAAGTTTTCGCCAGGTGAATTTCCCCACCAGTTCTGTGCGCATCGTAGCAGATTTAATGTGCCGATGACATTTGTCAGAACAAATTGTTGGGGATCATGAATGGATCGGTCAACATGCGATTCGGCAGCAAGATGAATAACGCTATCGAATCCGTATTTCTTGAAATTTTCTTCCAGCAAGGCATTATCACAAATGTCACCATGAATGAATTTGTAATTTGGCTTATCCTCTATATCCCTTAAATTCTCGAGGTTCCCGGCGTAAGTAAGCTTATCTAAATTGTATATGGAGTAATCCGGGTATTTGCTTACAAATAACTTCACCACATGAGACCCAATAAAACCAGCCCCCCCGGTAATTAATATATTTCTTTTAGCCATGCCACATGGGAAATGATCAAATTTAGAACATTCAACAGACCATGCCAATTTACCCTTGTCAGAAAGTTGGTTTCTCAAGCGATTTAGAAGAAAATAACTATTTTTGAGCCACTAAAGGACTATTATGAAAGAAGAAATCGGCAATAACATCAGAACTAACAGCGATGATGAAATAGACCTTAAGGAAGTCTTTGCATCTGTTGGCCGCCTGCTTAAGGGCATGGTTACCTCGGTGGTTTTGGCAGTTGTTGCCTTTCGTCGATATACAATAAGGTATAAGTGGCTCTTGGTAGTTCTGGTAGCTGGCAGTGTAGGTCTCGCTTTTGGTTACAATCGGATATCAAAGCCAACTTATGTATCGTCTTTATTAATTAGCTGTGATTATTTTGATCCCGTACTGGTAGAGGCTTCGCTAGGCAATCTTAACAGACTTAGCGGCTCGGGAGCCAATCAGCTGGCAGAACTGCTTGGCATTAGCAGTGAGACAGCCGCAGAAATAGGGAGGTTTGAATTCACCCCCGTTACCAGCGAAGAGACACTAATAGACATAGAGCTTGCAAAGCAGGAGCTTAAAAACAAGAATGTGAGTGCGGACTTTATTGCCACTGTTATTGGGAACCTTGAAGATAGAAATGCCAAATCTTATTCTATTGAGGCTTACTCCTCTAACCCGGCATCTTTTGCTGAGCTACAGGCGCCGCTAGTAAAGTATTTAAAGAACCAAAGCTACGTCAAGAAGCGAATAGAAATTACAAGGAATATACAAAAGGCGGAAATTGAGAAGTTAGAGAACGAAATTGAAAAGCTTGACAGCCTGAAGTTCGTACTGCTCAATTACATCCAAAAATCAGGAAACAACAACCGTGAGGGCTCCAATAATGTTGTTCTGAATGATCCCAATCTTGGAAATCCGATAGATATTTTTCGGGAGGATCAGGTGCTCTACAAGCGAAAGTTGGCCATTGAAAGAGAAGTTATGCTCGAATCTGATTTCGAACTCATCGAAGGTTTTACGTCAATTCATTCGCCACCAGGAACCAGCACTCAAAACCGACTCTTAACCGCCATACTGTGGGCTGTTGGGCTAGGATACTTCCTGATCCTCGCTATTGAATTCAATCGGTATTTGAGTTCCGTAGAAAAGAAGCGTCAACAGAGTACTGTTGAGTAATTATGTTCTTCCAGGAACTTTGGCAGCTACTTAAGAAGGATCTGAAAGTAGAGCTCAGGCGCAAAACTTCCATCAGTGGAGTATTGCTCTATCTTGTCAGTAGTATCTTCGTACTTTACTTCACATTTACTGGGGCTGCCAACTCTATTGGAGCTGCAACCTGGAGCGCCCTGTTCTGGATTCTCATGCTCTTCGGGGCCATGAATGCCATGGCTACCAGCTTCTACGAAACCGGGGAGCGAAATCAATACTATTACTGTGTAGCCAGCCCAACTACCATTATCCTCGCCAAAGCTGTTTACAACATATTGCTGATGCTTCTCTTGGCTGCCATCGGGTATGCTTTTTACATCTTGTTAATGGGAAACAAAGTGGAGTCTTCTGCCGTTTTTGTGCTTGCTGTATTTCTGGCCTCCGCAGGATTTTCCACCTTTCTAACCTTAGTTTCAGCAATTAGCGCTAAAAGTTCACGTAGCCCTTTTCTAATTGCAGTACTGGGGTTCCCGACCATTATCCCAATGATCATGCTAGTGATCAAAATTTCTAAAAATGCTATTGCCGGCCTGGCGCTGGAAAACAGTATGAAAGAAGTTTTGGTGTTGGTGGCTATTAATATTATTTCTCTGACACTTTCCTATCTGCTATTCCCCTATCTTTGGCGAAGTTAATTATGAAGCTGGCATCACAAACCTGGTTTCGGGCCTTAACCATCGCGCTGCTCCTTTACACGGTGCTGGCCGGTATGTTATTCGACGTCCCTCGTCTTCCAATACTGAATGAGTCGATCCGCGCCCTCTATTTTCATGTACCCATGTGGTTTGGAATGGTAATTATCCTTCTTCTGTCAGTTATTCATTCAATCAGGTACCTATCTGGATTTGACATCAAAAACGATGTTCTGGCAACGCAATACGCGAATGTTGGCATCCTGTACGGCGTGCTAGGCCTGTTAACCGGTATGCTTTGGGCCAACTACACATGGGGTACGCCCTGGCATGGAGACCCAAAGCAAACTACTGCGGCCATCGCCGTACTTATTTACCTGGCCTATTCCGTCTTGAGAGGCTCCATTGAGGACGGTGATCGCAAGGCAAGGATAGCTGCCGTTTACAACATCTTTGCCTTCGCCGCTATGATTCCCTTGCTTTTCATTTTGCCAAGGCTAACCAGCTCTATGCATCCCGGTAGTGGTGGGAATCCAGGGTTTAATGCCTACGACCTCGACTCCAAAATGAGGATGGTATTTTATCCCTCGGTTATCGCCTTTACAGCGCTCGGCATATGGATAGCTTCACTCTACACCAGACTACAATTTGCTAGAAATTCCTTCGAAGAAAATAATCAACAATGAGCAACCTCTTGCTTTCCTTCACTCGTTTTGCCCAAGACCAAATTGAGATGGCTGATGTTCTCCGCTCAAGTGGTAAAATCTATGTCGTGGTAGCTATTTTGGTTTTGGTGTTAGGTGGTGTAATTCTTTACCTCTTCCGGCTTGAGAAAAAAATTAGCAAGCTCGAGAAAGAAGTGTCAGACGAAACCACCGGAGCAGAATATAATGAGTAAATTTGCTGTGACCTTGTAATGGCATAATCGCATGAAAAAGTCGCATTTATATGGCATTGTAGTTATCGGGCTGGCAATTGTAATTATCATTTCAACCGCCGGCGATGCCAGCACTTATGTAGGTTTTGGTGAGGCCAAGCAAATGGCTCTAAGTGGCAATGATGAAAAGATACATGTAGTAGGACAGCTGGCCACTGACAGCCAAGGGGAGGTTGTTGGTATTGAACCTAGTGCAGATAAGCTCTCTTTTTCTTTTCAGATGGTGGATCTCAATCAGCATCAGCAGCAAGTTTTCTACAAAGAGCCAATGCCTACCGATTTCCTTCGTTCAGAACAAATTGTGGTTATTGGAAGTTATCATAACGACACTTTTGTTGCCGACAAGATTCTGATGAAATGTCCTAGCAAGTACCAGGAACAAGAGCTTGAAGCTGAAGTAGTTGACTGAAAATCCGCAAATAGTCCATACTTTTATTGGTAGTCTCGGTCACTTGTTCGTGATTACTTCCTTTATTGCTGCGGTTTTTGCCGCTTTTTCTTTTTACAAAGGATCGCAGCTTACCGATCCGGAAAAAAAGGCTCAATGGGCTGCTAACGGTAGAATCAGTTTTTACATTCATGCAGTTTCTGTCTTCGGCATTGTTGCATCCCTTTTCTATATCATCTATAATCACTATTTCGAGTATCACTACGCCTGGAGCCATTCCTCCCTTCGGCTTCCTACGCATTATATGATATCGAGCTTCTGGGAAGGCCAGGAGGGCAGTTTTCTGCTGTGGATTTTTTGGCACGCAGTAATTGGAATTGTTCTTATCCGAACCAATAAAAACTGGCAAGCCCCGGTCATGACAATCTTCGCCCTGGTACAGGGGTTCCTTACTTCCATGATTCTGGGTGTAGTAATATTCAACTTTAAATTGGGTAGCACCCCTTTTATTCTTCTAAGAGATGTAATGGTGGATGCCCCCATTTTTCAAACTGATCCTAACTTCGTGCCAGCTGATGGCACCGGCCTTAATCCACTACTGCAAAATTACTGGATGGTAATTCATCCACCCACATTGTTTCTTGGCTTTGCAACAACCCTGATACCCTTCGCATTTTGTATCGCGGGATTGTGGCAAAACAAATTCAAGGAGTGGATTCGCCCTGCTTTGCCCTGGGCTCTCTTTTCTGCAGCCGTGCTGGGCTTAGGCATACTTATGGGGGGATATTGGGCCTACGAAACATTAAACTTTGGAGGTTACTGGAACTGGGATCCGGTAGAAAACGCAGTTTATGTGCCCTGGCTATTTCTCATTGCCGCTATTCACACCATGATAACTTTTAAGAATAGCAGCACAGCACTAAAGTCATCCATTATCCTGGTCATCACCACTTTCGTGCTCATTCTGTATTCCACATTTTTGGTTCGCAGCGGCATCCTCGGTGAATCATCTGTGCACTCATTTACTGATTTAGGGCTGGCGGGGCAACTACTCACTTATCTGCTCTTCTTCACAATTGGGGCCATTGTATTGGCAATTATAAAATGGAAGCAGATTCCCACCACCCAGAAAGAGGTTTCTAGCTATTCAAGAGAATTCTGGATTTTTATTGGAGCTACAACTTTAGGGTTAATGGGTTTTCAAGTGCTGATTCCAACTTCTTTTCCGGTGTTTAATGAAATTGGAGAATTCTTTGGTGCTTCACCGCGGCTGGCCTTACCTGCTGACCAGGTAGAATATTTTGGCACCTGGCAAAAATGGTTTGCCGTGGCGGTAGCCTTTCTTTCCGGAACAGGGCAGTTCTTCTGGTGGCAAAAAATTGATCGATCCAAATTGTGGCAGGAGCTTACCATACCCATCATATTAACCCTGGTAGTGGGCGCAGTACTTATTCAAATCTCAGGGGTAACAAACCTATCGTACCTCATACTAATGACCGCCGGGGTCTACTCTATCATAGCCAATGGCAAGATACTGATTAGGGTTGCCAGAAGTAATGTGAACCTTTCCGGCGGGTCAATAGCACATATCTCCATTGCCATGATTCTTATTGGCATCATGTTCTCCTCAGGATATTCAACGGTAGTCTCAAAAAATCAAACGGGCTCAATTATTCACCCCGACCTGTCAAACGAAATCAACCTCGAGAATGTGTTGTTGTTTCTGAATGAAACCAAACAAATGGGAGAATATCAGGTCAATTATCGCGGGCAGCGAATAGAAGTCTCGGGCTTCCCTGGTTTTGTAAACAAGAATGAACTTCGATTGACTGCAGATCCAAACCTGGTTGTGACAAAAAGCGATATTAGTTGGAAAGGGTTGAAATATTACTCCAAAGGAGACACATTGGAAATCCTTCCTGAAAACACCTACTACGAGGTGGAATATACAGACGCTAAGGGTCGGTCTTTCAGATTGTATCCCAGGGCCCAGATCAATGAAGATATGGGGGGTATTTTGGCCTCGCCGGATATAAAGCGAGGTACTTTCGCTGATTTGTATACCCACGTATCATCCATTCCCGATCCTACTCAGGAAACTGAATGGAGCGATCCTGAGGAAGTGACTATAGGTTTGAATGAGCGTTTCTTCGTGAATGATTACGTAGCTTCTGTGGAGAGTATTGTGAGAATATATGAGGCGGAAAATGTCACCATTGGGCCAGACGATGTAGCGGTAAAGGCCAGCATAAGAGTTCTTGGAGATGTTGGAGAATATTTGGCTGAACCCATCTACATTATTAGAGATAGGCTGATGCTAGGTCGAATACCTGATGAGATTCCTGATTTAGGCGTTCGCTTTGCACTCCTTCATATTCACCCCGAAGATGACAATTTTACCTTAGCTACCTACACCACAGAAAAAGACTACATCATTCTAAAAGCTATGGAGAAACCTTTCATTAACGTGTTGTGGATTGGCACCTTACTTTTAATGGTAGGTTTTGGCGTGGCAATCAAACGTCGATACGTCGAATTCGTCCAAACTCGCGACAAAGAGGCTGCCTAACTTATCGGTCCTCATTGCGGGTTATTTTCCTTAACTTAATTTCAGAATTAACACGAATTCCCATGGGACAATCGCGACGCACCTTCTTTTCTAAATTGGCAACCTCGGCTGCCCTGGTGGCAACCGCTCCTTGGAATGCCGCTGCCAATGCAAAGTCACTAGGTAGGGGCCTGATTAAACTAAACGATTTATCACCGGCTGAAGCAGTCATAAATGAAACCACCTGGGAGCAAATAAGGCTGGCCTACACCGTTAGCCCTTCAATCATTAACCTGAATAATGGAGGCGTGAGCCCCCAACCTAAAGTGGTACAGGATGCCGTTGACCGATATTACCATTACAGCAACGAGATGCCCTCTTACTCCATGTGGCGCACCTTAGATCAGGGGCGAGAACCAGTACGAGAAAAGTTGGCCCACCTGGCTGGATGTTCATCAGAAGAAATTGCAGTAAATCGCAACTCTACCGAAGCGCTGGATACAGTAATCTTCGGATTGGACCTAAACGCTGGTGATGAGGTGGTGCTTACAAAGCAAGACTACCCCAACATGATCAATGCCTGGAAGCAGCGGGAAATTAGAGACAAGATCAAGTTGGTCTGGTTAAATCTTGAAATGCCCTCAGAGGATCCCGAATACCTCCTCAAACAGTTTACCAACGCTTTCACCTCCAAAACCAAAGTGGTGCATGTCACGCAAATGATAAACTGGAATGGTCAAATTCTTCCAGCTGCAGAAATTTGTAAAGCGGCCAGAAGTCGTGGCATAAAATCTATTGTAGATGGTGCCCACACCTTTGCTCATTTTCAATTTAAGATTACAGATTTGAATTGCGATTACTTTGGCTCCAGCCTGCACAAATGGCTCTGTGCTCCATTCGGTACCGGAATGCTTTGGGTGGCAAAGGATAACATTAAGGAATTGTGGCCACTGTTTCCTCACCACGAGCCTCAGAGCGACAATATTCGCAAGTTTGAGAACCTTGGCACCCGGTCTTTTGCTCCGGAGCAGGCTATTGGTCAGGCGATAGATTTTCACCATGCCATCGGCAGCGAACGTAAGGAAGCCAGGCTACGCTACCTCAAAAACTACTGGTGCGAAAAGGTTGCTGATATTCCAAAGGTCAAGATTAACACCTCTTTAAAAGATGAGTTCTCCTGCGCCCTGGCCAACTTCAGCATTGAAGGGATGGAACCTGGTCAAATCTCTTCAGCGTTGTATCGAGATTATAAGATTCACACTACAGCTATCAAATGGGAAAATATTAATGGCGTAAGAGTAACCCCACACGTATATACGCTTAAGTATGACCTTGACAAATTGGTTCGAGCGATTGGTGAAATAGCTGCCAAGGCCTGATGAGTATTAAACCAAATATTGCAATTGTGGGAACTGGCAATACCGCCTGGAACCTTGCCCCGGCCCTAGACAATGCCGGCTTTGCGGTAAAGGCCGTGTATGGCCGTAATGTAGACAGAACAACCTCACTTGTTCAGCGCCTCTACATGGCCGAAGGAAAATCGGATCTTGACTTCTCCGAAGACCCGGTGCAGTTGGTAATAATAGCCGTTTCTGACGATGCCATTAGAGAAGTGGTAACTGAGATGGTGCTTCCCGAAGGGGCGGTACTGGCACACACTTCAGGAGCACAGCCGTTAGATGTGCTGGCACTTGCAGCCACCGAAGACATTGGAGTTTTTTATCCTCTCCAAACTTTCAGCCGAGATCGTACTGTGGATTTCAAGGATGTTCCGATTTGTATAGAAACAACAACTAACAAAGCGGAAAACACTTTAGAAATGGTTGCCTCCGGAATTGCTAAGAAAGTCTACAAAATAGATAGCGAGGCCAGGAAAGCTATTCACCTGGCTGCTGTGTTTGCTTGTAATTTCACTAATCACATGCTCACGCTCTCAAAAGATATTATCATAGATCATGGTCAATCTTTTGATATGTTGAAACCATTGATAACCGAAACGATAAGGAAAAGTCTAACCCTGGGCCCCGAAAACGGGCAAACCGGACCTGCCATGAGACGAGATACGCAGACTATAGAAAGTCATCTAAACTTGCTAAGTAATGATGAAGAGAAGGCCAAAATCTATAAATTGATCACTCAACACATCATGGATCATTATGATCTTTGATACAACCTACTGAATATGGAAAAGCCAGAAATTGCCCAAAAGAATCCCATTGTGATGGAAACGGAACCCGGCACCTATTACTGGTGTGCATGTGGCCGCAGTAGCAGCCAACCGTTTTGCGATGGGTCGCACAAGGAGACATCATTTACACCTCAAGCGCAAGAGATTGAAGATTCGCGCACGGTTGCATGGTGTGCCTGCAAACAAACTGGTAACGCACCATTCTGCGACGGGTCTCACAAAAATTGCTAATCTAAATTAGTGGCCGCCTAACAGGGCATAAATTAGGGTTAGTTGCCATGGAACCACGAGATCAATATCGGCCCAGGGATTTCTCATTTCTTGGATTTCTGAAGTTAACCCGGATCCAAAACTTATTGATAATTGTGGCTACACAATACGTTGCCGCAGTCTTTTTGGTTGGCCCTTACCAGAACTGGCGGCAAATAGTTACCGATTTCCACCTACTCCTGGTATCTGTCTCTACGGTATTAATTGCTGCCGCGGGCTACATCATAAACGATTATTATGATATTAAAATAGACCTCATCAATAAACCCGAAAAGGTAATTGTTGGTACCGTATTAAAACGCCGTACTGCAATTATTGCTCACACCCTCTTCAATTTTATTGGCATTGGCCTCGGACTGGCAGTAGGTTTCCGCATAGCCGTTGTTAATTTTCTGGCCGCTTTCTTTTTATGGCTGTATTCCAATCAATTGAAAAGGATGCCCCTGGTTGGCAATCTCATGGTAGCAGTGCTCACCGGCATGTCTGTTCTGGTCATTACAATTTACTATCAGCAACGATTCAACCTGGTGCTACTGTATGCAATTTTCGCATTCGTTGTAACGCTATTAAGGGAGGTAATCAAAGATATGGAAGACCTACAGGGTGACGCACAATTTGGCAGCAGAACTTTACCTATAATTTGGGGGCTTCGCGGTAGCAAAATATTTATTTACGTAGTAAGCTTCTTCTTCGGAGCTTTCTTAATCTATTTGAAGCTAACATTTAACTTCCCCAGGAGTATTGTTGTTTTCCTTTCGTTCATTGTGCCTGCACTAGGACTTATCCTGCTACTTTATCGGGCTGATACCAAATCGCGGTTTCACAATTTGAGCGTGTACGTGAAGTGGTTTATGTTGGTTGGTATTTTAAGTATGACACTAGTAACTATTTAAGATTGAAAATTAAAGTCGCAATTTTTGCTTCGGGAAGTGGAACTAACGCCGAAAAGATATTTCAGCATTTTCAAGGTCACCCAAGCATTGACATAGCTTTGCTATTATCTAATAACCATAAAGCCTTCGCCCTACAGAGGGCAGAGAACTACAACATTCCAACTGCAGTGTTTAATCGGCAGCAGTTATATCATTCGAATTATGTAGTGGATTTGCTGCTTGCGTCTGATATTTCCTTTGTGGTACTTGCCGGCTTCATGTGGTTGGTACCTCAAAACCTGCTGAAAGCTTTTCCAAACAAAATCGTTAATATCCACCCTGCCTTGCTGCCAAAATATGGTGGCAAGGGAATGTATGGCATGCATGTGCACCAAGCTGTAGTTGAAAATGGAGAGGTTGAAACAGGCATCACTATCCATTTTGTAGACGAGAATTACGATGAGGGCGACATCATCAAGCAAGCGAAGTGTGAAATTAATCCTGGAGAAACTGCTGATGAGGTAGCAAAAAAAGTGCATGAGTTGGAGTATGAACACTACCCCTCAACCATTGAAATGTTGGTTGGTGATTAGCTCAAAAAATACCTAGCTTTGCAGCTAATTTTCCCAGCTGTAAATGTCCACTAAACCAATTCGTTCCGCATTAATTTCCGTCTTTTACAAAGACAACCTCGAAAATCTTGTCAGGTATTTAAACTCCCATGGTGTAAAACTCTACTCTACCGGGGGCACTCAGAGCTTCATTGAAGAACTGGGTATACCAGTAGAAGCTGTTGAGGACGTAACAAGCTACCCTTCAATTTTTGGTGGCAGGGTAAAAACACTTCACCCCAAGGTGTTTGGCGGCATTCTGCACCGGCGGGAGCATGAACAAGATCAGGAAGAGGTAGTAACACATGATATCCCCCCTATCGACATGGTAGTTGTAGACCTCTATCCATTTGAAGAAACGGTTGCATCCGGAGCTTCGCATGATGAGATTATAGAAAAGATAGACATTGGCGGGATTAGCCTGATCAGGGCAGCGGCGAAAAATTTCAAAGACGTCCTCATTGTAAGCTCACGCAATCAATACGATAAAACTTTACAGTTGCTGGAAGAAAACCAGTGCCAAACCAGTATTGACGACCGCAAACAATTTGCTCGTGAAGCTTTCGACATCAGCTCTCACTACGACAGCGCCATATTCAACTTTTTCGATGACGATCATCTTTCAGGATTCAAACAAAGCTTTGGTAGCAAAAAGGAATTAAGATACGGAGAGAACCCTCATCAACAGGCGGCGTTCTTCGGACCAATTGGCGACATGCTGGAGCAGCTTCATGGTAAGGAGCTTTCTTACAATAACCTGGTGGATATAGATGCCGCAATCAATCTAATTGAAGAGTTTCCTAACGAAACGGCATTCGCCATTTTGAAGCACACCAATGCGTGCGGGGTTGCCATCGCAGAAACGGTTAAAGATGCCTACCTCAAGGCACTTCAGGCAGATAACATCTCCGCTTTTGGTGGCATTCTGGTTACTAACCAAAAATTTAATGCAGAAGCTGCCGAAGAAGTTGATAAGCTTTTTTTCGAAGTGTTAATTGCGCCCCAATTTGATGAAGCTGCCCTTG
>JANQPQ010000024.1 GCA_028285445.1 Cyclobacteriaceae bacterium | reverse complement strand
CCATCACTGATGTTGGAGCGAACTGGTAGATAAGATCCTCGCCAGAGGCTATGGTACCAGTGAAGGTCTCCACAACAGGAGCACCACCATCAATTTGGTAGGTGATATTGAAATTACCCACAGCATTGTTACCAACGTTTTTTATCAACAATTCCACCCGGTTAAAACTTGAAGAAGTATATTTTCTACCAACTTGTGCAGGCTTAACTACAGAGGCAATGGCTAGGTCATCACTCCAGGGGCAGGCGCCTTCGCCGGGAAGAACGGAATTGGCCAAAGTACGTTTGCCCCTCCCTCCATCTGCATGCACCGATCGCACTGAGAACCAATGCTCCTTGGATGTATCAAGGTTGGCCGCCAGGAAGGAAGTGCTGCTGGTGTTACCAATAACCACCATTTCATCCGAAGCATCTAGCGACAATATCTCATAGGATGAGGCATTATCCACGGGATCCCAAGTGAGTTGTACATGCCCGAAACAAAACGGTGCCATGTTCACCTCCGGTGTTCCAAGCACCGTGAAATCTTCTTGAGAACTAGCTTGTACCGAACTTGTTGTGTGCGTAATACGAATCCTGCCTTGAGAGGTATGCAAGTCGCTGGGAACAAAATATATTTTAGCATCGAATGCTGTACTTGCGCCGCTAAGTGAAGACCAGCTACTTCCACCATCCGTCGAAAGTTCGATATCTAAACTACCTGAGATTCCGCTGCTACGCCATCTTATCCTTTCTGTGCCTCCAGGTATTAGTGTTTCTCCTCCAATTGGGTATAGCAATTGGATCTCAGGCACAACGAACTCATAAATCAAATAATAATCTTGAGGACCAAATGGTAT
The DNA here is from genome assembly GCA_028285445.1 of Cyclobacteriaceae bacterium. Taxonomy (GTDB): domain Bacteria; phylum Bacteroidota; class Bacteroidia; order Cytophagales; family Cyclobacteriaceae; genus JANQPQ01. Next base: position 127,224 of record JANQPQ010000024.1, on the reverse strand, counting down.
ATCGGTGCCGGCTACATTTAGGCCATAACTTCCAGCAGAGGGGTTGTATATGGTTATTTGCTCAATGTTGTTAAGGTTATCAACCCCAGTTGTAGCGTTATTGTCGGGGTTGGCAGCATCTAAAACCCAAGGCAAATAATTACCACCCGGCCCATCTATTGTCAAGTCAAGATTATTGACAAGCGCTTGGCCAGCCCCAGGTGCAGCCTCCCTATCTGCCCAATACAACAATACCTTTAGCTGACTAACCCCCGCCGGAACCGTAATATTATGAATTGAAGTTGCGCCATTATTAATAGAGGATTGAAAGTAATCTTCGTTCTCAATCGTACGAAGGGCTCTGATAATATTTAAAGAGCCAAATCCAAACTTGTAATCTGGGCCCGGATTCCCCCCATCCTCTGCTGAGTTACAAAGGACTGCTTTCAGCAAGGCTCCTGGAGGTGTAGTGCCATGTTGCTGCTTATATTTCTGCGAAGCCAAGGCCATGGCGCCTGTTACCGTTGGAGTAGACATGCTGGTACCGGTAACACCCTTATAGCCATTATCTAACCATGTGCTATATACACTTGCACCATAGGCTGAAATCTCTGGCTTAATTCTACCATCACCAGTAGGGCCTTTGCTTGAGGTAACACCAACATCGGAAAGAGTTGTTTCGTTTGCTACGGTTAAAGCATTTTTGGATGAATTAAATCCGCCAGATACTGTGGCAAATTTGTGCTCGGCTCCACCGAACTGATCAAATTGCCACCCGTTGTTGCCAGCTGAAAACATATGAAGTAAGTCGGGGTTTTCTCTCAGTTGCTTATCAATAAACGCGCTTTCTGTTTGAGTATAACTGCCGAAAGGAATGCTTGTTGGAGAATAGGAGTTATTGGTTAGTGTTAAACCCTCAGCCATATAAGAAGGGGCATTATTAATAATATCGTCATAGAAGTTCGAGATAACACTTGCCCCTGAAGCCATACCAATTCCTCCAAAACTAAGCGTGCCTCTTCCCACAATCGTGCCCGTAACGTGAGTGGCATGACCAGACTCTTCTATGTTATCACTAATTCTCACATCAGTCTGCCCTGATAAATCTATATGGGAAGAGGGCCTGCCTCCATCACCCACTCCTATTTTTATTCCCTGACCTCTGAGGTCTTCTCCTACATTAATTGCGTTTATACCAGTCCTTATACGATTACCCAAATTTCGATTTATATCCACTTTGAATTCGCCCCTACTTCTCTCAATAGCTACCACCCACGGAAGTGAGGCTATTTTCTCCAGCTCATTCTTTGAAGCGATTACCGTAATACTATTGGCATCATCATTAGCCCTAACCACCTCAACATCAAACCCGCTTATTACCGACTTTTGGGATAAGGATTTTGGGCCTACATATATGATATCTACTGTTGATTCATTTCCTGACTCTACGTCTTTACCAGCTACGACCCCTTCCACCTGATTCCCCATCTTCATCGCTGCTTCCAGTTTCAGCGCCCCGGTCATTTCAACACTATATCTTGAGCTTAGGAGGTCGGCATCTCCATAAATCAGATAAATATTGTCGCCGTAGTATCCCACCACTTGCGGAAATGAAGATGAAAGTTGATTGACACTCGCTTTGTTCAGCGTACGACTAAACCGAACAAAGTTCAATCCAGTTAAATTGGAAGATGTTTTAGCGTTCTTTGCTACTGGCTCCAACTCGTATTGCTGGCCATATAATTGCACTTTTGATTGCCTGGCTTCTCCAGGTTGTATTGCCAAACCAATAAGCAATGTAAACAACCAAATAATCTTAGCTTTTGTCCTTGTCATAACCGAAAAGTGTAGTTAGGGCTATGCGGCGAAAGTAGCCAAGTGGTGCATTTGTCAGAAGAAGGGAACTCAAACAAAGCTGCAGCATTGTTGAAGCTCATTTGGAAAATGTCCACTCAAAATGGAAACCAAACCGGGCCGAGAAGATATCTAACGGATGGTGACGACAGAAAGGCAGCACGCCTCGCACACCAACCATAAATAGGTTATCTTCGAATAGGTTTTTAACCAAAACTTGTGGAAGCACGAATAGATAATTACAGCGGGTGGGTAACAGACACTGACCCCGATGCCCTTAAACAAGATTTCGAAGAGTTACTGACAAATTCCGGATTTGGCATAATAAACTTTATGGAACATCATTTTGAGCCATATGGCTATACCGGAATTTGGCTAATTTCAGAAAGCCACTTTGCTGTGCACACGTTTCCTGAAGAAGGCAAAACCTACATTGAGCTGGCAAGTTGCAACCGCAAGATGTACAAGAATTTCATGATTGAGTTAGAGGCATACAGGCTAACTCAGCTGTAGTTAACTATGCTTGGCCAGCTTCATTTTTTCGAATAATTCAAAATTTGAGGGTAACTGTGAAATTTACCAGACCTGCTTTCATTCACCTGAGCATAATATTTACGCTGGCATTGTTGCTGGGTGCAATTTTGCGGGAACTACTAGCAATTGGTACTTATTACTACGGCTTTCACCTAAGCGATTACATAGTGGCGGCAGTTATCCTTGTAATTTCATCAGTTGGCACGCTTAAGATTATCCCCCATACAAACCGTCTGGAGCAAATACTGGTGTTAGCCAGCATAATCACTGGCGCCTTATCAGTTAGCATTGTTTATTGGCTTTACGGATATTGGCAGCAAATAAATCTTGTTATCCTAGGGGTTATCGCCCTGCTCTCAATAAGCATCACCCTTTCAATGAAAAACCCTTTACATTCCGAAGGCCTCACTTTAACGTTGAAAGTTGCAGTTCTTGGAACCGTTATAGGAATAATTACTTCCATCGTTCTGGACCAATATATAGCTTTTGGGTTTGCTAGCTTCGCGGGACTCTTGTACGCCGCCTACCTGGTTGGAAGTACTGCTATGCTTGCTTCATCCACATTTATTATAATGTCGGTGGGACTAGTAGCTGTTAATCTACTTTTTACACCTCAAGTGGTACTATACGCCAACCAATCTAAATATTATGACCAGGTGACTTTTTCCGGTAAGACCTCCTTTCAGGAAGTTGATATCACTTTATGGAAAGGCCACTATTGGTACTATTATAATGGCTTAAATTACTTTAGTTCAATTGATTATGCTTTATATTTTGAACCTTTAGTTCACTCCGGATTGAGCTTAATTGACAAGCCGCAGAAGGTGCTCATTGTTGGTGGTGAAAATGGACTCGCAGTTGCTGAGATATTAAAACACGCGCCGACTCACATCGATCTAATTGCAGTAGATACCACTTTAGCCAAGATGGGATCAACCGTTGATTTATTTACCAGCCTCAATAAAAATTCATTGACGCATTCCGGGGTGAGCATACATCATCGCGAAGTCTTTAGATTCCTAAGCGAGGCACGCAGTAAGTATGATGCCATTATCATCGATCTTCCAGACCCTCTGGACATTGAGCTAAACCAGTATTACACACTGGAGTTTTACCAAATGTGCGCTTCCGTCCTTAATGACAATGGAATTCTGGTGACACAAGCAGGTAGCCCCTATTTTGCAACTAATGCCTTCAAAGTGATAGACAATACTCTAAAGGCAAGTGGGTTTTCAACCCTAAAAATGCACAATCAAATACCTTCCCTCGGAGAGTGGGGATGGATAATGGCTTCCACCTCCCAAAACTCTAACCAATTGCACGGAAGCCTGCTGCAAGCTGAAATTAATATTCCCACGAAATGGTTAAACAAAGAGGCCTTAGAAATGATGACCTCATTTGGAAAAGTCACCACAGTGGTAAGTGATTCCACAATAAACACTATGAATTCACCCATTGCTTACCAACTCTACAATGAGGGCACCTGGAAATTCTAGTTACATTGCACTGTGAGAAAAGTTTGGTTATTCTCAAGAACAATAGATCTCCTTGTACTGGTTTTACCTGTTTGGTTTTGCTGGCTATTAGCCTTCTCTCTTCCAGAGCGAGTTATTAGCCAAGATATACCACTATGGTTTTGGGTAATAATCATTGTGGGAATAGATGTTAGCCATGTTTGGAGCACTATTTTCAGAACATACCTTGATAAGGAGGAATTCCGGAGCCATCGAAGGACGCTAATTGCGGCGCCCTTACTAAGTCTAGTAGGGTTCTTTGCACTGGCCTCCATTTCCATACAGTTATTCTGGACTGTCTTGGCATATCTGGCGCTTTATCACTTCATAAAGCAACAATACGGTTTCATGCAGTTGTACCGGGCCCGGTATGGATGGATTGACGTCAAGAAGATTATTTCGGACAAATTCATGATTTACTTCGGTATGCTATACCCGGTATTTTATTGGCATATTAACACCGCCAGAAATTTTAGTTGGTTCATTGAAGGCGATTTTTTCAATTTGAGATCAGCGCTGACATCCCTGCCGTTTATTAACCAATCTACATTGCTCATATCTAATAATATTCTGACCGCTACCTACTTCCTTGTAATAATTGCCTGGCTAACAGAAGAAATTTATCATCATCGCAAGGGTGCATTATACTTTCCCTGGGGCAAGTGGCTGTGGATACTTACTACTGCCTTAAATTGGTTTATCGGTATCGTATACTTCAACTCGGATTTCGTTTTCTCCTTAACTAACGTTGTGGCACATGGCATCCCCTACCTGGCCCTAATATTCTTTTATACAGAACGAAAAAAGGCACAAGCGGCCGGCAAGTTTACCATTTCATCAGCTCTCATAAATGTCATATTTATGCTGATGGTTGTGTTTATCCTGGCGCTTGGCGAGGAATACTTGTGGGACATGTTTATGTATCGAGATAATGAAAATTTCTTTCAGCAAATATTAACTTACCCCTTTAGGGCCTTGGAAACACCTTTTGCCCAAGCCTTAGCATTGGCGTTTCTTTCGACACCACAAGTAGCACATTATATTATTGATGGTTACATCTGGAAAGCCAATAGCAAGAATCCTTATATTAAATCTCTCCTATTAGAGAATTGAAAAGACGCGATTTTATAAAGAAGAGCTCCCTCATCACTTTGCCGTTGTTGCTCAAATCGTGCGATTGGCAAACCGACACAAGTGATTATCCGATTACGGTCCATTCCGATGCTACGGTAGGCCACCTACTTCTGAACAAGCTATCTCTTCCAACCGGACAACCCAGGAAAATAGAAACCCTTGTGGTTGGTGGCGGGGTGGCCGGCATGGCTGCAGCCTGCGAACTGAAAGAGCAGGGTTATGATGACTTTAAGGTATACGAGTTATCGACACAGTTTGGGGGTAGCTCATCATCCATCAAGCACAATGGATTACCAATCTCGCAAGGTGCACACTACGACTTAGCATATCCCAAGAATTATGGCACGGAAGTGTTACGTCTACTCGAAAGGTTAGAAATCATTAAGTACCAACCTTGGAAGCAGTCTTGGGGGTTCAACGAGGAACAGCATTTGATTATGCACCGCAGAAAGAACCAGTGCTTTGATCATGGGGTTATTCGCAGGGATGTGCTTGCCGAAGGGCCAATTAAGAATGACTTTTTAAAGCTCATACTTCCCTTTAGTGGACAGATGGTGATGCCGACCCGTTCCATTTCCAAGCAACTGCATCAACTGAATGATATAAGTTTTCTGAAGTTTCTGGAGCAAAACCTTTCCCTTACACCAGATTTCACTAGAGGAATAGATTACCATATGAAAGACGACTACGGAGCTGAAGCCTCAAGTGTCTCAGCCCTGGCCGGAATCCACTATTTCGCCTGCAGGCCCTACTATAATCAAGTGGTTGAATTATTCTCACCGCCACAAGGCAACTACTACTTCATTGAGAAAATGAAGAGCTTTGTTGGCGAAGAGCATCTTGTAACCCAGCAACTCATATCGAAAATTGTAAAAAAACCTAACAGTGGATTTGCGGTTGAGGTAATTGATATAGTGAGAAATGAAGTAATACAGGTTAATACCAATCAAATAATTTATGCCGGTCAGAAGCATGCCCTAAAATATGTTTTTCCTGACGACGGTGAGTTGTTCGCCACAACAGGATATGCCCCCTGGATAGTGGTCAATGTAATTTGCACAGGGGCTCTTCCAACTCCTGGTTATTGCCAAAATGAAATGTTAACCGAAGATGAGACCTTTCTTGGTTTTATTGATTCTGACACACAAAACCCAGGCAATCGAAAGAGAGTATTTACGGCCTATTATTGCCTGCCACCCGAAAGCAGGAATGATTTAATCAATGTTGAAAGCAACAAAGTGCAAATCGCACAAGCTACCATTGATAAGATATCGATGTACTTTGATCAGGATTTGAAAAACAACATTGAAGCGGTTCACATGAAAGCCATGGGGCATGCAATGCCTATCCCATCACCTGGTTACTTATTTGATGATAAGAACCACAGACGCTCGGCAGAGAACTTAGTGTATGCCGGAGTTGACAACAGCCGGTTGCCCTTGCTCTTTGAAGCTATGGATTCTGGGATTGAAGCAGTAAGGTTACTTAAGGGTAAGCACCATATCGAAGGCTAAGCAATGATGCAGAACCTACTTAAACTCTACAAAGATTGTTATGAAGCCGACACCAGAACGGTCAACCTTACCAATTTCTTTTCCGCGAAAGTTGAGAACAAACTTCTACTGAAAGGTAAAGACGAGTTGATAAATGGGAATTTACCGACGCTACCAATAAGCCAGGAATACTCGAGGGAGGTAATTAAGAAACTTGCGGAATACGAAAAGGAGAAGTCTCTTTATCTTTTTACCTGCTTTGCTTGCGGGAAGGTTGGAAACGAGAACCGGCGGCACCGACTGGCGGCGCCCCTATTCTTCTATCCAGCTGAAATCATAAAAGACGAAGATGACGAACACTATCTCAAAATAAATCGATCTCTGGCATTTCCCAATACTACATTCCTTGAACCTTACCGGAAGGACAGTTCCCTGGAGATTACTGAGCTTTTTGCAGACATCCTGGCTGCTCCTCAGGACTTTGGCAGTTTTGGAAACCTCAGGGGGATGTTTGAAGATAATTTCAACAATTTTGATGCAGAGCAATTGTTGCTTTATCCAACACTGTCTAAGAAATCTGAAGTAGAGCATAAATGGAAATCTGAGAACGAAACAATTACCATTTATCCAGCCATGGGCCTCGGAGTTATCACTCACTCATCTCGAACATTGGGAGTCATTTCAGAACTAAAGGAAATGGCAGATCTGGCGGAATATTCCAGGGCTGTAGATAATTTTAGCAGGCCCGATCTTCAGGAAGTTCGTGGAGCGGAGCAGGAAAGTACATATGTACCTGCAATTTTAAGCGTACCCCAACAAAATATTCTCGATAGTATCAACCACTTTGACGAAACCTTGGTTATCGGCCCTCCCGGTACGGGCAAGTCCTATACAATCGCGGCAGCTGCCATAGACCAACTTACCAGGGGCAAATCTGTGCTGATTGTTTCCAAGACCAACCAGGCAGTAGATGTGATTATTGATAAAATTGAGAAGGAGTTAGAAATTGATGGTGTGGCTATTCGAGCTGGTAGCAGAGAGTATTTGAGGCTACTAAAGCATAAACTCAAGATTATTTTATCCGGGCTTCCAGCAATATACGCTTTAAGCGAGGACGAAGCTGATAAGCCTAAGATCCAGATTGCGGCAGACGCAGCCAGACTTAAGGATCTGGAGACGAAATTATATGATCAGATAGAAGATGACCTCACATGGGGCAAGTTTTTGTTCGAAGAGAAGTCAGGCGTATTTGCTACTCTAAAAAAACGCTACATCAAGTGGCGCAACAGCCTTCAACACCCGCATTGGGAAATTGCATTAGAATATTACCAACGTAAAGAAAAACACATCGAGAATCTAAAGCGGTACATAGAATTGAAATATGAATACCGACTTTGGAGTACCCTGAAAAACTATCGGAAAATGCTCCGCACATTCTTGCAAGCACTTCGGGCAAGAACGCTAGGCAAGCAGGAGGAACTGATGTCTGAGGTTAACTTTAATATCATCTTCCGCGCAATTCCCATCTGGGCTTGTAAACTAAGTGACTTGTATGAAGTATTCCCTATGGACAGCGACATGTTTGACGTTGTTATAATTGATGAGGCCACGCAATGCGATATAGCCTCTTGCCTTCCAGCGTTGCAAAGAGCAAAGAAGGTGGTGATAGTTGGTGATCCCATGCAACTGAGGCATTATAGCTTTATTTCCAGGAGATTCAACCGAATACTGGCCGAAAAATATGATGTCACCAACTTTCCTGACAATTATCTTAATTATCGAGACAATAGCATCCTTGATATTTATTTCCACAAAATCACTTCTCAAGACCAAGTGGTTTTTCTGGATGAACACTTTAGGGGAAATGAAAGCCTGATACGATTCAGTAATCAGCATTTCTACGATAACAAGCTCAGAGTAATAAAAGCCCTTCCACACCACAATGCCGACACTGCCAATGTAGTTTATGTGAATGGCTACAGGGATAAAAATGGGGTTAATGAGATTGAGGCCATGAAAATCATTGACCACCTTCTGGAAGTGGTACAAAATGAAGAAGATCTCAGGCCGGAGGTAGCTAACACCATAGGGATTATCAGCCCCTTTAGAAATCAGGCCGAACATCTTAAGGTATTAATTGAAAGGAAGATTTCACTGCATAATATCCAAAGACACAAGATAAAAGTTGGCACCCCTTATGAATTCCAGGGAGATGAGCGCGATATAGTTCTTATCTCTTGGTGTATAGACAAGGAATCGCATGCAACGGCGTATAATTATCTTAACACCCGCCCTACATTCAATGTCACGGTTACAAGATCGAAGTTTGAACTGACCTCATTCATGTCTTTGCAAGCATCTGATCTTGCCGGAGATTCATTGCTTGGTATGTATATCAGTACTATTGGCAACCCTGCAATCAACGATGAAATTCACCAGGAAGGAGACAAATTCATTGCCAGCGTTGCAGATGTTCTTGAAGGCAAGGTGAAGAGTATCCACCTGGGTTACGAGTTGGCTGGAATTCTGATTGACGTCCTGTTAGAAACTACCGATGGCTCATACTATGGGCTCAATCTAATCGGCTACCCTGGAAAGTTCTTTCATGCTAACAGCATCATCGAATATGAAATCCTGGATCGATCAGGAGTGCGGATGTTGCCGCTTCCATTCTCCAATTGGTATTACGACCGAGACTCCTGTATAGAAGGTATACTTGATATTATATCTTCCAAAGGCTAGCTGCGCTCCGCTAAAGAAGTTATTGTCTAATATAAATCCCAATTCCCGTCAAGGTAGTACTTGTACAAAACAGGATTGTGTATGCGATTAACTTCCACGGGCTTGTCGTCATCAATAAATATCTTCTTTCCAAATGAGGTAATCAAGGTCATGGCTTCATGGTTAATCCAATCGGTTGCGACGTTATCGTAGCGTAAACTTTTCAAAGCCTCCTTTAACTCTGCTGCGCTACCAACCTTTGCACCCATCACCCAGCCCCATTCACCTAATGTAACAACCTGATTATGGAGTGGCACTGTGCTAAAACCCGCTTCTGACAACGTAGCATTAATACAATTAAAGGCTCTGGCGGCATAGTAAGGGCTACCAGCTTGCGTGATTATCAAACCATTGGGCCGTAATCTCTTTTCACACAACTTGTAAAATTCAAATGAGTAGAGCCTGCCCAGTTCCACAGTTTTCGGATCCGGAAGGTCAATAATAATCACATCATAATATGATGAGTCCTGTTCCAAATATGTAAACCCATCTTCATTAATTATTTCCACTTTTTGATGATTCATTGCACCAGCATTCATCTCAACCAGAAGTGGGTGTTCCTGTCCAAGCCTTGTCATTACTGGGTCAAGATCAACAAGCTTAATTCTATCCACCGATGAATACTTTAGCACTTCCCGGGCAGCTCCTCCGTCTCCGCCTCCCATAATTAAAACATCAGTAGGGCTGCGAGAAAGAGCCATTACAGGATGCACTAACGGCTCATGATACAAGACTTCATCTATAGAACTGAGTTGCTGATTGCCATTAATAAATAGCCAGAAATGCTGGTCAGACTGCGTCATGACAATTTTCTGGTATTTGGTCTGCGCATCAAACACCACCCTGTCTTTGTACCTAGATTGCTCACCATAACGAATAATGTCCTTCGCGAGCACTACTCCTGTTGCAATTGTAAGCATTACCGATATGGTAGCAACTGTTAACCTGCTACGAACCTTTGTATCCAAATTCGACCTCAGCACAAGAAAAAGTCCAAGCGCCACAGAGAAATTAATACTCCCCAGAATGAATGGCGTGTAGGTAAGTCCCAAATAGGGTAATCCGACAAAAGCGAAGAACATCCCGCCCAGTAAGCTACCGTAATAATCTTTTTCCATTACGGTGCTAACATTTACCCGTAGGTCTTCGAATTCATCGTTGAGCCTTATCACAATAGGAATCTCCATACCAATTAATAGTCCGATGACTATACTCTGTAGGTAGATAATTGCCCCTGTATATTCAAAATAGGCCGAAACGGTATAAGTAATAACTGACACAAATGCTGTAAGAATGGATAGCACGAACTCAATTGTGATGAAGTTGCGCAGCAGGTTAGTCTTGATGTTCTTACTAAGTCTACTGCCAAAGCCCATGGCAAAGAGCATAATAGACACTATCATGGTCCACTGAAAAACCGAATCACCCAAGAAATAAGTGGCCATAGTTGACAAGGTATATTCGGCGACTATACCTGCCAATCCTGTAGCGAAAAGTGCCACCTTCAAGATGTTAGATCTTAAGGCCATACCACTAAATTAAACAAACAGGAAATGTCTGCTGGCTTAATGAGATCTTAAAGTGCCCAGGTTATAAGAATGGAACCGCCAATGTAAGCAAATGCCATTACCAACGCCGCTCCCACATTAGGGACCTCCTGATTGACGATTTCATCGGTGAGGTTTTGCCCAGGTAGCAAGAGTTTGTCAGTAAGAAATCTCATTAAAGGAATGAATACCAAACCTATAGCAACATCGGCTAAAACATCTTCAACTGTCAAAATCCAGCTTTCGAAGTCATGAGCAAGGGCAAAACGGATTAGGTTGGCCACGGCAATGATGGCGCCGGCAAATGCAATACCGGCTGCTAAGTTATCTTTCTCAAGTTCTTTATGAACATTGTAAGGAATTACAACATTATAGAAGATAGTGGTAGCAAAAAGTAAAACTTGGCCGAACAACCAAAACAGAACGGCGGTAACGATCGGTCCGCCATCACCGTGACCTTCGCCATGGATTGCTCCCAGGATTATAAGACCTGTACTAATTGCAACTGCCGCTTCCACAACACCCACACCCATATTTCTGTCTTCCAGGATTTCTTTCTTAACACTAAACTGCCGCAGTATGAATTTATCCGTGATGATGATTGAAAGGTTAAGCAGCACAATAGCCAAAGCTCCATACACGCCAATATCCATAAGGTCTAGCCAAAGACCGCTACTTTCCCCAACTACGGCGCTACCTACTGCAAGCAAAAGCCCGATGTAGTAACCTACGTAAGAAATGGCGAATGCAAAGTTATCATGTTCAACTAGCTCATATGCAACCTTCACCTTCGGGTGAAATATCTGGTAAACGAACTTGCCAACAATGAACAGTACGAACGATGCTGCCAGGTAAATTACAGTAGTAATTGCGGCATCGAGATAGTAGGTAAACATAGGTATGCTTGTTTAGGCTAAGGCTTCCATTATTTTCCAAATCCTCCCCCTCTGGAGCGGCTACGAGAGCCACCGTAGCGAGAGCTTGATCTGGAAGTACGACTGGCCACCCGATTCTTGAAAGTTGAGGTATTTCTACTCCAGGTCGAATTTGGCCTGGTAGAGCGTGTATAAGGGCTGTTTGTTCCATAATAAGGAGATCCGCCAACTGTGGGTCCATAATAAGGCCGCCGCCCATAGTAGCCGCCTCGGTAGTCATCATAATATGACCGCCGGACAGGGTAGGTCATTAAATTAAACATGGACGACATGAAGGCGTACTGCCCATAAAAGGCCCAGAAGCTATGCCCACCGCTGCTCTGCCAATGACCATACTTGGGATTGCCCACATAGTTGTTGTAGCCAGGAGGGCTCACAGATTTCACCACCTTACCATCTTCTCCCCGATGAACCAGCTCCATGCCCATATTATTAACGTTTTGGTTAAAGTAGTCTTCACTAACTTCAACCCAACCAGTAAGCTCCTCTTCGGGCTTTCCTGGCTCTGTCTCCTCAATTATTTTGTATTGATGATAGTAATCATGCATGAAGTTGCCCTGCACATCCATATCATGCAGAATTACGCTAAATACCCTGCCCGTAGGCATATCCCTTACAACTTCATCGATATAATTCTTGGTAAATTTTTTCCCGCCGCAATTTGACAGCAGCGCCAAGGCAGCTAGTACTAGTAGTATTCTGGTAGGCTTCATCATTTGCTGCATTCTCATGGTTAAAGTTAAGGTATTTTAAGAACTGGCAGGAATTATGTCGGAAAATTCATATTCCTTCGCAACCTTCCCTACCGACGCCTCGAAATCTCTTTCACCCCACTGTGTAATTCCTAGTACCTGCTCTTCATTATCATCATAATATTCCCAGGAAATTAACTCTTCCCAATCATCAGTCCCCTTGGTTTTGTCGTTAAAATATCCAGCATTGTCCGAATCTAAGTGGAAGGTAGTACCGTCATACTCTAACTTCTTCGGTGGGCGCTCTTTCCTAATTGTCTTATCAATGATGTCCTCACCCAATTCTCTAATATTTATGGACTTATTCACTGTAATCCACAACTCGCCTTTATTCTCAATGCCCAGGTAAACCACCTCGTCGCCGGCATCAAGCATGAACTCCTGGCTGAAGTTGTTGTTACCCCAATCGTATTCGTACACCTCTTTTACCTGCCACGACTTCAAATTGTAGTCTACAATAAATCCATGATCGAGATCTGTGAGCTTGAGGTTGGTTACGTCGTAATCAGGCTCTTTCTCTTTTTTCTTTAAGAAGTCGAATAATCCCATTCTATCAATATTCTTTATTCAAATACCTTTCTTGCAAGGTAGATAATTCCCAATACTACCAGGGCTATGATCCCAATCTTCAACAGAAATCTAAACAGGAAGCTAGATATGAAGAGCAGAACTACTACTACCAGAAAGATTTTTAGGAAATTGTTCATTGTATTAATCATAAAAAAGAGGAGTTCCTACTCCTCTCCTTCTTTTTTATCCATGCCAAGCTTTGCTTTTAAGGCAGCCAAGTCGTCTGACGCCTTCTCTTCTGCTGATCCACTTTCTATGGCTGCATCGATCTCCTCGTCCAGACTTCTGCTTTCGTTGGCAATATCTCCATAAGATTCAGCCAAAGCCTCTTCTTCCTCTACTTTGTCTTTCATCCTCTCAAGCATCGAAACCGTACTTGAAGAATCGATCTGGGCCATCTGCTTGTTTAGCTTTTTTGTTGCTGAACTCACCTTAACACGAGCCTTTAGTGTCTTTAGCTCATTTTCAAAGTGGCTGATCTGCGACTTGAGCTTTTTTACGTTCTGATCTAGTTGAGCTACATTGTTCTCAAACTTCTCTTGCTCCTCTTTAGACCTAGCAGCTTGAGTAGTGGCTTCATCCTTCTTCACCAAAGCCTCGCTAGCCAGCCTGTCTGCTTCGCTGGCATCCATATTGCCATCCTTCGCTTTCTTCAAGAGAAGCATGGCTTTGTTTTCGTAATCTTTTGCTTTATTACGATGAGATTCAGACTCGTTTTTAGCTCTAATCGCCATGGCTTTAACTTCCGCCAATGACTGTAAGCTCTTATCAAGGTCTGATTTTAAATCGCGGATACCCTGCTCAGTCATCTTTATAGGATCTTCCAATTTATCGATAGCTGAATGCGCCTCGGCCTCACCAATCTTAAATAGTCTCTTAAAAACTTTCATATTGATATAATTTATAGTCGTTAGTTATATTATTTACTGAACTGAATGATTTCTTCTGCGTACTCTCCAAGCAACAGCGAAAGAGAGTTAAGTGTGGCTTCTATCTCATTGAGATCCAGATTCTCCAACTCATGTGTATTTCTGAATAATACTTTGGTTCCGGTATCATCCAGAACGAATGCTCCATGAATAATATCACGGCTTTTTTGCAATAATTGCTTATAAACATCCGGCGATGCATTGTTCAATTCAAATATGAATTGCTCTACAATTAGTAATGGATCGGCAACGCCCAAAACCAGATTAATTATTCCATTAGACTCGCTTTCTACTACTATTACGCCTTCCTCTTCGTTTTCGTGGGTTATGTTATAATCTAATTCTTGCAGGTAGTCCTTTACTTTCTGAAAATAGTTTTCACTCATGATGGCTGATTATTTTAAAGTTGATTGCTAATATCTTTTGTTAGTATGACTCGTGAATTTATGGCTTTCAAATCTTTTATCAATATTGAGTCGTATTACTTTTTAGCTAATTAGGTAACTACATATTATAACGAACAAAAATACCAAAAGTTTTAGTTTTGCAAAAAATATTAGCATAACTTTATGACATGACATCCAACATAGGTAAAAACATAAAGAAGATAAGATCACTCAAAAAGCTCTCTCAGGCTGGATTTGCGGAAATATTTGATATTACGCGAGGAAGTGTTGGTGCCTACGAGGAAGGTCGAGCGGAGCCAAAAATTGCGACCATCATACAAATTGCAAATTATTTTGGCATATCAATAGATTTGCTCCTCAACAAGGAATTATCGGTAAGCGACCTTTACAGCTTTGATATACTCAATAAGAAACTTGACGTCGCTCATAAGTTTACCAAAGCACCAGAAAAGGCCTATCGAAAAGGTGGCATCGGCTTGGTGAGGGTAGATAACTACCTGGAATACGTAGTTAACTACAAGAACAAGGATTTTGTCTCAAACCTCCCCTACATAGAGTTGCCTGTAAATTTCAAAGGATCATCAAGGGCTTTTGAACTCAATGGTAGCGAGATGGAATACAACCACAATGGCCTGCATCATGGAGATATTCTTTTGGCAGCATTGGTTTCGCCAGCACAGTTTAAGATTGGCAACATATATGCGATTGTTACCGCTGACGGCATCATCACCAGGAGGCTACAAGCAACAACAACCAAATCAATTGATCTTATTGCGGATGACCCCAATTACCCAACAACAAGCCTTAAGAAAGATGAGATTTTAGAAGCTTGGCAGGTTAAGGGAGCATACACCACCTACCTTAATCCACCCAAGATGCTCGATGAACGAATTCTTATGCTTGAAAATAGGATGCTCTCCCTGGAAGATAAAATTACCCGGCCCGGTAAAAAGAAATAATAAAGCTGAGTTGATTTATCTTTTTGTCGCTCCCTTCAACAACAAATAATCCTCTACATCCTTATGGCCATACTTCTGGGCCATATTTAATGGTGTCCTGAGCTCAGATCTAAACATCCCACCGCCCCATGCGGATTTGTTCACATCAGCTCCTTTTTCCACGAGCAATTTAACTACATCCAAATGGCCATTAGCTGCAGCATTAATTAATGGTGTTTCATCTCCTTTTACCAGAGCATCAACTTCTGCACCGTTCTCAATAAGATACTCTGCAATGTCGTAATGCCCGTTCTTCGAGGCTTCGATCAAAGGGTTGCCATCACCTGAAGAGGATCTATTAACATCAGCTCCACGGTTGACCAACTCCTTTACAGTTTCAAGGCTACCCCGTCGAGCTGCAACAATAAGGGCTGTACCATCACCGATGGAGCTTCTATTTACATTGGCACCATGTCTCACTAATAGTGACATGAGCTGAGGGTCATCAGATTCGCTTGCAATAAGGATAGGCTTTCCATCTCCGGGAGAACCAAGATTAGGGTCCGCTCCTTTTTCAAGCAGCATTTGTGTCATCTCGTAGTTCTCACTATTCAGAGCGCCCAATAATGGTGTGCCATCACCAAATGACCTGTCATTTACATCTGCACCATTCTCTATTAAGTACTTGGCAATGTCAAAATTATCGCCGTATGCTGCGGCAATTAGTGCAGTGCCATCACCCATTATCTTCTCATTAACATCTGCGTGATTCTCTACCAGCAACTTTACGAACTTGAAATGGCCCTCTCTTGAAGCTGCAATTAACGGAGTGGCGTCACCTCTGCCGCGAAAATCGACTTCTGCGCCAGCTTCCAACAGTTGCCTTCCTATATTTAAATTGCCATTTCTCGCTGCAGCGTTTAAAGCCGTCCTTGGGCCACTATCTTGTCTGTATACACAATTGACATCGAAATCACCAGACTCTAGAATCTCAGCC
The DNA here is from genome assembly GCA_028285445.1 of Cyclobacteriaceae bacterium. Taxonomy (GTDB): domain Bacteria; phylum Bacteroidota; class Bacteroidia; order Cytophagales; family Cyclobacteriaceae; genus JANQPQ01. The sequence goes on along the minus strand of JANQPQ010000024.1, from coordinate 110,860 downwards.
ACTCTCTCTACATTTTCTCTTTCCGCTGCCCTTACCAAATCAGAGCACCGGTAGCTTTGTGCAGATAACAATCCACCTGTGGCCACAAGCCCTACAAGTAAAATCACTCTTCGGTTCATAACTTTAAATTCAGATTATATATGAGAATACGATAAATATGCTGTTATGGGCACAAAATTGACGACAATTTTGACATGTTTTCGAAATTGAATCAGTAATTAATTGTGACCATACAACTATTAGACTTCTTATTGCACTAAGTGGTTGCATATTATCTATCAATGGAATCCGACAGACAACTTGTAGATCAGTTCCTTAAATCTCGTTCTGAGACGGCTTTCAAGGCCATATACGCGCAATACGGCCCGTATCTCTACCAGTTTTCGCTGAGATTGTCTTCTCACAACGTGAAAGTTGCTGAAGAAATGTTCCAAGAGACCTGGATGAGAGCCATCAGACAACTCTCAGGGTTCCAGTGGAAGTCTTCGTTGAAGACCTGGTTAACGGCCATAATGATAAATATTAACAAAGAATTTATAAGGCGAGCCACAAAAGAAGCGAGCACCAGCCTTGAGGGAACATCTCAACTTCAAGTTATTTCCGCGCCCCCTGGTTCAGCTCTCGACCTGGAGGGAGCAATTAGCGCCTTACCCGCAGGATACAAACAGGTACTGTTATTACATGACGTGCATGGTTATACCCACAAGGAAATTGGCGAAATGCTGAATATCTCTGAAGGAACTAGTAAGAGTCAGCTATTCCAGGCAAGAAAAGCCATGAGAGGCTATTTAGGTGATGATATTTAATGGAAAGGAATATGAGTAAAGAATTCAAATTAACCCCGGAAGAAAAACAAGGTTTGGAAGAACTACCCCTTGAGAAGGATATTCCATATAAACTTGAAAAAGAGCTATTTAACATGTTAAAAACCAATCGGTTAATTGTAAACAATAGATCTAGAAAATGGCTACAATGGGCTGCTTCTTTGCTCCTCGTAGGCATTGCTTACCTGGCAGGATACTGGCAAGGAAACAGCAGTACTTCACGCATCGAGAAGGCCACATTTCTATTTATGCTTCAGCATGACATGGCATTTATAACCCAGGATGTAGATTTTGTGAGCGAGTACAGAAACTGGAGAGACCTGACTTTACAATCAAGATTTGTTCATGGCGACGAAATTGCAGTTGAGCCCAGCATGTTGAAAAAACCAGGCAGTGAATTCGGAGATGAAATATTATCTGGGTTTTTCTTGGTTGAGGCTGAAAACTATGAGGAAGCGGAAATCGTGGCTCGGTCTCACCCCCATTTCAAGCTTGGTGGCACAATTCAGATTAGAAAACTAATAAAGCATTAACATGAAAGCAGTTAAAATTCTTCTCACTCTCGCAGCAGCTCTTTCAGCGACTCTATACGTCTCATCTCCGAAAACAGAATTGGATAATACTTCATTTGCAAGCATTATTGCCTCTAAAAAAGGTAGTGGGGTTAAATTCTATGGAGTTGAAATAAAAGTTTCTGATATCAGTAGAGCTGCCGAATTCTACGGAGAAACTATGGGCTTTGGTATTAAGAACCAAACTTCAGATGAGGCCTGGTTAGAAACTCAAAACTTTCCAGTAAAACTAACAAAGGCAGCAACTGCTAATCGGATTGATTTCGAAAGTGAAACTCATGCTAAAATAGCCTTTATGGCCAACAGTCTTTTACTAACAATAGACCAACTTCGGAGCAAGAATGTGCAGTTCCACCCTCAATCGCTTTCACGTAATGGTATTGGTATTGGTATAACATTCGAAGATCCCTTTGGTAATAGACACAGCCTGGTGGAGGTGCAAGTCAGGGATGTACCCAATTTCGCGGAGCCCCGAATTTATAATACCGGGTTTGCGATGGCCAATATGGACCTTGCCCGGGATTTCTATGTTGATGGACTTGGCTTCGAGGTGTATTCCGAAGACTATCTCCCTGATGCACTTCCTCTTAAACATGCAGACAACAGCTTTGCCTTCATGCTTCACTACAACAAAGATCTGCTGGTAAGGCAATCGAATGAAGATCAATCTCAAGTATCACTCATCTTTTCCACCCCCGATTTGGAAAGTAGTATGGGCCTGCTAAAATCTGCCGGAGCAACTTTGATTGCTGAAACGCAACAATTTTCTACTTCCGGATACTACATTCGATTTGTTGATCCTCTTGGGAATGAATCCCTTTTGCTACAACCTAAGTAGTCAAGGCTAGCCGTCATCATATGAAGCCACTGATAGCAAAATTTGCCATTGCATTACTGCTCGGAGTTTCCTTAAACATCTCCACCAAGGCCCAAATGCAGGTAATAGATTCAGTAGATAACAAGCCAACCTTGGCGGAGTTTGCCTGGCTAGCGGGCAACTGGAAAGGAGAAGGATTTGGGGGCAAGGTTGAGGAAAGCTGGTCAGTGGCGAGAGATGGCGCCATGATGGGCATGTTCAGGTACCTAAAAGATGAAAAAGTAAATTTTTACGAGTTCTTTATACTTGTTGAAACGGAAAACGGAATTGAACTTAGGATCAAACACTTCCATCGTGATTTGACAAGCTGGGAAGAAAAGAATGACTATGTTACATTTCCCCTTCTGGAGGCTAATAGTGGATTGATGCTTTTTAAGGGGTTAGTTATAGAGAAGCAAAGTGACACCACTTTTAGATCAGTAGTAGACGTTGCAATGAATGGAGAAATTTCCAAAATCTCGTTCAATTTGGTGAAAGACCTCTAGGACAAAACGGCTTCCAATTCTCTACATTTAGAATTACCTTGGCAAAAATCAACAAAGAAATTATGATGCCCAGGTTATCCCTTCTTTTTGTATTTCTAATCTCTTTGGCGTTAGGGGCCAGTGCCCAGAAGCAATCAACGACATTCATTCTGGTAAGACATGCTGAAAAGTCCAAAGATGACCCCAAGGACCCAAGTTTGAATGAGGAGGGCCTACAGCGAGTTGAGAAGTTAGGCCAATTGTTGAGTGCGCAAAGTATTGATGCTATCTATTCCACGCCCTACAAAAGAACGATGGGTACAGTTCAACCCTTGGCTGAAAAGCATGGCCTGGAGATACAGAATTATGACTTCAAGGGACTTAACGAATTCCTAGGAGGCATCATCAGAAAATATCCCGGTGGTACGGTTATCATAAGTGGGCACTCTAACACCACTCCGTATTTAGCCAACATACTAATTGGCGAAGAGAAGTTTGAGCAATTTGATGACTCCGATTACGGCAACGTGCTGGTTATATCTGCGTCGGAAGTAGGCACCGGAAAAGTGACCATCTTGAGATACTAAAAAAGCCTCCCAGCAAACAGCTGAGAGGCCTTTGATATTGTTACCCAGGTAAAATCCTAGTTATCTGGCATTCCACCAAGTTCTTCAGCACGCTTGGCCATTTCTTCAGCCTTGTCGTTCATTTTAAGCCTTACGTAAACACTTTGTAAGTTGCTAATAGTGGCTAGATCATCTTGCTTGGCGCCGTAAGCAGCTTCCCAATAAGGAAGTGACTTTGCCAACCATTCTTTACCCTCAGCTTCGATATCTGCTCCCTTCTTTTGGTACTCCTGAATGCTAAGATTATTAGCCTCTTTATACTTTTCTGCCCCCTTATTATAAAGCAATACTGCCAGGTTGAAATTGGCCTCAAAGAAATCTGGCTTAATTCCCAGTGCCTGCTCGTAACTCTTTACTGCATTGTCGTCATCGCCTGTTTCATCATACATATAGGCCAGGCTATAGTACAATTGGTGATTGTCTGGATCATCCTCAATGGTGGCTAGTAGCTTTGCCTTGGCATCTTCCAACTTATTGGTCATGATCAGAAGATTTATTTCCTCACGCTTCAGACCGTCGTTGCCAGGATTATGCTCTAATGCCTCCTGAACCAATGCCATTGCCTTTGCTGTATCTCTATTGTGTAGCTTTTCCAAGGCGATAAGGCTACCATATACATCGGCTTTTTTACTACCCAATTCAACCAACTTGTAGTAGCTCTCCAATGCGAGGTCATATTTTTCTGCTGATTGAGCTGCAGCGCCAGCATAAAGGTAAGCAGTGGTATCCATGGGCTTAACCTTCTGGCAAATTAGAAAGTTGTTTATGGCACTTTCATAATCTCCCTCACCATACTTACTGGCACCAGCATTTAGAAATGCCGCCCACATATTGTCAATTCTAATCTGAGCAAAACTGTAGTAGGTGCTACCTTCCTTTTCCATATTTTGCACCTTGGCGTAAGCTTCTATTGCCTTGTTGGCCGCATCACTATCGATGCTAGTTACAGCTGGATCGGCTGAGGTTGCGATATCTTCATAAACCTGCCCCCGAACGTACCAGGTTTTACCTTTGTCCTTGGTCTTTTCGTGTTCGATAGCCTGATCAACAAGTGGTTTTGCCTCAGCAAGTTTACCATCTTTTCTGAAGGTCTCCGCCTTGTTGACAGCTGATGATTGTGCTAAAGCAAACACTGCCACCAAACTGAACACAGCAAGTAAAGTAACTCGTTTCATAGTATCACGGTTCTGTTGCATTTCAAATTTAGTCATAATATAAAATTAGTAAACAGATGCGTTTGGAACGCAAAGCTATTCATCTTTTTTCTCCTTAGTTTCAGCCTTTTCACCCTCTTTAGCCTCCACTTCATCCACATCAATATTCTCGATTTTTTCAATCGAGGATATCTCATCATCATCATTAAGTCTTATTAATTTCACACCCTGCGTGGCCCTTCCCATCACCCTCAAATCATTAACAGCCATACGAATGGTAATACCTGAACGGTTAATGATCATCAACTCTTCACCGTCAACAACCTCCTTAATTGCAACAAGCTTGCCAGTTTTAGGTGTAACGTTTATTGTCTTAACTCCTTTGCCACCTCGCTTTGTAATGCGGTACTCATCAATTGCAGATCTTTTACCGTAACCCTTCTCTGATACAACCAGCAGATTTGAGTCCAATTTGCTAATACAAACCATACCTACCACTCTGTCATCCCCACCTACAGTAATTCCTCTAACACCTGCCGCAGTTCTTCCCATGGGCCGGGCGTCACTTTCGTGAAAATGGATAGCACGACCGGAACTCACTGCAACTACAATATGGTTGTCTCCATTTGTTAACTGCACGTCCAAAAGGCTGTCTCCCTCATTGATCTTAATGGCATTGATTCCGTTTTGGCGAGGTCTTGAATATGCCTCCAGAGAGGTCTTTTTGATTGCTCCGTTCACGGTGCACATCACAAGAAAGTTACTGTTCACATATTCCTCGTCGCCAAGGTCCTTAACATTGATAACAGCCTTTACCTTATCTTCAGATTCAATGTTTATCAAATTCTGGATGGCTCTCCCTTTTGCTGTCTTACCTCCTTCAGGCACAGCATATACTTTTAGCCAATACACTTTACCAAACTCAGTGAATATTAGCAGATAGTTGTGAGCGCTCGCGATAAAGAGGTGTTCTGTGAAATCGTCATCTTTGGAAGTCGCTCCCCTGGAACCTACACCACCTCTTCCCTGCACCCTGTACTCAGTTAGTGGTGTTCGCTTGATATACCCCTGATGACTAATGGTAATAACCATATCCTCATCCGGAATCATATCTTCAACGGTGATATCATCAGCACTGTGAACAATATCCGTCCTTCTGTCATCTCCGTAGCGATCCTGTACCTCAGTCAATTCATCCTTAATGATTGACATCCTTTTATCTTCATCAGCTAGGATTTCCTGCAGTTGCTTGATAAGTGCCATTACCTCATCGTACTCCTTCACAATCTTCTCCCTCTCAAGACCAGTCAATCTCTGAAGCCTCATTTCCAGGATTGCCTTGGCCTGAATCTCGCTTAGTTCGAATTTCTTTATCAGGCCTTCTTTGGCTACCTCAGGATCCCTTGAATTTCGGATCAATTCAATTACCTCATCCAGGTTATCCAATGCAATCAAATAGCCTTGTAGAATATGTGCTCTTTTCTCTGCCTCTTCTAATTCATACTTAGTCCTCCTGATTACTACCTCATGTCGATGATCAACAAAGTGTTTGATGAGTTCCTTAAGGTTAAGCTGTTGAGGCTTTCCTTTTACGAGGGCAACATTATTAACCCCGAAGGAAGACTGAAGCTGGCTGTATTTGTATAAGTTGTTGAGGACAATGTTAGGAATTGCGTCTTTCTTTAGATCGAACACAACTCGCAGCCCATCCCGGTCAGACTCATCTCTGATATCTGTAATTCCTTCAATTCTCTTCTCGTTAACCAGACCGGCAATTTTTTCAATCATTGCGGCCTTATTAACCATATAAGGAATCTCGGTAACTATTATTTGCTCTTTACCACTCTTGTTCTGCTGGAACTCCGCCTTGCCCCTCATTACAACCCTTCCTCTACCAGTTTCAAAGGCAGACCGTACTCCTTGGAAGCCATAAATTGTACCACCAGTGGGGAAGTCTGGAGCCGTAATATGCTCCATCAATTCCGGTATGGTAATGTCGTTGTTATCAATATAGGCTATAGTACCATTTACCACTTCCCTGAGGTTATGTGGTGGCATGTTGGTGGCCATTCCAACAGCAATCCCTGAAGATCCATTGATCAGCAGATTGGGAATTTTGCCGGGTAACACTGTTGGCTCATTGAGTGAGTCATCAAAGTTGGGTTGAAAATCAACGGTATTTTTGTTGATGTCTGTCAACATTTCTTCAGCAATACGCCGCAGCCTGGCTTCTGTATACCTCATTGCCGCCGGGGAGTCACCGTCAATAGACCCAAAATTACCCTGGCCATCAACTAAAGGATATCTTAATGACCATTCCTGCGCCATTCTTACCATGGTATCATACACAGATGAATCACCATGGGGGTGGTACTTACCTAGTACCTCACCCACAATCCTTGCTGATTTCTTATGTGGTTTATTGTAATTGACCCCCAGTTCCTGCATGCCATAAAGCACTCTGCGGTGAACTGGCTTGAGGCCATCTCTGACGTCAGGAAGAGCTCGTGAAATAATTACCGACATCGAATAATCGATGTAAGCTCCACGCATTTCGTCCTCTATATTGATAGGGATTATATTCTGATTTGAATCTTCAGCCATATTAAATTTTCGATAAGAAAATAAGGGGGGTTATTCCCCTAAAAACGACCTGCAAAAATACACATTTTGCCGCAGAATTTCGGGCGGGAAGTCAGCCATTTTCGATGTTACAAATAAGAATTTGAGGGAAATAAAGCGCGATTAAATCTAGAACTAAAATAGGCGCCTAGTAGGGGTTGATTTTACGTTTATTCTTGCCTTTGTACTTGATAAGCTTCTTATAGTTTTCTCCGTAATTCGGGTTTTGCCATTTCCAGAATGGATGCTTCCTACTGCGATATTCTGTGCCCCAATGCACATGGTTTAGCTGGGTAGAGCACCGCTTAATCGGGCAGCGTCTTAGCTCAGGCAACTGAAGCTTTACACCAAAATTGAAGTAGTAACCATGATAGTTATGGTTAATTGAAATGGAATTTTCAGGAATATCAATGGTATAGGTTTTGAATTCAAAAGAAGGTCGAAAAAATACCGTAAGAATTTCCGAAAATCTTTGTTCGGCACTAACTCCAACGTTTACGAAAATGCCTTTCCTTAAAACCGCCGGATTCCAGTTTCTTCCTAATTTGATTATTCCCAACTCTGCCTCACCTACTACTGCAAAATTCCTGGATTCGTAAATGGTACCACCAACCAAACCAAAATACTTCTTCCATGTGGCTCTCTTAAATGTTGGCGTAAAGCCTGTGATGCTACCTTGGAAATCCCTGGCAGTGAAACTCCGAATACGTTGAAATTCAAAAGCCATTCCACCCCCGACGCGGTAACGATTGATTTTAGCATGCAGCGTGAGCTTAATGGGTGTATTTCTCCCTCTGCCGCGCAATCGAACCCGTGCAGTATCTGTGTCTATAATGAAATCTCCGGGATCAATAGGTATTCCATTAGCAGAGATTGTATCGGTACCAATGATCACTGAGTTAAGTGCCACCGGATTGTTAAGCCAGCCCGTGTGCACCAGCGAAATGGTATCGTTTGAAACGTTGAGGACGTTATCGAAGATGAAGAGGCTATCTGGCCCCTTTTGTATAAGCCCCACCCCGCCATCAAACTTATGGCTGTAAAGCGTTTTTCCATACCCGGTGCTTACCCCCAGCGTGAACTTATTCAGAAATGTCCTAATTAAGCTTCTTTTGGGCTTTTGGCCAATATAAGGGCCCATGGGAATGGGGTTTTGGGCCGCAGCTGAAATGGCTACAAGCAAAGCAAATGTGAAAACAGCGATTTTTCGAGCTCTATGCATTAGTATTTGCCTGCCTACCTAACTGAAATCTCAAGTTTTTATTTTGAGGGAATTGCAGCTTATTTAACCTTAAAAGTGGCCAGAAAGCGTTTGAAGAGAGGTATATCGTCAAACGCCAGCCGGTGGCCAATATCAACTATGCGCTCGTGTTCAACCTTAGATACACTCCGAGGGCGAACAATATCCTCATCTTCCTCATTCATAAAAAATGAAGTTAAACACCTGATAAATAGAAATGGAGCTCTTAGACCCTCCAGGCAAAATTCCTCGTCGCTAAGCTCTTCATCGTTCTCATGTCCGGTAATCATTTGTGGCTTGTCAATCACCCTTTCCATGGAAAATCTTAGTACTTCATAGAATTTATCTTGCCAGTCGTCGTATTTCTTAATGAAAAACCCCATGGCCACCACTACCGGATCTTTCTTCATAAAATAGCCTCCTTTGGAGAGCTTGCGAGCTTTCTTATTGAGAGCCATTTCCTCAAACAAGCTCACACTGCCATTGGCCAATGCTATACCCACAGAGGGGGTCATTATCAAGAGGCTCAGGAAATCGTGGTCGTCTATCTCTAGAAAGGGTGCCTCAGCTTTTACAAATTCCTTTCTTAGTGCTACAACTTTCTCCTTCACTTCATTATCGGCAACAATTGCTGCCACTTCATTCTCTGTAAACATGCTTGTTTTGGTTAAATATGGCTAAAGATAGCGAAAACAATAATAATAAAGCTGTACAAGCCTTTCCCACAAATAACCCGCTAGATGTTACATTTTGGGCACAAAAAAAGCCCGGGAAAAGCATTCCCGGGCTCTTATGTTCCGTAATGAGGACTAGCTTTCGTCCTCTGCTAGTTGCAGCCTGGCTACGATGGCATCATATCTAGCTTTAAGCTCAGTATCAGAACTCAAGGCATCCTTAATTTTCTTGTAAACCTTGCCCCGGTCGCCAATCATCTTAGTAGCAATAGCGCTATTTACAGTTTTGATAGATTCTGTGCGCTCATTTTTCATTTTGTCAGTAAGCTCCAAAAACTTGATTTCGAAGTCTTTTGCTCCAATTTCTTCCAGCTTGCCAGCATCTCCTTTGGTGGCAGCAAGTTCCTTGTAGCGTTTGCCAGTCATTCCGTCCTGGGCTTTGATCATAGCATTAAGTTCAGTGCTAATGTCTTTCTTCATGGCTGTTACAACCTCTTGTAGCATCGCATACCTTCGCAGTTGCTCATCGGTAATTTCAGCGTCTTGAGCTTGAACCTTGGTAAATAATGCACCGATTAGAAGTGCACTCATCGCCAACATCGAGAGTCGTTTCATTGATTTCATCCTTTTATTTCAAATTACTTTTAGGTTATCTAATAGTTATAACCCGCAAAAATTTAAAATTTGAGATTAATTAACAAGTGCAACCCCTGCGTTTTTTACCTATGCCGGGGTTGACAAACAACAATACCGTAATTTGGGGGATCACTTTAGAAACGGCCAATCAACTTAAGATTAAGAAATCTGGCTGAGAGATTGTTAGGAACGGCAAACTGATTGTTGGAAAAATCTTCAATCCAGATAAAGCTGATAGGATTGCTTGCACCGAGTAAGTTCAGTATCTCCAAACCGAGCCACAAAGATTTCAGCTGAGATGACGGCTGAAAATTAAACACTTTTGAAAAGCCCACGTCAACCCTGGTATATTCTTCACCTCCAAAAATTGTGCGACTATCTATGTTGTTGGGGGGTCCAAAGGGAAAGCCAGTCCCCAGGAGTAAGCCCAGGTTCACACGAAGTGTGGGATCACCAGGAAAGTAATCCTGAAAAACTATGCCCAAGTTAAGCCTTTGATCTGTGGGGCGGGAAATATACCCTCTTGAGTCTTCTTCAAAATCTTCTCGCGTTGAAAGAATGCCCAAACTAAACCAGGACTCTGTTCCTGGTACAAATTCGCCGTTGATCCTGAAATCAGCCCCAACTGCATATGCCTTGGCAGCATTAGTTGCGTAATATCTAATGCGCACATTATCAATGTCATAGGGCACTACATTGTAGAGATACTTATAATAACCTTCTGCCAAAAACTTGAAGTTTCGATTCCATATTTGGAAGTTATAGTCCAGGCCCGCAATTAGATGTACCGCTGATTGCGCCTTGAGGTCTCGATTTAGTTGTCCGCTAAAATCCCGTAACTCTCTGAAAAACGGAGGTTGTTGATAAAGGCCAACGGCGCCTCTTAGAACAATATCTCTATTGCCCCCGGGTCGATAAGAGATCTGAGCCCTTGGACTGAAAAGTAACTGCTCATTGAAATCCCAGTAGTTCAGTCGTGCACCATAAGTTAACGTAGTCCTTGCCAGAGTATGACCAGCCTGTAGATATGCAGTGTACTGGTTGCTTTGGATATCATTGTCGGAAGAGACGTTTTCAGTAATAGTTACAAAATCGGCAGAATCAACAAACGCAAACTCGTCTAGGGTGTCATCGATAGATTGCCTATTGTAACCTACTCCAAACTCAATGCTTGTGGTGCCATTAAGGGCCCATATCGATCTGTTTTCAACATTGAGCAGTTGTACATCTAGCTCATTCCTCTTGAAGTTGAAATTTGTACCAATACCCCTAACGAAAACGCAGTCATTGAAGCTTGCAGAGGAAGGATCATTGTCTACATCACAGAGTCTATAAGCTCCTTCAACATCTGACATCTCAAGCTCTTGTGACTGTACGGCCGAAACAATGAAGTCTGAATACAACTTCTGTCCGAATCGATGCTTCAGTTTCAAGCCCGCTTGCAATGTCTCGTATTCAGACTGTTCGGCACCAAGAAATGCAACGAATAGTCTAAATGCTCCAAAGCCAAATGCCCCAAATTCGGTCTCTCGACTTTGAGGTTCTACGAAGTACTCATTGCGGGCATATGAACCAAGTAGTGACAGCTCCGTGCCCTTGTCGCCAATGGGTAACGTTACCAATGATTGCACGTCGGTAAACTTCGGCAAGTACTGCCCATCGGTATCAAAAGTATTTAGTAGATAGCGGCTGTTTTTATGCCTGACCCCGGCTAAGAAACTTGCTCTCCCTACCCTACCTTCGGCATGTAATGATCCCCCAAGTAATCCCAAAGTTGCCGTAGCAGCAAATTCCTTTGGTTCTTTGTAATTTACGTTAAGTGATGATGAGAGCTTATCTCCGTATTTAGGTTGCCAACCTCCAGCTGAAAACGATACGGACTCAACTAAATCAACGTTGATAAAGCTCAACCCCTCCTGCTGACCTGAAGAGATTAGCAATGGCCGATAAATTGGAATATCATTTACATAGACCAGGTTCTCATCAAAGTTTCCTCCGCGGACTGAGTAAGTGGAGGAAAGCTCATTGTTCCCCACTACCCCGGGAAGAGTAAATAACACCGAGCTAAAGTCACCAAATGGTGTAGGAAGCGTCTTTATGGCTTGAGGCTCAATTTCGAAAATGCTAACCTGCTCTCTTGCATCCTCTTCTTGATCTCCGGTGATTTGAACAGGGTTCAATACATTTACATTGCGAATAAGTTCTACATCCAGCACCAACTCCTGCCCATTAGCAACCGAAACGGTATCCCTAAACTCTTGGTAGTTTATGTGGCTGATTACCAGGAATAACTTAACGTTGGCGGGAACATTGATACGGTACGCTCCATTTTCATCAGAAGCAGTACCAATCCCGATATTCTGCACCAGTATGTTGGCGCCAACCACCGGTCCGTCTTGTTCCGTAATGGTACCAGTAATTCTGCCCTGACCTAAAACACAGGGGGTAATTAAGAATAATCCCAAAAGCAAAAAGAGTATTCTCTGCATGAGGCCGGTTTTGCCGCTTAATTAACGCTTTTCAGTCGGGATATAGTGTCCAGGGGATTGGGTGAACTAAAAACGAAGCTTCCAGCTACCAATACATCAGCTCCCGCATTAATCAAGGCAGGTGCGTTGTCTTGATTTACTCCTCCATCCACTTCTATCTGTGCGGCACTTCCATGCCTATCTATCAATTCCCTAAGCCGCTTTACCTTGTCGAAACTGTGTTCTATGAATTTTTGTCCTCCGAAACCAGGATTTACAGACATCATACAAACCAGATCTATATCCTTGATGACATCTTCCAAATGACTAATGGGGGTATGCGGATTAATAGCCACTCCAGCCTTACAACCAAGCTCTTTTAACTGATGGATGTTACGATGAAGATGAGAGCAGGCCTCAAGGTGTACTGAAATAATATCAGCCCCCGCTTCTTTGAAAGCCTCAACGTAATTCTCAGGATTCTCTATCATCAGATGCACATCCATTGGCTTTTGCGCATGCTTTTGGATGGCTTTGCACACTGGCAGTCCGAAAGAAATGTTAGGAACGAACCTTCCATCCATAATATCGATGTGAAGCCAATCGGCTTCACTGCTGTTAAGCATTTCTACTTCACTTTGGATATTTGCGAAATCGGCTGCGAGAATTGACGGGGCTATTATAGGCATGGGAATCTGCTAAGAATTGCCTAAAGATAAACAGAAATTACTGCTTAACTACCCTCAAACGATTACTGGTATCTTCGGCGGTAATTTGCAGGATGTAAACACCAGCTGGTATTACACTAAAGTCTATCTGCCTTGAGACGTTAAGCCAATTGAAAGACACTTCCCTCGCCAGTAGTTGTTGCCCTGAAAGATTGAACAGCGAAACAGTTGCTGTGCTGAACTCGATGGGATCTCGGGTGGTGATGCTGAGATGGGAATTAAAAACCGGGTTTGGAAATATCTGGAAATTTTCTTGCTGCGATTGTTGGTTCTGGATATTCTTTATTGCCGAATAATTAGGTATTCCATGGCCAATTTCGTTATTGGGATCGCCAGCATTGCTACCTGATTGCATTAGTAAATCGCGTAACTCACTACTAGAAAGTGTAGGATTCGCCTGCCAAATGCCAGCGGCAAAGCCTGCAATTAATGGAGACGAAAAAGAAGTTCCGCTGGAATTTACATTGTTGCCATTGCCGTTGATTACACTTGTTGCCGTACCCAGTGCTACTAATTCAGGTTTCGTCCGTCCATCTGCCGTAGGGCCAAAAGAGCTGAAGGAAGATCGTGTTTGATTAGTAGTAACGGCGCCAATAGCAAGTATGCCCTTGGCATCAGATGGTGCATTTATGAAATTCCACAACTTGTTACCAGAGTTGCCAGCGCTATTTACAACAAGCATACCCTTGGTAGCAGCAGTTGTGGCAGCACGACTTATAACTGTAGTTTGACCATCGAGATCCGCATAGGTGTAGTTCATAGCTGGATCAGAAAATGTACTATACCCCAAGCTGGTGTTGATGATATCAACCCCGGAACTATCAGCTACCTCAGCGGCAAAAAGCCAATTATACTCTTCAATCCTGTACTCGCTAAATACGTCTTCAGTTACGAATAACATTACACTGGCACCGGGCGCAGTACCGGTAAATTGGTTTTGTTCTAAACCGGCGATGGCAGAAAGCACACCAGTTCCATGATCACTAAAACGGTACACATCGCTAGTGTTGGTTGTGAAGTCGAAGGTGTGTAACACCCGATTTGTATTGTACAGGTGTTCAAAGGCATCGATGCTGTTTACATTGGCAAAACCGCCGTCACAAACTGCAATGATTAATCCTTCACCATCAAAGCCGTCCTGATGCATCACATCAACCCCTAACATCTCATTTTGAATATCTGAGGACATGATGCTACTTCTGCCGGTTTGTCGCTTTACCCGGCGAATATTTGCTTGTGCTGTTAGCTTGTTGCCTGGGGCAACAAATTCAACGGCGTCGACATATGGCAAGGAAGATATTGCCGCCAGGTCTTCACTATTTACCTCAATTAAGGCAGCATTAAACCATCGGGACGCATAGAAAACTTCCGCACCTTGATTCCGCAGGCCAGACAAGTAGCTTGGGTTGACTGGAAAATCTTCGGCTGTTACAGCGACACCGCTTTTCAATCTCCTGGCGATTGCCCTCGGTGACAAGAACTCTTCGGGTCTATCAATACGAAACTGCGTACCATTCTTGTCCTTAAAGTGAACCACATAGCGATCCTGCGCCACGGCGATGACTGCTGACATTAACAGCAATAACCATATCCCCAGTAATTTTAGTATGGTTTCGATCTTTATCACTTCGTTACCCCATATATCGTAATTCAAGTACTTGTAGTTTCAATAATCTCAAAGTCCTTGCCATCCTATTCTACTCCAGAATCTATTAGTACTTGCTTTAACACCAAACCACGATCGACGGTGGTCACGCAGGTTGGATTCAGATCCCCGTTTAAGCAGCAACTATTATCGGCACCAACGGCACATTGCACGTAATTTACAACGAACGATTCCTTATAAACCAAGCCAACATCTAATTGATATACCTCTTTTCTCACATCGTCGCTAGTAATAAAAAGAGGGTCCCTGCTATCTTGCTGGATGACGGTAATGGTATTTTCAAAGACCATCGTATCTAGTTCAAAGTTCTCCCTGATGCTTACCATTTCATAGGCATCACAGTAGAGGGAGTCAGAGAGCCCTAAATCATTTGTACAAGGAGCGTTGTTTAGTTTGTTTCCATCCCATGTTTTGCCTTCGCTTATAGGAAAGACTAGCTTAATAAAAGGCGTATTGTTTTCAGTGCTAACGGCCCTTACCTCATCTCTGCGGGCTGTCCACACGGAATCCAAAACCCAGGGGTCAGTAGGCAATAGCCTTGTAGATCTTTCAACCTTATAAGAAACTCCGCCAGCTTGGTTGATGAAGGAATCCACCACATGCTCTCTTAATTGAAAGTCGAGACTATCAGTTCCCACGTCAATTCCCCGAAAGGTGATTTGCTCAACCTGGTAAACTCTAAAATCTCCAACATTCAGTGGAAAATAGTTATAGCCAAAGTCATCAAAGTTTGGTTCGATTTGACGACTACAACCAGCAGCTACCAGCACGACCAGGCAATAGAATATGTATTTAGACCTTTGCCGCAACATGTTGGTTAAAACTCGAATGAATCCATCCCCCCCCTACTACATCGTCTCCTTCATAAAAAACAGCTGCCTGGCCTGGTGCTATGGCATGTACCCCTTTGCCAAAGAAAACTTTCATGGTATCCCCTACCTGCTCTATAACGGCTGGAGTGCCAGTATCATTGTAGCGCACTTTCGTTACAGTGTCCAACCTCTCATTTAAACTTTGGTACTTGCTCATATTCAGTTTCTTAACGTACATGCCGTCTCGAGCCAGCTCATCAAATGTTCCCAGTACCACTCGATTGGCCTCCTTCTGTATCTCCGTAACATACACTGGGTAACCCAAGGCTACTCCTAATCCCTTACGTTGGCCAACTGTGTAAAACGGATAACCTTCGTGCTGTCCAACCACGGTTCCATCTTCCAAAATAAACTCACCACCGCTTACATCCTCTTCAAGATTAGGAACTCTCCTCTTTAGGAAACCCCTATAGTCGTTGTCTGGCACAAAGCATATTTCATAAGATTCCGACTTGTTTACGAGCTCCACAAAGCCTCGGTCAAGGGCCATATCTCTGATCTCAGGTTTGGTTAGCTCCCCTAGGGGAAGCATGGTGCGGCTTAGGCTCTCTTGAGAAACTCCCCAAAGTGCATAAGACTGATCCTTGTTTAGGTCTTTTCCCCTTGAAATAATGTATCGGCCAGTTTCTTCTCTTACTTTGGCATAATGGCCGGTTACTATGTACTCGCAGTCAAGATTATCAGCCCTTCTCAGCAGTGAATCCCATTTGATATGTGTATTACACAAGACACAAGGGTTTGGTGTTCTACCGTCCAGGTACTCGCTGGTGAAATGGTCAATCACATAATCGCCAAATTCTTCCCTGATATCAAGTATGTAGTGTGGGAACCCCAAAGATACCGCGATGTTTCGGGCATCGTTAATAGAATCAAGGCTGCAACAGCCGGTTTCTTTTTTGCCACCTCCTGAGTTGGCATAATCCCAGGTTTTCATGGTCATGCCAATTACTTCGTAGCCTTGTTCGTGCAGTAATACTGCTGCCAGTGAGCTATCAATGCCACCGCTCATAGCCACCAGCACTCTTCCTTTTTTACTCATTTTGCCTCCTTTCAGTAGGTTCAAAGCCTACCTTGTAAAACAAATATTCTATCCCTAAGTGGAATTATCCGCAAATATAGCCCTTCTCAGGCTTCTGCCAGTTCATATGAAACAATAAAATGGCTTACTTTGTCTAGTAATAACTAAGAAAATGGCACTTAAAACTTTGGTGAAAATCTCTCAGGTTACAAACCTAAGTGACGCCCGATATTGCGCCGGCATGGGAGTACAACTGATCGGGTTCAATATTGACCCGCAATCAGAGTACTATATGGAACTAATGAAGTTTAGGGAAATTGCGGAGTGGGTGGCTGGAATTGATTTTGTGGGAGAGATAAATGATGAACTGATTTATTATCCTTCTTATCCAATCCAATATCTTGAGCTCCGCAACCACCAGGAGTTAGAACGTGCTAAATCTATCTGCGAGAAGCTTATCCTAAGAATTAATATCAACGACTACATCGACCTTCATGAGGAAGAATTGTTTGAGTTGTTGAAAGCCACGGTACACCAGGTAGAATATTATCTCATTATCAGCAATGATGATAAGCTACAAATCGATGAGAGAAAGTTAATCCAGCAAGTAGCAAAAGACTATCCCGTAATACTGGGCTACGGCATTAATAAGAATAATGTGCATCATGTGCTAAGTAGCGTGCCTCTTAAAGGAATTTCGCTAAAGGGAAGCGAAGAGATCAGGCCCGGCTACAAAGACTATGATGAGCTGATGGACATACTGGAAGCCCTGGAAGACGACGATTAATTACTCATTGCGAAGTGAGTCAACAGGATTGGATACCAATACCTTATAAACCTGAGAACTTACGGTGACGACGGCGGTTATTACCAGAAGGAATACACCATACATCACAGAAAGCACTTCCACCGGCATATAGTAGCCACTATCATAGACAGAGGCAAAGAACAGTTGCATCACAAAATAACTTAACGGGCCACCGATCACGACAGCAATTCCTAGCAACCAAATGAATTGCTGATTGACTCCGCCAACTATGCTGCTTAACCCTGCTCCCAGTACTTTTCGAATACTGAAATCTCGCATTTTACGTGCAACATTAAGAGAAACAAGCCCAAACAAACCCATGCAGGATAGAATAACCGCGAGGGTTGCGGTAAAGGCCATGATTTTTCCATGGCCATCCAACTCCTGGAAATAGTTGTCGAACACCTGATCTTGATAAAAACCAGTGTATGGAAGATCAGGAAACATTTTTTTCCATGTCGCTTCCAAATAGTCAGCAGTTTCTACAGCTGAACCAGCTTTTACGCGTAATGACAGAAACCGGTAATCTTCTTCTTCAGCGAGTCGGACGAAGGTCGGGCGAATTTTGTTCCAGAAACTCTGGTAGTGAAAATCCTCAAGCACTCCAACCACGAAGTACTCAACACTATCAAAGGTTAGGGATTTGCCAATTGGATCCTCCCATTCCATTTTCTCCATCATCGTTTCATTGATAAGAATAGATTGATCAATATCCGTCCGTAAATTCTTATCAAAGCTTCTTCCTTGTAACAAACGAAGCTCCATAATTTCCACATAGTCCTCTCCCACTCCTAAGGTTCTAAACTCGTATTTCTTATCTACTATCTCAACAACTGCCAATCGATTGGATCTTCCCAGATGGTTAGCTGAGCCGGCATGGCCGATAACATTTGGGTTCTGGATAACCTCATTCCTTAATTCCGCATATGCAGCCTGGTCGGGAACCGGCACTACCAGTGTTTGCTCCTGATTGTAACCCCAATCCCTGGCTCGCTGATAATCAACATTTTGCACGAACATGATGCCACAGACTATTGTCAGCAAGGCAAGTACAAACTGGAAGGTGAGGAAGATCTTGGTAAAGATGTTCTTGCCACCGAACTTCTGCTTACCACGAAAGATACTTACAGCCTTAAATGAGGATATGTAAAACGCAGGATATGCTCCAGATGCAACACCGGTGATGAGCAGGATGGCAATAAAGAAAAACCAAAGAATAGGATCAGAGAGATCCAAAGTAAGTCCAATGGTAAAAAGGTTATCAAACCATGGAACGAACATAGTCCAGGCAAAAACTACTCCTAGCACCAGGGCAAAGAAGGTGATGATTACATTTTCGCTGAGAAACTGCCAAACTATCATCTTCCTGCTACCTCCAACTACTTTCCTGATACCAATCTCTTTCAGTCGCTTTGTTGCTGACACCACCGCTATATTAATATAATTGAAACAGGCTAACACCAGCATGAATATGCCAATGATCGACAAGACCACCCTTGCAACCGGATCTTGACTACCAATCACTGAACCCCAAACATCATGTCGCTCTGTAAAGAAGTTATTAAATGATCTAATCGGGTAAGAGCTAGCTGGCCAATCCTCATCCGCGGCGTTTTGTAATGCCACGTACTTGTCCATCTTCTCCCTGATGATATCTACTTGTTGTGGGTCATTAACCTGAATGAACGTTGCCGAAATGAAATCAGTCCAGTCTTCAAAATCGATCTCTTCATCAGCAAGTTTAATCTGATCATAAGAAGCCAATATATTGAAGTTGAAGCTTGACTTGTTGGGAAACTTCTCGGCCACTCCGCCTATTTCATAAGATAACACCTTGTCACCAAAGGTGAAGGTGATCTGTTCTCCAACTGGATTATTTGATCCAAAATACTTATCTGAAATTCTTTCGCTGATGATCACTTTTGATGGTTCTTTGTGCGCGTCAGCACTTCCCCATTTTAATTTGAAAGTGAACATATTGAAGAAGTCATCGTCGGCATATCTCACAAACTCCTGAAATACTTTGTCATTGTATCGCATTACGCCGCCACGGCCATCGAATCGTACTACCTTGTCAATCTGCGAAAAATCTTGCTTCAGCATCGCTCCTATTGGCGACGGTGAGTCGCCCCATTCCTGCGAGTTGCCATCGCGTTCTACAACATTGGTCACCAGGTAAATATTGTCTTTGTTCTCATGGAAGCTATTCATCGTAAATTCGAAATTGATGAACACGTAAACTACCAGGCTGCAGCCAATGGCAAGGGCAAGGCCAAATATATTAATGAAGGAAGTGAGCTTGTTTTTGAGTAGGTTTCGTAGTGCGGTTTTGATGTAGTTCTTGACCATTTTAAGTTAGTTTGATTCAATTAAGACGATACACAGTAGCAATAAGTTACGCCTGCTGTTTAGACTTCAATAACGACAACAAAGTTGCATTGGTGTTTCCACTTATAAAATAACATTCGGCAATTCCTTTACCCCACTTAACTTTGCCAATCCAAACCTATACAACTATGCTGATGTCTCGTTTCTTTTTGCTCTTCATTATTACTGCAATTTCCTGTACCAATCCTGAAAATGCCAACGACCAGGTAAACGGATCGAATCAAACTTCTGCCGGCAATATTACTTGGGAAAATGCTTCATCAGAGCTGCAAATGTTCGCACCAGACATAGTTTCGACACGATATTTTGAAAGGGATATTGCTATCTCGCCAGATGGCAACGAGATTTTCTTTACTCGGGTTAGTTCCAAACGCATCCTGAATGTTATTATGCAGGTAAGAAAGGTTGATGGGGAATGGCAGCCAGCTGAGGTGGCGTCATTTTCAGGGAGGTTCACGGACCTGGAACCCGCTTTTTCACCTGATGGTTCCCAACTTTTCTTTGTATCCAACCGGCCAATCGATGAGGGTACTGAGACGAAGGACCATGATATATGGGTTGCCACGAAAACTGGAAATAGCTGGGACAGTCTTCGGAATATTGGTGCGCCCGTAAATACCCCTGGCAATGAATTCTACCCGTCGGTGGCTGCCAATGGCAATTTATATTACACTGCTCGACGCGAATCAAGTAAAGGTGGAGAGGATATATTCATGAGTGTATTTGAAAATGGAGAGTACCAGGAGCCGGTATCTCTTAGTGAAGGGGTCAACAGCGAAAAGGACGAGTTTAATGCCTACGTGAGCGCGGACGAATCCTACTTAGTTTTTGGTTCGTTCCGAAGAGACGATGGCCTTGGTGGTGGTGACCTCTACATAAGCTTCAAGAATGACGCCGGCGAATGGAAACCAGCTGCGAATCTTGGTAACGGTATTAACAGCAGGTTTCTTGATTTCTGCCCTTTTGTTTCTGCTGACGGTCAAACATTTTTCTTCACAAGCGACCGATCAAGCCTAAAATCGAGTTATGATGTGGCTCTGACCGCCGACGAGTACCATGCTTTAATTGATAGCAATGGTAATGGCAATATTTTCTACGTCAACTTCTCGGAATTGGCAAAACACAATCAATAAAGGCCGTTTATTTGGCGGTCCATTGAATTCGATCCCCTGGAAAACGGCCCAAGTCGTTACCACATAAAATAGCCCTAAAAGGCTAGAATCAACGTTTTCGGCTTGATGTTCACCTTTTGTCTACTGCCTACTTTGAAGGTGTTTACAGCATGTATACCTCCCTAATTTATAGGGACTTACTTCCTCCCGTATGTTTGCCTAGTTGTTTTTTACAACGGACTATTATTTGAATTAAATCCTATTAAAAATGACAAGGAGGAACAACAGATTTTCAAGGGGCTTACTACTAATCGGAGTAGTTGTCTCTTTTATTGCTTTTTCTCTCAGCAGAGAATTCGAAAAATTCACACCAGAATTCAAGATCTCCGCAGCCAAGCTTCATTACGTATATTCTACAGACGAGGAAAATGCCAACGAGGTCTTTCTCAATAAGAGAATATGTGTCGTTGGGAAACTATTGAAGGTGGAAGTGGATGAGAACGGCGACACCGTACTTACACTTGATACGAATGAAAGCCGAAGGGTTCGCTGTATTATGAGTTCTGATGAAGATCAATCAGCCCAAGGCTTGGAAGTAGGTATGAAAGTGGAGATTAAGGGCTTATGTGCTGGCTACATTTCGGGAGTGGTAATGCTTGATTGCACGCTAGCGTAAAGAACCTCCTTTGACCCAAAAGGTTGGGCGGTGATAGATTTTCTTTTACTGCCCCAACCTTTTCTTGGCCGGCTTAAAATCATCAATAGTCGCCTTTCGTGTCCATCCAAAATGGAATCCAACAAAGTAACGTGCGCTTTCAACTTTATTGTCAATCAGTTAGGTCGATTAAATAGCAAACACAATTTACCAGCTTTTTCATGAACCAGCCTTACTACCAAAATGCATGTACACTAATTGTTCACCGTACCAGCCAAAGTGTTGACTTTAAGTGTACCTATACCACTCTGTCAACCTTATCTGGCAACATACCTTTAACCCATAAAAACCACTAAAGTAGTTTTAAACCAAATGCATTCGTCATGTTCGAAACTTTTTCCCCTGGCTTAATTATCGCGGCGCTTATACTGCCCATACTGGCACTAGTCTTCACTCGTGAAATTGAACGGGCAACCACTTTCAGCACCAAGCGACTGTCATCACAAATGCTTTTAGGCATTTTCTCTAACAGCGCCAAAGACATCCAGAACAACTTTCTCAACCAAACGCTCCAGGTATATGGAGAGGTAAAGGGCATTGAAATTGATGCCAATGGCAAAACGGTAGTAATCCTTGAGAGTGAGGAACACGAGCGAAACATACGCTGCGTGATCGACCCCAGCCACAGGGATTCTATGCAGGGTTTGACGCCAGGAAAAATGGTAGAATTAAGGGGAATGTGTATTGGGATGATTTATGATATCGTACTTGTAAACACGGAAATAATCAAGCAGCGATTCCTGCCAACTTTCCTGTGAGAATAAGAAACAATTTGGGTAAGACTACTTGGAAATAGACCTGAATCCAGGCTATCGGCATTCATTTCCATGTCTTTTTAACGCTAAAGCGGGTGGCCTAGCCACCCGCTTTTAATTAATAAATCTATGATCTATTAATCATCCTAATTACTCTGCTGAACGCACATATCTATTGCTGTAAGCAATGCTTCTATTACCCCCTGCCCAAGCTCCAAACCTTCGATAAGCAATAGGGCTGTGCGGATTAAACTCTGTTGCTGGCCGGTTGTGTTCATAATAACCACCACCTCGGTAGCCAAATCCCCCACTGCCTACATCACCTTGCGGCCAATCTTCATTTGTTGCAAATCCCTGCCCACTTATTCTACCATCACCGTGGCTGCCAATGAAAGCTCTTCCATTTTCATGCCCGATGGATACTACTCTTTCCCAAACACTACCTGCCAAATCCATTACCCAGAAGTAAGAAGCCCCAAAAACATCTCTGTTGCTATCATCCAGCATGGATTGATCCCAACCGTTGGTCATTACCAAGTTATCTTCGTGGTTTACAGTTCGAGACAAACGGCTCTTATTGCCACTTCCCCATGGGAATTCATTAGCGACAGGTTTTCCAGGGCCACGACTTGCTTTGGTAAATTCAAATTCCGTCATCGGTCTAAGTCCAGCCCAGTCGGCAAAAGCCAGACCATCATCCCAACTAATATAGTTGGCTGGTCTATCAGGTGCTGAAGCCATATACACATCTTTGTCTATGTAAATACTGCCCCGATTCTTGTAGTAGCCTTTGACACCGAAATTTGCCCTAAACATAGTTTGACCTGAAGACAGCGTATTGAGGAAGTTGGCATATTGCCCTTGAGTCGTCTCATACTTCATTATGTAGAAAGCCTCAAACCCCTTTGGGAAAGTAGCAGGGACGGGACCTTGTTGATCGCCTTGATAAGCTGGATTACCAGCGATATAATACAGGCTTCCCTCCTGTGGGCCCACTGCTACTTCATCCTCTGATTTTATATCGATCAAACCGGAAGGTTTACCTTCAGCATCTGACTTGAAAAATGCACCGAACTCTAAAGCTCTTGTGTCGGGGTCGCCCAATGTAAAGCCCCCCCTGGGGATATAGACCATTTCCAGGGCGAAAGCCTTGCCATGAATATCAAACTGACTCAGCCGCTGAAAGCTGGCCGGATCAAGCCGCATTCGGAGTGTCCACCTGACGTTTCCACGGTAATTCTCTTTGGGATAGATGAAAAAGCCCACCCTATCTGAAGGAACATCGATTTCGGGTTCTACACCATTGGAGGCCATCACCTCATGGCCATCAGCTGCCAACAAGGCATGCGTAGTAAAATTACCAGCACTGGACCTGCCAATCTTGAAGAAAACCCAGGCTGCATCATGATTCTTCTTGTTGTTCCATGCATTGTTCCATTCAATAGTCAGTTTCACCGAGAGCTTCTCATCTTCTTTCCGCCAATTCTGGACATCGAACTCGACCAGGGATAGTTTGATATCAGAGCTATTTGCTGTAACCGCTGAAATAATTAATAAGCACGAGGTTAATAATTTAATCCTATTCATCTCTTAAGGTTTCTACCGGGTTTGTATTAGCAGCTTTAAGTGATTGCAAACTGATGGTTGCTGTCGCGATTAGCAGCGTTGCCACGCCAGCAGCAACAAAGAGCCACCAGCTAACATTCACTTGGTAGGTAAAGCCCTGAAGCCATTCACCAAGCAGGTACCAAGCCACTGGCCAAGCAATTACGTTGGCAACTACCACCAGTACTGCAAAATTGGATGTAAGGAGCCGAAGAATGCTACTTGTAGATGCCCCCAGTACTTTGCGAATACCGATCTCCTTTATTCTTAATTCTGTACTATGTGTGGTCAATCCAAGTAGTCCCAGGCAGGCGATTATCACTGCCAAAATTGAGAAATAGACCACCATTACTCCTGCGGATTTTTCAGATTGATAGGTTCCTTCCAATCTTTCGTTTAGGAAGAATGGCACAAATGGGCGATCCGGCTCAAACAATCTCCAGGTTTCTTCAAGCCTGGTTATTGTCTCCGAGATTGGACCAGGAGCTACTCTAACTGCTATGTATGATGTCCAGCCCAAATCAACCGTAATTACCAACGGGCGAATTTCTTGCCGCAGGTCAGCAAAGTGAAAATCTTCCACCACCCCGATTATCTGCCGTGGTTGCCGCCATTGAATATTCTGATTTTCCCATCCGGTGCTATCCAGCAGTGCCAGCGCCTGTTCATTGATTAAGAATTTCTCATGGTCAGTACCAAAATCTCTGGAGAAATCCCTACCCTCAAGTAGTTTAACTCCGAAAGTTTTTACGAAATCGAAGTCTGCAAAAAGTCCGGGCAGGTCTAGAGCATTTTCCCGACCGGGTAACCCAAAAGGTCTGTTGGGCACATCGTTGCCTATGATGTCTGAAACTGCAGAAGAAGCGATAACCTGTGAATTCTTCAGCAATTCTTCCTTGAAAGATCGGAGGTTTCTCTTGACTGAGGTACCACTGACAGGTATCATCACAATCTCCTCTTTATCAAAGCCAAGCTCTTTATTAACTAGATACTGATGCTGTTGTATTACCACTGTAGCGGATATTAGCAGCACTATTGAAATGGCAAATTGAAATACCACTAATACCTTCCTGAAAAGCGAGCCACCCCTGCCCCCTCCCGAGCCACCTGCTAACTTCAGAATGCTTGCAGGTCTTGGAGATGACAAGCTAATAGCAGGATACAATCCTGAAATCATGCCTAATACCAATGTGGCCAGCAGAATAATTGCAATCAACTGCGGAGTTAGCAAGGTTGCAACGGGAATTACTGATTCCACTAGCGATTGAAAGGATGGCAAAAAGACGGCAATTAATCCACAAGCAATTAACAGAGCTAATATGCTTAACAATACAGACTCGGTTAGAAACTGCAGTACCAACTGCCTCCGGGATGACCCCATTACTTTGCGCATAGCCACTTCTTTGGCACGCTGCATTGATCGAGCTGTGCTGAGGTTGATAAAATTGATAGAAGCTATTAGCAGAATAAAAATGGCAATGGAAAGCGCGATATAAATAGAACTCTCTGAGCGATTGACCTCCAACTCTTGATAAAGGTGCGAGCCAAGGTGAATACTGGTTAATGGCTGCAAGTACATATCAGGCCTAACCCTTTCCGGGAAGTATTTCTTCGTAAACTCTGGAAGTTGCTGGTCTACATCGGCCTGGGATAATCGCTCTGGTAGGAGCAAGTAAGTTTGCACCGGATTCCAATACCAGCCACTCCAACCAAAGCGGTTGCCGGTAGCGACGAAAATATCCCTGAGATTTCCACTTGAAACCAGTATATCGTACTTGAAGTGTGAGTTCGGCGGCGTGTCTTTAGTAATGGCCGTAACTGTTATGGGCAGGGTGGTTTCCAATAACAATGTCTGCCCGATCGGGTCCTCGTCGCCAAAGTATCTCCTGGCGGTAGATTCAGTCAGCACAGCCAGATTTGGGCCTTCAAGAGGATTGTCACCACCGCGTACAATCTCAAACGAAAAGATATCAAAGAAAGTGGAGTCAGTTACGTAAAGTCGTTCCTCGTAGAAAGGGTCTTGCTTGTCTTCTTTACTAACCAGAGGAACCTTTCTAAAGGGCTTATATATTCTTACCGTTTTTATCTCGGGATAATCAGCTGAAATGGCCCCCGCTACTGGCCACTGAACACTTGCTGAGTGCTCGAATACCACACCTTCATCATCGGTGTACTTTTCTACAATCCGGTAAATAGAATCCGATTTCTCATGGAACTTGTCAAAACTGAGTTCATTAATTACAAATAGTAGTATTAGTAAGGTACATGCCATGCCAATACTTAGCCCTGCGATGTTGATAAATGAATAAAGCTTGGCCTTTAAAGCACTACGATAAGCTATTTTGAAATAGTTCATCGGGGTAATTGGTGATGAACTGGAGTTACTGTTATCTTCTTGCATAGATGAGAGTTTAAATGATTTGAATACCTCCCAAATGAAGAGGAACCGGGCTTTTGTTACACTCGTCTTTTGGGCACGTAAGTAGAAGGCTTCTCGTAGATCCCCCTGGATTTCGTCTACCAGGTGACTGGCACAAAACCATTCCAGGAACCTATCAGCCCATTGCGGCGGTTGAACGGGATTTCTAACTTCTGAATTCATTTAGCCATTGAATTTGGGTACCATCTTCCATAGCTGATTTCTATTATCTTGAATGGACTTGAGCATGGCATAGCCACCTTTGGTGACATGATATATTCTTTTGCTGCGGCCTCCCCTTAGCGTAGTAGAGCCACCAACTTGCGAGGCTATAAAACCCTTCTTTTCGAGGCGTCTAAGCACTGTATGAATAGCCGGAATTGAGATTGATTTACCGGTTTGATCCATATAAGCTTCAGCAACAGATACACCATAAGCCTCCCCTTCCATAACTAGGACGATCAATAGAATCATTTCTTCCAGGGAACCCAGGTTATAAGACATGATACATCTATTTAATTAATATTTGTATTATAAATACGAAGATAAAATATAAAGGTTGAAACTGATTACTGGTTGGGACAAAAAAATAGCGCTACCGTGAAGTAGCGCTATTTGAATTTTATGGATGTAACGTTTTACCCAGTTCGGGTAAATAGCTCGTTGTTCTTCTCCTTGGTGGCCTGCTCTGCCTCTTTCTTAAGTAACTCTTCCTTGTCCTTCCAATCCATACCCGGCATATTGATAAGGCCAATGATACGGGCCTCAATAGCACGCTTGCGGTGATTGTCGTTGAAAAGTATCTTATCACTTACAACAAACATCACAATTGTGAAAACTATGAACAAAGCCACAGTTGAGAATCCCACGCCGTTGTGGAAGTTCTCGTTTGATGTAGCAAACAGCCTATGAATGAGTAGGGCAGCATAGTATCCGAAAGGAACCGCAACCAAGTAGGATGGGTAATACTTCTTTGGAAATAGAAAGAAAATTCCAAGAAACACAATCATGGGTGCCCAGAGCTCACTCAGGGTAAAGGCCCAATAGTACAATGAGAAGTAATACCAATCCTGACCCTCGATACTATTAACTATCGTTATCAGATCAGTCTGGATGAAGTACTCGCCAAATCCCTCTGGTGGAAGAATTAGATAGAAGAATCTAGATACCGGTGCTGCTATCAGCAACAGGATCATTCCAGTCCTCAGTCGAGGATTGAGCCATAGCGAAACTAATGCATTGGAAACCTTGAGAATCGTGGACTTAAAGTTCAGTAATTTACTGAGTCTACTTATCCCCGTTCTGCTCTTCCCGTTAGATCGCTGAGCCTGTCCTTTCTGCGGATCTTCTAATTCTTCTTCAGATACTGGCTTAAACTTTCGGCTTATTCCAAGCGCATCGTGGCCAGGCGTCATGTCCTGGGGCACAGTGGTCGTCATCGTCAGCCCTGAGTTCAGCTTGTGGTGCAGCTGACCAGAGGATGATACCTGTGAGGATGACTGCGACTGAGTAAGCGATTCTTTTGAAAATAGATTTACGCATAGCAATAAAAGTTTAGAGGTTTGTAATTTGCCTCCGAACCTATAGACTGCACTGCGTAGTTTCAAAATCGCTTCACTCATTATTTTTGGAGTTTTTATGGTTCTTATATTCTATAATTTAGGAAAAAATGCCATGCAAGTAAAGTAACAATTCCCGTATTAACAGGGAATTAAAGCAATACTTCAAAAGATTTCAATACCTTATTAAAAGTTCTTTATTAAGTTTAATATTAAATCCGTTAATCACAACTTTTCCTTAAATCCTTATAATTTATACAGTTTTTAGCATTACTTATTGATTATCAAATTATTATGTGACTTATATTAAAGTAACACTACCGAAAATGTCCAAATATCCTGGTTATTGGGACATCACTAGCAGAATCTAACGCCCCTTTCTCCGTTCTATAGTTATCTTTGACACTCATGCGGCTAAGAATCATTCTTGTAATTCTCTTCCTATTGCCCCTACTGGCCTCTACCCAGGGCTGCTCTATCCTTTCGCCTAACTCTACCAAAGTGATTAAGCCCAAAACTCGTAAGACCTTTTACAATCCTAAAAAGCATAAAAGGGCCAAGCGCACTAAAAAAGTGCGTATGACATAAAAGCAATTCTAATACGTGCTTTTTTTTTCTATTTTCACGGCCCGAACACCAACGCCATGAAAATCAGAATTATCCTTCCACTTTTCGTCACCATTTTAACATCTTCTTTTGCCTTCTCCCAATTAGCACCACTAACCGTTGAAAAGATCATGCGCGATCCTAACTGGATCGGCTCTTCCCCCAGCAGCATTTATTGGTCGGAGGATGGAAATACCATTTACTTCAACTGGAACCCTGATAAGAACCCGGCAGATTCATTATATAAGTTTGAAATTGGTTCCAATGGACCGGTAAAGGTATTGCCTAGTGAAAGGCTCAACCTTCCCTCCCGCTTTGGGACTTACAATAGGGCCAAATCAAAAAAGCTTTACACCAGAAATGGAGACCTCTATCTATATGATATAACCACTAGCCAAACCCAGCAGATTACTAACGGTATTGGCTCAGTCTCATCTCCCAGATTCTCATTAGCGGAGGATCAGGTTATCTACCAACTTTCAAGGAATCTATATTCTTGGGATATTGCTAATGGCTACACAACCAAACTCACAGATTTCAAAACTGGCACAGACTCAAAAGGTCGGAAATCGCCGAATCAGGAACAGTGGGTTGAGGATGATCAACTAGCCCTGATCGCAGTACTCGCAGAACGCAAAGAACGGCGGGAAGCAAGAAACAGCCACCGGGAGGCAGAGAGGCCCAAACGCCCAAAGACAATATACATTGGTAAAGATGGCATTACTAATATCAGGCTTAGCCCAAAGGGAGATTTCGTTAGTTATTTAAGAACCGGCGGCGCAAGCCCCAA
This sequence comes from Cyclobacteriaceae bacterium, assembly GCA_028285445.1. Classification (GTDB taxonomy): domain Bacteria; phylum Bacteroidota; class Bacteroidia; order Cytophagales; family Cyclobacteriaceae; genus JANQPQ01. The sequence goes on along the minus strand of JANQPQ010000024.1, from coordinate 81,662 downwards.
ACGCACCGATGTACCCAACTACGTAACAGAATCTGGCTTTACGGAAAATCTAAATGCAAGGCCTAAGGTTGGCTCAGCAACCTCGAAACGCGAAATGTGGATTTATAACATCGCGACGGATACTGCTTATAAGGTCAAGACTGGAGAATTGGCAGGCATACAGGATACTCCAGACTATCACGGCGACTATGATAGATACAAAGACCATAAGCCTAAAGATCGCAAAGTATTTGCCCATGGGCCCTTCTGGTCTGATGATGGTAGCAAGGCAATAGCCATTTTCCGTTCCGACGATCACAAAGACCGTTGGATCACACTACTTGATGCTAACACCGGAAGTTTAAAAACCCTGGACCGGCAAAGAGACGAAGCGTGGGTGGCCGGACCCGGCATCAATTGGTCGCAATTCTCCAGTGGTACTATTGGGTGGCTGCCTGACAATTCGACTATCTGGTTCCAATCTGAGGAAAGTGGCTACTCCCACCTTTACACGCTAAATGTAGGCAATGGGAAAAAGAAAGCTCTTACCAAGGGTGAATTTGAGATATACAACCCGGCGCTTTCAGCTGACAAACAATCGTGGTATTTCTCATCCAATAAAGACGACAGTGGAATCCGGCACTTCTACCGTATGCCAATTAAAGGGGGCAAAATGGAGAAACTTACCACCATGCCAGGCCGAAATGATGTGGCTTTATCGCCAGATAATTCCAAAATGGCAATCAGGCATTCTTCAGCAACCCGACCATGGGAGTTGCACTGGGCGCAAACTGAGGCAGACGCTAGCTCATCACAGATAACCAACTCGCTGAGTGAGGAATTCCTTTCCTACCAGTGGCGTTCACCGGAGTATGTAACTTTCAAAGCGGCCGATGGAGTTGATGTCCCGGCCCGGCTTTACAAACCAGAGAACCCTGAAAACAATGGACCAGCCGTGATCTTCGTTCACGGTGCGGGATACCTCCAGAATGCTCACAAATGGTGGAGCAGTTACTTTCGGGAATATATGTTTCATAACCTTCTGGCAGATTTAGGATATACGGTGCTTGACATTGACTATCGCGGTAGTGCCGGTTATGGCAGAGATTGGCGCACAGCTATCTATAGACATATGGGCGGTAAAGATCTAAGCGACCAGGTTGATGGCGCCAGGTACTTGGTTGCCAGCCACAATGTTGACCCTAAGAGGATAGGTATCTATGGAGGCTCTTATGGTGGCTTCATTACGTTAATGGCCATGTTCAACGAATCGGAGACCTTTGCTGCAGGTGCTGCACTTAGGTCCGTTACCGACTGGGCCCATTACAATCACCCCTACACTTCCAATATTCTAAACAGTCCGGTTGAAGATAGCCTTGCTTACAGGCGTAGCTCCCCTATCTATTTTGCGGAAGGATTACAAGGGCCATTGTTAATGGCTCACGGAATGATTGACACCAACGTGCAGTTCCAAGATGTGGTGAGGTTGTCCCAGATCTTTATCGAACTTGGTAAGGATAACTGGGAATTGGCTGTCTATCCTTTAGAGAGTCATGGATTTAGGGAGCCAAGCAGTTGGACTGACGAGTACAAGCGTATTCTTAAACTGTTTGAAGAACACTTAAAATAGGCAACAACTTACAAAACGAATTCTCACATTTATAGCAAGTACATTAAATTGCATCCACAAACCTGAACGACTTACAAATGAATCGCCTCAATATTTGCTTCGTATTATTATTACTCATCGCCTTTTCCTGTGGTCCCCAATCGGAACAATCTACCGAAAAGCCGCAAGAGCGTGGAGTAATTGCCGAAAACGGAATGGTAGTAAGTGCACATCCCCTTGCCTCACAGGTAGGAGTTGATGTCCTCAAGAAAGGGGGCAATGCCGTTGATGCGGCTATTGCTGTTCAGTTTGCTTTAGCGGTGGTCTATCCTACCGCAGGAAATATCGGAGGTGGTGGCTTCATGGTGATCCGAAATAATGATGGGTCTACCGATGCCCTGGATTTTAGGGAGATGGCAGCATCAGCCGCCAGCCGGGACATGTACATTGGAGGCGACAGCATTCCCGTTGAGGGACTGAGCACCCGGGGGCATTTAGCTGCAGGAGTACCCGGTTCCGTTGATGGCATGTTTGTCGCTCATGAGCGATATGGTAGCCTAGCTATGGAAGAGCTTATCCAACCTTCTATTGATATAGCCGCAAATGGCTTCTTGCTAACCGCCCGCGAAGCCCGGATGCTTACCGGCCAGCAGGAGAATTTCGAAAAGTACAATTCAGTTCTTCCTGAATTCCTCATGAAGGAAAAATGGAATGAGGGTGACTCTATTTATTACAAGGATCTTGCTGGCACACTGGAAAGAGTGCGTGACAATGGAAGAGCTGGATTTTATGAAGGAGAAACTGCTGATCTTATTGTGGCAGAAATGCAGAGAGGCAACGGCATAATTACACATGAAGATTTAATAAACTACAAATCCGTGTGGCGCGAGCCAATTATTACTCAATATCGCGGGCACAAAATTATATCTATGTCTCCTCCCTCCAGTGGTGGCATTGCATTGGCTCAACTACTTAAACTGGTAGAGCCCTTTGACCTTGGTTCCATGGGCCCGAATACCGCCCAATCAGCTCACTTAATGGCAGAGGCTGAGCGCCGGGTGTTTGCGGACCGCGCCACACATTTAGGCGACCCCGACTACTATCAGGTTCCTGTTTCAAACCTGTTGGATGAGGAGTACCTGAAATCTCGATTTGAAAACTACAACCCCGAACGAGCAACTAACAGCGATGAAATTTTGGCTGGCGATTTCACTATAGCTGAAAGCATGGAGACAACCCACTTCTCGGTTGTTGATGCTCAGGGTAATGCCGTTTCTGTAACCACTACACTTAATGGTGGGTATGGGTCTAAAGTGGTAGTAGCTGGAGCAGGGTTCATTTTGAATAATGAAATGGACGACTTCAGTATCAAGCCAGGTTTCCCCAACATGTACGGCCTGGTTGGCGGCGAAGCCAATGCTATTGAAGCAGGTAAGCGTATGTTAAGTTCCATGACACCTACAATCGTGGAAAAGGACGGTAAGCTGTTAATGGTGGTGGGAACGCCTGGAGGCTCAACTATAATTACATCCGTTTTTCAGGCAATAGTTAATGTGATAGATCACGGGCTTACTATGCAAGAAGCCGTTTCAGCAGGTAGGTTTCATAACCAATGGAGGCCCGATATGATTATGTATCATGAAAATGCATTTGATAGCGCTACTATCCAGAGGCTCCAGGATATGGGACACAACCTTCGAGAACGCAACGGATACGGAAAATTAGACTGCATTTTGGTATTGGAAGATGGAAGATTGGAAGGTGGTGCTGACCCACGCGGAGATGACGCCGCCGTCGGTTATTAGGTTAGCTAATTCCTCACAATTGTAAACTCCACCCGTCGATTTAACTTGCGGGTTTCCTCACTGGCATTACTTGCAACTGGACGGGTACCACCATAACCCTTGCCTGATATGCGTGCCTCCGTTATGCCATGAGCTACCAAATACTCTTTTACCTTCTCCACTCGCTGTTGGCTAAGCTGCAGGTTCAAACGAAAACTACCACGATTGTCAGTGTGCCCGGAGAGGTCAATATTTATAGCGGGATTATCTTTCATCATCTGAGTAACAATATCCAATTGGTCAGATGACGAATCAATCAGATTCGCCGTACCCTGATGAAATATAACATGATCAAGCTTTATTGTGGTACCCACGGTAATGGGGTACATATTGAAATTCAGTTCCAGGATAGCAATTTCCTGCGTCCTAAGTTCTAGGCCTTCATGAACTGTGAGAAATCCCGGTGCTTCTAACTCAAATCGATAGGAATCATCAGTTGGTAGTGGAATTGAATAGCCTCCATTTTCGTCAGCCGCAAGTTCTCTTGCGAATCCCTTCTCTCCCGTAACTTTTATAATAGCTCCCAAAGCTGATGAGGTGGAAGCGTTCTTTACTGTTCCAAAAACATTTATGAGATTCGTAGCATCAGCTAGTTCGGTGACTTCACGCAGATCGATTGTTGGCTTCTTTGGATTTTCAATGGCTATTGTCTCTGGCAATAACTCCTTCAACTCCTCATCATTAAATCGTCTAAACCTGATATCCCCATAGCCATCACTATTTTGTGTCGTGATAAACATGGCCAGGTCGTCCTCCACAAACTGGAAAGACAGCTCTAAACCTTCCGAGTTAATTTCAGCTCCCAAATTCTTTGGAGCGGACCAAGTTCTCCAGGTATCGTCGAGCCGGTTACTAACAAAGATGTCGCGACTACCGTAACCCTCGTGGCCATTAGACGCAAAGTACAGCCTGGTATTATCATTTGAGATGTGTGGAGTCATTTCCTGCAACTTTGTATTTAAGACTGACCCCATATTCTTGGGTTGAGACCATGTTCCGTCAGGTTGCAGAAAGCTAACATATAAGTCTTCACCACCATAAGAGCCAAATGAGTCCATTGACAGGACCATCACTCTGCCATCTTTCGAAATAGTAGCTGACAGTTCTTGGCTCTTATTGAGAAAGTATTCTATTGGCAGTTTTTTCGGGACTCCCCACTTACCATTGGCATAATAGCTTTGTGACAAGCCTTGAGTACGCGCTTTGCTTCCGTCGTTGTTGTAATGCCCGTAGAGATACATAGTTTTACCGTCAGGCGAAAACCCCGCGATTCCATTTGCATCAACGCTGTTTATTGGCCTCCCAATATTTGCTGGAGAAGTCCAGGCCGTATCCAAGAAAGCAGAGTAGTAGATATCTCCCTTGTCTTTAACACCACCAATATTGGATGACACACTGCCCCGAACAAAGTATAGTGTTCTTCCATCCGGAGAGAATATAGGTTGAAACTCCTCTGCTACGGAATTAAACTGTGCAGCGTCTGGCTGCCCAGAAACAGGCAATACAGCCCCAAAGAGAAACAATACAACAAAAAGGCGCGCTATCATTTAAACCGCTATCTTGATTTATTCTGCCAACAAAATTAGTGTAAAGCAAGATAGATACCACATTTACTCGCCTTTAGGCATTTTGCTAACGTGTTTATTCCCGCCAATGTAATAGCGCCATGGCAATAAGGCATCTTCGCCAGCATAATCAACCCCAATACGGGTAGTAGTTTGAATTGCAAAGTCGTCTTCTCCAAAATCCTCAATCCAAATTTCCGGGCCTTGCAACGATGCTCCATAGTGGCTTAAGTCGATTCCCAGGGCCATAGCCACATTACCGGGACCAGATGAAAAACCCTTCTTATTAACTGACGAGTTACGTCGCCGCTCCATAATACTGGTCCCATGTGAAGGCTCTATCGCTCTAACCAAGATCGCATCTGCTATTCCAGCTCCGTTGGTAACAATATTAAACAACTTATGAATGCCATAAATGAGATAGACATAGGCCAATCCCCCATGTTCAAACATGATACTGGTCCTCTTAGTCATCTTATTAGGATATGCATGACAGGCCTTATCCGAAGCCCCACAGTAAGCCTCTACTTCCACAATCCTGCCACCAGTGAGGTTGCCATCAAAATTGGTAAACAGGTACTTCCCTAACAGATCCCTGGCTATTACGTTAACATCAGATCTTAGGTAAAACGCCTGAGGCAATTCCTTGCCTTTACCTCTGATTCCCATTCTTCTGGTAAGCTTTGTAGGTTATTCGTCGTGACATTTTCCTAAAACCGGGCTTTTTTGATAATTTGGCTGGTTCAAAATTGTTCTAAAAAAATCAAACAACGATACCCATGAAAAGTAATTTTATCAGAACTGTATTGGCCGTTTTGATCGCTGCTCCACTGGCAACTTATGGCCAAATCAATACACCTAGCCCAAGTCCACGAGGAATCATAACTCAAGAAGTTGGTTTAGGCGAAGTAACAATCGACTACGGCCGACCAGGAGTTAAGGGGCGAAAGATATTTGGTGCCGGGGATGACTTCCTGCTACCTAATGGTACAATTTGGCGAACTGGGGCGGGGGCTCCTACTCAAATTACTTTTAGTGAAGATGTAAAGATTAATGGCACTGATGTGCCTGCTGGCGAATACAGCATCTTTACTCATTTAGGTGATGCTGATTGGAAAGTAGCTCTCTATAAAAACCTAAGTCTGAATGGCAATAACCCTGGCAACTATAAGGAGGAAGAAGAGCAGGCTCGCTTTACGGTGAAGGCAGAGAAAATGGATTGGAACACTGAAACAATGACCTTCACATTTGGTGCAGTAACTAATAGCACGGCTACAATTGATTTCTGGTGGGAAAACATGCACTTCGCATTAAATGTAGAAGCTAACACTGACAGCCAGGTTATGGAGCAAATTGCTTCTACTATGGAAAACCCCTACAGCGCAGCAGCCAACACATTTAACCAGGCAGCAAACTACTATTATAACAACGACAAAGACCTTGATAAAGCCCTGGAATGGATTAACAAAGCTATTGAGCATGGTCCAAGTATGTTTCGTTATGAGCTAAAGTCTGACATTCAAGCTAAAATGGGTGACAAGAAAGGAGCCCTGGCATCTTTGGAGAAGGCTCATGAACAGGGAAAGAATTCTACCGGAGGTACTTTGAATTTCTACAACAATACTTTCAAGGGTCAACTAGATCGTAAGATCGCCGCTCTAAAGTAAGATTTGTCCTTAGTAATTAGTCATTGGTCCTTGGTTACTAGATTTTAAACCATTGACTAATGACTACTTATTGATGACTAATGACTAATTACCACTTTCCCCCATAAACCGCTGCAGGATCAGGCCAATGAACACCACTAGAAGGCAGCCAATTATATTGTACAGTAGAAAGGCCACATCCGTAAAGAAATAAAGTCCCAGGATTATTGCCTCGGTTATCAGGGCCGCAATGAACACTGCGGTACCCTTAATGTACTTTACATAAAAGGCTGAGACGAAGATCCCGAGGATGGTACCATAGAATAAGGAGCCCAGTATATTTACCGCCTGGATCAGGTTCTCCATCTCCGTAGCAAAAGTGGCAAATGCTATGGCAAACATTCCCCACCCCAGTGTCATCCAGCGCGATGATTTTAGATAGTGTTCAGGTGAGCCGTCTTTCCGTATACTCCTTTTGTAAACATCAACCGTGGTGGTTGAAGCTAATGCATTCAACTCAGAAGAGGTAGATGACATGGCTGCCGAAAATATCACAGCAAAAAGTAAGCCCACCACCCCGATAGGCAACTCGTTCATTACGAAATTGATAAAAACATAATCCCTATCATCCTTTTTGGCATCAGGGTTATTTTGAACTACCATCTCACCTATTTCCTCTCTTATCTCTTTGGATCTATCGTTAAGGCTGAGAGCTTCTTGCTGCTGACTTGTAACGGTTTGCTCATCCCCGGCGTCCATTGCCTCCAGCATCCCTTTGATGGCTACCGCTTTACGTGATGATAAATCATTATGCTCATTTTCCAGCTGGGTTAACCTCTCCTCAAACTGATCATTGGTTCGCAGTTTCTCCCTTTCCACCTGATTAAAATACACCGGAGGAGTATTGAATACATAGAAGACGAATACCATCATGCCGATGAAAAGAATAATGAACTGCATTGGTACTTTTAACAGGCCGTTGAAAAGAAGCCCCAATCGGCTTTCTTTGATGGATTTTCCTGATAGATACCTGGAGACTTGCGATTGGTCAGTTCCGAAATATGCCAGCGCCAGAAACATACCCCCTATCAGGCCAGACCAGAGGTTATATCGGTCAGTGAGATCAAACTCGAGATTCACTATGTTCATCTTACCCATCTTGCCTGCCACTTTCATGGCGTCACCAAACGAAACGTCAGTGGGCAGATTCAGTATCACGAATACTCCTGCTGTAATCATCCCTCCCATCATTACAGCCATTTGTAGTTTCTGCGTTTGGCTCACAGCCTTAGTACCTCCAGCCACCGTATAAATTATCACCAGGAAGCCAATTATGAAATTGGTGGTGAAAAGACTCCAGCCAAGAATTGTTGAAAGAATAATTGATGGCGCATAGATGGTTATGCCAGCGCCTAACCCTCTTTGAATCAGAAATAGAAAAGCTGCCAAAGACCTCGTTTTGAGATCAAATCGTGTCTCCAGGTATTCATATGCCGTAAAAACTTTCAACCTGTAATAAATAGGGATTGCCGTGATGCTGAGAATAACCATGGCCAGGGGCAAACCAAAATAGAATTGCACGAAGCGCATGCCATCTTCGAATGCCTGTCCGGGTGTAGAAAGAAAGGTGATTGCACTGGCTTGGGTAGCCATTACAGACAGCCCAATTGTCCACCATTTCAGGCTTTTGTCACCCAGTAAGTAGCCTTCAATATTCTTGTTATCTCTGGATTTCCAGATGCCATAGCTGACTATAAGAGCTAACGTACCAAACAGTACTATCCAATCGATCTGATTCATGAATAGGCGTTAGTGAGCAGAATGAAGATGATGATGAGAACCGCGAGGGTGCCGAGCACAACGGCATAGAGATTGGGCCACTTGCCCAACAATGGAGGGGACTCAATATCGTCGTGATGATCGCTTGGAGGATCAGGATTAGTCTGGCTCAAAGTAATGTTGGTTTGGTACTATCAAATATAAATAAGTAGACCGTTACCGCTCGGGTATCAGCTACTTATTTGCATCTCCCAACTCCGGAGCTATAGCAGGTTCTTTCTTCCCAATAGAAATCATATTAGTGAAGATTTTATAGGCACCAGGTACGCCCGCCGGCAATTGCCTAAACCAGGAGTAACCGGTATATATGTAGTAACCCTGACCATACTTAGCCACTAAAAGGCCACCATTTTTAGCATTTTCGTCGGTGTCATTGCTGGAAAGCAGTGGAGTATATTCTTCACTCCATTCGTTTGAAAAATACAAACCACGCTCTTGTACCCAATTGTCGAAATCAGTTTGCTCTATCTTATTGGGGTAATTGAATATAGGATGGTCTGGTTCCAGTATACGCATAGCTGCATCTTCTTCCGCCACCCTGTCCCGAGATATCTTAAATGGGAATGGAGCGTAATTCTGTGTTTTCATACCAAAGAACTTACTGAATTGGATAATTAGTGTTCCTCCATTCTTTACATAATCCAGCAGAATAGGCATTTGAAAGCCGATCCGTTCATTTAGATTCAACGCTCGTACTCCAAGCACAACTGCATCGAGACCTTTCAGGTTCTGTGCAGTAACCTCGTCGTCATTCATATTCCACACATTGTAGCCAATTTGTTCCAGGCTAATATTAACCTCATCACCACCACCCATGATATAGCCAATATTCTCACCTCTACGCTCAATATCCAGCTTTGCCGCTATGGCCCTGGCTTTAGGAAAGATGGTTTGTGTAGGGATATGATCGTATGTAATGGTGGTTAGTCCTTTGCTATAGTTTTGCCCTTCATAAGTGGCCACCGCTCCTAACTCGACACGACTTTCGCCGGCGGGCGGTTGCACCATGAATTCATATGTTTCTTCTGCACTCTTATTTTCAATTGCAAAATCAATTTGCTCTGGGGTAACCTTCCAGCCGGCAGGCACTTGCAGCTTCACCTGTCCTGCAATGTTCAGCTTACCTGATTTCACTCGAACTTTTACCGAGCTGGGCTGCTCATTAGCCAAAATATATACCTTCTTCTCGATGTCCACAAATACGGGAGGGCCGGTGACAATGGGTCTGTACTTCTCGCCAAATCGAGGGTCTCGCCATTTGTAAACCACGGGCGTTTCAAAACTCAAATGGGTGCCAGCCACATCAACATTGAAATGAACGGGAAAAACGGCCGCATTCTCAGGGCTTCCAATCAACTGCTGATTTCCCACGGCATACATACCCAAGGAGCCTTCTTTTTGTAACCAGTATGGTTCAAAACTCTCAACTGCTCCCAATTTTCTCTTTACATCTAAATTCAACCTTTGGTTATGCTCCAGTGGTTTTTCCACAGACTCAGTGCCACCGATCTTGTTTAGATTGATACTTACCAGGCTTACAGGCACAGCAGAGCGATTAATTGCTTCTACTCTTAGCTTGATACTATCGCCGGAAGAATAGTAGTGATCATCAGCAGTCATCTCAATATAAAGCCCGAGGCTAGCCCTGATCAGCTCGTCGATATCCTTTAGCTTTCTGTTCTTCCAAAATTCATCCTTAAGCTTTGCTACATCAGATCGAATCGAGAGCAATTCGGTAACAATTGACGCTGGGTTACTATGATCGAAATTAGCAATAACAGCTTCCACTTTCGCGCCAATCTTTGAACCTCCCTTGACCCGATTCCAGCTAATATCTATACCATCAAATATGTCGTTTGTGGCCGGCTCGCCCTTCTTCAACTCCAGAAATTCGATCTGACTACCTCTCGTACCTATCGCACCAAATCCCTGGCTACGGTGCTTTGATCTGCTGAGGGCTGCAATTTCGTTGGTCGATTTGCCCAAATAGGGATTATAAGTACCTACATCCACAGAGATAACTCCCGGTGTATCTTTGTTAATCTCCCGATTCCACCAGCGTCCCGTATTGAGAAAATGCCTCTTGGGTTGCCAGGTTTCAACAAACTGCAGTTGCTCTGGGTATTTGGTCTTGTCGCCTACTAAATCAAAGGCTTCCTCGGCAAAAATTGCAGAAGTAGTATGCTGACCATGCCCCGCCCTTTTGTCTGGTGGGAACCTGGTAATTATTACGTCTGGTCTATAATTCCTAATCACCCACACCACGTCGCCTAGTGCTGCGTCTCTGTCCCAAAATTTCTGGGTTTCCTCTGCAGTCTTGGAATAACCGAAATCGTTTGCCCTAGTGAAGAATTGCTGCCCACCGTCAGTTCGCCTGGCGGCCAGGAGTTCCTGTGTTCTTATCACTCCCAGCAATTCTCTGATCTCCGTACCAATCTCATTCTGCCCGCCATCGCCCCGGGTAACAGAAAGATAGGCCGCGTTCACAAGCCGTTCATTTGCCAGGTAACCAATCATTCGCGTATTCTCATCATCGGGGTGTGCTGCCACATACAACGCCGTTCCCAACACGTTCAGTTTCTTCAGTTTTAAGAGAATTTCGGAAGATGTGTATTTCTTAGGTTGTTGCGCCAATGTGCTGGCGACCAGTACCATTAGCATGGCAACCGATAGTAGGATTTTCTTAATGCAATTCACTGCTACAAGGATGGTTTTAATTTATCAACTCTAACGCCGCGAATATCTAAAAGTTCGGCACCCGCTAGCGCATTGAAGTTCAAAGATACCTCATTGGCAAAACTGAAAAATGTATTTTAGATAGACGGCAAAGGTTTGCCGCTTAATTACCTCAAGATCAATGGTATCGACTAGTTAACAACCGGCACTAATAGCAAATAAAGTTTTCCTAAGTTTGCACATGGCTTTACGAAAGAAGCTTCCAACCTATCTTTTCATCTTCCTTTACTGGATGATCAGCATTAATGGATTATCACTGGTATCGCTAATGTCCTTGCGTGCCCTGATTAGCTACCTTGGTTTGGATATTAGTACCTTCGGCCCGTTGGCAGAGTATTGGATTGCTCCGCAGCAGCTCTTTGAAAGTCTTACTTTCTCCGTCTTCTTCAGTTTCCTATTTATTGGTATCAACGAAATCGCAGATCATTTCAAATTAGATCGCTATTCATTTGGAAGAGTAATCCTGTTAAAATCATTAATGTATATGGCTGGTATCGCTGCCAGTTTCCTGGTGGTTTCTGGAGTGATATCGTTATTTGGCCTCATTGACCCAACTGAATTGGACAATTTTGCATTCAATCGGGAAATGCTTTATGCCATGATTGTGGTGCTAATCTATATGACCTTTCTGCTAGTACTACTAAATTTCATATTGCAAACCACGAAAAAAGTAGGTAGCAATAACCTGATCAGTTTTCTCACTGGCCGCTACCATAAGCCCGTAATGGAGGATCGCATATTCCTGTTCCTGGACCTGACTTCTTCTACAACATATGCTGAAAAACTAGGCAGTATTAAGTTTAGTGAACTGATAAAAGACTGTTTTGACGACATCAATTTCCTTGTTGACCGATTCGATGCCGAGATTTACCAGTATGTTGGCGACGAGATCGTGCTAACTTGGGAGAAAGAGAAAGGTCTTCATTCTAACAACTTTCTGGAAATATTCTTTGCCTTTCAGCAATCCATTGCCAGCAGAGCAGATTATTATGAGGGTAAATACGGCATTTTGCCTGAATTCAAGGCAGGTGCCAATGGAGGGCCCATCACAGTAGCAGAAGTTGGTAACATTAGAAGAGATATCGCCTTTTATGGTGACGTTATTAACACCGCTGCCAGGCTCCAATCAATCTGCAATCAATATCAAGAGAAACTATTGATATCCAGCGAGTTATATTCTCAAATCGACGCCTTAAACGGTTATCAATCCAGCTCTCTGGGAGCGGTTCAACTGAAGGGTAAACTTCGGGAAATTGAGGTTATTGCCATAAAAAATGCTTAGCCAGGCCCTTTGCGTTAGCTCCACTTGCAATTTTCTATACTAAAAGCACCGTTTTAAGCTCAAACGAGCAATTTCGCGCCGAAGCCAGTGTTTACCCAGTTATGTAAAATTAGGGTGAAGATTTACGAAAATACTAGCTCCGCAATCATTTAGCTCCTAAATTAGCTGGCTTGATCGATTCCCAACGAAATGGGTGGCGAAATATCAAATGCAGTATCACTGCTAGCCGTAGGTATGATAACGGTTTTTGCAGTGTTGTTATTGGTGGTAATCACCGGTAATCTGTTGACCCGACTAGTTGGTTGGTTAGCACCAATTGACAATGATCCTAACCCGGGCATCTCAACAGCGAAGGTAGCGGCTATTTCAGCCGCTGTGGATACAATTACAGAAGGTAAAGCACAAATCACCAGAATAGAAAAGGGTTAAAGCTAGAGCGATGAGCAAAGAAATTGGACTAAGCCTTATCTACAGAGACATGTGGCAATCCTCCGGGAAATATATGCCGCGAGTAGATCAATTAGTAAAAGTGGCAGAGCCCATTATTGACATGGGTTGCTTTCGAAGGATTGAAACCAATGGCGGAGGTTTTGAACAAATCAATCTTCTTTACGGAGAGAATCCTAACAAGTCGGTACGTGAGTGGACCCAGCCTTTTAATGATGCTGGTATACAAACACACATGCTGGAGCGAGGCTTAAATGGCATTCGCATGTATCCAGTGCCCAGGGATGTGAGACGCCTGATGTTTAAGCTGAAGAAAATCCAGGGAACAGATATCGCCCGATCTTTTGATGGCCTCAATGACACAAGGAATCTTCAGCTATCAATTGAATATGCTAAGGAAGGTGGCATGATATCTCAATGTTGCCTTTGCATCACTCATTCAGAGCTCCATACTGCAGATTACTATATTAAGATGGCCGGCGAGTTGATTGACATGGGTGCCCAGGAAATCTGTATTAAAGATATGGCTGGAATTGGCCGCCCGGTTACCGTGGGACGGATTGTAGAGGGCATCAAGGCAATAAAATCTGATATAGTGGTACAGTACCACGGTCATTCCGGTCCTGGATTTAGTGTTGCATCCTCGCTGGAAGCAGCAAGAGCTGGTGCTGATTTCATTGATGTTGCTATGGAACCCCTCTCCTATGGCACCGTACTGGCAGATCTGATTACAGTACATGAAATGCTAAAAGATGCTGGCTTCTCAGTGCCTGATATAAACATGAAGGCTTACATGCAGGCGCGCTCCTTAACCCAAGAGTTTATTGATGAGTTTCTCGGTTATTACATCAACCCTAAAAACAGGCATATGAATGCTTTGCTCATTGGGCCAGGCTTGCCGGGAGGTATGATGGGTAGCTTGATGGCTGATCTTGAGAACAATCTTGCCAGTCTCAACAAATGGATGGATAAGAACAACAAGCCAGCAGTTACTCAAGACGAGCTACTGGTGGCTCTTTTTGAAGAAGTACAACACGTTTGGCCAATGATGGGATATCCACCACTGGTTACGCCCTATAGCCAATATGTAAAAAATGCTGCGCTTATCAATGTAATGCAGATGATGAAAGGCAAGGAGCGTTGGTCGTTGCTGGATGACAATACCTGGGACATGCTTTTGGGCAAGTCAGGAAGATTGCCGGGAACTGTTGCAGATGAGTTGAAAGCATTAGCCAAGGCTCAAGAGCGCGAGTTCTTTGAGGGTGATCCGCAAGATTTGCAGCCTGATGCACTTGGGGAGTTCCGAGCGAAGATGGAAGAGAATGGCTGGGAAACTGGCCCTGACGATGAGGAGCTATTCGAATATGCTATGCACCCGGCTCAATACGAAGACTACAAGTCTGGAAAAGCCAAAACTGCCTTTGAGAAAGATCTTGCCGAAAGGAAGGGAACTGCCGAACCGAAAACCACACCGGCAGCTGTGCAAGCTAGTGCAACCACTCCAGCTCAACCAAAAACACTTAACATTGATGTTAATGGAGAGAAATTCAAAGTTTCAGTTTCCTACGACGCCAACCTGCAATCTTCCAACGGAAGTAATGGTAGCGCACCAGCTGTGGAGATAAAGAAGCCGGTAGTTTCCACAAATGGATCTTCCGCAAAGTCAATAACTGCTCCTCTTGAGGGTACTGTTTACATGACCAAAGAAACTGGTGATTCCGGCCTGAAAGTGGGCGACTACGTCAACGTTGGAGACATTGTCTGCTATATAGAGGCCATGAAGGTCAGCAATGCCGTCAAATCTGAAATCGAGGGTACAGTTACCGAGATACTAGTCAATGATTCCGATGATGTACTGGATGATGACGTGCTCATCCGCCTAAGCTGATCTATCTTACTATATGGATTTACTTCAAAAAATCTACGAGATGACTGCATTGCAGCAGTTAATCGCGCAGCCCGCATATTTATTGATGATAGTAATCGCTTTTGGCCTGTTATATCTGGGCATAAAGAAGCAATATGAGCCCTTACTGTTGGTGCCAATTGCCTTTGGCATGTTGATGGCCAATTTTCCCGGCGGACAAATGGGTGTTGAGAAAATAGATGAATCCCTTACCCTCTTCCAGATAGCCCAGCAGCACGGTATCATGAATTTCATCTATTACTCGCTTATCAAAACTGGCTTTCTGCCTCCAATTATCTTTTTGGGCGTGGGCGCTCTGACGGATTTTGGGCCTATGCTGCGCAACTTAAGGTTGGCCTTCTTTGGAGCTGCGGCGCAAATAGGAATTTTCACCGTACTTATTTCGGCGGTTGCTTTTGGTTTCTCTTTGAAAGAAGCCGCAGCGCTAGGCATTATAGGTGGTGCCGATGGCCCTACAGCCATTTATACTACGATAAAATTAGCTCCCCACCTTTTGGGGCCTATTGCCATTGCCGCATACTCCTACATGGCCCTGGTGCCTGTAATCATCCCCTTCGTGGTGAGGTTCACAATGACCAAAAAAGAACTCCAAATAAATATGAAAGAGCAAGACAAGCTCTTTCCCCCAAAGCGTGAAGTAAAAGACCTTCAAACGTTGAAAATTTTATTTCCAATTGGAGTGGGTACGGTGGTATCCATTTTGGTGCCCTCTTCCGTACCATTATTGGGTATGCTTTTCTTTGGCAATCTTGTAAAGGAAATTGGGGCATCAACCGGTAGATTGAGCAAAGCAGCATCTGATACCATTCTCAATACCGCTACCGTCTTCCTTGGGTTGGCAGTTGGTGCTACCATGACGGCTTCGGCTTTCCTAAACATTCAAACCTTACTCATTATCGCTGGTGGTTTTGTAGCATTTGCTATATCAATTGCAGGGGGCATATTCGCCGTAAAGATCTATAACTTGCTGGCAAAGAAGAAGATAAACCCACTAATTGGAGCTACTGGATTAAGTGCTGTACCCATGGCTGCAAGGGTAGCAAACGACCTCGCGATTAAGCATGACCCAAGCAATCATCTTCTGCAATATGCCATGGCGTCTAATATTTCGGGAGTAATTGGCTCTGCTGTGGCAGCTGGTGTATTGATTTCATTTCTGGCATAAGACACCCCTTTGCCATTAACTACTTCCCTATTTTGCCCTATCTTTCAGCTCCTATGGTTGACAACTCTTATGACGTAGTAATTGTTGGCGCTGGCCCCGCTGGTTGCGCAGCGGCATACCAACTTGCAGGGAAGGGTATTAAGATAGCGGTAATTGATAAGGCCACTTTTCCGAGGGACAAAATCTGTGGAGACGCCTTGAGCGCAGATGTCATTAACCAGTTTTACAGGATGGATCCTGGTCTAGCTATGAAGTTTGAATCGTTTGCCGAGAAGCAAGGCGTTAATGGAGTAAGGTTTTACGCTCCAAATAGCAGCAAACTAGATATGGATTTCCAGAACCCAAACCATGACAAGGCGGCAGGCTATGTAGCTAAAAGATCAGACTTTGATAGATTTTGGTTTAACCAGATCACAAGGCTTGAGGGGGTCAGTATCTTTCTGGAACAGGAAATAAAAGATATCGAGACAACTGAGAAAGAAATATCCGTAGAGACCCGATCAGGTGGCTTTGTTGCGAAAATATTGCTGGCAGCCGATGGTGCACAATCCATTTGCCGCCGATTGCTTACTTCAGATAGTATCGAAAAAGATCATCATTGCGCCGGACTGCGGCAGTATTACCAAAACGTGGATTTCCCTGAAGGTCAGAGAATCGAATTGCATTTCTATAAAGAACTTCTACCGGGATACTTCTGGATTTTTCCGCTTCCTAACAACCAGGCCAATGTAGGATTAGGCATATTGTCAAGTGTAGTAAGCAAGAAAAGGTTGAATCTCAAATCTAAGTTGGAAGAGGTCATTGCCAACCATCCGCACCTATCCAGTCGATTTAAAAATGCTACCCCACTAGAGGAGCCAAAAGGTTTTGGCCTCCCTATTGGATCCAAAAAGAGAGTTATCTCCGGAGATAGATTTCTATTGCTCGGAGATGCTGCCAGTCTAATTGACCCCTTTACAGGTGAAGGTATTGGCAACGCCATTCGCAGCGGCAGGCTGGCCGCTGAGCATGTTGCCATGGCCATGGCCGAGAATGACTTTAGCGCAAAGTTCAACCAACACTACGATCAATTGGTGTATAGTAAAATGTGGAAAGAACTACGAGTAAGCCGCTCTATGCAGAATCTTCTTAAATACCCACAGCTTTTTAACTTCATTGTCAGGAAAGCTAACAACAACCAATCAATCAGAACTTTGTTAACATCTATGTTAGATAACATTGATTTGAAACAGGAACTGGTGAGGCCAAGGTTTTATTGGAAGCTTCTGGTTGGAGGTTAGATTTCAAGCCTTTTGATTTAATGGAATTTAGAAATAAGAAACTTCTAAGTATAAGTCGGCTTATCGGGCTAATAGCGTTCATTGGTGGCTGGATCATTTTTCTTACCTGGGCAGCAGCACGATATTTCTTCGCAGTTGATTTCGAAATATTGGAGATAGTCGGATTTTTCTGGCTTTTCGCTTTCTTCTGGCTGGCAATATTAGCCATGATATTATTGGGCCTTTTTGCCTGGATAAATAGAACATTCTCTCACCGAAAAATTCTAATTGCCGCCCTTATCCTTCTTATCAATATCCCTTCCGTACTTTTCGTTCTGCCATTGCAGGGCCAGGTTGGAAACAAGGTATTTGTTAAGCTCACCAACCAATCGGGAATAAGTACAATTGAACTAAGGCTACATGGCAACTTGAAGACCTGGGACCTGGGGAGAGTCAATCAAGGCTCTTCTAAGATATTCCACTACGACCCTCCTTTTTGGAATCACGACGCCCGACTCTATCAGAAACCAGATACTTTGGAACTCATATTAATTCACAAAGAACGCAGTGATACCGTGGGGTTTCCGACTTTAAGAATGGGAGAATGCAAGTGGCTGATACTAGACGAAAATTTAGAGTTGGTTATGGAGGACAACAGTTTAGAATGAGTAGCAATGAAAAAATTTTATTATATCTTCTTCCTATTCCCCTTCAGCTTATTCGCACAAAACAATGAGTCTGACTCCCTAAAACTCAAGGCGAGTCTGGCGCTAACTGGTTTTTGGCAGAGCGGAAACGTGGAAACGTTAATTTTTAGGGCGAAATCGGATCTGAGCTTAAAAACCAAGAACAACTGGGTATTTGAAACCAAGAACTCCTATGTCTACCAGGAGTTCGGTAAAGAGAAGGCTGATGAAGATATACTTAGCTTAAATTTTATCTACTTCAACCCCGACCGGAAGGTCTATCCCCTACTGCTGAGTTTTGTAAGTACTAATTTCAGAAGGGAAATTGACCTGCGGTACTTGCTGGGGGCCGGCGTAACCTTCCAGGTTCTTAAAAAGAACAGCAACTCTTTGCGCATTTCTGTTTCAAGCGAGTATGAGCAAACTGAATTTACCAATGGCTTATTCAATCGTGCTGAGTTTAATGGCGACCAATCTATCAGTACTTTCCGTGGAACCATTTGGGTAAATGGCAAGTATCATCTCTTTGAAAAAAAGGTTATTCTAAGTCATGAAAGTTTTTTTCAACCATCGCTTGAGCAAAGTAATAACTTTCGCTGGCAGGCCGATATCGCTTTAGAATTTCCAATTTGGAAGTTCTTAAACTTCAAGGTGAACTATCTTCACACTTATGAAAGTGTTGTTATTGAAGGCCAAAAGCAGCAGGACAATTTCTTGACTTTTGGATTTAACTTGAAGAACAATTGAACAAATTCGTATTGTGATATGCTTATTGTCCACCACAAACCAATTTGGAAAAAGCATTTCAATGAAATCAAGACGGCAATAATTGGCGCACTTGCCATTCCCGACCTCACCATTGAACATGTTGGCAGCACGGCGGTAATGGGGCTGGCGGCGAAACCAATAATTGATCTAGATATTGTATATAGCAAACCAGGGCAATTGGGTGTCATCATAAAGAACTTACAATCATTAGGATATATTCATGTCGGCGATCAAGGCATCGTTGGCCGGGAAGTTTTTAAGCGAAACAGCAACCAGAATCATGAAGTATTAGACACAATCGGGCATCATCTCTATGCCTGCCATAGCGAGGGTATCGAACTAAAAAGGCATTTGGCTTTTCGAGATTATTTGAGAAAAAATTCGGATGCCAGAATACAATATGAACAACTGAAGTTGGCCATTGCCCAAGAGGCAAACCAGGATAAAAAGCGGTATGCGGCATTGAAAGAGGAAAAGGCTAAATCATTCATCGAATCCATACTATCAGAAGTAGCATAAGCAATCATCTAAATGAACAACGCGATAAGCAATATCATTACACAACTTGAGGAGATCCACAGCGGAAAACCCTGGATTGGAGGCACCTTTGAGAGGAAACTGAATCAAGTCGACGGCGCTGAATACTTCAAAAGGCCAATTGAGGGTTTGCACAGTATTGCTGAAATAATTAACCATTTGACTTTATGGCGTTGTGAGGCAATCTTAAAAATCGAAACCGGCCAGGGAAGCAAAACCGATGATTGCGAAGAGAATTGGCTATCTAATGACAAACTTGAAGCCATTGGCTGGGAGAACCTCAAATCGACTTACGACAAATCTCTTGAAGATCTTATAGAGTTATTGAAGAGTAAGAATGACGATTTCCTTGACGAGTTGTATTATGATACCGACTTCAAAGGTGAATACACCTATGGCTGGTTACTAAATGGAATGACCCAACATGATGCCTACCATTTAGGCCAAATAGGCATTATTGTTAAATATCTCAATAAACCCTAAACCTTAAACGCTTAGGCTAATTCAAAATACCTATACCCAGCAGTGAGAGCTTTTGATTGATAGCATCAACTTTCTCGTTCATAAGCGTATTGAGATTTAGCAGTTCGTTATCTAGTTCCTTAAACACCTCGTCTCTAAACTCAATCGCCTGGTCAGTAGGTGGGTAATCTCCTCTTTGTTGATCAGCCATCAAGAAGGCTATCCTGTTATTGATCCTAATTCCAAAATTCAATGGATCTTGATAACTCTGGTTTTTGGTCATGTGAATGTTGTTCTCAATCACTTTCATCTCATCCTCCAATTCTTTGACCAGAGTAAGCACTTCCTTGTTTGACTTATTATCAGCTACCTTCTCTTTCACATACTCCAAAATCCCCCGGGTTTTTCTAATACGAATAATTGCTTCGTGGGCCTGGCTAACCTTATCTCGCACACTAATCAGGTAATCAAATTGTTTGCGATAATCCTCCGCAGTGTTAGGCAGCCTTGGGTCCTTCACGATATTAAACTGCTGAGAGATTGACTCTTCATTAACGGTTAAAACCGCCTTATAGGTACCAGGAACAGCCTTGGGGCCATTATTAGGTGAACTGTACAATATCATCCCCTCAAACGTTTTGAAGCCGGAATAGCGCATGTTCCATACAAATGTGTTACCTCCGGTTTTCGCCTTCAGCGCACTTCTCCTGCTTTTCGACTTATTACTGAAGGACCGAATGGTATCTCCATCCATTTCCATGATGTGAAGGGTGACCTTATCATCTTCCTTAAGATCTTTTATGTAATAGTTGAAGATGACACCATTGGGGTGATTCTGGCCAACAGGCCCACCACCTCGTCCTCGCCGAGACTGCATGCGGTAACTGTCTTTTGGCTTATACAGGAAACTATTGGATTGTGCTACTGTCTCCGAAAGTTGATGCAGAGGAGTCAAATCATCTATAATCCAAAAACTCCTGCCATGCGTGGCGGCAATCAAGTCGTTGTTTTTGACATGCAAATCTCTAATACTCACTATTGGCAGGTTGAGCTGGAAGGGTTGCCAGGTTGAACCGTCGTCAAACGAAATATACATGCCCCACTCAGTACCGGCATATAGCAATCCCGGCCGTGTTAAATCAGCTCTAATAGCTCTGGTGTAGTTCGAAGAATTGATACCATTGGTAATCAGTTCCCAGGTTTTACCGTAGTCATCAGTTTTGTAGAGATAAGGTGTGTAATCTCCAAACTTATAAGAGGTAGCCGCCACATAAGCCCCACCTGGCTTGTGTGGATTCACATCAATGCAATTGATCATGTTCTGCTTAGGAGACATGGAAGGCGTCACATTCTTCCAGGTCTTGCCTCCATCCCTGGTCACATGCACCAGGCCATCATCGCTGCCAATCCAAATCACTCCTTCTTCTTGCTCCGATTCCTCTCCGGCAAAGATGGTCCCATAGAATTCTACCCCAGTATTATCTTGAGTAATGGGGCCACCTGAGGAAAGTAGCGTTTGTTGTTCACCTCTAGTTAGATCTGGTGAAATCACTTGCCAGGATTGGCCTTCATTGGTAGATACATGTAGAAAGTTGGAGCCTGCATATAACTTATTGGGATCGTGAGGACTAAAGAAAACCGGGTAGTTCCAATTGAAGCGATACTTCATTACTTCAACGCCCGAACCGGCTGGGTTATCAGGCCACACATTAGTAGACCTTACCTGTCCGGTGGAGTGGTCCAATCGCATCATGTAGCCCTTGTAAGTGCCTCCATATACTATATCAGGGTTTTTAGGGTCGGGAGCTAAATGCGCACTCTCGCCACCAGCTGAAGGCTCCCAGTGCCTTTCAGTAATGCTACCACCTGAGGTTCTATGTTGTATTCTTACTGAAGAGTTGTCCTGCTGTGCACCATAAATTCTATATGGAAAAACATTATCGGTAGTAACTCTATAAAATTGAGCCGTGGGCTGGTTGTGGTAAGTGGTCCAGTTTTCCCCGCCATCATTCGACACTTGAGCACCACCGTCATCGGCAATAACCATACGTTGATTGTTGTTTGGGTCGATCCAGAGATCGTGGTGATCTCCGTGGGGAGCATTCTTCAACTCAAATGTTACCCCACCGTCTCTGGAAACACCGTAGCTCACGTTCATCACATAAACGATGTCCTCGTTTTGGGTGTCAGCAGTGATCCGGCTATAGTACCATGCTCTCTGACGCAGCGCTCGGTTTTGATTAACTTTCTTCCAAGTTTTGGCTCCATCATCAGAGCGGTACACTCCACCCTCTTCCGCTTCTATGATAGTCCAGATTCTCTTAGAATTAACCGGAGATACTGCAATGCCAACAATTCCCCATGGGCCACCTGGCAAGCCTTCATTGGATGTGATGTCACTCCAACTATCTCCTCCATCCTTACTTACGAACAACTTACTGTCCGGACCACCGCTATCCATTCTATAACCATTCCTTCGCATTTGCCAGGAAGCGGCATAAATTATTCTGGGATTATTGGGGTCGATTACTAAATCTCCAGCACCTGCTTTGTCGCTTACATACAAAATTTTCTCCCAGGTTTTACCACCGTCAGTAGATCGGAAGACTCCTCGTTGCGTATTGGGTTTCCACAGATTGCCAATAGCCGCTACGTAGACAATGTCCGGATCCACAGGATGGATTCTGATGCGAGCGATATGCTCCGATTCCTCCAAACCGAGAAATACCCAGGTTTCACCGCCATCTGTAGACCGCCACATTCCCTTTCCGGACGATACATTACCTCTTAGCGTTTGCTCCCCCTCACCTACGTAAATAACATTAGGGTCTGACGGCGAAACTGCCACCGCTCCGATGGATCCACCGAAGTAGCCATCAGAGATACATGTCCAGGAATTACCAGCGTCTTCCGTTTTCCATACCCCCCCACCGGCAGTGCCCATATAGTATAGATTATCGTTACCAATAACACCACTAACCGTTCCAGCACGGCCACCGCGATAGGGCCCGATAGATCTCCATTGAATGCCTTCATAAAGGGTCTGGTTATAGGTGAGTGTATTGTGTTGCGACTTGGATTTACGTCGTTGAGCTTCTGAATCAAATAAGATTAGACAAAGCAATAATAGGGTGCAAATAAATCTAGGCATGTGCTTGAGTATGGTTGTAGGAATATAGTTAATTCTCTAGTTGGATTGAATTTTAGTTACTTCTGGTGCCGATCTAAAGAGATGAGTGGTGAAACCTAAGGTAATAGTTGGAGGTGAATACGCCACTTTATTTAAATAAGCTTTCTAACGGAAAAAATTGACAAAACGGAAAAAAGTAGTATCGTGATTACCAATGAACCAAGCTTCTTGGTCCAATTGATTGATTTATTCGAATTGGTAAATACCTCCGGAGTAAACTGACCCCAGTCCACACTTGCTACTTCTGAGTTTGAAAAGATCATAGGATAGAAATAAAGCCGTAGATTTTCATGAAACTCATTCATATACTGAAGAAAGTCCATATAATCATCCAGCCCAGTGCCGGCTACCTCATTGAATACCAACTGAGCCTGCATGGATGGTATTACTTGCGCCCACATCCTACTGGATGCTTCCCGGGAACGTATTTTCAGTTGCATCGCTCGACTGTCCTCTCTTGATTCTACATCACCCATGTGCTGCATGGCATAGTACCAAGTGGGGCTATAGCCTTTTTCGGAAGGGAAACCATAATTTGCAAATTGCGGGTATTCCTCATAGAACTTCTCCATGGTTTCTTTCTTGCTTGTGTCCCACTTTACATGATAGCCATCACGCTGTTTTATCATAGTACTTAAAGCCTCCGGAAGTGGGTAATTGTTGGTGATATAATTGTTAACAAACGCTGGAAGCAAAACCACCAAAGCCAACCAAATAGTAAGTAACACAAGCGCATTGACATTGGAATTTTGCCTCAGACAAACGACCCAGAAGCAAAGGGCAAACCAGAAGATGAGGTAAAAAAGAGCGGTCAATGTAAACAATAAAAAGGCAGTATCCGCAGCTACTCCCAAGACGACAGCGCCTACTCCTATCAAAAATAACATGACCCCTGCTAATAAGAGGAAACGAACCAAAAGTTTCCCCAAGAGAAACTTCGACTTTGATCTCGCCATTACATTGACCATCTGCCAGGTTCCAGACTCTCTCTCTTCCGAAAAAAGGTTGTACATAAAAGCTATAACCAGCAACGGAAATACATATACAATCACAAAACTTAAGTCAAGGTTGCCATACAACAGCTTGGTAGGATTAACTAAATCCGAATCATATTTCTGGCCTTCCAATGCCAGTATCCTTATCCTTTGTACACCGGGATTGAGGTCACTTTGTCCAACAGAAAGCCCAGCCAGCGGGTCCGTTTCGTTAAGTAGGGCGAATTTCAAATAGTATAACAGGAGCGACAAATCGTCTCCATGGAGTTTCACATTTCGCTCAATGTGCTCCTGCTGCATTTGAGTTGCTTGGTCTGCCAGCCTACCTTGGTCAGTCAGAAATTGCTTTCCAATAATTATACTGATACCACCCAAAATCAGCACTAGGGTCAAGCCCAATTGGCAGGCTCTGGTTCTTAGGAATTGTTGGAAAAGTAATTTGTACATGTTTACATTGTGCTTACCGAAATTTCAATATTTGGTCTATTGTCGTCATCTATCCTACTAATATTGAACTTAAAGGGCACTGGCATTCCTTGCCCAGTAATTCATCATACCCAAAGCAACAACCGACCACAATAGAATAGAGATCAAGGCTAATAATTCACTACCCAGCGTTGATTCAACCGTTGGATATTCGTATGTAAAATCCGGGAACGATTTCCATTCTTCTCGATCTACTACATTTACCTTGCCTTCGGAGCTCGTCACATTTGCCCTGATATGCTTTATCTGTAGCTCGTTCATGGCTTGGGCCAGTTCGTATCGGTATGCTTCCGCTTGATGTTGAAAGCTTGCATAGGTTTCCAGGTCTGTACCACAAAGTGCCATGGATAGCCCCTTTACACCCAAATATGGATTAACCAGGGCCAACCACTTAGTCAATTGATTTTGGCGGCGGTATTGATCTAGAAGCTCTTTGTGATGTCTTACATAAATCTCGGTACTGATTTTTTCACCCACATACATTTGAAAGCCTGGATAGTTAAAGGGCAACTCATTGATTGACTGCACACCGTGGACTTCTAAGACAGAATCACGAATGAAATTGTAATAAGGGTCGTTGGCATTGTGGCTATCACCAAATTGAATAACCTCCTCTTCAATAGCTCCTCTAAACTCAAGTTTAGTTGGGGTTGGATAAAGAAAAGACCCAACAGCTTGGGAAGTCCTTGGAATCACCACCACTAGTAGCAGCCAAATTCCAAGCAATTTCACCAATGCGTTTTTTGAAGTTTTACTACCAACGGATATGATTATGGTCAGTAAAGACACAATAAAAAGATAAAGCAAATAGCTAGCTAGAATAACCAACAGCCGAATCCACACATCGGCGGTATAACTCTCCATAAGCAGCAATGCAACAGTGGCAAATACAAAAGGAAGGTAGAACAGGCATGACAAGCCGAATAACCCTAGCGCTCTACCATAGAGCACTTCCTTCCAGGTGGCGCCTTGTGTTAGCAAAATCTTCAAAGTACCATTTTCACGGTCTGCAACAATGGCGGCATAGCCAAGAAAAAAGACTATCAATGGCAAAATGAGCTGCAGAATCATGCCCATACTCAGTTCACCAAACCTTATTAGGCTTGTAGAATAGCTCGCTTCGGAAAAGTTGACCACATTTTGCTTGTGAGCTTCCAGAAATACTGCGTTTCCTGTGAAGCTTTCAACTCCGAAATCGAAGATGCTTAGTGGGTGCTTCAGGCGAAAAGCGAACGTGCCGAAATGCGCCATCCGATGTGGGTGCTTATCCGGATTAGCCTCCCAGCTTTCTCTAGCCTGTTGCTGGTGCTCTATCCGGTGGTGATTTTGTTCATGATAACTTACGCCACTGAAGGCCGCATAAAAAAGAAGAATCAGCGTCAACCCAAGCAACAAGTAAATGGCTTTGGACTTAAATACACTGGTCCAAAACTGTCTCGCTACTAACAATAAAACGTCCCTTCTCATTTAATCCTTGGTTTAAAGGGCATTCAATCTTTAGATGGTTTTGAGGTAGAGTTCTTGCATCTCGCTGGCATCTATATTCTCGGTATGACTTGAGTAGATAAGCCTGCCTTCATTCATGATCCCTACTCGGTCCCCAACATTTACTGCGTTGAATATGTCATGTGTGGCCATAAAAATAGATTTGCCATTTTTCGCCAAGCTTTTGCAAATGTTGGTGAATTCATCTGTTGCTTTAGGATCTAAACCGGATGTAGGTTCATCCATAAAAATTACCTGCGCCTGCTTCGAAAGGGCAATTGCTATTCCAACCTTTTGCCGCATTCCTTTTGAGTAGGACGATAATTTACTTTTGTGGTGCTCTTCTTGTAACCCTGCCTCCAGTAGAAGTTTAGACAATTCGTCTGAAGCAATCTTTTGACCGGCCAACTTGCTGAAAAACTCCAGATTTTCAAGCCCACTTAGATTGCCATAAAGTTGTACTACTTCAGGTATGTAAGCCAATATTTGATTGGTGGAGACTTTATTCTCCACGACATCAAGTCCACCAACCAATGCTTTGCCACTGGTGGGGTCCAGAAGACCCAAAAACAGATTTATGGTAGTTGTTTTCCCGGCACCGTTTTGACCGAGTAGGCAAAACACCTCTCCCTTTTCTACTTTCAGGTTTAGATCAACAACCGCGTCCTTCTGTCCATACTTCTTGCTGAGGTTTACGGCTTCTAACATGGAATAAGGGTTGATTTCTTTTTAAAGGATTTAATTGGAATTCAGTGTTACTGATTGGCCGTAACTCTATTCTTTTTGTTCCTCAGCCTCTTCCAGAATATAGTTCGCAAAATCAATGTCGTTCTGGTTCAATTTCAGCTTTCCTTTCATGGTTACCACCTCGTCCATGGAGAACTCCCGATGCCCTGGTTTCAGCTGCAACTCCACAATCGTTTCCGGGCCACCACCTCCGCAGAAAAAGCAAGAAGCATAGTTAGATTGGGAAAGGATATAAAGACCTTCATCAGGGGCCATCGGCAAAACAAAACCCTTGAGGGCAACTTCCTTACCATCAAGTGCCTTCACGGATTCACCGAACTCAGGATACCAAACGTATTGATTTACCTCTACAAAAAACTTTCGGGTAAATGTGACATCACTCAGTGTTTCCCAATTAATCTCAGTTTGGGCCCATCCCGGAGTTGTTATGAATACCAAGCAGATAATTGTTAGTCTAAGCATTAGCAAGTGTTTTAGATATATTAATACGAAATATATAGATAGCAGGTAGTATTGAAGCCAGGAATCCTATGGCCAGAGCAGAAATCAAAAGCCAGGCTTCCTCGGCAAGTAAAGTCCAACCTGAAAATTCAT
Source organism: Cyclobacteriaceae bacterium (assembly GCA_028285445.1). Classification (GTDB taxonomy): domain Bacteria; phylum Bacteroidota; class Bacteroidia; order Cytophagales; family Cyclobacteriaceae; genus JANQPQ01. The sequence continues at coordinate 54,414 of JANQPQ010000024.1, read as the reverse complement.
AATGATAGCTCGATTCCATCAATCCGGAAACGAGCCATAGCCCTAAGCGACTAAAAACAATGCCAAACAGAAATCCCAAAAGGGTTAATAACAGGCCCTCTTGAAGCACCAACCAAACAAGCTGCCAGCGATTGGCCCCGTAGGTGCGCATCAGAGCCATTTCATATCGCCGGTCTTTAAGAGCGCTGAAAAGACTAATAAAAACGCTAAATCCGGAAACAGCCATAATCACTAAGGCGATGGTGTTTAAGGTATCAATCCCAACGCCCATCAAGCTGAAAAGGCGGCTGATCTCATAAACAGGTACGGCTGCTTGCATATTTGTATCTTCATTTACCATGCGAGGTATCTGTACCATACCAATAGGACTACGAAAGTTGATTAGCATGGCAGTAATCTCGCGCTCTTCATCATTAGCATCATGATGCTCCTCCTGGTGGGCTTCCGAGTGGAGCTCACCAGACTCACCTTCAGTTTCTTCGGCGGCAGCTTCCTCCTCTTCCTCATGATGATGCACTTCCCACACACTTTCGGTGGCAGTCAGAATCAGCTGGTCAACTACGGAATTAGTATGGTTTAAAATTCCCACCACGTGGTAAGATTGATCTTCGTGGATTTCCCCACCTGCAACTAATCCATGGGCCCCGGCAAATGTGTCTCCTACTTTCAGATTTAAACTGACCGCAGCAACTGCTCCCAGGGTTACCTCAAAATGCTCTTCCCATAATCTGCCACTAGCTACCTCCGCGCTATAAAGCTCTGTGTATTGATGGCTGGTCCCCAGTATCCTATAACCCTCGTAGCTATCTCCATAAGATAGCGGGATGCCAAAATCTACCAGGCCGTTCTGCCGAAGCTGCTCGGCATCATGCAAAGAAATATTGCCCGTTGGTACATCAATGTGGAAGACAGCAGAAAGAATAAGCTGTAACGGGCTGCCTTTAGCACCTACCACCATATCAATTCCCCTGATGTTGTTTGTCATCTGCTCCTGGACATGGCGGTTCATCTGAAGAAGTAACGCAATCATACCTACACCCAATATGAGCAACACCAAGCTCAAGGTAGTACTGAGTGGGCGGCTGATCATATTTCGATAGCTAAGCTGAAATATGTTCATAGACTCAGGGTATTTTCGAATTGATCCTTTAAGCGTTGATCGTGGGTAATAATAACAAGCTGGGCGCCTGTTTCAGCCGCTTGTTCTTTAAGCAAGGTTGTGACCTTGGTGCAGTTTGTATCATCCAGGCTGGAGGTAGGTTCATCGGCCAGGATTAGTTGTGGGCTGTTTATCACTGCAAGAGCAATAGCAGCCCGCTGTTGCTCTCCCTGGCTGAGGGAATACGGCTTGTTCTCGCCCTTCCCCTCAATCCCCAGGCTCTTCAATACTTCATTGATTCGCATTTTGTCGTGAGGTTTGCCAGCCAGGTATTGCACCAGTGACAAGTTTTCTCGTAAGGAAAGTGCCTGAACAAAGTGCGGTCTCTGAAACACCAATCCAATATTTCTTCCCCTAAAACGATCCAGCTTTCCTGATGAAAGCTCATGGATAACTGTACCTCTAAGCTCAATGTTTCCAGATTTAGGCTGTAGAAGTCCGGCAATCAGGTGTAGCAAGGTGGTTTTGCCCACACCAGACTGACCCAATACCAATAGATTATCCCCCTCTTGTAGGCTTATATCCGGGAAGTGGAATTCAGTATCTGAGCTGTAAGCAAAGTACAGTGATTGTGTTACGAGCATACTTGTTCCGAATCACTCAAAATTACCTGCCAAAATTACCAAATGCAACTGTGTTGCATTACTTAACAATCTTATATTTGCAACAGTGTTGCATTTATATCTATGATAACTTTACTGAACAAGAAATCGGATGAGTTAGGCGTTCTCAGCTCCTCACTCTGTATGATCCATTGCATTGCCACACCTTTTTTGATAGCCGCAGTTCCCACCGCTTCTGCAGTTTATCATGAAAGTCGCATCTGGTGGACCTGGCTAGATATATTCTTCCTTGTCATCTCTTTCATTGCCGCCTATTTAAGCATTCGACAATCCCGTAGGTTATGGGTTCGCCTAGGCATGGGAGGCTTTTGGATGATGCTGTCCTACTTTGTAATCAATGAGCGGATGGAACTAATGGAATTCCCCTTGGATATGGTGTATTTTCCAGCTGCTGGACTAATTATTTTGCACCTGATAAATAGAAGGCATTGCCGCTGTGAAGTAGGGTGTTGCGAAGTTGCTGAATCAGCCAGCGAACAACATCATTAAACAACTTATTCAAAGCCATTTTGGGATGATTAGCAACGCAATTTGTATTTTTAGTGTGTGAGAGTTGTTGCCCTTCTATTTTCAATCTACCTAATAGGTATAACAAGCTTACCCTGTCCCGACGATCTCAATTGCGGCGAGACCACTGATAGTGAGGTAGTTGATACCCATCAACATGAAGATCACCAGGATGTAGACCAATGCCAACCCTTCTGTATCTGTCAAGAGTGCTACACTGGTATTTCATTGGCCAATGCCTCACGGCTAGAAGTTGAATGGGTTTCCCAAACCTCACCTGCCAAAGTCAATACCACCTATAATAGACAAATCGTATTCTCCATTTGGGACCCTCCCCGCCAGGTTTAGAACCATACTCATACCTACTGTTTCTCTTCGATTTTTAGCTTCTTAATTAATTAAAAAATGAAGTTCATGTTACTTGCTGTAATGTGCCTTATGGCTATTACAGCATCAAGTCAAAACACAATTAAAGTGCGGGTTATTGATGGCGAAACCAATGAACCCCTAATAGGTGCCACTGCCAGCATTTCCCCAACCAAAGGCGCCATTACAGATGTCGATGGATACCTGGAAATCTCTGGCACAACGCAGGATACAATTACAGTCTTGATTTCGTACGTTGGCTATCGGGATCTAACGCGGCAGATTACCTTCCCCAGGACGAATGAGATTATCATTTTCAAGCTAACCCGTGGTGAAGAATTAGAGGAGGTAATTGTGACCAGCACCAGAGCAAGCCGTACCATTGATGCCATTCCCACCCGGGTAGAGGTACTTGGCTCAGAAGAGTTGGCTGAAAAAGCCATTATGCGATCGAACAACATCGCCATGGTACTCAGGGAAAGCACCGGAATTCAGATGCAAATTACCTCGGCCAGCTCAGCCAACCAAAGCATAAGAATCCAAGGGCTGGATGGTCGCTATACACAAATGTTAAAGGACGGTTTCCCACTTTTTGGAGGCTTTTCCGGAGGTCTTAGCATTATGCAAGTGCCACCACTAGATCTACACCAGGTGGAAGTTATCAAGGGTAGCAATTCAACTTTGTTTGGTGGAGGAGCAATCGCAGGATTGGTAAATCTGGTAACTTATACTCCGGAACAAGGCCGAAAACTCCGTTTCATGTTAGATCAGACGCAGGCTCTTGGCACCACTTTCAACAGTTTTTATGCTAATAAGTTCGAAAAGTGGGGATTATCAATTTTCACCTCCGGCAATCGACAAAAAGCCTACGACGCTAACGACGACGATTTCAGCGATATTCCTCGCATCAGGAGCCTCACAATCAATCCCTCCCTATTCTACTATTTCAATGATAGAACTAAGTTTAGGCTTACGCTAAACGCAACTGTCGAAGACCGAGAAGGCGGCGATATTGAGATCATCGAAGAAGAGGGCCCTGGCATTTATCAATTTACAGAAAGAAATCAATCTGATCGCTACTCCTATCAATTGACTTACGAAAATCGTCTCTCAAATCGGCAGGTGTTACGTTTGAAACATAGCCTCACTTTCTTCGATAGGGAGATTTCCGAACCCAATTTAACTTTTGCGGGCCGGCAATGGTCTACGTTTAGCGAGGTCTCCTACAGCTCAGGCAGCACCAAATCCAGTTGGGTATCGGGACTTAATGTATACAGCGATCAATTTACAGAGGATGTCTTAGTTTCGGAGGATCGAGGTTACCGCTATATTACATTGGGGGGATTCACCCAGAACACGTCAGTGCTAAGTGATCAAGTATCTCTTGAGAGCGGCTTCCGGCTTGACTACGACATTGATTATGGCATTTTTGCCTTGCCCAGATTGTCTCTACTAGCAAAATTAAATGAGAAGTGGACCGCCAGAATTGGTGGTGGCCTTGGCTACAAGCTACCAACAATCTTTACTGAAGAGGCCGAAAGCCTGACTTTCGAGAGCATCCTACCAATTGATATTAATAACATGGATGCCGAACGATCATTTGGGGGCAACTTCGACATAAACTACAAAACAGCTATTGGAAAGAACTGGACTTTTTCATTCAACCAACTGCTATTCTATACGCGTCTCAATGAATCGCTGGTATTTCGGCAAAATAACCAAGGACAATTTTTTTACGAAAATGCTGATGGGCCCGTTGACAGTCAGGGAATTGAAACTAACATGAAGGTGACATTTAAGGATTTTAAGCTTTTCGCCAATTACGCCTTTATAGATGCAAGGTTAAAGTTTGATAATTTGATCCAGCAGAAAGCATTAACACCTAAACACAATTTTGGTGCGGTACTCATCTTCGAACAAGAGGATAAGTGGAGAATTGGTTTTGAATCGTATTATACAGGAAGGCAATTCAGAAGTGATAGAACCAAGACAGATGATTTCTGGATTATTGGTCTAATGGCAATGAGGAAGATCAATATGTGGAGTGTCTATATCAACTTTGAGAATTTTATTGACACAAGACAGCATAAACTGGAGAATTTCAATATAACGGATCACTTCAAACCACAGCTGCCAGAGATTTGGGCGCCAACTGAAGGCAGCATTATCAATGCGGGCCTCATACTAGATCTTTGACAAAAGAATGAAAGTTTATACCTCAAACAGTTCTTATTCATACTATCTGGCTCACTCGTTACCAGAACTTGTTATCTAACATCGAGATTAGTGACATACCGGCAGCAGCCCCGGAAACGAAGACATTCCACTCGCGGTGCTTAAACTTAAATACATTCAGGAACAGGAAAGCTATACCTACGATAAACATCACTACCAGTAACTGTCCCAGCTCAATCCCGATGTTGAAGCCCAGTAAAGGCACAATTATTCCGGAAGGATCCATTATCAAGGCTTTGAAGTAGTTCGAGAAATCCATGCCATGAATAAAACCGAAGAAAAGCGCCATAACATAGTTCCTGCCCATTTTTGATGGTTTTTGTGACCTATCAGGCCCTATCACATTATGAATGGCCGTTATAAAAATGGTGGTGGGAATAAGAAACTTAATGATATTGGAAGGGATAGCAAAGATATCAAGTGAAGCTAGGACCAGCGTAACACTATGCCCAATGGTAAATGCTGTGACTAGAATCAGAATATTTTTCCAATGCTGAATCTTATAAACTGCACACAGTGCCACCAGGAATAATATATGATCATAGCCCGCCAAGTTAGAAATATGCTCAAAGCCCAACTTCAAATAGAACTCGAAAGGGTGCATCTCAGAAGGTTAATTCGTGAACAGGTGTTTTTTTGTTAAGCATCAGGCTTTTCGGTTCTCCATCATAGTGGACATAAACAATATTGTTTTGATCGAAGAATAAGTCTGTAAACACTGCATTCTTAATTTCCATCGTTGTTGGTGTTGGCTGTTGGTAATACTCGAAGTAAACCCACAGAGCAGTATTATCCCCTTCCCCAGTAAGCTTCTTGCTCTTGATTTTTAGGTCCAACGCCTTTCCATTAACCTTTACATGGAAGAACTGGTTGAGATATTCCAGTAACATGGGATCAGCTTTTGGCGATTCATTGGGTTGACAGAATGCCAGCTCCTTGCTATACGGATCAAGAACCAAGGCTTCGTTAACATCTGTTAGGAACAACTTGAGGTTAACAGATAAACTCCTTTTGCTCGAGGTGTATTCTATCTCGCATAGGGATAACCTCAATGGGTGAAGGACAGCCCCAGAGGATTCCACTGGCTGCCATAAGAGAATTAAAGCAAGCAAAAAGCTGAACACAGCCTTAGAGGATAATGTTCTATGATGCCTCGGATTGTATCTGCTCAGCAATCGACTGTACTTCTTTGAAAACTCGAATTAAGTTACCACCCCAAATTTTCGCAATCTGTTCCTCAGTATATCCGCGTTTTACCAATTCGATGGTAATATTCATTACTTCGCTTGCATCGAATACGCCTTCAATTCCACCGCCACCATCGAAATCACATCCAATTCCCACGTGATCTATTCCTGCCACACTAACGATGTGATCTATGTGATCCACAACGTGGGTAACCGTGGCCGGAGGATCAGGGTACTTTTCATTTAAGGCCCTAAAGGCATCTCGCATCTCTGATCTTTCTTCAGGAGTCATTTCGCTAACAGGCTTCATGTTAGCTCGTAACTCGGCTACTGCAGAGTCTTTCTCCGGATTTGCAGGTGCCTCTCTCAAGTAATTAGCCAACATAGTCAGTTGTACAACACCTCCATTTTCAGCCATTAACTTAAGCATATCATCTGTCATATTACGATCATGACCAGTTACTGCACGTGCATTGGAGTGACTGGCTATTATCGGTGCTTTAGACATGGCTATTGCATCATAGAAGACACTATCGTTACCATGAGATACATCAACCATAATACCAAGGCGATTCATCTCATTTACCACTTCTGCACCAAATTCACTAATACCGCCATGTTCGGTTCCATCTGGGTCCGTGGCCGAGTCTGCCAAATCGTTGTTAGATGAATGTACTAACGTGATGTATCGCACACCTTTTTCAAAATAGAGCGCGACATTAGACAAGTCGCCTCCAATTGGGTAACCATTTTCTATACCTAAGTAGATTGCTCGTTTTCCTTCTTTCTCAAGCGTATAGGCATCATCTGGATTCAGAGCCAGCCCAACCATATCGGAATTTCTTTGAGTGGAAGCAATCACTGAATCTATCATCTGCAGGCATAAGGCCTTAGCTCTGGTATTGCCATCATCGTCACGAATATCCTGGGCCACGAACGCAGCAAAAAATATTGCATCCAAACCTCCCTCAACCATCCGGGGATAGTCAACCTTTGAACCCGTCTCATTAGGATCATGCCGTTCAGCCATATTAAACCCGGGCTGAATCATGCGCAGTGGTGTATCTGCATGAGTATCAAGAGTCAGCACCCGGTTGTGGATTTCGAGAGCCCGCTGGGTCATCTCTTCTTCAGTTTCATTTTCAGCCCCATTATCGGTTTCTGATGGTAAACAACCGAAAAACAATACTGCGAGGGCCAGAGAGAGAACTGACCACATCAGATGACGCTTAATGGGAATTGACGGTGGTGTAAGGGATACAAGTTTACGAGCCATGATAGTTTTGATTTCAGTCTTGGAAAAAATGAGCAAGCTACAAATGCAACAATGTTGCATAAATATAGGATAGTTTTTATTTTGTTTCATACTCCAGCGATAGAATTCCTATAGATATGTCTACCCTAAAACCTACCATCGGATCTGAACGCTTGCAAGTATTGGACGCCTTGCGGGGCTTTGCCCTTTTTGGAATCCTAGCTGCCAATCTTTACAGCTTTATAGGATATAATACCTACAGTCCGCAGGAGATAGTAGCCTTACCAATATTAGATCGGGCGGTGTTGTTCTTTATTGATTGGTTTGTCGAAGGCAAATTTTATGGAATCTTCTCAATTCTATTTGGGGTGGGATTCGCTTTGCAAGCCGAACGCTTTAGCAGTACGGCATTGAGCTTCTCATCTTTCTGGTACCGGCGAATGATCGTCTTATGCTGCATCGGTCTTTTACACATGTATTGCATCTGGAATGGAGATATACTAACACTTTATAGCCTACTGGGCATGTTACTTCCCTTATATCTAAGGCTTTCAAATAAGGCCATCCTTAGATGGATTATAGTGTTACTAATAATACCATTACTTATGTATGCTTTGTACTTCCTAACGGCGGAGGCATCATTCTGGGGTTCTATGCGCCGCTTTTCCATGGGCTTGAAAGCACAATGGGGGTTTGCAGATTTGTCGCTATTGGAAATGCGTACTTCTAAATCGCCAATAGAGGTGTTCTCTATTAACGTAATCCACGCTATTCCTAGAGCCATGAGTTACCTGATGTCTGGTCGCTACTTTCACGTATTAGGATTGTTTTTAATCGGCATGTTGCTAGCTCGTCATTGGCTCCCCAAAATTCGTAACAATGACATACCTGTACCAAAAAGTGCAATTTGGCTGGGAGTAATTGGCCTGGTCTTTTCCTTTGCTTATGCCGTAACCAAGTTCACTACGGGATGGGGCTTTGCCCTGAATGAAATCGGGATAATTCAAGTAATAGTTTACAATGTGGGTTCTACCAGTCTGGCCGTAGGAATATCCATGCTATTTGTTTATCTGTGGGCTACTGGACGGGCCAAGTCAATTTTCGGCAATCTTGCTATTCTGGGCCGAATGGCACTTACTAACTACATCTTTCAAAATGTAACTGCTGTTCTTTTGTTTTTCGGATATGGATTCGCGTTAATGAGGGGAGTGCCTTTTTCCTACTTGCCATTTTTCGCCTTTGCCATTTTACTGGTGCAATGGGTTCTTAGCCGGGCCTGGTTAAGCAGGTTTAAGCAAGGACCGTTAGAAACTATTTGGAAGAAACTCACCTATAAATAGAGTACCTACTCAGGGACGTAAATGATTTCTCCATTCTCTAACTCGTAGGCTACTCCTACCCGCTTTCCTTTCTTACCCTCGGCTTTGGCATCACTGTTAGATGTGTACCGCGTAATTTCTTCTCCTTTCTTCGTGATGATCTCCATGTTGTCTTTGCCCGGGTTCTTTACCATAGTGAAATCCTCTTCCGTAAACAACTCGGCAATATTGAAACGAGTAACGAGAGCCACCATCAGTGCCACGGCAAATACCATGGCTACATCAAACAAATTGGCCACTGATGAAATAGGATCATCATCCAGCTGGCGGGTCAAAAAGTTATTTCTTCTCCTGGGCATTTTCTTCAGTTATTAAATCAGCAATATAATTGAGCTGTGATAGGTCTTTGGCGTACCATCGTTGTTTCACTTCGGTGAGTATGTAGCCGATGGCACCAACAATAAGACCCACCACGGTGGTTGAAAATGCCACCTGCATATTCTGAGCCATAGAGGCTATGTCTCCGGAGGCTAGGCCAACTAAGGCAGGCCCCATAGGAATAAGCGTGCCCATCAGGCCCAGAACTGGCCCCAGCTTAGACATGCTCTTGGTAGTTCCTAGTTGTTTGGCCATAGCCAACTCAAAATCAGCCAAAGTCTTCTCCCGATTCACCTCAGAATCTTTTGCGCCAAGCAATAGTTTCAAATAATCAAAAACTGCCACCTTCCCTTCCGGCACTTGCTTACCATTTAATCCAGTGTTTGCAACCTCATCCAGAAATGGAGCTAGAATCTTGGAAGCTTTTAATCGGCTGACATAGTCGCCATAAAAGCTACCAATAGCTACCAGCGATCTCAGAAATAGGAATAGTAACACCACCACCACCGGTAGCATTAAACCGGTTGATATCCAGTATAGTAGCTTGTTTAGTATTTCCATTGAAACTTGCTTCTTTTGATTAATCGGGACCCTATCCAGCCCGCCAAGATAGTAGTTATAGCTATGGCAAGAATAATTACCAGGGGCGACCACTCAAACGGGCTTTGCTGTTGTGGGTAAGCCAAACCCTGGCAGAAAACGGTGATAACTATACCGCCTAGTATCTGTCCAAAATTCAGAATATACCGTAACTCCATTCTTAAATAGTTTTCAGGAATAATCCATCGAACACATAGTGGCCCCGCAAAAACTAATACAGCCAGCCCCATAGCGAAATACGTTCCCAGGCTGTCAAAATCGATTGTAGAGAACGCATAGAAGCAGAGCATTTGTAGATACAGAACCACAGCCAGCAAAAGTACTCCGGGAAAGTAACTCGCCATTTGAAGCGATTTCCTTACCTTCTGGCCAAAGTATTTCTTGATCAATGCCAGATCAATAAGTATGAATATCAGTGCCTCTGTTACCTGCACCACTGCCAGGTTCTGCATTTTCACCGTATCATTCAGCCAAATATTGAGTTGGCCGGTACTTTGCTCAATAATCCAGGGATAGGTACCATAAGCCACCAGCCCCAAAAGAGAAGCTGCCACTATTCGCACCACCAGGCTCCATTGGCTCATCTGAAAAAGTGCACTTAAGGCAGCCAATACTAGTAATACCTGAACAATTGACTCCATCCTAGGCCTGTCTTCTACGTTTTACAATGAGGAAAACGAACAGCGCCACTACGATACCGATTACAGAATAAACTACCACCGACCGGTTTATTCCTACTTCCTCCAGTTGCTGACTTTCAGCAATGGTTTCCTTTTCCAACACCATTCCTTCTTCTGTACTGGCCGGTTCCTTTACTGCTTTTAGCGCAGCTTCATAATTAGCGAGATCGTCAGCCGTGAGATTTTCAGAAATAAAAGCTTGCAATTTATCGTTGTCACAAACGAATCCACTGCAGCCTGCCTTATGATCTTCAATCAAATCAGTATGCAAGGTGGTTAGCTCTTGTATCTGTGTCTCTGAAGCATCCCAATAACCTTTTCTGATGGTCTCGAGCATAACAGCCGTCATTTCCTGTAAGGCATATGGGTTTTCACGCTTGAAAAAATCCTGCACATTAAGATCTAGCTCATCATTAACATACACGTTATGCAGGTTATTCCACAGCGCATCATCTATCTCCGCTGGTTTCATTACATTCCAACCGTAGGTGTTGCGAAAAGTCTCTGCAAATGTCTCGGCTGAGGTAGCACCTCCCTTCATATACTCAGAGATGTACTTCGGATTGAGCAAGGTAGATCTTGCTTCCACCCAAAGCGCTTCTTTCAGGCTTTGCACATTGGCCTTGCTTGGATTCCTGAAATCATTGAAATAGGCGTCCGGGTCATTTCCCGTTACTGATCTCACCGCCAGACTTAATCCACCCATGAATTCATAGACATGATCCAGGCTAAGACCACCCCAGGTGTTGCTTTCGCGTGGTTGTACAACTACCTCTGTATTTTGTAAGGCAGCTTCAAATACTCCCTTCTGAAAGGCTCCCCAATTCTCCCCTTCATCGTAGATGGCGCCCATATTGTTAAGATAAGTGTCGGCAACTTCCTGTTCGTTATCCCAGCGATTGCCTTGCTCAACCATGCCCATGATGTTGGTGCCATAGATGCCATTAACACCACCAAAAACTCTTTGTGTTGACCATTCCCGGGCTTGCTTGGGAGATAGACCCATTTTCTTCATAAATTCTTCGGCAGCAAAAACTCCGGCTTTCACAAAATTCTGCTCACTGTCTTCTGCTGCTGCCGCCATCTTTACAGCCTTGTTGATCAAGTACATACGAGAGGCTGCCAAATCCCGAAACTGACCTGCAGTCTGAGCAATCACATCAATTCTTGGTCTGCCTAACTCCGGTAAAGGAATTAACCGGATGTCTACTACCCTATTAAAAGGATCACGTACCGGCTCAACACCAAGTAAGTAGAATATCTGCGCTACCATGGCGCCCTCTGTGTCAATAAAATCACCCGGCCATAGTGTAAAACTTACTTTTTGGGGATATGCCTCATGTTTATCGAAATGAGTACTTATCAAAGTCTTAGCGAGCGACATCCCCACGTTCCAGGCTTCGGGCGAAGGGGTTTTTTCCGCATCAATTGAGAAAAGGTTTCGTCCAGTGGGAACAGTCGCAGGGTTGGTGATGGGATCTCCACCAGACGACGGGGCAATGTAGCCCCCTTCCAGTCCCGTCAATGTAGCTCCTAACTCCAAGGCAGTACTTGCTGTTAGGTTTGATTCGTAGTTATTCACGGATTCTACGGCACTTTCTATATTCAATACAGCGGTTGCAAACTCCGCTTCTTTTCTTTCCACTGCCAAAAGGGCCAACTCCACCTGGTCGATAGTGCTTTTCAGAACTCCTCTGAAATCGCCATTGCCCAAATACTCCGAAAGTAGCTCAGGCTGCTTTTCCTCTACAAGTGGCCACTGGTTATGGTATTGCTTCAATCGAGGAAGATGCGAAACCAACTCCTTCCGATTCAAGGAGGAAACCTCTTCGGGGTTTTTGGTAAGGTGAAGTGAGGTGATAGATGCTGTTGCGGTCAGCCGATCGATAGTTTCCTGATCGGCTCTCTCCTTTTCTATTGCTACCTGCTCCGCCAAGCCTTCATCCTCCAGAAAATCAAATGTCAACTGTCGCAAAGGTTCCTTCTGCATCATCTTAAGCAAAGCAAATACATCCGGTTGCTGGCCTACCTCCAAGGCTTTGGCCATAGCAGGAATGGCTTTGGCCACCGTCTTGGCTTTTTCCAGTGTTTGAGGATCAAGAATTCCGGAGCTTTGCTTAAACTGCTTTTCAGACTTCAGGTTCTCAATGAAATCCACTCGCTCAGGATAAGGTGATATGGCAATGACCAGTCGCTTAACCTCCGCCACTTCCTGTTCAGTAGGTTCTCCTCTTTTGCTCTTACCTCTCGCATGCGGATGGCCTTTTTTGGGCTTAGCATCTCCCATTCCGATAAACCCACGAATAATATCGGCATCTGACATGCCCCGAGTTCGGTTTTGCCACTCCTTAGCAACTGCAATATCTGTGGGAGATACCAATTGTGATAGCACGGCATCTGCACTATGTCTTTTGTTGGTCAATGCATCTACAGCAATTTTAGCCCGAGTACGGTACCTCTTATCGAAATAGACCTGATTGTCTAACTCCTTTTGAGACACCTTACCCTTAAGCTTATCCAGGGAAGCCAGGCTGTAGGCAATAGGATCAAGTGCCATCAGTTGTACAGTGTTGTTTCTTTGTTCCTTCGTATAGGGCTTACCAATGGTGTAAAGTCCGCCAGTTACTTTTGCATTTCTTACTTCCTCTACATGGTTGGAGAGGTTGAAGATGGTTTCATCATCATAATTGCCGGTGCTATCTAATCCCAGGTCTGTATCCAGATCCAATTGCAACACAAGTTCCCCGATACTCTTTCGATATTGCTCCCGAACGGCGCCCTTTGCTCCAACAAATGATGTGAGCTTATCACCAAGTTGCTTTAAGTCACCAGTTACTTCAGCCTCCATAAAAGGCGGTGTTAGGTAGCTCAATGTTGTGGCATAACTCCTGCGCTTGGCGATAATACCCTCTCCCACATTGCTAATAGTATAAATGTAAAAATGAGGAGTAATGCCGATCAGCGCATCAGTCCAGTCAAAACCAGACAATGCCACCTGCTTACCAGGGGTAAACTCTAAGCTACCGTGAGTGCCCCAGTGAATTACCGCATCTGCCTGAAATTCATTGCGGGTCCACAAGTAAGAAGCTATATACGGGTGAGGCGGTGCAGCTTTAGTGCCGTGTACGATACTAAAGGTGTCATCACCAATTCCAGCCAGAGGCTGCGGGAGCAGGACAACGTTCCCAAATTGTAGTCTTGCTACGGCGATATAATCTTTCCCCTCCCGGCTTGTGCTGAGGTATTCTCCAGGAGCTTCTCCAAATTTATTCTTGACTAGTTGATAGCTCTCTGGTTCCAGATCTTTCTTAACCCATTGTTCATACTTTGAAGTTTCAACCAACACTGGGTCCCCATTTTGGAGAAACTCATCAAAAGCTCCCTTGGCATAAGGGCCCAATACCGAACCCTGGGTCTTGATCATTTCCCAAAGCTCATCAGCCGAGGCCGGAAGATTGTCTACGGTGTAACCTTCTTCCTTTAACTTCAACAGTGTATTGTAAATTGATGGCACCACTTCCATATTAGCAGCTACCATGGCATTGAGGCCAGGGCCTTTAAAATAATAGATGGCAACCTTTTTATCCTTATTGGACTTTGCCTTAAGCGCCAACCATTTGTCCACCATATCTCCAAACTTTTCTAGTCTGTCAGGAATAGCTTGAAAGGAGAGATAGCCTTTTTCGTCTTCGTATTGGGCAATTATTGCATAAGGGTTAATTCCTCCATCAAGCTCAGGTAATACAACACTCATAGATAGTAATGGACCAGCAAAACCCTGGGGGTCGTCTACCCAATCGTCGTATGGCTGAAAAACGCTGAGAGGGTTTAGCAAGGGTATATTCTTTTCCTTCAACCAACCGATAGCTTCCTGATCCTGACCTAGTGTAAGCCTACCGTGTGGCATGAGGATGACCAAATCAGGATCTACTTGTTTTAGGAACTCTAGTCGTTTCGTGGCGGCACTGATAGTATATACATTGAGGCCACGATCTTGGAGCATTCGAATCAAGTCATCAACATGTTCGCGGTTGGCATTAAACGGACCAGGCACACTAGTCAGCAGCGCCACTTTTGGCTGGCCAGGCTGATGAATTTTCTGATCATCAAGGTATTTTGAGTACTCTTCGAAATTATCGAAAATAGCTTTTTCGTCAATGTGAATGAAAACATCACGAGGGATGGGTTTGGGTTCGCCAGGCGTACCAACAAACCAACTTTTTCCATCAAGTTCCTTCCGAATATAGGTTAGCATATTGGCGTAATTTTCCGTGCCACCGTAGTTGAAATAATCGGTTACCCAATCCAGGGCCTCACCTTTGAGATTAGTTACATCAACATTTGGATTGGTAGCAGCTTCAACAAAGAGGTTAACTCCTCCATAACCTGCATTCTGCAATGTTTGCATTTGATCCGGAGACATTTGGAATCCCCGGCCAAAAATGAAGATAGCCGAATAGTCACGAACATTATCTAGCTGATTCAAGTCTAGCACATCAATTTGCACCCAGCTACTCTCATTGGATTTGCTTATTCGAGAGAGTTGAAACTCCTGGTAGTTAATAAAAGCGACTTTGGTTGCACTTACCTGCTTATTATAAAAACGGTAGCCGGTTACAAATACTACCAACAACAGGAGAACAAGACCTACCCTTTTCAGTGTTTTCTTTCGAAAGATTTTTTTCATGTCCTGGCAAAAAGTAAAACCGGCCGCTATCCGCGGCCGGTCGGTTTGAGTTGGGAAATTTTTACTCGGTAATCAATTCGTACTCAAACGTTGGGTTTCCGTTTTCGGCATTGTCGCCACCCTTATAGGCAAGGAATCGAACCTTGTAATAGTTCTCGTCTTCATCCTGAACTATGTAGGTGATGAAATCATAAACTTTATAAACACCGGCGCTGTGCGGTTGCAGAATCTGCAGCCACGACCTACCAATGGCATCACCATCATCAGATCCGCCAATTGAGGTAAAGTCTGCCCTACTTAAGGTTTCGAAATTGCTGGACTCAATTCCCTGCTGATTCTTCTCTGAATTTGGATCATCATTTTGCTCCAGGCTAGCGTGTGGGTCGTCTTTAGCAACCTCTACGCTGCTGTAATTATTAATCATCGCAGAAGCGGCCAGGCGATAAACGTCGCAATTGATCCCTGGCATTGCGCCTGGACCAAGTACAAAACATGGAGCACCAGTGCGAACTGAAACACCAGTTAGCACAAAATCCCAGCTTTCGGGCTCAACTGTAACGGTTTGATCGTCTATCAGAGAAAAGAATGTAAAGTCTCCCGTGCTTCTGTCAGCGGTGGTGGTAGTTTCATTACTACCATCCAAATCAGCGAATTGAATGGTAACACTTGAAGAAGATGACGCGGTAATCATTACCTTCTTCTTACCCAGTGCATTGCCATTCTCATCTACCCCGAGATCAATTATGTACGGGGTATTTAACTGCCATCCAGCCAGGGCCGTGGTGCTCAAATTACCATCTTCGGTATCATATGCATACACTAGTCCATCGTCAGTTGTAACATCCGCGAAGTTGGTTGCAGCAGGTGTGGCAGCAGCCACTCTCTTGGCAGTATTCAACCTGATACTATTGCCTTCATTTTCAAAAGCCAGCTCCCAGGTATTCACCGCAACGGTGGTTAATGTCGCAGTACTTAGATCTACATAGACCTGGCTTGATAAGTCGGAACCCATGCTAGCCGTGAGCGTGGTTCCCAGCTCCAAACCCGCATTAGGATCAGGGTCGTCATCATCGCACCCCACCATCAAAATGGCCACCAATGCAGCATAAAGTAGTTTTTGTGTTTTCATATTATGGTTAATTAATAGAGTAGTTTATTTTGATAAAATATGTTCGTCCCCAACTGATAGGATAAAAAGCTTCCCGCCCGGTTTGGAGTACCAGGCCTTTGCTTCCTTCTCCTACCAAGCTGATGTCTGTGACATTGAAAATGTTTTTAGCTCCCACCGTAACTAGCATGTTACTATTCAACATGGGTCTGGAAAAGCTAAAATCCATGGTGTGATAGTCCTCCAGTGTTAGCACTCCAATGCTGCCATCCTGATTCCTGGCGAATTCGGAGATCTCTCCATTGTATTTGTAGAAAATGTTAAAGCGGGTATCAATCTGTTTCAGAAAATAGCTGGCATCCAGGTTGCCTTCATAGCTGGTGTAGAACTTATCGTTTGCTTCACTACCTGACCGGGCCAGTACACCGAATCCAGGGCTTAACCTGATACCGCCTTCAAGGGCAAGCTCTGCCGCAAGATTTACCCCATATGATTTGAAATTGGGTATATTCTCGTAGACACGAGCGACAGGTACATTTTTAGGTACTTCCTCAGGCAATGTGGAGCGGTCAATAATTTGAATTAGATCAATTTTATCTTCGATCCTGGAGAAGAAAACGGAGGGGGTAAAAGCGGCTATGGTATTACCGAAATTAGTTCGCCAGGTGGCTGATGCATTAAGGTTGTTGCCAACTTCAGGCCGCAGGTCTCTGTTACCAACTATGTAATGGTTAGCATCAATAAATTCATAGTAAAGCTCTCGTACCGATGGAGTTCTGAATCCTTGCCCATAGGAGAGTCGCAAGTCAAACCTTCTACCATTGCTGTACAGAAGATTAAGCGAGGGAAGCAATGGTAATCTCGCATTTAAAAAGTCTATATCCTTTGTGTCATAGCTATTACTATATGTATATCGTAGTGCAGGTTGTATTTTGACCCTGGGGCTGATTGGAATTTCAACTGCGGTAAAAAATCCGAATTCATTGACGTTGCCATCCGCATCAGCGCTAATACGCCCACCACTGGCTGAATTAAGCGATGCTTCATATCCGGCAGTTAAGAAAACTCCTTGTTCCTTCCTATGGTCGCCGAAAACATAAGTTCCCCGGTAAGTCCAGGTGGTGAAGCTGGTGGTGTCATGATCTTCAACTGAGGTACTGAGCCAACGGATATCATCTATAACATCCTGCAAAAACCTCCTGCTACCTTGTTCGAATCTGGAGACTCCATTCACTAGGTTCAGATAGTGTTTGTCAGAAAGTCTCCCTTCCAGTATCAGCGCCCCATTCAATCTATCTGTATTATTGTAATTATCCCGGGCGATTTCCGAGAGCCGTCCAGTCCTATTATTGAAAGCACTGGAAGCGTTTCCATGACTTACAGAATTTTGCCACAACTTGTCAAATGAGGCCGTAACATTCAGAGATTTGATAGAAGTTTTCACTTTGGCATTCGCGAGATACTGCGTTCGTGGCACCCAGTTTTCACTGCGCTCACCCGTAGAAGAAAATCCCTCAAACTGGTTTCTGGATCCGCCAATGCTTACGGAAGTGTTCTTCCAACCTTTAGCCACAGACACATCGGCATTGTATTGCCCAACGCTTTCATAGTATCCGCTGGTATTTATCTGGAAATCATCTTGCCCGTAGACTTTGGTTATCACGTTTATAGTTCCGGCTAAAGCGTTGGTTCCGTATTGTACCGATAGCGGACCTTCCACAATCTCCACGCGCTCTACATTGTTCATATTAATTTGGCTCAGATCGAATTCTCCTCCCGAGCCATTGACGAGAGGAATACCATCCACCAGCATTTTTACATTGGGGCCCGATATCCCTTGCATGACTACCCGGGTACCGAGTACATCATCTTGAATAGTCTTCAGATTAAGCTGGGTTTGGAGTAAATCGCTAAGATTCACAGCGCCGCGGGCTTCAATAATGGCCGCATCAAGCTTCTTAACTTTATACAAAGACCTGGCGCTTGTCGTAGGTGTAAACGCACCAGTTACAACAACTTCATCAAGACCAAGCACATCCTCTTCCAGGCTTATCTCAATCTCAGAACCCGGGGTGATGGTTTGTTTTACCTCAAAGAATCCGACGTAAGAAACTATTACCTCCATGGATTCACTTATTTCCAGGAAGGCCTTGCCATCAGTATCTGTGACCCAACCCTGCCCTGCAGCGCCATTCGAGGGAATTATGGTAGCACCAATAAGAGGTGATTTGTCTAATGTCGACAAAACCGTGACAACCGTTCTGTTCTGAGCATGCCCAACATTGAGCGTAAATAATACCGCGAGACACAGCACACAGATTTTTAGGAGTAATAGGCTCGACTTCATAAGATAGTTATGGGTCAAACTGGTTTAGAAAAATCGATTATGATGAAATCTGTCCCTGCCACCATATATCGAGGCCAAGGACAATGAAGAATTCCGCGAACACCACAATAGCGCTGCTAGAGCGTGCGGAATTATCCAGGCCGCTTTCCGAGCGGCTGTGGGTTAATTCAATTTTGAAACGGGGGGGCCTCTTAAGTAATAAGAGGTGGCATCAAAAGCAGGTAGGTCAGACTCAAAAGAAGTGGATAGAATTGCTAGAGGGCCCGATTCTGGGTTTTGAGAACTGTCGCGAAAAAACGAATCGTGTTTTTTGAACAAATCACAAAGTGAGCACTCCACTTCGTCATGAGAAAGACAGGCACCGGTATGGTCCTGGTGCTGGGTGTGAATTTCATGTACTTCCTCACCTTTGTGTTCCTCAGCATGAAGACCATAGAATATTACAGGAACCACCAAAAGATAGGTGGCCAATACAGTCGTCACTATGGCCCGAAATGCTTTCACTGATACCAAATTACTAAAAATCAAACTAATGCAACAATGTTGCAATAATTAGTTGCATGGTTTTATATGGAAGGGAAATACGCGGTTTTGTAGTTAATCTAGCATGAAAAGCGCTTCAGGTGCTACTTCCCACGGATCCCATGCTTTCATGAAAATTCCTCTCCATGCTCACTCCTCTCCCAACCTTCTAACTATATCGTCAAAAGCCAACTCTATAAGCCCGGCAATGGCTTCTTCATCATAGTCCTCTTCAGGCCTCAGCTTTATATGTCTGCCCAGTCGGCCGGTGCCCTCAAGCAATTTGTGTTTATCGTAAAGTTCAGCGCCATAGAAGAATCCTACATTTACATGTCCAGTAAAGGCATTAACATAGGCAAACGGGGCACTATCTACACAAACAATTGGGTATCCGTCGTGGAATATTGGCTGCACTTCATCACTTACATCACTCATAACGCCAAACCATTTCTTTGCTATAGATCGCAACTCGCGTGGCTTTTCATCCAACCAGGAATCAAACTCTATATTCTCCAGATCCTTTCCGATAAACCGAAGTAACTGTGCAGACATAGCGGTAATTTAGGAAGTTTGGCTTATTCCGCCACGAACTCTCGAATATTGGTGTAAACGCCGGTTAGCTTGATATATAGTTAATGCGTGTTTACCTTTGATTTACTACAGCAAAGCACAGAATCACAAACCAACTTTGCACATTCAATCAGAACTCTTAAGATCATTTTGGCAAGTGGGAAACGAAGGATTAGCCCCAAACTAGTTTTATGAATAGGTATTTTTTTGGATTATCACTTGGTATTGCGATCCTATTTTCGATGCCCGCTAATGCCCAAAAATGGCGCGTAAATGTTGGAGGTGGCTTTGCTACTGCTGATGGTGAATTAGTGCTGGACCGCGTGAGAAAAGTTGTGAATATAGACGTGGAAGGTGGTCCAGGGTTTTACTTCGGAACCGAATACAGACTGGGGCGTAAGGTTGGAATTGAGTTAAGCTTGTTTCGATCAAGGATGAAATATATAGACGAAGAGTCGTTTGCATCAGGTGGCGGTTTCGAAAGTTCAGATATTCTGAACTTTACAAGAATCAGCAGCTCTTTGAACTATCACTTCCTGGCCAAAAAAACCGTCGACCCATACGTCTCACTCTTAGCCGGGTACATTAGCTACGGCAGCGAGCTGAAAATTCTGACTGAACTACCTTCTCCTTCGTTGGGGCCCAATCCTATGCCCACCGATGTATCTTTTGACCTCCATGGCTCTTTTAGTATGGGTTTAGCGCTTGGAGCAGATCTCTATCTAGGATCAGGAGGCTGGTTTCTTGGACCAAAGGTTCAACTCAATATTTCAGATTTAGAAGCCAGCATAATTAATGATCCTGAGGACGACGGTAGAGACATAGACCTCTCAATAAACCCATTGATACTGGTACTTGCTGTTGGTAAAGAATTCTAGGTGCGCCCTAGCGGCTAATAACGATAAATCCGGTCACGGGATCGGAACCATCTCCCAATACAATACTGTAGTAATAAGTACCTGAAGGTAGCTCGCTACCAGAATCCGCGATGCCAGTAAAAACAACCTGGTTATTGTCGTATCCCTCAGCGCTGTAAACCTCATCACCCCACCGATTGAAAATTGTTACCCGATTGCTGGGAAAGAATTCAATATTCTGGATCTCAAAGAAATCGTGCTGATCATCTCCATTAGGAGAAAGAGCATTATAAGCGGTGATGCTGGCTTCAGCAATTTCTATAGTAATTATGGCTGAAGCACAGTCCAGGGAGAAGTCACAAACTTCAATTGTTACCTCGTCTGTACCGGTGAAGAAAATTCCGCTATAATCTACAACCAGGTTACTACTGCCATCAATAGAAGCTACCGCTCCACTTAGCGGTTGCTGAGTAACTCGAAGGGAGCTTAGGTCTATATTGTCGTTGAGATCAGAGATTAGCGGAAGCAAATCGATCGTGGCTATACCGCCAGCGGAAATACTCTCAGTGGTTGTTTGCACGGCTGGCGGCGCATTGAGGATATCAATATTCGCAAAAGCCCTGCTACACTCGTTACATTGATTACAAATCTCAAATTCAAGCTGATCGGCACCCACAGTTCCAGTGTTTGGCGTGTAATCTATGGTTTGATCAGCCAGAACCGTCGCTGCGCCTTTTGTTGGGTTAGTGATTATTGACGTAGTAATTGCATCTCCAGCGTTCAATGTGGCCCCATTGCCAGGGTTGATATTGGTAGTCTGGCCCACATCAACGGAGCTTGTTTGATCAACAGCAGTAATTGGCTGACTAATAGTAATTATAAGCTGCGAACTAGCCGCATTACAGGGACCTGCGCCGTCGGGATCATCTGTAGTTAGTGTGATTGTAATCGAGCCAACAGCGACATCAGCTGCGCTTGGCGTATAGGTAGCGTTGAGTATGGTAGCATCATCAAAAGTGCCAGTACCACCACTTGACCACGCGCTAGTGGTTGCGCCCCCTCCTATTGTGCCTGCTAACACAACTACATCCGTGGGGCAAATACTTTGATCAGGCCCGGCGGTGGCAGTTGGACAAACACTGTTAATTGTGCCGGTCACATCAAAGTTGAAGGTAGACTCATTGGCGTCATCGCTAGCAATATTAACCGTGGTGGTAAATGTGCCAGCAGTTCCACCACCAAGCCTAATGCTGAAATTCTCTGTAGTGCCAACAGCTACAGAAGTTGGTATGCCCGGTAGCACACTATACCTGGTGCCACTAACAGTAATCGAGGTTATTGTAAGCAGCGCTGTTCCAGTATTCTCAATAGCAAATATCTGGTCCAAATCGCTTCCTTGCGACTGACTGCCAATATCCACTTGCAGAGTTTGACCATCTACAATCGCAGTACCGGTATTATCCGTTCCTACAAAAACCTCTATCTCCGGTTCTGGAGTAGCTGTAATATTTCCGGTAATTGGGAAAGTAAATGTACCCTCGTCAGCGTCATCGTTGGTTATAGTAACAAAATCGTTGAATGGCCCAACCGCTGCCCCACTTAACCGCACGGTGAAATTCTCAGTAGCACCAACAGCAACTGTGGTAGGTGCTACTGCTAGTATGGAGAAGTCTGCGCCCCCAACGGCAATAGAGGTTATATTCAAAGTACTGGTGCCAGTGTTCTCAATAGCGAAAACCTGGTCGAGATCACTACCTTGTACCTGGCTGCCAAAATCTACCGCCACTACCTGACCGTTAACGATAGCGGTACCAGTATTATCCGTTCCAGCAAAAACCTCTATCTCTGGTTCCACTACTGGCAAAGCACCCAGGCCCCGCAGATCAAGAGTAATAAAATTCGGGTTGAAAATATTGTCTCCAGCACCGGATAAGAGCGGTGTCATATTGCTACCGTCAAGATCGGCCCGGCAAATTCCAGGAGCAGAAAAAGAGACAATTCCTTTATTTACCCAAAATACATGCCCATTAATAAGATCCAGATCTAAGCCCCCAACCTCACCGGGAGTTACAAACGATTGCACGGTTCCCGAAACGTTAGCGATATCAGCATAGAAGATAAAACCAGCACTAAGCATATCTTTTTCACCTCCGGACCAATAGACCTGACTTGTTAGAGGGTTCAGCTTTATATCAGTAAATTGAAAATCAACTCCAGGTGGGCTTGGCGGATTGGTATAAAGTAATTCCGGTGATGAACCATCGAGGTTGGCACGCCACAGATTAGCCACATTATCACCACCTGAATCATCATTTTCGGTATAATACATCTTCCCGTTAGGCAAATCCAATGCTATACCAAAGGGTCGAGTCACTGTTACCAGGTTTTCAATCGTAGTACCGTCAAAATTTGCCCTTCTGATTTGGTCTGTCCATTCGCTGGCCCAATACATTTTGCCATTAGGAACATCCAGGGCTATGCCGCCCATTGCTCTTGCACTTGACCCAGATTCATCCACTGGCGTTGTCCATACCGAGAAGTCACTCAGCCCTATGGTGCCACGCTTTACCTGGGCATCATTGTCTGTCCAGAAAATCTCATTGTTCAAGGTATCTATAGCAATTCCCAAGGGGAACACACTAAAACCTGTATAGTATTGCTCATTTAGACTTCCATCCAATTCTGACCTGTTGATACGGTCACCCGTTTCTTCAGTCCAATACATCTTCGGAGGAGAAGGTTGTATCAGTCCTGTAACATCAAAATTGAAAACCGCCTCATCCGCATCATCATTATTGATGGTTATGGTCTCCGTCGGGTTGTTGCCAATAGCTCCGGGTAATGTTACTGTGAAGGTTTCCAAGGTTCCAGCGGAAACTACGGTTGGAGCTCCGGAGATTACAAACTCAGAGCCAGAAGATACGATGGAACTTACATTAATATCTCCTCCGGTGGCCCTAATGGTAAAAGTGAAATTGATATCTGTCCCCTGCGGTGATGTACCGAAGTCAATTACAGAAGCCTGCCCATCAAACACTTCTGTTCCGGTATCATCAGGTCCCTCAAAGACAGCAATCTCTCCGGCACTAATAAAAGCTGCTGGTTCGCCAACTGTATAATTCCCATTCAACTGGCTCACAGCAGCATGGCTGAAGATGGCAGTATTGGTAGCTTCGGTAACATCTGAGGTGGTGCCTACCTGCCAGGCAGTCTCAAAATAGCCAGGAATGTAATTAGCTTCTGTTCCCTGGATCTCGGCGTCATCGTACTCCATCTGAACAGAGGCTGTGATATTATTCATGCCTGAAGTGACCACATTCCAGTACTTGCTTAGTGAAAGGCCACTTGACACAACGTTGGGTTCTTCCACCGCATCAGTGGTTATATCATAGAAATCTGTGCCCAAATCGGTGAAGCTAGTAAGAGTAACGGTGAGCGGTGTATAAACAGACCCCGTTCCGATAGGGAAAAGTGTAGGGTCATTATTAGGACCATTGAGTCTTACAACCCCACCGTTAGCGATTGCAATCATCTGTGCCGAACCGAATGACCCTGCCCCAACAAATGGAACATCAACATCTTTCTCAAGCCTTCCTCCATCTACAATTAGGTTACCGGCGTTGAGGTCTATATTATCTACATCAACATATAAGTTTGATTGCAGAGTTACCCCACTGGCATTATCAATTGTCAGACCATCCACAATCAGTGGGTCGAATCCAGTCACATTTATGGTTTGGGGACTAGCTCCGTTCATGGTCAGCCGGGTGAAATTGCTTGTAACCATGCTGGTGCCGCTGCCAGCGAAATCGCCTGCAACGGTCATAGAAAATCCCCCTGCCACCAAGTCGGTATCTGTGATTTCAAGGTTGCCATTAACTATGGTATTTCCGTCGAAAGTCTTAGGAGTATTGGCAACTCCACTAGCGCTGAGAATCAAGTTGTGATAAGTCTGACCTAGTACATCCTGGGCGCCAGCCCGGAAGTAGTTTACGGTATTTCCAGCAGCGGTGGCATCAAGAGCTTCAGGAGAGGCTGCCCATAAATAGAGGCGAGCATTAGTATCGTTAATTAGATTGCCATTCACAGTGAGGCCATCACCCCTCAAATTTAGAAAGCCAGTCGCAATCTGATTAGTGACTGTACCATTAATGGTGATGCCTGAACCAAATCCAATGCGGCTTTCCCCTGCGCCTTCCAGGAATGTGACATCTGAATCGAAAGTTACTTGGCCATCAAGGAAGAGACTCGTCGAGGAGACGACTGTCTGGGAATTTGTGCTGAACACTGAAGTTATGGCCAGGTTAGTACCAAAAGTGCCGTTGTTGGTGATCCCACCTCTAAAATCGTGAGCACCAGCTGTGGAACTAAAAGCCCCTCCTGAATTCACGGTTACTCTATCACCAAAAATGTTAGTACCACCGCTATTGGTATCCTGGAAGGTTCCGGATACATCGGTAGTACCATTGATAGTAATATCCATACTGCCAGGATCCAATGCTCCTCCAGCACCAATAGTGAGGTTGTTGATGGTAATTGCTCCGGATGGCGCGGTGATACCATTAGAGTTTTGAATAATGAAACTAGATAATCCACTGGTGAAATCAGCAGTATTAGCATTGCTTCCCGATCCGTCTGAGGCAGTATTCCATCGTGTTGTTACGTCGAAAGCGCCTGCACTTTGAGAATAAAAAGTCGCTGAGTTTATGGCAAATTCTGAGGTATTTCCGTTTACATCCGTGGCGGTAGCATTGATGAGATCGCCTGGCGCCAGGGTTAACCCTCCCAGGACCCAGACTCCCGTTCCTACCACAGCGGAGCCAAGATATTCCGCACCCTGAATAGGTGCACATAAAGAATTATCTCTGTAGACATCAATTATATCTCCATCAACCCCGGTTCCTGAAACTGAAGTCAATGTCTGATTAGTAATGTTCGGTGCCGCAAGGTTGGTATTGGCCACACCATTCAAATCGATACCTTTTATGCCATTGCAGAAAATGCTATTACCCCTGATCTGGTTTTGATCATGGCTGGCATTATCAAGTAGTATTCCCTGTCCGACATTGAAGGCGATGACATTGGCTTCCCCGGCATTTATGCCACCAATGATGTTACTATTCACATTTGGTGAACTTATGGCCTCTATACCTATGCCGTTACCAATGGGGTCGGTACCATTAGCGGCAGTTCCAATTAAATTGCCTTGTATGGTGTTGGTACCAGTATTAATTAGTTGGATACCCTCATTGGTATTTCCGGAGATAATGTTTTGCTGAACAAGGTTACCTGATGAGGTTCCAAGCGAAACACCGGTTGCATTTGGAATGGCGACAGTTCCGGTAATATCCGTGCCTATGAAGTTACCCTGTATAACATGAGGAGATGAAGCATTAACTAATACACCTGTATTAGTATTTCCAGAGATTACATTTTCCTCTCCGGCAGATAGTCCTCCAATTTGAGTATTATTAACTCCTGAGGCTATGCGAATGCCATTGTGATTTGCAACGCCTGTAGTTCCAGTTTCATCAACACCAATTAAGTTACCCTGAACAAAGTAGTTATCTGCAAAAGTTATGGAAAGGCCCAGCCCGTTATTGTTTAAAAGGTTACCCCTACCCACATCACCAACCCTACCAGCAGTGGCGTTATTAAAGACGTTAATTCCACTTCTTGTAGTACTGGAATTAAAACCAGAGATATACATGCTATATATCTCCGTATTGTCGGCATCTACCGTAATACCGTGGAAGTTAGCTCCATTACCATCAAGCCGAATGCGGAAGTTACCTGTGCCGGGTTGTGTATTACCGTCCAATACCACTCCTTCCGTTATATCAGGCAGTGCGGTTAATGGTGTTATGGTCCAGCGCTCATCTGCTCCCGACATCACGTAGTTGGGGTCGCTATTGGGAATATTAAAAAGGATATTATCTACCCCTGAAATAGCATTGGTATTGCCAATCACCCACCGCAATGAGCCCAATCCCGCGTCGCTGGTATTAACAACTGTGAATGGGTCGGTTATCTGTACCGGTAAGGAGAAAGCGGAGGAATTTGACCCTGAAGTTTGAATGGCAGTCGCATTTGGTTGACCTCCAGGCAAACCAGCAACATTCAGGTTAAATACCCAGTTTCCAGAGCCATCGGCAACAGTACTACCCTGAAATGTTTGACCTTCATCGGAAAAGTCAACATAGACTTCTACAGTAGCACCGATATCACTGGTACCGTTTACAGTGCCATCAGTAAGAATGGAATTTATAGTAGGCGGTGTTACTCCACCTTGCGAACCAACCAGCCTGATACCACTGCCGGCGTTGTTAAAAATGGAATTGTTTGAAATAGTGTTATCGAAACTTGGAGCAATTCCAGCAGAAATCAGAATACCATCCGTACCGTTCTCGGTGATGATATTAGATCCAAGAGCTGTGCCATCACCAATATTGTTGTTCTGCGAGCCTGGCCCCAGGGAGATACCTTCTTGCGCATTACCACGAGGATTGGCGCCAGCGACGTCTAGGCCGATAATATTTCCCAAAATGTCGTTACCACTGGCAACAATCGCAATACCAACCGTGTTGCTGGAAATAGTATTGCCAGCACCAGCTACGGCGTCGCCAATTTTGTTTCCTGAACCACTACCGGCAATAGTTACACCAGCCGTAGAATTAGGCCTGTTGCTTCCGTTATCAGCAAGGCCGATGATATTACCATAAACGAAATTCGGCCCATCACTAAGTAGCACACCATTTTGGGAATTGGCGGATATAATATTACCACCACCAAATTCATCACCAATAAAATTATCTACACTACCCACCTGGGTCCAAACACCATTTCCGGTATTTCCAACATCCGCACTACCATTGGACCCCACTCCTATATAGTTATTCAAAATGGTATTACTACCTGATAGGATTACAATACCGCCTTGCCCATTGCTTCCAATTACATTTCGGCCGGTAGCAGTTCCATCTCCTATTGATACCGTCGAGGAGTTCGCATCCAGCAAAATACCTTCTGCACTATTGCCCCTGGCCAACAGGCCATTGACATCAGTTCCGATGTAGTTATTCCTGATATTGGTACCCGACGCACTGGTAAGGCTTATTCCTTCCAGGTTGTTATTAGAAATTATGTTTTGTTGGTCTCCTGGTACACCAATGATACTTCCAGTGCTATTTAGTATTTCCACTCCACTACCGGCATTCCCTATTGCCGTGCTGCCATCAATGCCCATACCAATGTAATTTCCGCTAACAATGTTATTATCTGCTCCATTGATATATATACCAAAAGCATTATTACCAATTACATTAATTCCGCCACCTGAGCCATCGCCAATATGATTATTACTGGCACTGTTAGTTAGGGCGATTCCTCGGAAATTACCGGCACCGGTGGCATTTCCTGAGATGTCAGTCCCAATGTAGTTTCCAATAACGAAGTTGTTTGTAGAACTGGATTGATCTAGATTGATAGCCGCGGTGCTGGCATTGGTAAACCCCTCCATATGCAAATAACTTATAGTACAGTTAGAGGCCTGTACAACAATCCCTGAGAAGTTAGGGCCAAAACTCCGGGTGATAGTAATGTCAGGGATTTGGTCGCCATTGATATCTCCGGAAATTGCGGTCTGATTACCGTTTCCAGAAGTGATAGTTAGCGCCGCATCCAACGTTATGGTTTGCCCGGTAAGTGAAGGATCAAAGACAATGTCATCAGGGCCGACGTTGGTGTTGGCCTGAGTTACGGCATCACGTAATGAGCCTGGGCCCGAATCCAGGTTGGTGGTGACGACGATTTGAGCAAAAGCAGTTGAACAGGTAATAAGAGCGAATGTAAAGAACAGCAGTGCTCTTTTTTGACCAGGCATGAGCAGTCGTAGGGTTTAAGGTTGAACTATAGCTGGATTATCAATTTAGCTCATTTCTGGCTGATTAGCACGTATTTAGTGATTTAGTTACTGAGGTCTCGCAATTGCTCAACACCCCTGCGGAGTGCACTTTGATAGAGGTAAAAGTCGCCATGGTATGATAGAGCATTTACACCCATAGCAAGCCATTCCTGAGCTTGCTGTGGATTGCTGGGTTGCATAATCATGGCCAGCTTGTTGGCTTTTGCGGCGTTAATCACCTTCTTGAAAGCTTCAAGAAAATCTGGATTTTCAAAGTCGCCGGGCATGCCCATTGATTGACTGAGGTCGAACTGACCCACCCACAAAGCATCTACCCCAGCTACCGAGGCAATGGCTTCTGCATTTTCAACACCTTGCAAGCTCTCTATCTGGATGATTACGGAGGTGTTCTCATTGGAGTATTTGAAAAACTGCTCAGGTTGAGATTTTTTGAAATCGGCATGGGCACTGGCCATGATCACACCTCTTGAACCCATGGGGGCATATTTTGCAGCTTGAACCACTTGTTCCGCGGTATCAACATCTTTTACATTCGGAATCATAACTCCCAGAGCCCCCGCGTCTAACACGCGTGCTATAAAGTGATACTCTTGAAAGGGAACACGCACAACTGGCGCAACTGTTGTGGACTTGAACCAGGCCATCTGATCGGCTATGGTCTCAATAGAATTTCCACCGTGCTCCATATCAATCACCACAAAATCAAGATCAGCCGACTCCAGTATCTTGGCCAGATTTCTTGTAGTGAACTCAAATACCATGTGGCCAATTGGAATCTTATTTTCGGCAAGTACTTTCTTAAAGCGATTCGGTTTCAAGTAACAGGGTTTTGGATCGTTGGTAATGATGAATTTGGATTGGCAACCGTTGTTTGATATCTACTGATCAGTGATGAATGACTAATCAAGCTCTTCACCAGCAACTCTAATTTAAAAATCATCCACTAATTACTTCTCAGGGATGGCGGCATGCCTACCATACTGGCGCGCCATAGCAAGCGGCTATCTTCGGGGCCCGTAGCTTTCTTTTGCAAGGTGGCCATATGCAGGGTAGAAAACGTGTCCCAGGCAGCAAAATCACCTCTTTCAATTTCAAGAGTGGTGGTAAACTGATCTTGCAGGCAATGGTCTTTTAGCTCATCTAACAGGTCTATAGCCTCATCGTCGGGCATTCCTACAATGCCGAAAGAGCTACCTGCCACACCATACAATGATTTCCTGCCAGTGACCGGGTGCTTCATGACTAAAGGATGAAAAACATTTTCAACTTTCTTCTTTTGGTCATCCGTGAGCTTTACTGCGGAATGACCAGAATCTTCATCCATATCAGCTCTATTACCATAATGATGCAAAACAGTAAGGTCTTCGATTTTTGCTTTTAGAGAACCTGAGAGCGCATCATATGCTTCAAAAGTGGTAGCATAATGTGTGGGACACCCATTAGTTGGATATTCAACTCCATAGACCAGCGTTGAGCTATTTGGCGGATCTTCATACGCAACATCGGTATGCCAAAAGGCCGCACCATCATATACACCAATGGGCTTTTCGTTCTCATACATATTAGAAAGCAAAAGAATCCCCGGGTGTCCCTCCAGGCGCAAATGATCAAGAAAATGTGGTTTTATATCCCCAAAATGTAGGGCTAATTCCTCGAATTGAGATAGGGTCATTTCCTGGTTTCTGACGAGTATTAACCCATTCTCATGGAATATCCGCAAAACTTCAGTAATGTCGTCACTGGAAGGGTTGGAAAGATCTACACCCAGAATCTCTTTTCCGAAAGCTCCCTCTATTGGCTGAGTAGTAATCATATTATGGCAATGTTGGTGATGACAGAAGGTATGCTCTTCTTGCAATAGTTTCAAGCGTAAAATGATAAACGGATCAACTGAAATCCTGGCCCCCGAAGAGTATCTGGTACAAAATATACAGAATTGCGATGGGCCCAAGGTAGCGAGTAGCTATTAGCAACAAATTAGTCAGTACCCCACCGAGCCTTCCTCCTCGGTGAAGCTCAGATTTTACTTCATCTCTATTAAGAAACCAACCTACAAATAGTATTGATAGCAGCCCGGTGACCGGCAAGAGCCAATTGGCTACAAGGTGGTCTATGACGTTCATAAACCCAACTTTTCCCCTAAAGAATAGCTGATTTAGCTCAAACAGAAAACCTGATTCACTAGTACCGAAAAACTGGAACCCGGAAAACACATTGTTAGGGTTCAGAGAGAGCGCTACCATAACAGTAAATATAAACACAATCAATGATGCGTATATAGTAGCCCTGGCTCGCGACAACCTGTGTCTATCGATCATCAATGCCACAGCCACTTCTAACAACGAAATGGTGGACGAAAGCGCCGCAAATGTTACCAGCAGGTAAAAGAGCGGAGCGGCGACTTCTCCAGCAGGCAGTTCAGTATAAAACAAGGCCGGTAAAGTAGTGAACAACATACCGGTGGTGCTGGCACTGACCGTATCTTCAAGCGAGGGAATAGTGAAAATGATCGAAAAAATGATGATGCTAGCTATAATGGCCACAAACGTGTCCATAGCCACCACCACGGTTGCGGCCCGGGGTATGCTGGATTGGTTCTGCATGTAAGAGCCATAGGTTATCATAATTCCCATACCCAGAGACAAGGAGAAGAAAGCCTGTCCCATAGCTTCCAAAACTGATTGACCGCTTATGGCGTCAAAATTCGCGCTGAACAAGAAGTCAAGGGCTGTGCTAAATCCGCTGAGAGATAAGGAATTCAAAAGCAGCAATACTAACATGACAAACAAGGCCGGCATCAGTATTTTATTAGCCCTCTCAATCCCAGCTCCTATACCTCTATACACAATTATGGCCGTAAGAGCCATGAATATTGACGAAAGCAGCAGCTGCAGTGGAGTGTTTGCAATAAAGTCAACAAACTGGCTGGAGGCCGGAGCCGAGTAGGAAGTAAGAGACCACTTGAGAGAATAGTAAGCATAGGTTATTGCCCAACCAGCAATAACAACTACATAAGAAAGTATAAGGCTGCTGCCGAGTAAACCCAGCCAACCAGCGTACTTCCATGCCCTCCCACCTGGAACTCTTTTGCCCAGTTTCTCCATGGCCGGCACTGCGCTAAGACCTGATTTTCTACCAATAATCAGCTCTGAAATTAAGATAGGGATACCGATGAAAGCCGCCGAGGCCAGGTAGATAATTACAAAGGACCCACCACCATTTTCCCAGGTAACGTACGGGAATTTCCAAAGATTGCCTACCCCTACGGCTGAACCTGCGGCCGCCAACACGAATCCAAGGCTTGTTCCCCAGACACCTCGCGTATTGGCTTTCATCTGAATATATTACTTTAATTATGAAGCAGTAGTTACCTGATTTTCAGCTGATAATACCCGTTCTTCTCCTATTCTATCCGCAGCTAAGCTGGTTGAAATATCATCTTCATTGGCCTTTTTTAGAATACTTAAACAAGTTTCGTAAATGGCATCTACCTTAGGTCGGTAGATTTCTTCCGGTTCCTTATACCATTCAGCAGCAACTTGCACCAGGCCGCCACCATTGGCTACATAATCTGGTAAATAAATGATACCAAGTTCTTTAAGAGCTTCACCATGCCGATCTTGATCCAGTTGGTTGTTAGCTCCTCCAGAAATAATTCCAGCTTTAAACCTGTCTAAAGTATTGTCGTTGATAACGGCACCAAAGGCACAAGGTGCGTAGACATCAACATCTGCAGAGTAAACGTCATCAACCGCCACAGCAATGGCTCCTAATTCAGATTCAGCCCTTTCTACGGCCTCAGCGTTTACATCAGCCACAAACAATTGGGCTCCCTCCTCATGCAGGAAGCGACATAGATTGTAGCCCACATGACCAAGTCCCTGAACCATCACCTTAACGTCTTTCAAATCTGCAGAGCCGTGTTTGTGCTGTAAACCTGCCCGGATGCCCATAAATACCCCGCGGGCGGTAGAAGGCGATGGATCTCCATATCCACCCTTAGATGCATCTACACCAATTACGTGCGCAGTGGTTTCCCGGATATTGGTCATGTCTTCAACACCCGTTCCAATATCGGGCCCGGTCACGTAACGCCCCTTTAGTTTTTCGATTGCTCTGCCCATGGCATGCATCAACTCTGCAGACTTTGGAGCGGACTCCTTGCCAAGTATCACCGTTTTGCCACCACCAACTGCTACATTAGCCAGGGCAGCCTTGTAAGTCATTCCCCTGGAAAGTCTAAGAACATCTCGCAAGCCTTCTTCCTCAGAGGGATAGTCCCACATTCTGCAGCCACCAAGAGCTGGGCCAAAGGCTGTGTTATGAATTGCTATAATTGCCTTTAATCCGGCATGTTTATCGTTAACAAATACTACTTGTTCGTGGTGGTTAAAGTCGGTGGCCTGGAATACTGACATATCATTGGAGGTATTGGTGAATGCTCAAAATACCCCAGAATGCCAAAAATCACAATAACCAGGTTGATTTAAGGAGTCACATACAAATCCAGGCAGCTGGAGTCCAGTGGCTTTGTTGGTGAAGACATAAAATCGTCCATAATACTTCTCTTGCATACCATGTCGCCTCCGCCATGGCCGCCAGCATTGATTATAAATGCCTGTGAGTTGGTCATCTTTGATTGAAAAATGGCGGCGTTTTCAGGTGGAGTCACCGGATCGAATTGGTTAATAAATATGAGTGAAGGTATGTCGGATGTCTCGTACTGTTTCATTTCCGCCGTGGCGTGCGACCTAAGAAATTCAGCACTGTTCAGATAAAGGGAAGTGAATATCGGTAGGCGGTATGGCATTAGTTCCAAATCATCATACTTATTTGCTACATCTTCTGCAGAAATATTATGGTTGTACTCCTCATAGTTTTCACAGGCCAGAAACATAGCATAATTAGAAGAGCTGGTACCGCGGTTGGAGAGAATCTGATTAATCCAGTCTAAATCGTTGTTTTTTATGGCGTAAATAAATTTTGGAGCTCTTTCCCTGGAATCGTTCCTATAAAGCTCGTATCGGAGATGGAAAATGGCATCCTGCGGGTTGATATAGAAGGCTTGTCCGTTATACTCCGCCTGCAAGGGGCTTTCTGCTAAGTCTTCCAACATCTCCAGGTATGCCACTTTAAGGTTAGGATACCGGGTGTTGCAGTTGCTATCGTTTTCGCAGTAGTCAATTACCTTGGCCAGTGCACTACTATAGTCATCAAGTCGAGTTAGCAAGTAGTTATCCTTGTGCGGAGCCGGAGAGTCGTAGATTGCTGCATTAATTTTCTCCGGAAAGAAGTCAGCGACTACCCGCGCAATTCTGGTTCCATAAGAGCCACCTCTGAGATTATACTTCTCATAACCGAGGTGATCCATCAGCATGCCAACGTCCCTCGCATTTTGAAAGGTATTGTACATTTCTATTTCAATGTCCTTCTCATCCACCTCGGCTCTTAATTCACCCAATATATCACCCACTTGTTCTTCTTCCTGCGCAGAAGTTAAATCCAGGGGCAGTAGTGCATAAAGTTTCGACGTGAGGTCGGGCAGCGGGCTTGATTTGCCAATTCCTCTTTGATCAAACCGAATGATATCCCTGGTTTTCAGAATCGGATTCAAAAGCATGTTTTCTACCCCCCGCAGCGCTTGCCCGCCCGGGCCACCAGTAAAATGGATCATAGGAAACTCCTTGGTACTGGAATTCTCGCTCTTCAGAATAACATAAGCAATGCTAATTTGCCGGCCCTCTGGTTTGTCGTGATTTTCAGGAACCTGCAGTTGACCACATATAAGCCGAGAGGTGTCAGACACGTCAAGAAAACTGCAGGCCGATACCAATGCTGCCCGCTCATCTCCACCCTCCTGTTTCGCAGGTTCACAACTGAAAATAACGAAAGATAAAATAGCAGCTAGTACAGCCAGGTTTGAGCTCGGGAGATTCATATTTCTGACAATGGTTGGTAGGTACTACTAATTAACCAAGAATTATGGTCAAATTCTAGAAGCAGGCGATTGCAAACTCCTAATCAAACTCAACCCGTTCTCCCAAACCGGCAAATAGGCAGTCATCACCGTGGATATCCTGTGAAAGTGGCTAAAGGTAAAACAACGCTCCAAGCTGAAATGTTAACAAATCTGCATTAAGATGAGAATGATTCGAGGTTCTAAATTCCTAATTTAAACCGATGAAGCCATCAGCTGTGCCAAGAATCGACAAACTTTACTTGTTGATATGAAAAACGCTGAATTTGTTACCTACCTAGTAGCATGAAGTGGTATGTTGCCGAAAGGCCATCAGAAATGTTACTCTGAAACCATACCACCAAAGAACGCCGTAGCTGACCCTACCTTGGCAATTATTCCGTTGATTGCCCTGAAAAATTTCTCCTCTCCGGGAATGCACTCAAGGGGCACGCTGGCTTGAATTTCTGAATTTACCGGGTCATTAACATACGACTGATAACTCTCTTTTATCTCGCCGCCAAAATCAACCACCTTAGCAATTAGGTCATGGGGACTAACCTTGGGAAGGGTTACATTCGTGGAAACCATAATAGCATTTAGCAGCAAGACAAGAAGCGTAAGGGTTATGAGCTTTTTCATGGCACGGTTTGTTAAATCACTCATCAAAGTAAACGTGCTTACTGCGTTAAAGCTTTTGCGAATCGGTAAGTGAAGGTTAGCTATCGGTGAATGACGGAACCAGATTGGCGATTGATTAGGCTAAGACTTCAACTTACTGAAGAAATCTATCAGTTACGATCCGCAAACGGGTTACTGTAATCTGGATTATTAAGGAAGGACTTATCAGTCAGTGCTTTGAGAAATGCAATGATGGCCTTTTTCTCCAAAGGTGTTAGGTGCAGGCCTGTTTTTGAAGTAGTAGCCTGAGCGTTTGTCCTGAGCACCAGGCTGTCAACCGTGCTGCTAACTTGTATCCCTTCACTGTAATGATTAATCACTTCTTCTAAAGTGCGAAAGTTGCCTAAGTGCATATATGGTTCGGTTACTTCCACATTTCTCAAAGAGGGTATTCTGAATTTACCAAGGTCTCCGGCATAACCGGTTTCTCTAATAAGGCCAGCCCAGGGCTTTTCATAAAGCCCATTATTCCGAAAAGCTTCGTAGCCTTGCTGAGAACCTTGGAAAAGTGCACCTTGATGGCAACTGATACAACCTGCCCCGCGAATTCCTTTCTTCGGGTCCGGAGTGGTAGAAAATAACTGCAGTCCTTCCATTTCGAGGTTAGTTAATTCAATTTCTCCACGTAGATACTGGTCGTACCTGGAATTTGCTGAAACAAGGGATCGTTGAAACTGGGCAATTGCCTTTGCTGCCAATTTTGCCGTAATCTCTTGCTTACCAAATGCCGCCCTGAATTTTTTTCTGTATAAAGCCGAGGACTGTAGTCGCTGCGCCAAAACCACTAATCGCTGGTCCATTTCCTGAATTCTAACAATTGGCCTTAAAGCCTGAGTTTCCAAATTCTTGTCGTGGCCTTCCCATGTCAGATGATTTACAGAACCGATATTTGCTAGTGATAAAGCTCCAAAATCGGTCTTGATTCCATCCATCCCTACAGATCTGGGCCTGCCATCAGTAAAAGCAAGAGATTGTTGATGGCAGCTTGCACATGAAACACTACTGTCTTTTGAAAGACTTCTATCATAGAACAGGAGTCTTCCTAATTCAACGCCTTGAACAGTAAGCGGATTCTCATTGGAAGACCTCCAGGGTGGGAAATATTCTGGAATCGAAAGCTTTAGCGGGTCTGCTGGTTTGGGTGGCCGATTGGTTGTTAATATATAACCCAGCGCAACGATTCCAAACCCTGCCACCAAATAGCCCAGTTTGCCCTTGACTATTTTTCCAAGCGATTCCATTGCCTGTACTTATCTTTTCCGTATTTCACGCCGGCAATTTGTACTTCCTCCCAGGCCAGATCGCGGCCTATGCCTTTTTCAAACCTGAAGGTGTATGTATCATCATGGTAGAGATCATATTCAAACACCATCTTATTCTCCGTTCGTTTAATGAGTGTATATCTAAGCCCCTGCCGAATAAATGATTGTCCTTCTTCTAAGCCAAAATCTGCTTCCAGATCATAGTATTCAAATTTGTCGTTAACCATATAGAGTTTATGGTCATTGGTATAAGCAAACCACTCTCTGTAGGTTTTATTCTCAGTAGAATCGCAGGGGTTAAGGTACTTCTCTACAAGGAAAAAATTAGCTGAATCTGTGGGCCTCACCTCCACCACCTCCCAATACCAAGTCATATTGTGAGGATCGCAAGGGATAAAATCACGGTTAATCCAATAGTTACCCAATTGATGCGGGTACCAACCCTGGTCCAAATCAACCGGACTTTCTATCAGAAAACTCCGAATTTCTCTTCCAGATTTTGCTGCCGTTAACAACAAGGTGACGGCTATACTTACGAGTGCTACAAGCAGTGATAGCCCAAAGATTTGAATATTACGAGATTTCATTGCTTTCATTTTTGTTCTATTTATACACTTAGGAGTTATTTAATCCTGACCATACACTTATGCCATTGGTATTTATTCCGTAAGCACAAAAAAAGCCACGCGTGATTCCTCACTTGTGGCTTAGTATGTTAAATATAGCAGGTTTTGTAATTGGATGTGATGCAATAGCAGGGAATTTTGATCTGGATTACCTGCTGAGCATAAAAAAGCCCGATTTAACCTCAGAACTATTATTTAGATCAATGCTGTAGTAGTATGTACCAGTGGGTAATTCCCCTGAGCTTCCCTTATTGGCAATTCCGGTAAAGATGGTATTGAGATTATCGTAGCCCTCGGTGGCATAAACTACATCACCCCATCGATTAAAGATCTGAATGCTGTTGTTCGGAAAGAACTCAATGTTCACAACCTCCAGAAAATCATGGGCTCCATCTCCATTTGGGGATACCGCATTATAGACTATAATGTCAGTCTCGGTGATAAGTATATCTACAATGGCGCTGGCACATGCTCCAGAAAAGTCGCAAACTTCAAGCGTCAATTGATCTTGACCGGTAAAGAACACGTTGGTATAGTCTACTGTGAGATTGTTCGAGGCATCAATGCTGGCAGAAGCTCCACTTGCAGGCTGTACAAGTACAGTTAAAGTTGAGAAGTCTACGTTGTCATTCAAGTCGAATATGGCTGGATTTAGATCAATGCTAACCATGTTTCTAGGTGGAGCGGTAACTGGCTGCGTGCTGATAGTTGGCGCACTATTTAAAATATCCACAATAACAAAGTCCTGATCGCAGATACCACATTGATTACACACTTCAAATTCAAAGCTATCAGCACCAATATTCCCTTGGGTGGCTACGTAGTCTATCGTACCATCATTCAAGATAGTAGCAGTACCCTTGGCAGGAGTTTGTAATATGGAAGTTGTAAGCACATCATTAGCACCAAATGAGCCGCCACTAGTAACCAATACATTAACAGTTTGTTGAACTTCCAGACTTATATTTTGCTGGATAATGTCTACGGGCTGCCCCACATTTACAGTAATTGCACTGGTAGCAACCGGGCATGCACCACTTGCAGTTACA
The DNA here is from genome assembly GCA_028285445.1 of Cyclobacteriaceae bacterium. Lineage (GTDB taxonomy): Bacteria > Bacteroidota > Bacteroidia > Cytophagales > Cyclobacteriaceae > JANQPQ01. The sequence continues at coordinate 16,516 of JANQPQ010000024.1, read as the reverse complement.
GATAAAGTAAGATCGAAAGTGCCGGCTGATTGGTCGGCTGCACTTGGGGTATAAATGGCATTAAGGTTGGTAGCATCATCGAAAGTGCCAGTGCCTGTAGTCGTCCAGACAGAACTCAGTCCAGTGGCAGTACCACTTAGATTCACGGGATCACCAGGGCAAATGCTCTGATTGGTGCCGGCATCTGCAATGGCAGCGGCATCCAGGGTAATCACTACCTGATCAGTTGTAATTGTTCCACAGGATAAGGGGTCATTTGGCGTTAAGGTCAGCGTTACTGTTCCACCTGAAATATCACCTGCACCTGGTGTATAGGTGGCCGCAAGATTATTTACATCATCAAAGCTACCATCACCTCCAGTGGTCCAGGTGCCAATAGTTGAGGACCCTCCTAATGCGCCAGCAAGAATTACCAAATCAGTTTCGCAAACAGATTGATCTGGCCCAGCGGTTGCCGAAGCCTCGTTACTGATACTGACAGTAATGGTTGATACACCAGCCACACAGGTGCCCGGAGGATCATCAGTGGTAAGAGTAAGCAGTACCGAACCGGCACTAACATCAGCCGCTCCGGGCGTGTAAGTAGCGTTTAGACTTGCGGCATTATCAAAGCTTCCATCTCCCGAAGTGCTCCAACTAGAGGTAGTGGCAAGGCCGCTAATACTACCATTTAGTAGTGCCACATCACTGGTACAGATAAAGAAATCAGAACCAGCATTTGCAGTAGCAGCATTGTCAATGGTGATTGTCAATTGCGAGCTGGCAGCTACACAAGCACCGGCCGGATCATCTGTAGTAAGCGTAAGCGTTATAGTACCAGAGCTAATATCGGCAGTGCCCGGGGTGTAAACAGCATTAAGGATGGTGTTATCATCAAAAGTTCCGTCACCTGAAGTGGACCATGAAGAAGTTGTTGCTGACCCTCCTATTAGTCCCGACAAATTCACCACATCACTTTCGCAAATTGTCTGGTCGACACCTGCGGTGGCTGTTGCCACCGGATCGATGGTGACATCGACATTGCTTACTGCGGCAACGCACGTACCAGCCGCTGTAGAAGTAAAGGTCATGGTAATAGTGCCTGTCTCTCCCCCAGCCGGTGTGTAGGTTGGAGTGAGAAGATTGGGGTCGTCAAACGTACCCGTTCCGGATGTTGTCCAGGTGCCACCTGTGGCCGATCCACCTATAATTGCAGTAAGGTTTGCAACGTCACCTTCGCAAATGGCAAAATTGCTGCCTGCGTTGGCTGTAGGTGGATCCACCACATCAACCTGCACAGTTTGTGTACTGGCACAGCCGGCACGATCAACGGTAAGTGTAGCCATATAGCTACCAGTTGAAGGATAGGTAAAACTTGTACTACCCACCGTATTATCATCCTCAGTTAAGTCTCCGTCGAAGTCCCAGCTATAAGTATCTCCGCCCAGCACATTCATAGAGAGGTCTGAAAAATTAGTTACATCGCCCACACAGGTCGTAATGGCGGAGAAGTCGGCTATGGCACCATCACAAATGGTAAAGGTGATATATTCCGTAATACCCCAAATATTATTTGCCCCGGCCAATCTTATGCCCAGGGTATGTGAGCCTAATCCTAAACTGGCCGTTGATAAGTCGAAATTGGCGTCAAGACTATTTGTAGGTGGAGCAATGGGTACATTAGTTCCAGCTCCGGAACCAGGATCAGTGTCATAGAAATATTCGAACTGCGTAATCTGGTTATTCTGGTCTACAAAAACCGGAATGGTTTCTGGTATGCTCCACTCGCCTGCAGCGGTACGAATGCGAATATTAAAGGTGTGCATGCCAATGCTTAAGGCAGCAGTAGAGATCAATTCGTTGATATCGAGATTAGGTGTTGCAGTTAAAGTAATTGGCGTGCCAGCTCCTATTCCAGGGTCTGAATCAAAGAAGTATTCAGCCTGATCAATATCCGATATAACCAATGCGCTTGAAGCTGTTACAAACACGGGGACAGTTTCAGCAATACTCCATTCATCAAATTCATTCTTTATTCTGATGCTTAAAGTGTGCATACCAAAAGATAGCGCTGCAGTTGACAGCATATCGGTGATATCAATACTTTGACTTGTGCTGACAGATATTGCAGTTCCCAGACCCAGGCCCGGATCTGCGCCAAAGAAGTATTCTGCTTCAGTAATATTTGAAACCACCATAGCACTAGCCAACGTGACAAAAACCGGTACGTATTCGGTCATACTCCAAATCAGGTTATCATCCATAACCCGAATACCCAACGTGTGCATTCCAACTGATAATGAACTGACATCAATCATCTCGTTAATGTCTATTGTTGTAGCCGCTCCAAAGGCAGTTACTGCGGTTGCAGCTCCTACACCAGGATCACTATCAAAGAAATATTCAGCCTGGGTTAGATTGGATTGGGCGTAATGAGTCAAGGAAGCTCCTGATAGCAATAGCACACCCAATAACCTCTTAAGACAATTCTTTGTCCATATTTTTAGCATATTGGTCATTGGTCTATTGGTCATTGTTTGACTTATTTAGTCTATTGGTCATTAACCTCAATTTCCTTTTCCTTTAATATTCACAGGTAAATCTTTGCCCTGGGCAATGGTTGGCGGTAGGTCCAGCACTTGCACCAATGGCAGTGGCGTCCCTTCCACATCAAAAGGAGCACCACCTCCCAAAGCGCCCATGTCTATTCCAGACTCTCCATTGCCAATAGCCATTGAGCCAACCTGAAGGCTTGGGTCGTTGGTAAAAACGTAGGCGGTGGCGTACGGAAGATTGACGAAAAGTGGATCGGAATTCTCAATGTTATTGACAGACGTATTTCCATTGCCAGTTGGGAAAGTGTTATTAGCAGCCCCAAAACTCAGATTGAATTCCAAATTGTTATTTAGGAAAGTACCGTTGCCTATGCTATTGGGTTCAATACCAAAGAATATATTGTTCTTGATCGTGCCGTTGTTGAAATTATCGAAAGCCTTGGTATTTGAACCAGCCACGTGGCCAATGAAGATGTTGTTCTCCACTGTGGTACCATTAGAGGTATTGATCAAACCAAAGCTTGTGCTTTGATTGGTGTAGATAATGTTATTTGAGATTACTATACCTGAGCTAACCACGCCCATATTCATTACATACTGACCCATGGCGATGCCTTGCCCGATTATATTTCTCTGGAACATAATATTGCCCTGCGATGCACCTCCATTATTCACAACTTGTCTTATTACACACTCGTCAAACATCACGTTGTTAATAGCACCGTTTAAATAGGTTATGCCCGAGATCGTAAGCCCCGATAGGCGGACGTTGGAAGAAAAAATATCGATCCTGGTTACTCCTACCATTGAGAACAGGGCGTTGTCCTTATCAGGGTTGAAGCCGCCACCATAGATCGTTACTGATTTGTTTACTCCAATATCGCCGTAGTTGTTTGGTGAGGGAACAACATATATAATATCGCCATTGCTGGCTGCGGCAATTGCATCATTGAAGGCAGTTCCTCCAGTAAAAACATTGGTACCTCCAACAGCGCCAGGGTTGTTGTTGGCAATGTATATAGTTTGAGAATTCGCGGCATAGAAAGTAAATAACACACCTACTGCAGTTAATAGAACTTTCCAATGCGGACTTCGTGGTTGTCTTGGGTTCATTTCCTTTTTTCTTTTTAGGAGGAATTAGTTACCTCTTCCCCTGATGTTTATGTTTAAATCATCTCCTTGGGCTACTGAACTGGGTATTATGAGATTCTGAATTAATGGCAGGGATGTACCGGTTAAGTCATACGGCGTAGGTCCTCCCAGCACGCCGATATCAATTCCTCCCTCGCCGTTTCCTAAAGCGGGAGATCCAGCCAATGGTGTTGGGTCTTCACTAAAATCCAAAACCTTATCCTGATCAATATTGGTTAGCATCGGGTCCTGCCCCTCTAAATTCATGAAACTGGTATTGCCGTTGGCCGTGGAAAAAACGTTATTTCCAGTAGCATGACTAATGTTGTACTCGAAGCTGTTACCAGTAAATGAGTTAGTTCCATGCGGCTGCACTCCAATGAATATGTTATTCTTGATAGAACAATTGTCTGTTTCATGAAATGCTGAAAGGGAGCCATTTGCACCGATAAATACGTTGTTTTCTACTGAGGTACCATCAGGCAAAACAAGCCAACCACCTAAACTGGTTGGCCCATAGATTAGGTTGTTCTTAATTACCACTCCGGTTGAACCTGCACCAAAATCGACGGATCTGGTATTAGCTGTGCCTGGCCTGTTTTCTCCAAGGATGTTGTTCTGAAATATTATATTTCCAACCACCACACCTGTTCCATCGGCATCAACAAGTTCAATCCTAGATTTATCAATCATTATATTATTTACCGACGATTCAATGGCCATACGGCTACCTGAGCTAATTGTAATTCCAGAGATACGGCAGTTGGATGCATTGATATTTATCCTGCCGGTTCTCGATACCATCGCGGCACTATTATCAGGGTTAAACCCTACGCCGAAAATGCTTAAGGCCTTAGTAAGATCTATGGTGCCATATGAGCTTGCAGATGGGGTCACATAGATTATGTCTCCCGCGGAAGCTGCAGCAATGGCATCAGGTAATGCGGTACTTCCGGTAAAAACGTTAGTGCCGCTAACCGCTCCTGGGTTGTTGTTTGCGATGTAGACTGTCTGGGCATGTGAGACATTCAACAACACAAAAAGAAAGGCCATGGCTAGCAAAATATGCTTGGCAGTAAACACAACCTTAATAAGAATCGCTTTGATCATCTTAGTTACCATTTCCTTTAATATTTATAGACAAATCATCTCCCTGGGCAACAGCGGCTGGAATATTCACAGATTGCACCGTTGGTAAAGAAGTGAAAGTAAAATCAAGCGGAGTTGCCCCGCCAAATACGCCTCGATCCGTACCTCCCTCTCCTGTCCCCAATCCTGGTGAGCCCGCCTGGAGGTTTGGATCTTGGCTAAAGTCGAAAGAGTTACCAAATGAAATATTGACAAAAATTGGGTCTACGTTTTCAAGATTATTTAATGAAACATTTCCATCTGCAGTGGGAAAAGTGTTGTTACTGGCACCAAAGGAAATGTTATACTCGAAGGTGTTGTTTGCAAAAGAGCCGGCAGTAGTTCTAAGCCTCAATCCATAGAATATATTGTTCTTGAAGCTGTTATTGGTGGCAACAAAAAACGCACTCTGCGTGCTGCCACTGGTATTTCCAATAAATACATTGTGCTCTACTATAGCACCGTTGAAGTCGTGCATCCAGGCAGAGGAGTTCGCGCCTCCCTGACTGGATCCATAAATGATATTGTTAGTTAGCCGCAACCCAGATGTACCGGTAGTAACCACTACTGTACCACGACCAAATCCCCCAATGTCCTCCCCCATGATGTTGTTCATCAAAAGCAGGTTAGATAAATCTGAGCCGGCAGTGAGCCTGGAAAATCGACAATTGTCAATGGTTATGTTGGCAAAAGTGCCTCCAAAAGAAATTGCACTTCCATCGGTGGGGTCCCTGTTAATCACCAGGCCCGAGAGCCTGACATTTGAGGCTCCAATTACTACCTGTTGAATGGTCGAATTATCGGGAGTCGTCTGGTCAGGATTTAGACCCGCCCCGAAAATGCTAATCTCCGTAGAAATGGCTCCTATGTCTCCGTAAGAAGTTCCGGAAGGTACAACGTAAACAATATCCCCATTTGAGGTAGCAGCAATGGCGTCTGTTAAGGCTGTGGCGCCTGTAAATACGTTTGTACCTCCAACTGCCAGGGGGTTATTGTTTGCGATGTAAACTGTCTGAGCCTTCGCACCCGAAAGCCCTACGTAAATGAATACTGACCCAAATAGAATTAGTCTAAACAGGGTAAGCATATTAGATCTATGGGTTTCACTGTTCGTCCTAATTTCCATTGCCTTTAACGTTTGTAATCAAATCATCACCCTGGGCCACCGTTGGTGGTATGGTGATTGATTGTATTGTTGGTAATGAAGTGAATGTCAAATCCAGTGGAGACCCTCCTCCAAATACTCCCCTGTCGGTCCCTGCTTCGCCGCTTCCCAAGCCAGGAGATCCAACTTGAAGATTAGGATCGTAGCTGAAATCGTAGGAATTACCAACTGGTAGATTTACAAATAGAGGATCGACATTTACTAAGTCGTTTGAGGAAGTATTGCCATTGGTGGTGGGGAATGTATTGACAGCTGCGTTGAATGAGATATTGTACTCGAAAGTGTTGTTGATAAAGGAAAGTCCAGCATTGGTAGGTTGTACAGCGTAGAAAATGTTGTTCTTAATATTACAGTTAGTAACATTAAAAAATACCTGTTGCGCACTGCCACCAATGATCCCAACAAAAATATTATTCTCGACCATCGCCCCGTTAAGATCTCGAAGCCAACCAGCGCTTGATGTCTGTGTTGATCCATAGATAATATTGTTAGCAATCCTTACACCAGTTGCTGTCGTGCTTATATCTATAACATGAGCTCCTGTGCCACCAAAATTCTCTCCCATTATATTGTTTTGAAGAATTAACCCATTTATAGCTTCTCCGCTAAATCTGGTAAAGGAGCAATTATCCACCATTATGTTAGTACGGGTCCCGCTAAGTAAGATGGCATTGGCAAATGAAGCTGCCGTAGTAAAATTGATCCCAGAAATACGCACGTTATCGGCTGAAATAACAAATCTGTCACAAAGCGTTTGAGCACCAGTAGCGTTGATTCGATCCAATCCTACTCCAAATACTGAAACCTCCTTGCTGATTGTAGTTACAGGATGCAGGGTTCCACCAGGAACTATGTAAATAATATCTCCATCAGATGCGGCAACTATAGCATCACTAATTGCATTAGAGCCTGTATATACGTTGGCTCCCCCAATTGCACCAGGATTATTATTGGCGATACGGATAGTCTGCGCCTGGCTAAGAATAGCTACAATCAGCACCAGGAGTACGATTAGAAATACTGTAATCTTCGATTTCATTATCAAGGGCTTAGGTTATGTAGGAACTAACCAACCGTCACATTTTCCCAAGGATTTAGAAAAATTTTCACTGTCGGCAATTTTTAGTGGAAGTTTGGGATTTTGGTTACTTTCAAAAGTCTAACCAACGAGAGAGGATGGACCAAGCACCTGGTCAGGATAGAAAAAAAGTTTTATGGAATCGCTATATCTCGGGTGACCGGGAAGCGTTTGGTGAACTCTATATGTATTATCACAATGACCTTACAGCTTATTGTCTAGGAAGATTGAAAGACTTCCAATTGGCAGAAAATGCAGCTTCTGAAACATTGATCAAACTGTTGGAACATGAGCAACCTGCGAAAATTGAGAGTTTTGAAAATTGGTTGTTCGTGGTAGCCAGAAACATTTGTAATACAATTTACACCACCGCCAACAGGAGAAGACAGATAATTGAAGATAACCCATCTCTTACTCAAAGCGACAAGGTTCCTGAAGTGGAGCACAACATCAATATGGATGGTTCTAAGCAGTTGATGAAGAAAGTACTAAACGAATCCGAATATAGAATTTGGCAATTACACCAGGCGGGCTATCATAATGATGAAATTGCATCGAAACTTAGCATGCATCCAAAATCGGTAGCAAATCAGAAGTCAGAAGCCCGCAAGAAACTAAAGGGAGCATTTAGTAAAACCTAATGGAAACTAAGGGAAACCATATCATAAAAGAAAGCGGCCACGCTAATTACGAACAACTGGTAGACTTCCACCATGGCTTAATGGATGAAGAAAGCAAAACCAAAATTAAGTCTCACCTAGAAAGTTGCGAGCGCTGCAATGCAATATATGAGGGTGTTAAGATGCTTCAAGACGGGAAGGAAAGTGAAGCACCAGGTTTTTTGGAGCACGTAAGGCAACATCAGATTTCAGCCCTCACCAATACACGAAAATCGAGCCTTAATGCCAGCAACAGATGGAAAGCTACATTGGCCATTGCGGCCAGTCTAACTATACTCGTGCTATTGGCCTGGCCTCTCCTGTCTGAGGACGCTGACTCACTTGTGACTGCTTATATCGAAGAGGCTCATTCTCCCGCAACAATTGAAAGAAGCTCAGCAACAGAAATAACTGAGCTCAATGAAGCACTTACACTTTACAACAATGGCCAGTTTGACCAAGCACTAATTCTTTTTATACCGATAATTACTAAAGGGGGTGAAACCGGAGAAGTACAATTCTACGCTGGGTTGTCGCACCTTCTAAAAAAAGAGCCATCAGCTATAGAAGCCATTTCTTTATTCGAAAAAGTACTGAAAGGGGATTCCAGGTACCGCCAACAGGCCCGGTGGCTACTAAGCCTTGCTTACTATCAATCAGGTGCTTATAATAAAACAGCGGAGCTTCTGCGGAAAATTAGCAGTGACACTAGTCACTTCAAGTATGCCCAGGCTGCGAAATTACTAGATGCACTTTAGTCAGGCTTTGGCCCTAGCTCTGGTGGCAGCTCTCAACCCAATACCCATTACGGCAATAGCTAGAATTGTCCACCACCACCAGTTGTTGTTTTTACTTATTGGCGCCATTTCACCTATTGGAATAAATCCAGCCCAAAAGAATGGGTGGCTTAGCAGGGGATCTTCGGAAGTCTGCAAAAAATCTATCTTCGCCTTTCGCAAAGCTTCATCTTTAGATTGGCCATCCAACAGGTTTTCATAAAATCTAATCATTATCTCAGCAGTGGCATTATCCGGAATTTTCCAAAGGCTCATAACAATCGAGTTGCTACCAGCATATCTGAATGCCCGCGACAAACTTATATTACCTTCCCCCCTTTGCAGTTTTCCATAACCAGAATTACAGGCGCTAAGCACAACCATCTCTGCCTGAAGGTCCAAGTTGTAGATCTCCCCGACAGTGAGGAAACCATCTTCAACACTATCTGGTAAATCAGTAAAAAGCAGCTCCGAACGCAAAGGATTCTCATCATCCAATAAACCGTGCATGGCCAGGTGTAGAATTTGGTATTTCCTGGCCACAGCTTTAAAATTCCTCTCACTCGCCTGCTCCCGCAGCATTACCTCGCCTCCAAACAACTCTCCAATTTTTTGTACTTCAATTGAAGCTCCTGGAAGCGGCAGATTCCCATCTCTAACCAGCAGTTGAGCCATTAAATGCTCTGCGCTGTCGGCATCGCTGTAACTGGAAGCAGCATATTGGGGTGCAAAACCAGCGAATGATCCATCCACACCCCCAATTGAGGAGTTCGAAGTTTGGTAAAGGGTGTTAGCGGAATGAGAGTAACTAAATTGATATCGACTTACCAGGTAGTCCAAGTCTTTATACTTTAGATTCTCTCCGGTAGCAGGTAAAGTGCCAAGCAATGGCTCCATGTTCACGTGATTTATTTCACCATCGGGTACTATGATCAGCTGCGTTACCTGGTCGTCGAAGGCTGTTAGGGTTTTGTACAGAAGCAGCTCGTATAATTGATTGGCAGATCGGGCATAAAGCTCGTCTGCCTCAAGACTTTGATTTGTCAGGAATTGATAATCTGAAATACTGCGACGGAAGTCACCTATCAGCTGCTCTACCTCTTCCACATTATCAATTCTCTCAAAAGACTGCCCCTTCTTGCTGATTCCCAATACATAAATGGCGTCGTCTCCATGGAAATACTCAACCAATGCAGATTCAGTATTAAGTAAACCGGTTCTTATATTCGCTATGGAAAGTTTCTGGCTGGCGTACTTCAGTTGAAAATACTTAGGATATTGTTTCTCTAGGGTGGCCACAAAACCCTGATATTGTCTCTGATGATCAAAGAGCTGGGCCAGAAGCGATTCTCTGCGCGCATTGTCGTCAACGTTAACCTCCATCAATTTGGATTCCAGAAAAGCGATATCGATGCGCAACTGCCGCTCTTTCACCAGCAAACTATCCGGCATTCCAGCATACCTTCTTGCTTCGGCATCTTTAAGTGCAACATTGAGTAAAAAGCTTTTACTCCCTTCCATAAATGAGAAGGCACCTTCAAGATACCTTTCATCCGCCGTTTGTTGATAGAGGTCATATGCCAGCTCAATTGCTCCCTGGAAAAGGCCAAGGGAGCGCGAAGACAAATCGGACTTAGACTCTGCCGACAAATGGCTGTATCTTATAGTATCCAGAATCTGTATAGCACTGGAGAACGATTGCAGGGCCTGCTTTTGCAAGTTAATGTCGTTGCCTGCTTTGCCGGTCTTCATTAACAGGAGGGCCTTCTTCTGAAGTGCCGGCAATTTGCTGATCTGCAATGATATAGCTTCGTTTTTATCATTGTTCGAACCCGACAACACTTGTAAGGCCTGATCGTAATTGGCCATGGCAATATCCAGTTCATTTATGTCCTGATAGTAATCTCCTAAAGCCAGATGCGTCTGGGCAACCAAATGATGGCTGTCGCCAAACACCTGCCTGCGAATATCAAGAGCCTTTTCCAGGTTCTGTAATTGTATTGTCCTTTCTCCCTTGTGTCCATAATATGAAGCCAGGTTAACATAGATTCGGGCTACATTGCGGTGGGTAGCCCCGTTCAGCTCTATTTCAATTGGCAAAGCTTTGTGGTAGTACTCGCCTTGTTTATCGAAATTGCTTAACTCCCCATATACTTTTCCCAGGTGTAAATAGGTTTGGGATTTGTAGAGATGATCACCTTCTATATTGTCAGCAACACTTTTAGCCAGCAGATGATATCTAAGAGCATTTTCGTAATCTCTTTTACCAAAGTATGCCGTGCCCAGGAAGTTGTAGTATTGAGCCAAATCTTCGTGCTTATCGCCATAGGTTGCAGTGAAAATATCATTTGCCCGAAGATGGTAGCTTATTGCCTTGTCGAAATCATGTTTCTGTGAGTACAGCACCCCCATGTTATGCAAACTTGAGGCTATGGAAGGATGATCTGGACCAAAGCGATCTATTCGCATCTGTAAAGCCTCTTCATAATTCTCCAGAGCCCGCTCATAATCTCCCAATTGCACATAGCACCAACCTATATTATTTATGCTGCTGGCGATATTGTTACTTCCCGGACTTAATCTGGCCTTTCGGATTTCAAGCGCCCTATGGTGTAACTCCAGTGCCTGACGATAATCACCCTTTGCTGAACGGATCCAGGCGATACTAAACAATGTAGATGCCACATCCTCGTGATCCTTACCATGGAGTTCCTCTCTTATCCTCAGTGCTTCACGGTAAAAGATCATGGCAGAATCATATTTACCCATCATTCTATAGTTAAACCCCTGGTTGCCATAACTGCGAGCCAACTCACTATGTACATCTCCAAATAGCCCTTTTCTAATTGCAATGGCCTTATTCTGGTAGAACATAGCTGAGTCATATTTTGCAAGGGCGCCATAGTGCCAACTCAAACTGTAACATATATATGCAACAGCTGAATTCTGCTCTGTCAACTTCTCGATTCCGAGGTCCAGGGCACTAAGCAGAATGCTTTTGGCCTCGTCGTACTCGGCCTTTACATTCCTTGCTTGCCCAATACTATACTGAACAAAGATATAATCCTGCCACAGTTGACGGCTTTCGTAGATATCTGCTGCCTGTCGCCAGTAGTAATAGGCACTGTCAAACGCACCATTTCGTCTTAATTCAGCAGCCTTTTCGTTGTATTGCCTTGCCAGGGTGGTATCCGCCGTTTGTGCCAAAAGGCCATGACCTGCTAATAGAAGGAGAACTAGCCCAAGCGTTGCGGCAGCATTAATGAATTTTCCCCAGGTGCTATTAAGCCTGATTAAACTAGTGGTCATTTTGTAATCCTTTTACCTGCCAAGGCAGCGTATTAAGTTACACAATTAAAGCTGTTGACAAAATTAGCATAAACCCAAAATGAAATCGGGGCAAGCCGGTTCACAACGAAATTAAGCGCTTTCCCCATCAATATTAACAGTTGGCAACAATCCGTTATGGCAGCAATCGTGCATTGCTTAGCTTGGTTTAAAATGATAAGTTATGAAACAAGTTAGTTCGCCTTCCGATGCAGAATTCGGCAACTTCCTCAAATTAGGGTTCTCCTTCTTCCTTTACACCGTGGGTGCTGCCATATTACTTGGGGCGGTGGGGTATTTCATAGGCATAGTAGAGGTGACTGTTGATAATGACCGAGGCGTTAGCAATGCCACCCTTGGGCTGATTATCGTTACACTATTCCTGGTTTTCGCAACTTTCGTGGCGATTTGTCTTTCTATCGCCTATTGGCTTTTCCCATTCGCAAGAAAAGCTGGTTGGAAGCGCAGTTCCTAATCAGAGTCGGTCTTACCTAATTCCATCACTAATTAGGTACTTTCTGTAACTAGGGTGTATCCTAATACAACCTTGGGCGTAGACGGTATATTAGTATTTTTCATTATGAAATACCTTTTAGCGCTTACCTGCATAGCCTTACTCCACGCCTCCATTTTCGCTCAGAAGCCGACGGCTATCCATAATGTAGACCTTATCCCAATGGATAGTAACTACATTGCACGGCAAAAAACAGTCATAGTTGAAGATGGTATTATTTCCAAGATCCTACCAGCGTCAGAGTTTACCCCTACTGCAGATTATGAGGTTATTGACGGCACTGACAGATACCTCATTCCTGGCCTTGCGGATATGCATATGCATCTTATATCCGATGACAGGATTGACAGTTCATATGCCGATACAGAGTTGATAATTCCTGTTACTTATGGTGTGACAAGGGCCAGAATTCCCATTGGGGCTAAACGACATCTAGTCTTCAAAAGGAAAGCCGAAAACGGAGAGGTAATAAGTCCTCATTTACATGTGGCTGGGCACGTTTACGGTACTGCGTTTAGTCCAAACACTTTAGGAATTAAAGTAAATAATGGACCACAGGCCAAATCCGCAGTAAGGGCCCTTCATACAGAAGGGTACGAATCCATCAAACTCACATTTGGAGTAGGTAGAGAAATTTTTGATGAAGTTATAAGATCGGCGAAAGAACTCGGTATGCCGGTATTTGGGCATTATCCAGACATAATTGATGCAACAGAGCCTTTGGCTGCCGGCATGCATAATGAGCATCTGGATCAGCTCCTGGAGGTTATGATACCTGCTCATTCCAAACGCAGGAGTATCTCGGGCTTAGGGCTAATACCTGGGCAAGATAATTTATTTAGGTACGTTACAGATTCGGCGGTGGCTAGTGTTGCCAGCCTGGCAAAGCAAAATAACGTTTGGGTAACTCCCACACAAAGTTTCTTCAATACCTCTTTCGTTAAGGGGCAGCCAACGGAAGATTTCAGCAAATTTCCGGAATACAGCTGGGTTTCCACCGAGGTGCGCGATAAACTTATACCAAGTTGGTTTTGGCAAAGGCCACCCGCTCCTCAGCGATTGCAGGCGTTTAAAAAATCCCGGGAAAAGCTAATTCTGGAACTGCAAAAACAATCTGTAGGTCTCCTGGCAGGATCAGATTCACCAGAAGGCGTTAGGCTTTATGGTATTGGTTTACACTATGAGTTACAGGCACTGCGAGAAGCAGGGCTTTCCAATTTTGAAGTACTGCGCACCGCTACAATAAACCCAGCTATATTTCTTGGAATAGAAAATGAATATGGCACCATAGAAATTGGTAAAAAGGCTGACTTCGTATTGTTAGCAAGAAATCCCCTTGATAACATAAAAAACACAATGCAAATCCAGGGGCTGTATTATAACAGGCAGTGGTTTAGCAGAGAACAGTTGCTAAACCACCGCCAGAAAGCTATCAGAAAATTATCTAAAGCAAAACTTCTTAGCAACACACGATAGTGCTGACTATCAACACTTTATTCGTATCTAAGAGTATTCGAAGGACTGAGATTTGCCACCCTTAAAGCATGATAGCTAACAGTTAGGAGTACAATCAAAAGCCCCAATAGCAAACTTAAGCCGTAAATCTGCCATCCAATGGCAATTCCAAACTGGAAGCTTTGTAACCATTCAACCATAACATACCAGGAAGCTGGGGCCCCGACTACAAAGGCCAGGCTAACAATTGCCAAATATTGACGATTGAGCAAGACGAAGATACTTGACACCTCTGCTCCCATTATTTTCCGAATTCCCATTTCTTTGGTACGATTAATAGCGTTAATTGCTGCCAATGCGAACAGCCCAAGGCAGGTAATAAGTATGGCAAACAGCGTTGAAAGTCCCATTATACTCATCCAACGGTTGAATGATTCGTATTGGTTGGCAACATCATCATCAACGAATCTGTAGTCAAATGGCTTATCCGGAGATAACTCCTGCCACTTATCTTTGATTGCTTCAATTGTTGTAGGCATATCACCAGCTTCAATCTTAACCAGCATGTTCATAAGATAACCCACCTCACTATGGTCCAGACTTAGGAACATGGGCTCAATTTCATCAGTCAAGGCCCTGAAATGGTAATCTTTTACTACGCCTATAATTTTAAAGCCGGGACCAATTGTATCTCTACGCCAGTTCAGGTATTCTGAAAGTGGATCTTCCCAACCCATATCTTTAACTAAGGCTTCATTTACAATAAGGGCTGTGGTATCTGATGCAATTTCGCCACTGAAATTGCGCCCTTCAACTAATTCTAGTTCCATTAAATCCAGGAAGCTGGCATCCACACCAAAAACATGCGCCCTTCTCCTTTCGCCATCGATCATATAGCCATAAATATTGGTGCCGCTGCTTACCGACATACTCGCTCCTGCCACCTGTTTCACACCTGAGATCTGAGACAATGCCTGCCGATATCTCTCGATGGCCATATTAGATGCCTGGCTGTATGGTTCCTGGGTGGGAATCACCAGTAATTGATCCTTATTAAATCCAAGGTCCTTCCTGCTGATGAACTCCATCTGCTTATACATGACGATGGAGCTGGTTATTAAGAAGATTGCCAGCGCAAACTGGATCATAACCAGGTATTTGGTGAAACCAGCATTGAGCTTGGAGGAAAAACTAGATTTTAGTGCAATAGCCGGCTTGAAGTTGGAAAGATAAAACGATGGGTAACTACCGGCAATGAGGCCAACTACCAGCGAAAGGAAGATGCCAATGGCCAGCAACTCAAATATCACAGCTGAACTGATAACCATACTCTTATCAGTAAATTCGTTGAACGTAGGCAGAGCTAATACCACCAGGGCGATGCCAACGGTCATTGAAATGAAGGCCAACAGAATCGACTCCAATGTAAATTGATTCATCAGTTGCCTTCGATATGCCCCTATGGCCTTCCTTACTCCAACCTCAGTGCGACGACTTGCTGAATTCGTTAGGGCCAACGAGAGATAGTTTATGCAAGCTATCAGCAATATTAAGGAGGCAATTCCTCCCAGAATCAGGGAATATTGGGCATCACTGCCGCGATACCACCCCACCTCACTATCCAAATGCCACGAAGACATGGGAGAATAGGTATACTTGAAAATTTCCATATCAGCGGGGAAGTTGTTCCGCTCTCTCCTTCGCTCAATTCGCTCTCTGAGATGTTTATCTACAATCGCCGCCAGATTCTGGTCAAATGATTGCATATCGGCATTTGATACCATTTGTACCAGCACCCTGGTGTTGTGGCTGCCCCACCTGGTTAGATTGCGCTCAAAGTATGGGCGCTTCTCCTGGGGAAGGATTATGTCAAAGTACAAACTGGAATTTCCGGGAGCTTCTTCAATAATACCGGTTACAGTGTATGATTCCTGCCCTTCAACATCAATTACCAGCGTCTTATCCAGCGGATTCTCATCCCCAAAATACTTCCTGGCTATGGCCGGTGTAATTACCACCTCTAAAGGAGATGTAAAGAGCTTATCCTTATTGCCAGCTATTAATTCAAATGAGAAAATTTGAAAGAAGTCGGCGTCTACGTAAGCTATTCTCTCATTGTCAAGCACGTTTTCGTGACGGACTATGCCTATCTCACCGTAGTTGTATCGGGTAGCTTTCTCCACCTGAGGGCACTCCTCCAGCAATGCTGGTAGCAAACCGGTTTGTATATATGTTCCCCGCCCATATCCTTCACCATCCGGGGTAAGTTGGTAAGAATAGGTTTCCATCCGGTATATGCGCTCTTTATTCTCATGGAATTGATCGAAGCTTTTCTCGTCTCGAATAAACAGGTAGATAAGGATGCAAAATGCGAGCCCGATACTCAATCCGAATGTGTTAATGAAAGAGTATAGCCTCCTCTTCATCAATTGGCGATATCCAATTTTTAAGTAGTTAGTAAGCATCATAGTAGTAATTATTTTGAGTTTGAACTTGTTGCGAAACAGAATTTCGTAATGGAAAAAGCGAAGAACATTCCAATAGAATGTACCGGTTGCCTTTAATTCACTTCGCTTCTCCCGGTCTTCTTCATAACGCTCAATTAGATCACCCTCAATACCTTCAATTAAATATTCAGGGCAAAACCAATTGAGTACTTTCAACGCCAGTTTGGGAGGTTGCGCGCTCATCCGGTGGGGTCAATGTTTGGTACCAACTTCCAGAGGGAAACTCTTTGTTCCTTCATCGA
>JANQPQ010000005.1 GCA_028285445.1 Cyclobacteriaceae bacterium | reverse complement strand
AGTGTCAGCAGAAGTTTCAAAGAATTCAACCCGACCACCAGGTAAAGCCCAAAAATCATCTTTCAAATCTTTTTGAATTAGAATATGATCCTCCTTAATCAAAAGGGCAATGCTCCTAAAGTTAAATTGATTGTTCCCTTTCTGAAACCTTAGCATGATTACAAGTTATTGAGCATAACGTCTTAATAATAGTATTACTAATATATTCATTATCAGAGTTCCTATTACATCCTCATATAGGGAAATATACGCACTTTTTTAGCGTCCTATTCCTGCATTTTATTTAGCACTTGCCAGATAGAGAATAGGCGTCACTCGCGTGGGCGCGAGCTACGTACTATTTATTTTTCAATGTATTGGTAAACTTTTTCCGGCACTTCGTCAAGTTCAATTAGCGCAAACTTTTGCGTATAACTTGCGTTCTGGTATCCTGTTGATGTCATATTCAACATCCCTGAGTAGTTTTTCCATTTTCCATGAGTAATGGAAAATTCACAAATTCCTTCTAATCCCATTTCCATCATTGTAGGGATGGGGGTCTTACCAAACGGTGACTTAAAATCACCTTCAACTCTTTCATAAATGTGATACTTTAGAATTGCAATAGTCTCACCGCCTTTTTCAATTACATCAATCATTTCGACCTTATTAATTCTCTGCGATTTTTCGGATAAAAAGTTATGATCCATGGTCAACCAGTTAACTTCCAATTGCCAGTGGTCTCCCTTTCTTACGGGTTGTTCTGGCAGTTGAAAAAATACCGCTAAAAGATTTTTCTGGTCTCTTTTCATGAAGAAACTTTCTATACCGCCATCTTTATTTATTATCCCTCTTAACTGTACTCCTTGCATCATGGATTTAAGTAGTGATTTCTCGCCCAAAGAGTCACTTTCTGAATTGCTCTCTTTATTTGAAAAATCACCAAATAGCATTTTCACGTCTATATTTTCATTATCCCTTTTATTGAGTGTTGTAATTGTTGAATACTTCTCTGTTCCAGCATAGAAAGATTTGAAGAATTCTACTATTTCATCGTATTCTTTGTCAAATGACTTGCTATCTGATTCTAAAAATTTATCAAACAGTCCCATGTTGGGCATCTCACTCTTAGATATATCAACGTGTTCCATTATGGTCTTATAAGCCAAAAGATTACCCCTCTCAATTTTCCATCTTAAGTTGACTTGGGCGGAATTCTTTTGGTCTTTCTCACTCTGTCCTTGACCAGAGCTGTTAAATGCCAATAAAGTCAGTATGAACAGAAAGTTGATTGTTTTTGTCAATGTCGTGTCTTTTGGCTTGTGCCTAGTATCTAATTACTAGCATACTAATATATCCCATTATTTGAATTCCCGCGTTTTATTTAACTCCTTCCAAGATAGAGAATACTCGTCACTCGAGTGGGCGCGAGCGACTGTTCTTAAGGGTCATTTTCATCTGATCGTGAAAGACATGTGTTTAACGAATTTGCCATTGTCTTCCCGTCGCCAAAGGACTATTTTATCAGAGAACTTCTGCTTGGAAATTGAATCCCCTAACTGCAAATGGCGCTCCATTTCGATGCCAGTCCAACCCGGATTTACCTGGTTTTGTCCAAGATGTATATACATCTCCCGGCCATCCCGGTTAAAGGCCGTGATAACTCCATTGAATTCCAAGTTGTCAATAAGTCCCTTCGTCGCCTGCTTATCCTGCCATGTTCCAAACAAAATAAAAAGTATTAGAACTATGGCAGAGAAACCAATGACAACATATCTACTAAACACGTTCTTGTCCATAAGACACCATAATTGGTAAATACAACCTGCGTTTTTGTTAACTCCTAACCAACCCTGCTGTTGGCTGGAGCCAACGCCAAATATTGGTCACTCGGCTACAGCCAAGCGACTGCTTTAGGATCGTTTGCTACTTGCATGGTGTTACCGATTACATCAATAAGAAGTTACCGTATAGCTAGGTTATTTTGTACCTGCTTCTTCTGTTTTATCTTTCAAAACTCCAACGCCAATCAAATAAAGACCTGCAATTACCCCGCAAGCAGGTAAAATCCACATCGATTCGATGGGTTCAAAAGTCAAAACTGTCACTGGGAAAAAGCTCACAATGATCAGTAACGATAGCAGTACCTGGCTTAAGGTTTTTGATGCCTTTAATAAGCCTATTGTCGAAACGGCTATTAATGGGATAAAAACGACATACGTGATAATCTGAAAACCGTTTGAGTCATCAATGCCAAGTGCAATTCCAATTCCGGCAATTATTGCTCCCGTTCCATACATAATCAAAGTGGGGATGAAAAAAGTCATGCTTACGATTAATAATGGTATCGAAAGCCAGAGCGCAATGTTTCTATATTTGTGAGGCTTCGTCAATTTCTAAAGGCCATGGCCATCTAACATCAGACAATAGCATCCCTATTCATTCCTTTTACTTTCCAAGAGTGCTTTCGATCCCTTTACTCTTTCTAACAGCTCCAACGCATTAAGTCCAGAACCAAACAGTCTTTGGCCGGTTTCAATTTCTCGAATCACTTCTCCTGAGTGAAAATAATAGCGCCCTTCGAAAACGGTTTTTAGTTTAGTACGGTCTAAGTCACCTAACTGTCCTCCCTCCTTTTGGGCAAATTTCTGTTCCTGCAAGTATGCGAAAAATAATTCGCCATCCCTTAGATAAAAGTGGCTATCATAGGCACCAATGGAAATACCGATCCGTTCGGTGTACTTAACAAGTCTCTTATTTTCAAAGTAACCTATTAACTCACCACCTCCATCAGTCATTTGATCCATAAACTCTTCATTTTGCAATGTGACTTGTTGTAATGCAATAGAATTTATGCGGTTAAACTCCCGCCTGATATCAGCGATCTTTGTATCCAGTGTTTGTCCCTGACAAAAGACTGAGAGTAGAATTGTAACTAGTGCTAGCAGTAATCTGGATGGAAACATATTGATAAGCTACTCTTTACAAAGGCTATATCCTAAGTGAAGTAAAGTTCATTTAATGTTAGTATTCGGCAATACTTTTTGCAACTCCAGAATTTCGTTTTCGGGGATGTCATTGCCTAACTTAATGAAAAGCTCCTCCAGTCCCCTCATCTTATAGAGAGACTTCGGCACTGTATTAAATTTGTTATCCCAAAGTACCAAGGTCCTTAGGTTGCTTAGATTTTCAAAAGCCGTTGGTAACTCACGCAGCTTATTTTCCCTCATATCCAACCACGTCAATTTTGTAAGTTGACTAAACTCAACTGGTAGCTCCCGTATTCTATTTAACGACAAATCAAGCTCTTGTAGGTTGGTAAGTTGCCCAATCTCAGGGGCAACTTTGCTCACCTTATTGCGATCTAAGCCCAGATATTCGAGATTTTGCAAACAAGTAACTTCAACCGGGAACCTGGAAAACTTGTTATGATGTAATCCCAGCATCTTCAGCTTTGACAACTTGCAAATCGATTCATCAATGGCAGAAAGGTCGTTGATATTAAAGAATAGCTTTTCGAGCTTGTCAAGCTTCTCAATTTGTTTGGGGTAAGTAATAAGGCTCCTTGCGGAAAGATCCAATTTGGTTAGGCGCTCAACTTCCAATGGGCTGTAGTCAATTTCTATGCTCCTCTTTTTCGCCAGTATCTCCTTCTCCAATTTTCTCGACCAAGATTTACCATGCGTTTGGTCCAGGTATTCTATTGCATAGTTGTTATAGCTCTCAACCAATTGGGGTATCCAACCAACAACACAGGAGCAATTGACACTGAGATATTTGAAGTGGTAGTTTTTGGTGAGGTCATCAAACCATTGGCCATATCTTCCGCAGTTGCCCATTGTTCCCCAGGTTAGAAACAAGCCCTCACCCTCGGCATAGTGTTTCGCAGCTATCTCATATAATCTACGCTCATAGATGGGCAGGTCCTTTACCGAGCTGTATTCTCCAAACTTCAGAATATTCTCCAGTGAATTAAGCCTTACATTTAGCTTAGCTTCAAGCTTCCTGGTTTCCGGGCTATCCTCTAAGTCAGCATACTCCTTTTTAAGTATACTATCTGGTGTTTGGGCGCCCAATGAATTCGCCAACAGGAAAGCAAACATGCAGAGAGTAAGTAGTCTCATCGAGGTGCTATTGTTGTCCCCTACTGCATTTAGAGCAATAAACGCACCACTTCCGTACGGAAACAATCATAGCCCAGCTGCTAAAGTCTCCTGCTTAACCAGGTCGCATTGCTTACAAACATAAACCAATGCCAACCTTCTTTCTGGCCAGGGACGAACAACACAGCCCATACAAATATCTGCTCGGGCATTAGGGTATTGCTCCTGATTGCTACTCTTGCAGGCTCGTCCATAGGTTGTGCTCACCATTGTTTTCCTCATCTGCACCTGATGCAAGCTGCAGGTATCGCCTTTAGTTGCCTTAGTGGTATTAACTACCATACATGAGATTAGTGATATACTAAAGAGTAGCAGAAGCACAAAGTTTTTCATTAGTCAATCCTATTAGCAACCGCAGATATAACGAAGTAATAGTTTTGGTTTGTATAACCAAAGACAGCCTCATGCGCTGCATGATGCACGACACTACTTCCGGAAGCGGCCAGACCAAGGATTAAGTAGCGCGGTTAGTCTTCATCAGTGAAGTCGTCTTCAAATCGGTGCTTGTTGGTCTCCCATACTTCATTTATTCTCGGCTGAATAAACCAAATACCAATGGGTCCAGTGGCAAGGATAAGAAACTCTCTGGTATGCTCTCCAAATGAGGTGCGTCGCCCGGTTTCTGCAGTTGTTAATGCTTTGGAGGAAAAGTAAAGCATATAGATCGGGCTAATGATCATCAATGCAGGAATCACTACAGCCAAACCAAGGAAAAGTAGACTATAATCTAGCAGCATGGCTATGGGCACAAATACCAGAATGAATATGACCATAAAAGCTATATGAAACGCTTCATATAACCGGTATCTCTTGGCAATGCACATATTTAGGGCTCGGCCCAACATGAAAATCCATATTACATAGGGCAGCACCATTATGACGATTTTTATGAGGTAGACGTTAACGTGGAAGTTGGGCCTCACTGCCGCTATCATTGAGGGTGCAAAGAATGATAGAAATATCTGTAATGGCTTAGCTTTTAACAGGAACTCTTCCATGGAATGAGACTCAAGTTGATTCTATGTAGTTGTGCTGAATCATTACAGCACCTTGTACTTGGTGACCCCAGACTCTGAAATGGCCTTAAAACGCATCCTTACGGGCTTGCTAAATTCCACCTCTAGCAGCCATTTCATACTTGTGAATTGACTAATTAGGGTCATGTCTACCCAATGCACTTCATCCACCCATAATGTAATCATGTAGCCCAAACCGAATTCCTCCATAACCGCTGTGTTGCCAAATTCCGGCTCAAAAAACCCGTTCTCTTCTAACTTTACCACCAACCTGTTAATATCTTCTGTGGGAATATTGTCAGCATAGTACAAGTCAT
Organism: Cyclobacteriaceae bacterium; assembly: GCA_028285445.1. Classification (GTDB taxonomy): domain Bacteria; phylum Bacteroidota; class Bacteroidia; order Cytophagales; family Cyclobacteriaceae; genus JANQPQ01. Next base: position 60,044 of record JANQPQ010000005.1, on the reverse strand, counting down.
TTCCATTTACCTTCATTATCTCCCCTTCAAAAGCAGGCTCACTAACTGCAAGGCCAAATATTATGATCCAGTTGATAGCCAAACCCAAGACAGTAAGGCCAACAACAGACCAATTAGAACCTTTCTCTGCCTCTGCTTCCAAATGGGCCTTTACATCCGCAGCCAGGTAGTAGCGGTAGAAAATGAAGATGAGGATGGCATAGAGCGCGGAAAAAGCTGCAGAAGGTATCTTATCAACAGTTTTTTCTGGCAATTGTAGCAGGAAATAAATAAGTGATATGGTAAAGATCAGTGTAAATGCCAGGGCGACATATGCCTCTCTCTCCCTTCCCAATGTCTTGAAATTATGAGAAATAAGCAGGCCCGGGGGTATTGGCCCACCCAATATTGCCGAAAGGCTCACCTGCCATTCTGTAAACAGTTTCATAAGATCAATTCATCATTGTACGTACCCACTACCCACCTAAATATAGCCATTTCATACTGGGACTCTGCGGGTTGCAATTGCAGGTAGGGCCGGAGCTTTTTGCTTCGGTTTGTTTCAACTACCTCTTGTCAGCAATTCCTGCTTTTAGCTTGTTCCACTCTGTCCAAAACATCTTAAAGCCCTTCTGTTCTTCAGGGTCGGTGGGAAGAATCTTGCTTTCTGGCGGGCCATAGAAATCCTCTACTTTCGAAATAAATCTGAGGACAATGGAAGTGTACTGTTTAAGTGCAAGAATTGCCTTAGCGCCATTTGCAGTTGAAAGTTCCACATTATCCGCAAAATGACTGACTTGCCAGTCAATTCCTGTACTGCAGCCAAATATCAAAACAGCATCTGCGCTATCTGGATGAGGTATCATGGAAAAGCCACAACAAGGAACAAGTTGACTGCCATAGTCACCAGGACGATAATCTTCAAAGCAAGTCCTCAGCAAATACAAGCCAGCGGCGGTCAATGTCCAGGGCGATCCTGAGCTTCCATCTGAAAGAACCTCACCTCCTATTTCAATATATAAATCCCCATGCGAACAAAGATCTTCATCGTCCTTTACAACCCCACCAATCCAATACTGTTGAATAATCTCTATCTCAAATCCTAAATCGGTCATTCGTCGACTTATGCGGTTTGGTCAGCGCCAAAACTTCCACCAGGGTTTCTTCTTAAGTTCAGAGCTGGTATCAATGATTACTGGCCCAGACTTGCTTTGGCTACTGCCAATGCCAGTCTTTGAAAGTTCCTCAAAACGGAGTGCAAATTCGTAAAAAGAACTTATGGAGTCGTACACACCATCTTTGCCCAGGAATTTCATCACTTTCTGCAACGGAAAGGCGTGAGTCTTACCTAATTTCACCGCCAAACCCATCTCGTGTTTTTCCCATACCGCTCCATAATTCCTTATCATGCATACTCCTAAATATGAACCAATCTTGTAGCTGACGTTTCTTTTTTCCTGGTCCGTCATCTGTTCGTAACGCTTCCTGTTCTTATTTATCTGCTGCTCAACCGCTTTTACGCCATCAAGTGTATAATCCACCGCAAATACCTCACAAACCCCTTGAGCTAGTAGCTCAGCACTTTCAGTCAATTCTTTACTCGCCATCAGTTCGGATTTTCAACAGACCAACTATGCAATATTAGTATTATCATCCTTTAAAGCCGGTATCTAAATGACAGGTGGCTAGAGGTAAATGAGTAGCCATACCTCAAACCCCACGTGATTTGAATTCAACCTAACATCTTAATCAACATTCATTTTATTTCCCTCCGATTTATTGGAAGTAAGGAAGCGATTAATGATCAGCTTGCTAAATACTATAACCACCACGATCGCAAATAAACCGGCTCCCTCAAGTAATATTAGCATCTCCCACGCAAAACTGACCCCGCCCTGAACTCTGTTCTCCATCTCTACTAGGTCTATGGTTTGCGATGACCAAAATAGGATATGTACTAAGAGTATAGTCACTGCCAACGACTTTGAAAGTAGCCCACGAAAGCCAATCCATCGTCGCCAAATCCAAAAACAAGCCCCTAACAAGAATATTTGTGACAAAGTAAGTTGCAGCAGCAACCTTGATAACACTTCAGCGTTCAGATCGTCTTGCATAATAGCTAAGCCAAATTATTTACAATCCTCTTCCCTATTCCCCAGTACTTTTCGTCCTCAAGTCCTGTTTCAAGCAACACGGTCGAGCAAAAAAAAGCCCAACCCTTAGCACGGGCAATGAGGTGCTCAGTTGCCCCGTAGTGAGTCAACGCCTCCTGGCGAACAGCCCGATCTGCAAATAAGATCCAAAGCGAGGCCAGGTCTGTGGCAGGGTCTCCGAGGCATAAATCTCCCCAATCTACAATGGCGGCAATGGTATTTTCCTTGGTGATGATATTGAGGGGATGCAAGTCTCCGTGTATTAAGCAAGGGCTATCGACAACTGGAGTTGCCAGGGCTCTTTCCCAAATCTCTAAAAGTTTGCTACTATAGATTGGCTCCTTTGCTTCTATTGCCTCAACTCTCTTAATGGTGTCATCAGCCTTTTCGGCTAATGGCATTGATCTGAATGGATTAATGGGCCCGGGATTGGGTTGATTTTGATGCAACACCTGGAGGAAGCCTATCAGGCGCAGTGCTTCTTTGGAAGCTAATGGCTCCAGATCTGCCGTGGCACCATTATACCATGGGTAAATTGCCCAATTCCATGGTATATGGCTGGTAGGTTTTCCAATATGGACTACCGCTGGAATCGGTATAGGCAGTAATGGCTTTAGTCTACTCAGCCAATGAATTTCTTTCTCAAGTAACTCAGCTCCGATGGCGCGGCGAGGAATACGAAGAACATAGTCAGTACCCAATTTGAAGTTGGTATTGTCCCAACCTGAAGCCACAAATTGTATCTTATTGTGAGCCAATTCCGGAAACTGCTCCGAAATGAGGGCTTGAGCCAGTTGTTCGTCAATTTCGATTTCAGCAGTGGGTTTGGGCATAGCTGCTAAGGTAAATTGCGAAGTGTTGTGGCACAAGCATCTCCAGACTTGCCAGGCGATACAGCTTCCAGCAGCAGAACATTATCTCCCTTATGTTTTAGTTATCAGACCCAACTTCTGGATCTGCCTCCCTTTCCCTCTTTATTGTCTCTAAGGCTACGATGGCCTCTTCACTCAAGTTAAGGTTTAATCGTTTCTCTATCTCGGCATTACTCAAGTTGCTAAAACGCTGTTTGAAGTTCTTAATTCTCTGGTCGCGCTCCGATAGCAGTTGAGAGTCTGATGACCCGATAAGCCCTTTCAAAGTCTCCAATACTATCGGTCTTCTGAATAATATCAATACCCAAAATAGGCCCAGCGAGTAAATCTGAATGCCCGGCGTAATGGTGGTTCCCAGGAGTCCAAAGCTTATTACCAGGTTGAAAAAGTAAACGAAAGAAGCCACATTCAGCATGCCAACAAAAAGCAGAATAAGCAAGGAATTAAGGATTAAAGCTGGTCTGACAAGCCTGATGGTGGTAACGACCCCCATTCCCGCTAAACCTATAAAATCGGATAGAAATAACTGGTAACCGCCAACTAAGGCAATAGAATAGGTAATGGCTGAGCCTGCCCAGAGAATTGACAGGATAATGTCCTCAATTTTGATTTTCTCCATCTGCGGCTATTTCTAAACTCATCAATGATACGTAGAAAAGCACTCTTGCCGGTTAAGCGTCGTATAAGATTTGTCCAATGGCTAATCCTGTACTCTCTTCAGAGCGGCTTCGTAAACTTGGTCTTTACCAGCCATTAACCCATCCACAGAGAGTATAACCAGAATATCAGGTGTGATTCCCACAGATTGCATTTCTTCCCCCTCCTCTCTCACGGTATAACTAGCTGTTAGAAATATCTTAATATTGCCAGGAGTGGTAAACCAGTCTAATCCTCCTGAAGCCCCTGCAGTATTGCCATCTCCAATTAGTGTAGCACCTGCGTATTTCAAGTAGCTGGCAAATGTTTCTCCCCGACTCATAGTAGTGCGCGCAACCAATACTGAAATCTCCGCATTGATAAAAGGCTCTTTGGAAACGGTCAATGCAGAATGCCAAATATGGTGCTGAAGTTTCTGATTTGGGTACATATTCAGCGGGCTGCTGATTATTAAGCCTTTCCCCAAACCCTGATCCACCGGGAGGTGGTTAAAAATCTTCCTCAATGAGTTAGGGTAAAGTCTAAGATCAAATATTAAATGCTTCGCTGCTATTATCTTATCCCAGCTATTCTCGAAGTCTTCCTGAGAAGCTAAAGTAGGATTGATGTACACAGTACCAGGTACTGGAAACTCGATGGGCTTGTGTCCGTAAGGATTTCGAAAATGCTTGAAATACTCCTTCTGGGAGAGGGTATTCACTTTAACCGTAAGAATCTCATCACCCCTTTTAAGCCTAACCTCTGCCTCGGAGGTATCGAATAAAGACCCCACGGTATTGACGGCACTTATTAAGTTTAGCTGCGGCGTCGCTTTTTGATTCTTAACCTGGGTATCTAAAATCGCGGTGATATCCTTGTCATTTATCGCTAATAGTTGATCGCCTCTTTTGATCTTCGGATCAAAACTTCTAAGAACATAAATCTTGCCTTCTGCATAGGTTCTGTAAAAGGGAAGCCAACTGCGAACTCTTTTTGGTGCCTTAGTATCTTGATTATTTTTTTTCTGATTTTGTTGCCTGCTAACATTTGCGTGGCCGTCCTGGAATGAGGTTACATAATTTTTAACCACCGCGTAGGACGTGCTCTTTTTGTCCGTGGAGTTTGAGATTTGGCCCAGGCCAATGGTTAACTGTTCTGAAGAGCTAAAACCAAACATACGCTCAGACCTTTTCCTGTAAGGGTATAAATGATGAAATGCATTCCAGGCCAGAATGAAATCGGCGTACCAGATATTCTCCTCTTCCAGCTCAGACTTCTCTTTAGCATCAAATTCTTGCATAACATTGGAGAACTGGCGCATGCCCGAATTTTGGCGCAGGTGCTTAGCTTCCTCACGATCTAATGCAATTGGCATAGTAATCCACAGATCATCAATAAGTTTAGAGGAAAATGGAACTGAGGGGTTTGGTTGTATATCCAGTACATACCGATTGCCGTATGGCCGCGGTCTAAAGTTATCTGGATAGTAGTATTTATTAAAATTCGAATACGCAACAAACTCAGGTTGTACCCTATCGGCAAGAAGAGGGCTGTCAGCTTGAATAATTTTAGTGGAATCATGGGCGGCTGTTACCAGTACCCTAATATTATTACCATCTGATTTTGCTCCCATATTTTCACCTATTGAGAAGGCAGCATGTTGCCAGAAGGTGATGCTATCGCCCTGGAAGATTTGCCTCACCTCAAGGGTACTATTTTCAACTGCGGTAAATGAAGCATAGGGAGCAATGTGCGAAAACAAATCCGACAATCCAGCCTTTAACTCATCAGTAGTTTTAAGGTCTCTTACCTGCTCAACTCCGTATACTAGAAAAGCATCCCAATTGAAATCTCGAGTTTGAGCATTCGGATAGAAGAACCGCACATAGCCGTAAGCTTTAGCGAAGGCTGCCAGGTTCTTTACTTCCTGATCGGGATTTGCCTGAGCCGATATTTCTTGAAATCCACCAGATAAGTTTAACAGAAGAAGTATGGCAATTACTTTGCAGGTTTGTCTTTTCATGTCTTGCATTACTCTAGGATGATCACCCCTGGAAGAAAGTTTCATTGGGCCGATTATGTATCTCTTGACTAGTGGTATTAACTGCTATGGTGGTGAATTACAACCCTTAAAATCGAGGGATTGTATTCACTAACACATAACGAGCAAACGGAGTCAAGAGTTAGTAATGCCAGATTATTATACAAGATTATCCGCTATTGTTTCGCCTTTTAGAATTACGACCACCAACGCCTATTCATTGGCTATGCTTTTTACCGGATCAATACTGGCAGCCTTAAATGACTGATAGCTGATAGTGAGCATGGCAATGAGAAAGGCCAACAATCCAGCCAATGCCAGAAGCCACCAGCTAATGTCTGTTTGGTAGGGAAACGTGGCCAACCATTTACCGCCAAAATATATTATTAATGGCAACGCAATAATAACAGAGATGGCTACAAGTTTCGAAATCTCCTTACTTAGCATCAATATCAAACCAGGCGTGGATGCTCCTAACACTTTACGGATGCCTATCTCTTTGAATCGTAATTCAGCTGTAAACAGGGCCAGGCCGTACAAGCCCAAGCAGGCAACAATAATTCCCACTGCGGTAAAGAATGTAAATAGGTTGGTAAACTTCTGCTCAGCAACCAACTGCTGATCAAAGTCTTCATCCAGAAATTCGTATTCAAATACTTTGTTAGGCATAACTTCCCTAAATGCGTTTTCGATCTTTTGCAGAACCGACGGGTAATCGTCGGTAGCCAACTTAAGCGACAGATAACCGATTTGCCTATTGCCATTCATGGTGACAATAAAAGGTTGAGTTTCCTGATTTGCAGAAAGGAAGTGGAAGTCTTTGATAATACCCACCACTACTCCCTGTCGACGTTGCCAGGCTAATTTTTGCCCCAGGGCTTCTTCCGGGTCTGTCCACCCCAGCCGTCGCATACCAGATTCATTCAATATAAAGGCCCCATTAACGTCAGTACCTCGCTCCTCCTCAAATCCACGGCCCACCACGAATTCAAGGTTATATAGATCAAGGTAATCATAATCAATGCTTAGAAACCGCATGTCATTAAGCTCGGCATCATCAGACCAGCCAATAAAAACCACATTGTTGTTGAGTGGTTTGCCGGGAACATTTGAGGATAACGACGCAGCAATTACTTCAGGCTCTTGTAACAATCTATCCTTAAGTATTCCAAATTGACTGTTTGTATTATGAGCATTTCGTGTTGGAATGAATACCACCCGCTCCTTCTCGAAACCAAGATCTTTATTCTTGAGGTAATGTAGTTGCCTGAAGGTCACCAACGAGCCAGCTATAAGACAGACCGAAAGTGTAAACTGAAATACCACCAACAACTTGCGCAACAGCGCGCCCTTGCCAGAGTTTTTAAAATTAGGTTTGAGGGTTTGCACTGGTTTTAGATGTGAAAGCACAAATGCCGGATAACTACCTGATATAAATCCAACAAGCACAACCATTCCAATTGTCAACAGAAGAATTTGGGGGTTGAGAAATAGGTCCAGGCTCAAGGTTTTGCCGGTAAAACTATTCACCCTGGCCAGACCAAAACTGACTAGTACTAATGAAAGCACAAATGAAAATGAAACCAACAAGGTAGCTTCACTTAAGAATTGTGTCATCAGCTGTTTTTTATGTGCCCCCGAAACTTTGCGCAATCCTATCTCCTTAGCACGCTTGGCAGATTGTGCAGTTGAAAGATTCATGAAATTTATACAGGCAATAAGCACAATGAATATTCCAACGGTAAGAAAAATGTAGACGTAAACCATTTTAGAGTTCGGAGATATCTCACCTCGAAGATCAGAATTCAGATGAATCCATTCTATGGGCTGGATGAAATACTCCTGGTAGTACCCCGAAGATTCTTCCTGGTCAGCAATGTAATTCGCAGAGATGCGTTTCACCTTTTCCGCAAACTCTGCAGGGTTTGCTGTTGGCTCAAGCTCTATGTAGGTGTAGGTTCCGAAGCACCACCAGCAATTGTCGTTAAGTCTACCTCGCGCTCTTAGTGTGCCAAAGTTTGACAACATCTCAAACTGCAAGTGAGAATTACCAGGGATTTCCTCAAGAACACCTGTAATTGTATAATTCACTGAGTCTTCAGGAAATAACAACGACTCGCCAACTACATCTTCTCTATTGAAATACTTAATGGCCATTGGCTTAGATAAAACCAAGGAATATGGGGCATCCAGGGCCGACTCTTTATCTCCATAAGCCAGTGGAAATGTAAATACATCAAGCATATTGGAATCGGCAAAGTGTACCGTTTCATAAAATAAAGCCCCGTTACTCTTTTGAGCTATGCGATTTCCAACCACCTGGAGGCGTACAGTCTGCTTTACCTCAGGGTAGTCTTGTTCAACGGCCGGGCCTAAAGGTGGCCCCATTATCGCCATTTCTTCTTTACCGGCGCCGTTAGGCAGGTAATAGGTGCAAGTGAGTCTATAAATGGTATCTTTTTTCTGATGTTGACTATCGAAAGTCATTTCATCAAATACATAGAGAAAAATGATGATGGCACTTGAAATACCTACGGTAAGGCCAAAGATATTAATGGCCGCATAGGTTTTGTTTCGCCAAAGGTTACGAATAGCAATTTTGAAGTAGTTGTTAAGCATTATTGTCGGGTTTGAGTGTCTTGGTCTTTTTCTGAAAGCAAAAGGCCTCATGAATTGAAAAACATGATACCAGTAGGCAATAGCAGCCCCCCAGCGCCCTTTGCTTTGGCGCTTTCGGCGATAATACTGGTGCAAATCGCCATAAATCTCCTCGTGAAGTTCATCACGACAAAACCAATCAAGGAAGCGATCAGCAGCCTTGGGTGGCCGGTAGTCTCTGCTATCTGACGTCATACTTTATCGATTTCCAGGCTAAGTCCGGAATTTTGCTCCACAGCTTATTTCTAAGTTCCCTATTGCGCTGCATGGCTTGCTTGCCATTGGCAGTAATGTGGAAAAGCCGCTTACGGCGGCCACCCCGTTCGTGGGTAGCTTCCGCCAGGCCCGATTTTAGAAATCCCTTCTCCTCAAGCCTGCTCAGAGCCGAGTGAACCGCACCGATAGCAACATTTCTTCCGGTTTGTTCAATAATCTCGTCCCTAATACTAAGGCCATATGCATCGGGGTATAGCACCCCTACTGTAAGCAGAACTAATTCTTCGAACTCACCTAGTTGGGTACCTTTCATAATAGGTCAATTTTCGTATATGTAGAACATGTCTATAGCATATACTACAAATACGAAAATTGGTTACAAGTAAAAGTCAGAATTTTTTTGGAGCCCTAAAGGAGACGGTGGCCTCTCCCCCTGGCAGAAACCATCCAAGTCATTGTTCTTTCCGGTGAAAGCTTATTAATGTATACAAATACGAATCTTATTTGTGTCCCCTTCGTATGTATACAAATAAGACACTAATCTAAGCTTAACACAATGAAAGGAACCAACCTGGGAGAATTTGAAGAATTAGTACTACTAGTTACGGCATCTCTAATGGAAGAGGCCTATAGCATAGCAATTGCCGATGAGATAAAAGCACGTACCAACCGATCGGTAGTACACAGTGTTGTACACGCTGCTCTACACCGTCTTGCGAAGAAAGGATTTGTAACCTCTGAGCTTAAAGGAGCTACTGAAAGCCGTGGTGGCCGCAGGAAAAGAATTTTCACAGTAACAAGGGCTGGAATGGCTGCCATTGAATCGGTAAGAAACCAAAGAAATCAACTTTGGGAGCTCATCCCCAAAACCAACCATGCCTAGTTCTAAGCAAATAGATCAGCCCCCGGTCTGGGCACAACGCTTTCTATGGTGGTTCTGCAAAGAAGAACTCTATGAAGACATCGAAGGAGACCTATATGAATATTACAGCCGAAGGCTACAAGCCAGGGGTCGCCAGGTAGCTAATATCATGTATGTGGTAGATGTATTGCGTTTGCTCAAACCCTATGTTGTCAAAAACGAAAAACTCAAATCTTATCTAAATCCAATAGCAATGATTCACAACAACTTCAAAAGTTCATTAAGATCAGTATTGAAGAACAGGCTTACTACAAGCCTCAACGTTATCGGCCTCGCCACTGGTATGGCCAGCTTTCTACTCATCTACTTGTGGATTAATGATGAACTAACCTTCGACCAATTCCATGAAAAGTCTCATCGTATCTACAGAGTCTCGAACTCTTTTGAAAGCAGCAGTGAATCTTTTAGTCAGGCGCCGTCCGGGCCAGCACTGGGCTCTCAATTACCACTAATTGTGGCACAAATTGAAAGCGGAGTTAGAGTAGGTAGAAATAGCAGTCAGATCCAGGTTGGAGACAAGAATTTCTTCGAAACGAATATGCGATTGGCAGATTCTACCTTCTTTGATATTTTTGATTTCAAACTACTGAAAGGAAATCCCGAAAAAGCCCTCTCCTCTACACACTCAGTTGTTATTACAGAAAGAATTGCCAAGAAGTATTTTGGTGAAGAAGACCCTATTGGCCAGCAAATGCTGATGGATGGCGAACACAGTATGTTTGTTACTGCCGTCGCCGCCAACCCGCCCAAAAACAGCCAACTAGACTTCGACTTTATTATACCCATGCAGTTTCTTCGGGATGTATGGGGCTCGACGAATATGGATAACATTTGGATCGGTGGTTGGTTTCATACCTATTTGCTTGCCGCGGAAGGCGCGAAAATGATCGATTTAGAGGAAAAGGTAAATGACGTAGTGTGGGAATATTCAGGCGGACTTCAGGATACCCTTGAGGTTAAGTATAGCTACTTTTTACAGCCTCTGGAAGATATTCACCTTAAGTCACAACTAAGGTATGACCACTCTAACAATGGCAGTATGGAATTGGTGTATGCATTTGGCACAGTTGGGCTGATTGTGCTGCTTCTGGCCTGTATTAACTACATGAACCTTGCCACAGCCAACTCAATTTCCAGGGCCAAAGAAATTGGGGTAAGAAAGGTAAATGGCGCCTACCGTGGACATCTGATATGGCAATTCCTCACTGAATCCCTGCTACTTGTCACTATGGCTACCGCAACTGCTTTAGTTACTGTTCATCTATTACTACCAGGTTTTCAAGACTTTACAGGAAAAATATTTGATAATTACTTTAATCTAAAGTTTGTAATTCTGGTGTCTGCCCTCACCCTCACCGTTAGCCTGCTGGCGGGGGTTTATCCCGCATTTGTACTCTCATCATTTAAGTCCACATCTGTTTTGAAAGGGAACTTCAGGAGTAGTATTAAAGGAAATTGGGTAAGAAAAGCTCTCATCGTTTTTCAATTCGTAGCCACAGTGGCTTTGCTCATTTTCATTTTTACAGTTCAATCACAATTGACTTTTATGGCCAATAAAGATCTGGGGATGAAAACAGATGAGATCCTGCGAATAAATTTCAGGGGCCTGCAAGAAGTTAGAGATAATTTTGATGTACTGAAGAACGAACTCCTGAGCAGCCCGAATATTACAGCTGTTTCTGGCCATCGCAGGGCCTATCCCGTAGCTGGTTTGAGTAACGGTATTACTTTGGTTGAAAACGGCGATGGCGAAATGGTGTCCTCTAGCTTGTACCACATGTGGGTCGATCCGGATTACGCCGCAACCTTCGACATGGAAATAGTCGCTGGCAGATTTTACTCAAGGAATTTTCCAGCAGATAGCCTCCAATCTGTAGTGGTAAACGAAGCTGCTGTTAGAACATTTGGCTGGACTAGTGTACAGGACGCCATAGGAAAGCGCTTTGGACAAGGAGATCGTCAGCGTAGTGTTGTTGGTGTGGTAAAGGATTTTCATTTTGAAGGGCTGAGGAAGAACGTCGAAGCACTTCGCATACTTCCATTAAGGGGTGCTCGCTACGATCAAATTACAATTAGGGCCAACCTTAGGCAACAGGAGCAAGTAATCGCTCATCTGGAAAATAGTTGGCAAAAAGTACTACCAAACGTTCCGTTAGAGTATACCTTCATGAACGAAGACATTAAGGACCAGTATCGCCTGGAAGAAGGCTTCAAGTCCGTATTCATCATCTTTTCAGTGATTTCAATAATTATTGCCTGCCTGGGCCTATTCGGCCTGGCTACTTTCGCCGCTCAGCAGCGAGTAAAGGAAATCGGTATTAGAAAGGTGCTTGGAGCAAGTGTTACCACTTTATTGCAAACCGTTAGTAGAGACTTCGTTATACTCGTTGTAATAGCTCTGCTCATCGCCTCTCCCTTGGCCTATTTCGTGATGGAAAGCTGGCTTGCGGAGTTCGCATATAGAATCGCAGTACCATGGTGGGCATTCCTGGCAAGTGGTGCGCTGTCCCTGGTTATTGCCATGCTGGCAATAAGCTACCAGTCACTTAAGGCGTCGTTTGGCAGCCCAATTAGTTCCATTAGAGATGAATAGGATTAATGCGGGGGAGAAGTGAGTTATTCTATAGTTGGGTGAAAGCGGACCTAGTTTGAGTCCTGATTGCCACTTCTCTTAGCCTTCTCTTCGGCTTCTTTTGCTCGAGCTTCTGCAGCTTTCTTGGCTTCCCTTTCTTCGGGCGATTCGGAAGTGATATTACCGTATTCATCAACATAGGCCAGCATGTCCTCTAATTTTCCACTGGTCTCCTGGCTTCTCCTCTCCTCCTTCTTTTGCTTCTTCTCTTCTTTCCTCTTTCTTTTTCTCTCTTCCTTTTGTTTTTTGATGAATGCGTTAAAGTTCTTTCTTCCCATATGATTTTAAGGTTCTTTACTGTAAGTCGCGCGTAATGAACGTATTATCTACCACCAATGTAGTGAGAATATCGCGGAATAACGGCCTCTTTTCGGTATTTATGCCCCTTGGACCTAATTGAGCACCCTCGGCCCCGTGGTCAGGCAATCATGGACAAGTCCATACCTACTTTTTGCACGCTGGCAATTGGCCAATTAAAGGCAGCCTTTGAGGCATTCTTCATTAGAGAAATATCGCCAGTGGTTAAATAAAGATCAGGTTGGCTACCAGGCGGTTTATCAAGAATTAAAGTCCTTAGCTCCTCAACTATCTCCAACACAGGATCAATCACTTCTTTGCAGTTTATCTCACTCCTAAGCAGGTCGGCGAGGGCAGCATAGTGAGTGCATGCCAGCAAAACTGCATCGACCGATTGTAAGGGGTTGAGAATTTTTCTGACTTCCTCTTTTACAGCCTCTGTGCTTACTTCTCCTCTCTCGATTAGAATCGACAATATCTGGGCATTTCTCTGCTTCACCAAAAGCCCTTCAGCCTGCAGGGCTTGTCTATATATGCCGCTTCTAACTGTTCTTCCACCCCCTATCACACCTATTTCACCAAAATTTTTCTGTAATGCAGCCTTAACTGTAGCATCGGTAATGGTGGTAATACGTGTATCTCTGCTTTCTACAACCGAACTGGCAGAATGACAAGCAATGACGACATGTTTGGCTCCATGCTGAAAAAGAAAGGCCAAAACGTTATTCACTCTTTTCCTTAATTGCAATTTAGAAAGCTTACCATAGGGTATTGCACCTGAATCGGAAAAGTACAAGGTTGGCAGATCAGGAGAAACAGACTTCAACCTCTTAAGTAGATCTACACCACCAATGCCGTAATCGTATATGGCCAAAGGGTAACTCAAGGGTAAGATAGCTTTATGTTGGCGGTGTTAGTCATATCCCCTGACTGAAAGGCCAGTATTCTGGAGTGGTAGCCAACATTAATCACTTCTACTTTTCGATTAGGAAATCTACTTTCCAAATACCATTTCATCTCGTGCTGTGAGCGAATTGGGTTATAGGTTAACATCCGTTTCCAACCGGGATGGCCGACTAGCATGCTTAAATGCTTGTGGAATTCGGGGTTTTTCAGGCGATCAATGTAGTTTTTTACTTTGCTTTTAATAAAGAGAGGAATCTCATAAAATGAAACCGGGGCAGTAACCATATCGATAATAATCAATTTCCCTTCTCTTTTCAGCACCCTTTCTATTTCAGTCATAACAGGATCCCAATCTAAGTATCGAAATGACAGTAGTGAAACCACAACATCGAACGAATCTTCCTCAAAAGGCAACTGCGGTCCATTGATTTGCTCAAACTCCAGGTTCTGGAAATTCACACTTGCCTTCTGCGCATGATCAAGTAACCTTTCTGAAACATCCACACCAACGCCATGAGCAATTTCAGTATGGAGGGCCCTCAGTAAGGCACCATTCCCGCAACCGATATCAAGCATCTTAATACCATCTCTCTTAGGAAAGTGTTTCATGAGCCATGAAAATTCATCCCTTCGAACCTTAATATCTGAAAAGGTCTTCGCATAAAGATCAGCAACCTCGTTGTAACTTGTGTCTACTTCCTCCGATTCCAAATCAAATTCCTTCAGCTGCTCCGCTGGCATTAGGCCAAGCAATTTCTTTAGAGAAGCCACAGGCCCGTGCGACTTGTTACCAGGGCAACCGAAGCAGTATAAGTCCTGATTTGGTTTTTTGAACGCCGGAAGTTTATACCGGTCTTCCCGAGACGAAAAAGTAGTATACCAATGGTACCCTCGGGTCTTGACCTTCTGCACTCTGGCAAAATAAGGTGCAAACCATCTCGCTGATCGACAGCAGTGGAATGAAGCTTCAGCAGACTGGGCAAATGGTATCGACATGGTCTTCAACTCATGTGGACTGAATTGTTCGGGGTATTCCACCGAACCAAACATTGGCCCGTACATGCCCGAATGCCCTACAAAATGGAACTCATCCATTTGCCGATTTGTGGATGCCAGGGAAGAAAACAACTGTTTAAGATCTTCCTTGGATTCTACTGCCTGGCAAATTACCCTTGATTCCGAATTGTCAATTGAGCGCGCCATTGTCTCAGCGACCCTTTTAAACTTGTCACCACCTGCCCGATAGAGGGTAGTATATACAATTACCTTTAGCTTCTTCACAGGTCTTTGCCTTTCTTTAGAAAATAAGGTCTCTCCTCGGAGGGGTTATTTCCCCTCTCCACTCTATTCAACATTTCCTCATCTTTACTAACCTTAGCCTTGTCCAGAAAACTCCTCCAGGTTGTCTCCGGAATAGCATGGTAGCTGGTGGTCAATTTCGTAACGCCATTCAATTCTGGTTGTGAAAGATATTTAGTGAAGTGGATGTAGTCAAGGTTATGAACCACTCTCAGTACTTTGCTTAAATCTGTGGTTTGCGGAGGCTGCCAATTTAAGGCGTCAAAGTCCGTCTTGTAAATCACCATTGTGGCCAGAGACTTTTCCGCAATTATCAACTCGAAACCAGAGTTCTCGTATTGCTGCTCTAATCGATCAACAATTGCTTCAAATAACCGGTACGGAGGGTCATGAAGATTAGGATTGTAAGCTTTAAAACTGAAAAAGGAAGTGATAATAATAATTCCTGAGAGAATCGTTGCCAATTTGAATGATAGCCTAATGGTTGAAGTGGCATAGATGATTGCAATAACTGGCGCTATCAGAAAGAATCGATACCCCATGCTTCCGGTTTCCATTCGAAAAAACGGAAAGACTGCTATTACTAACAAAAGCGGTAATATCGTTCCCTTCAGCAACTCTTTTTTATATAATTGGTGTGATCTTAAATAATTGATAATCAAATATATAATTAGTATTGAAAGAAGTATTAGTTCCAATTCCCACCAGAAAGATGTGGATTTCGAAAATAGTTGCCAGAATGCGTAAGGTGCAAAATGTGGAACATGGGAAAACTGCCCCTGGAATCTGGCTAAATCACTGATATGAAGCACCCCCGGAAGCCATGAAATTCCGAAAAGAAGCAAAGCCCCAAGCACCAACCACTTCCAATGCAGCTGTCTAATCGAATAAGCAGCCACCGCCAATAGACACAAGCCGGCAATCATCCGGTGCGTTAACATTGCAAGTACGAAAAATACCAGAGCCCATATTACCCTACCCTTCCCCACTGACCTGAGGAAGAAAACGAGGAAAACCAATCCCATAGCATTCTTGGGAAATTGACTTAAGAAGTAGGTTAATGTTGGGCTAAACACGATTAATACCGCTGCCAATGCGGCAACGGATCGGCTTCCCGATCCATCCCTAACAAGCAGGAAAACGGCTGTAGCCAAGGTAGCAGCTATTAGGGCGGTACCAACTTTGAAGGCCAGCACATAATCTCCAATTAGGTATGAAATTGCGGTAAAGTAAGGATAGATGATGGAGTAATCTAATGATTGCAGGTAGCCCAATTCCAGCCAGGAATGAGCCTGCATGATATAATAGTATCCATCCCAACCATTAGCATAGGTAGTTTGCCCTAAAGCCAGGTATTTTACTAAACCTGAAAGCACAAATGCTGAAATAGCACAAAGCTGTATTGAGAGGTTGTACCTACTTCTTAAACTCCAACCCATGCCTTTTCATCAATTGATCTCTAAGGCTAGTCATGAATTTAATCCCCGGATCTGGCTTATCATACGGCTGATAAGTTGTATCTGCTGCGGTAAAAAGCTCAAAATGAGGCAAAGATCGATCATTGTACTCATCATGGCCAATAAGGAATTCAACAGAAGAATGCCGTTCTGCGAGTAGATTAATCAGGCTGATATTACTTTCGAGTTGCGCTTCAGTAAGGTCTTCAGCCGACACCGCAACATTCTCTATACCAAGGCTCACATGGTTAAAGCCAATAATATGTCTTGCAATAATAGAATCTGGTAAAAGGTTATATATGGCCCCATCCTTGTCAATAACGTAATGGATACCAACATTGAGAGAACTGAAGTTGTTAATTCGGGTGCGATTAGATGCAAGATGATCCCGTTTAAAGAGTGCGATGGTTTCCTCCAGTGTAGGTATTACGGTATGATGCACCACGATCATTTTTGGGGCATCCAACTTGTAACCACGAAATCCATAATGCTGCAGACAGTACTCCTCGGTGAGGCTTAATTTTAGATCGCTTAATGTAAGTACCGTATCAACGGCTAGCAATTCTTCAACCGCAGCAGTGGTGTGATCGTTAGAAGTGCTATCACAAGCAATAATGAGGACTAGGCTTGCAATTACAACAGCTATTCTACGACTCCAGCGACTTAATGAACTGAGCATTGGATTTCTCTAAATCGTTTAGGAAAGGGGTGGCATCATCAAAAAAGGGCTGATACCAATCTTTCCCGGAAAAGTAATCCTTCATTTTATCGGTTTTGAATTGATGGCCATGACGTGCGAAAATCTCATTGCGCAAATAGGCCAATTCATCTGCCGACAAACCATCCAGATCGGCTTGTGTCAAGCTCCAAACCCTGGCTTTGAGATAAAGCTCATCGCGGTTGTATATACGAGGTTCTGTTAGCTTAACCACCAAGTCACTATCAATTTGAGTGTTATCTAACTGCCGTTCCCAGCCATTATAAGAGTAAGGTGAGCTGGATAAGATAGACGTGCTGTATTCACCACTGATATTGACTTTTAGACTGTTTACAGAAGCTTCAACTGAGGTGTTCACCTCAGCGATAGAAATGGTAGCTTCAACCCGAATAGTATCACCGAGTTCGCTATTGGGTAAATCTTGTTTGAAACTGGCTAGCTTAAAAACACCCTCCGACTCCTTAGATTGTGCGATAGGGTTCAGCATACTCCTATCAATTACCACAATAAGGTATTCTAACTTGTCGCCATTCAGCATCAAAGCTTCATGCTTTACAAAAGTATTGTCATCTACCCTGGCAACATTTTCTCTCAGATGGAAGAAGATGGATTCTTGCAGGATTCCAAGTTGTTCAGAAGTAAGTTGAAGATTGTCTTCAGTAGCCTGCTCAGTTTCCGCAGCCGATTCTTCTGCACTGGCTTCTTCCGTTGCTTTTTGTTGTTGACCGCAGCCTACTCCAAGAATTAGTAGAAGTAGTGCCGCGTAGAGCCTCATGAATTTCATTTGAATACTATCTGTTGGTATAGCTAATATCGTGAAATTTGGCTAATACCAACCAGAATAGTACCTGAAGGAATAATTAAATAAGCTGGTCTAATCTTCCGCGGTTACGGTAGAGGTCAAGTCCTGGATGAGATCAGAGAGCACATTTTCAAGTTCAACCTGGTGTGCTTCACCGTTTAAGTTGATAATCTCACCTTCCTCAACAACCGCGTTATGGGTAAACTTGGGTAGGGAAAACGTACCCACAACCCTACCGGAGAGGTAACCCGAAACGACTTTTTCCACATGAGCAATGGCTCCTCTGGCACCACCTGGTCCGGGGGAAGTTCCCATCAATGCAATAGGCTTCCCCGCAAACACCTTCATATCAATTCGAGATAACCAATCGATGGTGTTCTTAAAAACCGCCGGGAATGACGAGTTATGCTCTGGTGTGGAGATAATGAAAGCATCATGTGTATCGAATAGCTGTTTTAGCTGCTGCGCAGCATCTGGTATTCCTTCGCCTTGCTCTCTATCCATACTATAGATAGGCATTTCATATTCTCTAAAATTAACAACCGTTACCTCAGCAGATTCAACCAAACTGGCAGCAAACCTAACCAGCCTTTGGTTTATTGATTGAGAGCTATTGCTCCCACTAAAGGCAAGAATCTTTTTCATATTTTCTAATCTCTCGTAATAAGCTTTGTTCTATTTAATAACCATATGATATCTTTTCCAATATCAGCAAAGGGGCTTCTTCCTACCAAGGAGGAGTTCACCTTTCTTAGGTCCTTTATCATTTCATGTCTGGCAAAAAGGCCCCCAGCTACGTTACTCAAAGACAGGCCGACGAAGATACCTAATACTCCGAAAAATGAGCCTGCAATTGCAAATGGTACCGTAAAAGCCAGTGTTTTCACTAGCATAATTCTTAGGCTCTTGCCTGGCATTTGAAGCCCATTGAAGATGGCTGCTGTTACCAGATAGAGGCTATAAAAGACATAACTAGCTCCCACTATGTAGAAATAAAAAACAGTACTGCCCACAATTTGTTCGTCATTGCTAAACAAACCAGCAATTGGCTTAATGAAGGGGAGCAAAATTACCATCAACCCCACCCCTAAATAGAAAGCAGCTTTTCCTCCGAAAACTATGGCCTCATCGATGCGGAGATGCTTGTTGGCGCCAAAGTTCTGTGCAATAAACGGTGTTGAGGCTGTACTCACACCCATAATACCAATCATGAGAAGAGTTTCTATCCTTCCCGCTACGCCATAAGCAGCCACGGCGAAAGCCTCCTGTCTCCCCAAAAGAAAAGTGATAAAGATCAAGGTAAAGGGGCCTATCATTTGAGTAAGTACTGATGGCCCAGCAAACCTGGCGATGTCTTTGGATATTGACCTTACCCCCGTGTTGATGCTAGATATCCATACTAAGTATTTGTCTTTCAGAAGTGCAGAAAGTAGGACTAGAAGTATAAAAACCCAGGATATAGTCGTTCCCAAAGCTACACCCTTAATTCCGATAGCGGGGAAGCCAGCTTTTCCGAAAATAAAGAGGTAATCGAGTACGGCATTAATAATTCCAGCGACACCAAATACTATTTCTGGTAGCTTCACTTTTCCGGAGGCTCGTAGTATGGAACCAGCTATTATGCCCATAGAAAGGATTGGGAAGCCAGCAAACATGATTGTCATGTACTCAGCTATATGTGGCATCACTTCCTGATCGGCACCGAGGAAGGTAAATATTTCGTTCTGTAAAGTAATTCCCAGTAATGATAGCAGCAATGGAGCCAGGAAGCCAATCGTCAGCCCCACACTAGCAGTAATGCGAACACTTTGCCTTTCTTTGGCACCAACAAACTTGCCGACCAGAACTGAAATCGCTGTTGCAAGGCCTATAAACAGACCAGCCAGCAAGAAATAAACAGTTGAAGCAAAACTCAAGGCGGTTAAAGGCACAGCGCCTAGTGTACCCACAAAGTAGGTGTCAACTACCTGGAATAGCATGGTAGACAGCATCCCAAGGCTCACTGGAATTGACATGCTCAGTAGCACTTTGTTGGTAGGTTTCTCTAACATTTCATCGAACTCAATCCTTCCACAAATCAATAGGAATACGATTGTCTTCTAAAGGTTAGAATAGGGTTGTCGATGGTAAAAATGAGGCTTAATCTCTATGGGTTGAGATGGCGCGAAATGCCGTGGGTGTTTGCCCGGTGTGTTTCTTGAAGTACTTTACCATGTTGGTGGGTTCGTCAAACCCAAGATCATAAGATATCTTCTTCGTGGGATCTGTGGTTCCCGTCAGGCGTCTTTTTATCTCTAATATGCGCCTCTCGTCTATCACGGCCTTCGGTGATAGTTTGTACCGCTGCTGGGTTAGTTTCGATAACGCTTTAGTTGGAACACCCAACGCTCCTGTGTAGAACTCCACCTTATATTCTTGCCTGAAATTTGATTCTAATAATTGATTGAAGTGCAGAAGTAGCTTTTGGTTTTCATCAATAACTAAGTCCTCTTCGCATTGAATTTGTAGTTTTTCACAATGGATAAGAAAAAGGCTAAGCCAATGATAAAAGGCGTTATCTCGGGAAGAGCCACTCCATTGCTCAAAAACCACATGCATCTGGTTACTGATAGTTTGTAAATGAGATTCCTCCTGAGGTCCCAGGTTTAGAATTTGTACCCCTTCGATATGGTTGGCTACTGTGAACTGAAAAAGATGAAGCAAGTCCCTATCGTTGCGATAAATGAAATCGGGTCGAAAAACGATGGACTGTATTTCCGTAGCGACAGGGTCGAAAGGTAGAAAATAATGCACCTGGTCTTTCGACAGCAATGCCAATGTATTGGGTTGGAACTGGTATTCTTGAAAATCGATGAAATAGGTGCCTGTTCCTTTCTTGAACCAAAAAATGACGTGAAAGTCCCTCAATGAGGGGATTAGTATTTCTTTGGAGTGCTGCAGGTCTTTATGCCCAATAATGCCAAAAGGGAGCCCAGCTCCCTTATCGGTGGATTTATAAAAGGCAATTTGGTCACTGCTCATGCTACTAAGTTAGGTTTTTTCCTAATTCCCTGATGCGAGCCGTACTACGGTCAAGCGCTTCCTGCATGGTGTGGATTTGACTTCCTGATGACACCAAATCATGATTACTTGGTTCAGCCAGAATCAACACTACATTTGCCTGCCCCCTACCACTAATTTGAATTCGTCCTTCATTGTGTTGCAGAATACCCATAATGCTGTTGGGTACCAGGTCGCCATAAACTGCTACCGCCCCATCTCGGGCAAAGACATAGCCGGTAGTTTGAGCAGTTGGTGTATCAAACTCCCATACTTCTCCATCATCTAAGTTAATATCAAGGTAGGTCAAGTTGACGGGTGTTTCTATTTTACCCCTGATACCATTATAAACCCCGGCCAGTATTTTCACCTTGCCAGAGGAAGGCAATTGCTCCTTCGAAAGATTGGCGTATTCCACCGGGCTCTCTTCAAACTCGGGCGGCAATTGAATCCAGAGTTGATGAATAGACCCAGTCCAACTACCCTCGGCCTGGCCCTCCTTACGCTGATAACTCTCTTCATGCCATACACCTCCTCCAGCCCGAATCCACTGGGCACCTCCATCCTTGATGATGCCATTATTATTACCACTATCGCGATGGAGCAGATCAGTACCGTGAAAATAAGTGATTATGCCAATTCCGGAATGTGGGTGCATGCCAATTGTCAAAGCATCGTCATCCCGGGTAAACTTGCCAGCATCGAAAAATACTATAGGCTTCAGTTCCTCAATGATCTCTCGGTTATGTATGAACTGAATACCATTTCTTGGTTGTTGCAATTTTAATAGTCCTCTTTTTATCATCTTTACTCATTTAGTCTTTTATCTCGCCGAAGGTACCCGACTCAAAATCCGCAAATGCTTGCTCGATTTCTTCCCTTGTGTTCATAACAAATGGGCCGCCCATTACCACTGGCTCATTAATCGGTTCGCCAGCTAGTAACAACAGCTGACTACCTTCAGCAATTGCCATTCGTACTTTGCTACCCTCCTTGGTGAATTTTACAGTTTGATTTTCATCTATCTGTTGCCCCGCAACTTCAGCATTGCCCTGCATTACATACAGCACGGTGTTGAAGTCCTTAGGTACAGCGGGGATTGTCACTACCGACATCTTGTTAGCAAGTATATGCAAAGCCACAATCGGCACCGTAGTATCTATCGGGCCCTTCACACCCTCCAACTCTCCTGCAATCACCCTAATGTTAGCCCCGGAGTAATTAAGCGTTGGAATGTTATCTGTAGTTACATTTTGAATGTTAGGCGCTGACATCTTCTCACTACCGGGAAGATTTACCCATAACTGAACCTCATGAAAAATCTGCGTTTCCGGGTCAACAGCCATATCCCCGCCATGCTGAATGCCACTACCTGCATTCATACGCTGCACTGATCCGGATTCAAGAGTCACCTTATTACCCAGGGAATCAACGTGCTTCATAATGCCCTCGAACATAAAAGTGATAGTCTCAAATCCGCGGTGGGGATGCGCCGCTCCATTGACATAGTAGTCCGGCTGCATTTTCTGTGGCCCAATATGATCAAGCATCACGAAAGGATCCAGGCCTGGCAATTCAGCTGTAGGGAAAGCACGTTGCCCTTTTATGCCTGGAACTACTCCATTGATCCGGGCATAGCCGCTAATTGATCTTATTGATTTTTCCATTACTAAGAAATTCTTCGGCAAATCTGGGCTGAATATGAATCTCCAGAAAGGTGAATATGAGTTGAATGATGGTAAAAGTTAACGACCCTGCGGATGCTCCGGCTACCTGTTGATCATTTCCCGAAGGCTATCCCTAAAGTTTTTACCAACGGGGATCTTATTATTAGCAATCGTGATTTGGTGGCCTTCAACAATCTCGATGTGCCTCTTGGCAACTATAAATGACTTGTGAACCTGAACGAATTCTGTGGAGGGAACAATATCAAAAGCCTGCGACATGTTCATTCGGGAGAGGATCTTCTTCTCACGTACATGAAACACCAGGTAATGGCCTTCTTTTTGTAGAAACAGGATATCGGATAGGTTTAAACGGTGCAGTTGATGTCCGCTCTTAATATAGATGGTATTGTCCTCCGGTTTCGTTTGCTTCGTAGCGCCGTGATGTCCTTCAATCCGGTCAAGAACTTTACCTACGGCCCTGGCGTAACGAGCAAAACTTATAGGCTTGAGTAGATAATCTACCGCCTCAATTTCATAGCTCTCGGCAGCAAACTCTGAATAGGCGGTGGTAAATACTACCAGAGGAGGCTTGGTTAATGATTTCAGGAACTGCATACCATTGAGGTTGGGCATATTGATATCCAGGAAGATGAGGTCGACCTTCCTTTGCTGACAAAATGATAAAGCTTCTATTGGGTTTCGAAACTTGGCTTCCAACTGAAGGAGATCAACTTTGGACGCGTACTCCTCCAGGATTGCCAAGGCTGTTGGCTCGTCATCTAATATTACGCACTTTATCATGTCAGCTCTAGCATCAGATTAACCTCAAAATTCTCCCTGCCGTCCTTAATCTCTATACGATGTTTATCCGGATAAGTAAGATTTAGCCGTGACTTAACATTGCTAATGCCAATACCAGAAGGCTCTATTTCCATCGAATCGTAGGCTTTTACCTTTTTGTTTTTCACATTAAAGGTAAGCTCATTGCCTTCGGCTGATAACTCGATCACGATCAAACTGGTTTCATCAACATTAACTCCATATTTGAAAGCATTCTCCACAAAAGGGATTAGAATCATAGGTGGAATCAGAATCTTACTTAGGTCTCCCTCTCTTTTGAAATTGACTACCACTTCCCCATCCCCTGTTCTTAGCTGTTGTATTTCAATTAAGCTCTGCAAATATGTCACTTCCTTTTCCAGGGGTATCAGGTCTGCGTTGCTATCGTTTATCATGAATCGCAGTAGATCCGATAGCTTCTCAATAGCACCAGCTGTTTCCTGGTCGCTGTTTCGCTGGGCAATGCCGTAGATGTTGTTAAGTGTATTGAAAAGAAAGTGCGGGTTAATTTGCGACCTCAAAAACTTGAGCTCGGCGCCGAGCTTTTCTTGAACCAAGTGTCGTTTATCGGTTTCGTATCTCATCCAATCACGCCCAAATCGATACACAAACGACAGCCCAAGGATAAATATATTTACAATAACCGTGGGGATGCCTATATCCCTTTTGTGGGTCATGGCTTCGGGATATAGACTAGCCAGGTTATTCGGCAAATTGTAAACAGACTCCAGCCACGACTCTATACCGATCTCTGAAAGGGTGATTGCCCCCAGGGCAAGGAATAAATAAATGAAGTAGGGCGTAAACTTTCTTTTCGACAGATAACGTGGGATTAGGAAGAATACATTGCCAAAAAACAACATCGCATTGAAGGTGCCCCCAACAAGCAGCGACAAGTATATGCTTCCATCTCTCTTGTTGAATGGATATGAGAATATGTAATCCCCGATGTCCTGAAAGCTCAATACAATTGGTGCCACGTAAAGCGTGGTCAGCACCAGCACTTCCAAAACCAGGAGGGATCTTCTTTCGACAATCATTCTCACCTAATCTAGGTGCAATTATCGAGTATCACTATACGGTGGCGCCCAAAGATTATTTGCTGGAGGCGAAAAGCTCTCAATTGGAATCTCGAGCCTGAATACCATAAAGCCAGCAAATAGGCCTACAAGTTGGCGGTATTCGCCAAACATTTGATTTGATGTTTTACTGAAGATAGTTTCCACTGCTATATAGTGTAACTATGGATTTAACAATTAGCAACCTTAGCAAAACTTACCCCAACGGCACCCGGGCTCTTGACAATGTAAGCCTTGATATTAGGCCCGGTATGTTTGGGCTCCTGGGGCCAAATGGCGCTGGGAAATCGACCTTAATGCGGATTCTTGCTACGCTGCAAGAAGCCGATTCCGGTGAGGCCAAACTGGGAGAGATTGACGTGCTTATAGACAAGCAAAACATCAAGAAGGTGTTGGGCTACCTCCCGCAAGAATTTGGATTCTATGAAAAAGAAACCCCATTGCGCCTACTAAACCTTTTTGCAAGATTGAAGGGAGTGGCCCAGAAAAAGGATCGGAAGTTGGTTGTTGAAGCACTACTGAAAAGGGTAAACCTATGGGAAGTAAGAAAGAGCAAGCTGGGATCATTTTCAGGCGGGATGAAACAGCGCTTTGGCATTGCACAGGCATTGCTGGGGAACACCAAACTAATAATAGTCGATGAACCCACGGCGGGGTTAGACCCGGAAGAGCGAAACCGTTTTCATAATCTGCTTAGTGAAATTGGTGAAGATGTTGTTGTACTGCTATCGACCCACATAGTGGATGATGTTAGTGACCTCTGCCGGCAGATGGCCATTATACAAAACGGCCGCATTCTTACTACAGGCAGTCCACAGGAAGCCACAAATCGCCTGCAAGGTTGGGTCTGGACTGCACAGATTCCAAAAAGTGAAATCGAGGAGTACAAAAGTAAATTCTTCGTGCTCTCCGTCAAGCTCTCCGGAGGCAGTACCCATATAAGGATACTGGCTGACCAAACCCCGGGTAAGACATTCAAAGCTTCTGACCCTACTCTCGAAGATGTCTATTTTCAACACCTTTATTCCAAGTTGTGATGTTCTGGGTAATATTTAGATCTGAACTAAGCGCCAGCTTCCGGTCTCCAGCATTCTGGATATTCAGTCTTATACTGGCACTTTTCTCTTTTATGGATGCTTCCAACGATGTTGTGACAAGAACCGTAATGACTCGCTTCGGTCAAGCCTGGCACAATGCCCCTGTATTTATTAGTCGCACTATGGCCATTATGAGTATCGTTGGTGTACTCTTCTCTGTGGTGCTGGTAGCGAGAACAGTTGCTAAAGATTTCGGAGCCAAAATCCATCACTTCATCTTCACAACACAAACAAGCAAGTTCTCCTATCTCTTTGGAAGATACTTTGCTGGCCTGCTAGCTAATTTGCTAATATACATTGGAGTTCTTATGGGGTTAGTGCTTGGTTGGCAATCCATTGATTCCAGTTTCAGTGGCCCGATTGAGATCAGTCCTTTTCTCTTCGCCTTGCTGGTGGTACTACTTCCAAACTTGCTGTTGGTTAGCAGCATCTTCTTCAGTCTTGCCACCTTAAGCCGAAAGATGTTTCTCACCTACATTGCCGCCATTGGATTTATGCTGCTCTATACTACGCTTTCAGGAATCATAAGAAACTCTGATAACCAGGTATTGACAACATTGTTCGACCCCACTTTGCTCGCATATTTATCTTTTCAAACCACTAATTGGACCATTGCTGAAATTAACAGCAATCCTGTACCCATTAGCACCTTGCTTATTCTGAATCGGGTTATTTGGCTATCCATTTCTGTAGCCTTACTTCTGTACACCTCTACCCGGTTCAAGCTTGTTGCCGATCTAGAAAAAGGAAAGAAGAAGTCGCAGCCTACAATAGATGAGAATTCGGTTGCTGTTAAAGTTCTGGAAAAGCTTCCGGTTATGCCGAGGTTGTTTTCATGGTCGCAAGATCTAAAGAACAGTTTGGTGATCTCCTGGCGGCAAGCCAGGCGCATTATATTTCACCCGGCATTCCTGGTACTGACATTTTTCGCAGTCAGGCAGGCCTATCATAACTTCACTTTCAACACAGGTCCCAATGGCTCCAATGTCTACCCTTTCACCTCCTTTTACCTAAACCAAGTTGGAAGCATTTTCGGGTACATGATACCAATAACCATTGTTTTCGGTGGTATGCTAGTTTGGCGCGAAAGGGATAACGGCAGTCACGAACTCTACAACAGCTTTCCTAATGCTCCCTGGATGAATTTCATGTCTAAGTTCCTGTCACTGACCTGGATTCAGCTGTTCTATATTATCGCAGTTTTTATAGCTGGCATACTCTCGCAGGCTTTTTTGTTTGGCTATTTCAACTTTGAAATTCCACTTTATGCCAAGCGATTACTAGGTATAGACTTGATCAACTACTTGCATATGGCTGTAATGGTATTATTCATCCATAATCTGGCGGGCAACAAATATCTCGGATACCTGATCTGTGCCATCTACTACATCGCAGACTTGGTTATCTTCAATATACTCGGTCTTGGGGGGGGATTGTTTAATTATGGGTTCCTACCAGGCTACCAATATTCTAATATTACAGGCTTCGGGCATTTTGCCCCTCTTCTGATCTGGCACCGCATCTATTGGCTCTTCTTCGGCGCCCTACTGGCCTCCCTAACCTACCTACTCTGGAGAACGAACAACGAAACGAGCTTATTTATACGGTTGAAGTTGGCCTGGGCCCGAATGGGCAGGGCATCGGGGGCAGTGATGGTTTTATTGTTGATTGGTTTCGTATCAACTGGTGCCTACATCTATCATAACACCTACATTCTAAATGATTTCTCCACATCTAGCTCTTTCAATAATGCACGTGAGCGGTACGAGAAAGAATACAAACACCTTGAGCAAGAACCGAGTGTGACCTTATCAGAAATTGATTTGAACATCGATTTCTTCCCAAAAGCACGGACTGCAAACGTTGTGGGCAGTTATGTGCTGATAAACAATTCCAACCAGCATTTGACCGATATCTACTACAATCTCACCAATCGTAGGATAACTTCAGATCCGCAGGTGGAGTTCAGTGGTGCAGCCTCAGTTTTGGTCAATGACGAGGAAACTGGCTTCTATGGATTTAAGCTGGACAAGAGCCTGAAACCCTCTGATTCTGTCATAATGCGTTTCAGTTATCAGATAGCTGCGCAGGGTTTTAGCGAGAACAACCCCAAAAACGAGCTAGCAACCGATGGCAGCTTTCTGCACAACTACCCTTTTCAAATGCCCAATTTCTTTCCATCGATGAACTACAATGCCATTTATGAAATCTCGGATAATGGAGAACGAGGTGCTCGAGGGTTTACTGCGAAATCGATTTTCAGTGATTTAGACGATTCCCTGGCTTTAAGAATAACAATGAGCGAGTTGGTAAGATATAGTGCTACGCTTAGTACTGATGATGATCAAATTGCCATTACCAACGGCAACCTGGATTCTACCTGGAACGAATCTGGGAGAAATTACTTCAGATATGAAACGGATACTTTGATGAATAACATGTTGGTAATGCTTTCCGGAGAGTACGAACTGGTTGAAGATAACTTCCAAGGCGTCGATCTACAGATTTACTACCACCGAAATCACCATTTCAACATTGAAAACATGATGCGAGGCATGAAGGCTTCATTGGCATATTGCAGCTCTAACTTTGGCAAATACCCCTACAAAGATGTGCGCATAGTAGAAGCCACTGCGGTGGGATACCCCGGTAATGGCACGGCCACCAGTCAGCCTACTATTTTTACTTGGCAGGAAAACGGTGGTTTCATTAGTAATCTTGAAGACCCTGAATCGCTGGATGTAGTGTTCAGTACTACTACACATGAAATGGCGCACCAATGGTTTGGCCATATTCTTAGACCAGCCACTACAGCAGGTGTGGCGGTGTTAGTTGAGACCCTCGCACAGTGGGTACGATTGCAATGCCTCGAAGACGAATTTGGAGAGCAGATCGCAATTGACTTCTTACAAACAGAAATGGATATTTACCTGGCTAATCGGCAAAGAGACTTTCTTGGCGAAGTACCTATGATTAAGACTGAGAATCAGGCTTATCTCAATTACCGGAAGGGTTCAGTGGTAATGAATGCCTTAGAAGAGTATATCTCTGAAGATTCCGTAAACTCTGCCTTGCGATCGCTAATTGATAAATTCGCTTTTAAGGGAGAGCGATATCCAACAACGTTAGATCTCGTAGCTGCATTTAGAAAGGTAACTCCGGAATCGCTGCAGTATGTTATTACAGACCTTTTTGAGCACATCACACTATTTGAAAACCAAGCGACTGATGCTTCTTACCAAAGGTTGAATGATGGAAGTTATATACTCGAGCTAGAAGTTTCCTCACGAAAATTCAGATCAGATGGTATCGGCAATGAAAGCGAGATTGAAATCAATGATTACATCCCCATTATAGTATATGGCGAGAGCGATAAGGTGATTTATGAGAAGTTCCACCTGATAAATCAGTCGCATTCAAACATTGCCATAATTCTGGACAAGAAGCCTGAGAGTGCTGGCATCGACCCTAATCTAATACTGATTGACCGAACCAGTGAAAACAATCAAATCAAGGTTCGATCAGATGGCAACTAGCTACTCGTATCGCAGTGAATCTGCGGGATTGGCCACCGCAGCCTTCGTTGCCTGGTAGCCTATACTGGCAATGGCCACCCCTGCCGATATCCCCACGGTGCTGGCAAATATCCACCATACAATGCCTGCGCGGTAGGCAAAATCTTGCAACCAGAGATCCGCGAGAAAGTAGGCCACCGGGACGGCTAAAATGAAAGCCAGCACCACCAACTTCATGAAATTAAAGGAGAGTAATCTCATAATACTTGCGATGGATGCCCCCAGCACCTTTCGAATACCTAACTCTTTTGTTCGTTGCTGAATTGAATAGGATGCTAACCCGAATAAACCAAGGCAGGAGATTAGTATAGCTACGAAAGTTGCCGCTCCGGCCAATTTAGACGATTGTCTTTCACTTTTGTAGAACCCTTCTACGGTTTCATCGAGGAAATAAACATTGGACTCGTAGTCGGGATAAACCTTGGCATATGCAGCTCTGATATCCTCAAGAGCCTGCTCCATAGCAGCTCCAGTAATGCCTGGTGCCAACTTCAAAGCAAAACCATCAGTATCCTCTGAATAAGCAATAAGAAGCGGTTCAATCTTGTTGTGCAAAGACCTAAAGTGTATATCATCAATAACTCCTACCACCCGGGTAGTATCCTGGCCCCAAGATACCTCTATGCCTATAGCTTCATCGGGGGTTCGAAATCCTAGTTCCTTCCGGTAGGTATCATTGATCACGATTTCCCCGCCTTCAGATTTTCTTGCCCCTCTACCAGCCAGCAGCTTCATGTTAAAGAAACTCACATAATTCTCATCTCCAGATTTTTGTTCAACCTGGTGGGAGATCTCACCATCTTCTGCTTTATACTTTACAACACTAGTAGAGTAGCCGTTTCGTACCGGGGCAGCATCCATCCTAGCTATTTCCGCAATGGAGGCAATTTGACTAAGTTCATTTTGTAGCACCTCCCTTTTACCTGGGGGCTCATACCAGGGAGAATAAACGGATACAATGCCATCCTTACTAAACCCCAAGTCCTTATCGATCATGAAGGATATTTGCCAAATCATAATCAAAGAACCCGCTATCAGAATTTGAGAAAACCAAAACTGAAACACCGTTAGCCCTTTTCTCAAGATTGCACTCAGAGAGTCACTGGCCGTTTGTTTGTAGGCCTTAAAAGTGTCTACTGGTTTGAATGAAGCCAATACAAAAGCCGGATAGAGGCCTGCCAAAAATCCCACAATTGCAGCAATTATTAGTAAGAACAACCAAAAACCTGGTTGATCAACTCCTAGTGTAAGATCTTTGGGTATAAACTCCTCGAAAAATATAAATGCATAATAGGCAATTCCCAAGCCGCCAACTACTCCGGCAACAGTAACCATGTAACTCTCAGTCAAAAATCTACTGATCAGCTTTATTCTACTGCTGCCAAGCACTTTCCTCACACCAACCTCTTTTGCTTTCCTCATAGCCTGGGCAGTTTCCAGGTTGATAAAGTTGATGGCGGCAATAACCAGCAGAAAGAGGGCTAGCAGAATCAGAATATTCAATGTTGGTAAGTGGGCCGCACCTCTACCCCTATTGTCGAAAATGCCAAGCTTGCTATTGTAGTGTATATCAGATAATTGTTGTAAGAGAAAATCTGCCTGGGAATCGTCTGCAGTTGACCTTTCGGCATACTCCTTACTAAGAGCTGGCAGTTGTTCTGCTATGTCATCATCGGTGGTACCTTCAGCCAGCTTTATCCATAGTTGGCTGCTGCTATTGGTACTTGTCCATACATCGGCCTCGTGATTCTCCTTAAGCCAGCTATTCTCAATGGTGGCGTACGAAATAAATTCTGTAAACTGAAAGTCGGTGGTAGTTTCGGGGTTTTCAACAATTCCAGCAACTTGTACAGTTAATGAATCGCGATAAACCAGGTCCCTACCCATCACCTCATCCAAATCCATTTCACCAAAATACAGTTCAGCTTTCTTCCGGGTCAATACCACCTGGAACGGGTTCTCAAGAACCTCAGCCGCACCCAGTATCCAAGTGTAGTTGCTGATGACTTCAAAATATGATGGGCTTGCCAGGATAATGCCGGATTGCCGATCGTGCTCTCTCATAGTACCATCGGGATTGGATTTCACCTTGGCACCGTAGGTAAAGAAGTGAGTTATTGCTTCAATTCCTGTGAAGTTATCTCGCATATGAGGATAAGTGGCCGTACCTACCCCTCTATTGGTGGCTGTAAATGAGCCACTATAACTTGTATAGATCCGGTATATCCTCTCCTTATCCGGTATGCTTTCGTTAAAGCTTAGTTCAAAGCTTACAGTACGGTAAATACCCAGACAAGCGCCAATACCAATGGCTAACCCAATAATGTTGATAGCGGTATGAAGCTTATTGCGAACGAGGTTTCTCCAGGCAAGAATGAGGTTCTTTTTGAGCATAACTGAGAAATTTGGATTCTTTACTTCCTACGAAAGTACGAATTACCGGTTAAGCTACGCTGCTCTGAATTAGAAACTACTGTAGTGACTTGTTGAATTATTGTCTTAAACTGTGGAGCACCTACTTCACGCGCCTATCTTCCTCCTTAATCGGAAGGTCGTTGATGCTTGCAAACCTTTTCTTCATCAACCCGTTTTCGTCGAACTCCCAATTCTCATTACCATAAGCCCTGTACCATTGCCCAGAGTCATCATGGTATTCGTATTCAAACCTAACTGCAATGCGGTTACCGGCATGGGCCCAGTAGTCTTTCTTCAATTTGTAGCTAAGTTCCTTATTCCATTTTCTAGTGAGAAAATCCCGCACTTCCTCTCGTCCATTAAGAAACTCGCTGCGGTTGCGCCATTCGGTGTCGGGAGAATAGGCCAGCGATACCCGTTCAGGATCCTTGGAATTCCATGCATCTTCAGCCATTTGAATTTTTTGTTTGGCGGTTTCCTCAGTAAAGGGCGGTAGTGGTGGCTTTTGTTCCATTGTTTGGTTTTTGACTACAACACAGCTGATGAAAGAGTAGTTCTCCAGGTAATCAATTTCAAGCTGTTGCAACCCAAATTCGCTAAATACGTAACATATCATATTCGGCAAAATCGAAAGTTATGAAAGGAACACATTTGGGTGAATTTGAGGAACTAACCTTACTGACGGTTGCCATGCTTTATGACAACAGTTATGGAGTTGCAATCCAACGTGAGTTAGCGGAGCGCTGCGGGAGAAAAGTGACAATCAGCACCGTACATGCTACCCTACAACGACTACATCAAAAAGGATATGTGGAATCAAGATATGATGGGGCCACAGCGGAACGTGGTGGTCGTCGCAAACACCTGTTTCGTGTTACCAAGAATGGGGAAGTTGCCCTCTCCAAGGCCAAAGAATTACGAGAAAACCTCTGGCAAGCGATACCGAAACCTGCGTTTGGGTGGAAAAGCAAATGAAGGCCTCCAGGAACAACGCAACCGATCCACCAAAATGGGTTTTTCTCCTTTTACAAAGGTACTGCCATCCCTTGCTTTATGAAGGAATTAGCGGTGACCTAATGGAAATTTATCAATACAAGAGAGAAAGAAAGGGAAAAGGGGCTGCGCTGTATTCTTTGTTATCTACCGCCGCCGCCATGCTGCTGAAACCCAACCTCCATAATAGAAACCGATACCCACGTTCAAATAACATTACCATGGTTAAAAACTACATCAAAGTTGCCCTGCGAAATCTTGCACGCCATCGCGCATTTACCATCATTAACATCACCGGCCTAGCGTTCAGCATATCTGTTTGCCTGCTAGTTATCACTATCATAGTAGATTTAAAGAGCTACGATAAGCATCATGCCGATAGTGACCGGCTTTACCGGGTTATCTCCACCACCTATTGGAAAGGGGATTATGATGGCCATTCGGCGGTTGCACCCCTCCCCTTGGCGGCTCATCTGCAAGAGAACTTCAGTGGCATTGAGGCCACAACTCGCATCCGACGGCGGCTGCATGCAGATGTGACTTATGAGAAAACACTGCGCCCTTCAAGAGGGATCTTCGCCGATGGAAACTTCTTCAAGCTATTCAATTTCAAGTTACAAGCCGGCAATATTAGTAATGCCATAACGGAGCCTTTTACAGTGGTAATTTCAAGCCAAATGAAGAAAGATCTTTTTGCGGATCAGGATGCCATTGGTGAAACCATTAACATTGGTGAGCTAGGTGAATTTCGGATTACTGGCGTGTTGTCCCCTGCTCAATATAAGTCACACCTCAAATTCGACATGTTAGCTTCAGTGGCATCTATGCCGCTACTGGAAAACGATGGAAAAACACCAAATGAGGTAGAAAACTGGAATGCTTTCAATAATGGCTTTGTGTATGTGAAGCTATCGGAATCCTCAGTATTGAGCTCCCTGCAGAATTACCTCAATGAGGTTAGTTCTGAAAAATACGACGGCAACAATATGGCAGGCACAACTTTCAGGCTGCAGTCTGTTTCGGATATCTACCTGGGTGAACAGCTTTCAAACCAGGTGGTCTCAACCGTACCGATCCAGGTAGTTTATACGCTAGCAATTCTCGCCTTTTTGATCCTTATCACCGCTGCCTTCAACTATACCAACCTCTCAACCGCAAGGGCATTATCCCGAGCTAAGGAAATCGGGATTAGAAAAACCACTGGGGCTTTCAGGCATCAAATATTCTGGCAGTTTATTACAGAATCTATTGTAGTAGCATTGATCTCTCTGCTGCTGGCTGTAGGAATTCTCCAACTCCTAATTCCCAGCCTGCTGCAATTGGATCTCCTGTCATTTCTGGCGTTAAACTTCCAACCTAGCCCACTGCTCATATTCTTATTCCTGCTTTTCGCCTTAGTGACGGGCCTCGTAGCAGGGTTTTTCCCAAGCCTCTACTTATCATCATTTTCTGCCATTGCCATACTGGGCAACAATACCACCACACAGCGCAGTTTTCGTTGGAATTGGAGAAAGGGCCTGGTAATTATTCAATTCATTTTCTCCATAGTATTCATCACCAGCGCCCTACTAACCCACAAGCAGTTTTCGCATTTTCTTAAGTACGATTATGGTTTTAATCATGACAACATTGTGAATGTAAAGCTCAAAGATGCCCCTTATGAACTATTCAGAACTTCAATCATCGGTAATAGTGATGTAGTTTCTGTTTCAGGGTCGGCATTTATACATGGTCTTGATGGTTCAGATGGTACCCGAGTGAAAACCCCAGAGATGGAGAACACAGTGAGAGTGAGCTACCTGGTTGTAGACGAGCACTATCTCGAAACTATGGATATCAAGTTGGTGGCCGGCAGCAACTTCTCCCAGGAAATGGCACAATCAGCCAACTCATTCATAATACTCAACGAAACAGCAACCGGAGCTTTGGGCTGGGATAATCCTGCCGAGGCCGTAGGCCAGCCAGTAGAAATTAATGGTGAGGTAATTCAAATAATTGGTGTTGTAAAGGACTTCAATTTTCAAAACCTCTTCGCCCCCATCCGTTCGATGATGTTATATTACTCGCCTGAAAATATCGGGTATGCCAACGTAAAGATCAGTGGCAGCGACCCAAGTGGAACAGTGGCTTACCTTGAACAAGCATGGAGCAAATTGGACCCTGATCATATTTTCGAATTTAGTTTCTATGAGCAACAAATCAGGCAGTCATATGGCCTTATAGCTGACTTAAAGGTTGTAACCGGATTCTTTTCCATACTTGCGGCGGCTATCTCGGGCCTTGGTCTCTTCGGTATGTCCATTTTCATTACTGAACGAAAAACGAAAGAAATTGGGGTAAGAAAGATATTAGGCGCAAACACCGGGCAACTATTCCTGAGCATTTCAAGAGGAACTTTGATTATACTGCTTATTGCCATGGTGATAGCCTTGCCCCTGGCGATTCTAATCAATAGCCTTTGGCTCAATGAAATTGCCTACAAAGTTAGTGTCGATGCCAGCATCATCGTACCGACAATCCTAATCATGGCGGGCCTGGCAATGTTGGCTATGAGCAAGGGTGTTCTCAATGCGCTGCGCACCAATCCCGTAGACTCGCTAAGGGACGAGTAAATCTGGAACTACGTGAAGTTATTATAGTGTTGCAGTATCCCTGTAGGATCTTCCTATAGGGATATATTTTTCGCCAATCTCAACATCTTCGCTGTTATAAGATTTCACATGGCTCTTGTTAACAATGAATGACTTATGCACCCGAACAAAGGTGCCGGGCAATATTTTCAGTGCTTCCTTGAGACTGATGTAGCTAATGATTTTTTGATCGTGCATGACGAAGGCTACATAATTACCCAACCCCTCGATGTATAATATATCATTTGCATCCACTCGATGCACTCTCTTTTCGGCCTTTATTTCAATCCCTGAACCACTTTCAGGCCTATTTTCCAAATCGTGAAATCGCTCCTTTTGTTGAATGAACAACTGCGCAATTTTAATTGATGAAACAAAGAGTACCGTAGAGTTAATGAGAATTACAGCCCTCAGTAAAGAGGATAGATCAAACAACGTTATGGCATTTCCACCAAAAATCGGTTCATAAAAAAAGAAAATAAACAAATGTTGGAGAGTACCACTGATCAACATTAGCAACAGGTAGAAAGCCAGGAATTGCGGCAGTTTAACCGCCAGCAAATACCGAGGTATTTGCCAATAAATAGTCAAGTAGACTGCCATTATTCTGATTGGCAATAGAATGAATTCCAGGAAATACGAGGCCAAATACTCACCGTTCTTAGCCCATATGTAGCCAAATAGGGCATAGTACAACGCCCAGAACAGTACGTGCGTGGCTATCCGAGAATCGAAAACATAGAAGTTGCTGTAGGTTTTGCCGGGCATCGCTAAACTCAGGTTTTGTCAATATCCTGACTACTACGCTATATACATAGAAGACACCTTATTACAAATAAAATTTCTACAACTAGATGCAATTCTACGTTCATTTGGATCAAAAAAGCATGATGTACAAATCTCTCTTCGCTAGTTGCCTTATACTAATAGCTGCACTTGCAAGTGCACAACATATCAAGAGGAGAGCCTATATTGGCGCCTCTTTCAGCAGCCCCCGACCAACCGCTGTTGGAGCAGTACTTCGAACCCAAAGTAATAACAGCCCATTTGCCAGGGCTGGCCTTCAACCAAACGATAGAATTCTAAGGCTCAATGGCGAGTTGCTTAACGAAGCTAATAGGTGGAGCGACATAGTTTATAATTTTAGGGAGGGCGATGTTGTTGTGTTACAGGTTCAACGCGGGAGCGAGATCCTGTTGAAACAAGTCTCTTTTGGGCCTATGCCAAGAGAAGAATATCCTGATCACACAGTTGAATATGGAGAGGCCATGTCCTCTTATGGAGACCTAATAAGGAATATTACTACCTACCCTAAACGAAGTCGTGGGAAGCTTCCGGCATTATTTGTTGTGGGCGGCTTAAGCTGTTCATCAATTGAAGCCTTTCCTGGCAGGCCAGAAACAGGTTGGACCCGAGTACTGCAAGATATTTCAACCAATACTGGCATGGTTGTGATGCGAGTCGAAAAACCCGGTGTAGGAGACAGTAATGGCAATTGCGGAGAGAGCGACTTTCATAGGGATATTGCGGCATTCAAAGCCAGTTATCAACAGCTTAAGCGACATGCCATGGCAGATAGCACCAATATCATTATCTATGGCTCTTCTATGGGCAGCGCACTAGCGCCCTACCTGGCCAATGAACTTGGTGCGCAGGGAATAATATCAGATGGTACGTTTGTAAAGACCTGGTTTGAACATATGCTGGAAATCGATCGACGCATTCGGCTTTTCCAGGGTCAAACTCCGGCGGAGGTCGGAAGAATAGTTAACGAGGGATTGATCCCCCTCTATTATGGAATGCTGATTGAAAAGAAATCATTCGCTGAGGTAATTAGAGAAAAGCCTGAGTTGGCGCAATACAATATCCACAGCAGCGAACACATGTATGGCAGGCCAGTAGCCTACTACCACCAAGTTCAGGATTTCGATTTCGCCGGGGCCTGGCAGAAACTGAAAGTACCAGTGAGGATCATCCGAGGTACCAATGACTGGATCATGTCTGACCTCGACAATGATATGATCATAGATATCCTGGAATCCACTGGTCACCAAGATCATGTGCTATTACGATATGAAGGTTTAGACCATTGGAATAATATTCATGAAAAGCCTAAAGATTCATTCGAACGAAAACCTGGCAAATGGGAAGATCGCATCAGCGGGGTGATAATCCAATATGCCCGAGAACTTGCTGGCCTCGAATAAACAATAGTCGCAACATATTTTGTAATTCGCCCTGGTTAAGTACGGTTTTTGGTTATAAAATCGTACTTAATGGCATGTAATATGCGAATCACCAAAATGTTCAGCTTCTTCACCATTCTTTCCGCCCTCTTGTCATTCACATGCTGCAAAAGTGAATCGGAGCCAGACCCCGGAGGCAATACCGGAAACAATAATCTTCCGTTTGAACTTGTTACCGCTACTCATCTTAGAAGTAACAATACTTCTGGCAATTCCATGGATGGGCAAGTGGTAGACATTGATAATGATGGCGACCTTGACATAATCATAGCTGGTGAATTTCGACCTAATATCATTCTCATCAACAATGGTCAAGGTGTGCTAACTGATGAAAGCAGTTCACGATTCCCAACTAAAACTCATGATTCTGAGGATATAGCAGTGGCTGATTTCGACAATGATGGTGACTTAGACATTGTTTTTGTCAGCGAAGATGATCGAATCAATGAATACTATCGCAATACAGGCGGTGCTTTTTTCGAAGATGCTAGTAGCATTTTGTCAGTTACTGGTACCACCAATTCTGTGGAAACCACAGACTTCAATGGAGACGGCCTTCCGGACCTCATCATGGGAAACGCTGGCCAGAACTACCTGCTAATCAACGATGGCTCGGGAGCATTTATGGATGAAACAGGTAGCAGATTACCGGCAAACGGGGCTACCACCCAGGATATCGACCTTGGAGACGTGGATGGAGATGGCGACCTGGATATTGTAGAAGCCAACGAAACTAGTAATAGAATTCTGATAAATGACGGCACCGGTAACTTCACAGATCAATCAACTTTACGCTTGCCGGTTGTAAATGATCAAACCAGGGAAGTTGACCTAGGAGATATTGACAATGATGGTGACTTAGATATCTTTTTTGCTAATGTCGATTTTGGCGGCATTGGTAACCCACAAAACCGGCTGCTACTAAATGACGGTAGTGGCATTTTCTCTGAAGCGACTACTCGCCTTCCAACCAGTAGTTTTCGTACCGTAGATGCCGACTTTGTAGATATTAATGGAGATGGCAGCTTAGACATCCTTAGTGGCAATCGCTGGAATGGTTTAGATCAAAATGTGCTCATTAACGATGGCAGCGGTAGTTTCAGTGATGAAACCATCGTGTATTTGCCGCAAATGAGCGTCTACACTTTTGACTACCAAGTGGCAGATTTCAATGGTGACGGTAAACAAGATATCTACCTCTGTAACTTTCAGGGTAGAGACGAGTTGCTGTTTGCGAAATAACCTTTATGGATTTACTCCGGCGTAGTTAATACCAGTCAATTTGTGCATATCGTAATCAAAGGTCGACAGGTTATCATGGTTGAATTTGCTGATATCGTCGTACCCGCAACTTCTGGCTACAACCTTAATCAAGTCTGTAGTCGCCAGGAAGAAATTCTGCAATCTCTCCGCCGACTTCTCTATGATTAGTCGAGATCTCAGATGATCCTTCTGTGTGGCAATCCCAACCGGACAATTATTGGTATGACAGGCTCTCATGCCGAGGCAGCCTATAGCCTGCAAGGCGGAATTTGAAACAGCAATAGCATCAGCACCTAACATCATAGCCTTGGCAAAATCTTCAGCAATCCGTAAGCCACCTGTAATAATTAAGCTAACGTCCTTAACACCATTTTCATCCAGAAATTTGCGAGCCCTTGCCAGGGCAGGTATGGTGGGCACATTGATATTGTTACGCAAAACCGTAGGGGCCGCTCCAGTACCCCCGCCCCTTCCATCTAGAATTATATAATCAGTGCCAGCTTCAAGAGCAAAGGCAATATCTTTCTCGATATGACTAGCCGCCAACTTGAAGCCCACTGGAATCCCTCCAGTGATCTTCCTCACTTCATTTGAAAATTCAGTAAAATCGGCTACGGTGGCCATATCTGTGAAGGTAGCAGGACTGATAGCTGACTGACCAACTTCCAATTCCCGTACCTGCGCAATTTCACCTTGGACCTTGTTACCTGGCAAGTGACCGCCAGTTCCAGTTTTTGCTCCCTGACCTCCCTTGAAATGAAATGCCTGGGCTTTCTGCACCTTATCCCACGAGAAGCCAAACTTCGCTGATGCTAGCTCATATAGGTATTTGGAATTAGCTGCTTGTTCGTCAGGAAGCATGCCACCTTCACCGGAGCATATGCCGGTACCTGCCATCTCCGCACCCATTGACAATGCAATCTTGGCTTCTCTTGACAGAGCACCGAAGCTCATATCACTAACAAACAGTGGAATATCTAATTGTAAAGGCTTTTCCGCTTTCGGCCCGATGATAACTTTTGTTGCAACCGTAGCATCATCTAAGAGCGGCTTTTCACTCATTTGTGCCGGCAGGAACTGTATGTTTTCCCATTTGGGTAAGGTATCACGATCTACTCCCATAGCTTCCGTGAAGCCGTGGTGTCCCAACTTTGTCAGGCCATCTCGAGCTAGTTCTTGAATATGCCTGGTATAAGGTTCAGTGGCCTCAGGGTGGGTATCGGCATAAAGGCCCTGGTATGCATCGCGATTAAACGGTTGTGGATTATTGATCTGAAATTCAAGTATTTCTACCCTTGACACGCAAACATACCCATCCTCGATAACCTCATTGAACTTGTGCAGTTTCTCGCTGTTGTTGTAGGAACTGACGCCTGTGTCGTATCTATAATCCCAGTTATGTAAACCACAAACTATATCGTTACCGATAATGGCCCCGTCAGACATTAAGGCCCCACGGTGTTGGCATCGGCCGTATAGCACGGAAACATGATCATCGTATTTTACCAGCACCAGGTCGGTACTCTCCGCCAGCGCATAAGCAGGCTCCCTGTCGTTTAGGTCTTCAAGTTTGGCAAGTTGTATCAGGTCTTCTTTCATAAGTACTGCCTTTCTACAGTCGTTTAAGTTGAAACATGAATCTAACAAATATGACAATAGGATATCATATTTGTATGTAGTTTCGAATACAAATTTGGAATAAGAAATAGCCTGACTTAGTTCTGATATGGAGCTAGATAGCTAACCAGTCTTCAATAGATTTCTTGTTCTTTTCGAATAATTTCTCCCCGAATACCTTTAGTCGATTCATATTCTCCCTGGTTGCGCAATCCATATCCGGATCGATGTCGGTAAATTTTAAATCCCCATCAATACGCAGATACTGCTTGTGGTTAGGAGTAGTCTTATAAATCTTATCTAATTGGTAGTGGGCTACCTCGGCCGCACCAGACATCATAATATCTATAACCGGTTGCACCCACTGTGCCATGCCGTAGTTCTTAGCTTGGCTGTAATTATATCGCTTGCGGGAATACCCGGTACCGAGAGAGAGAATTTTCATGTCCTTTGCAGTAGCCTCAGCACCCCCTACCTTGAAAATATTTCGACCTTCAGCATAAGCTGTTAGCGCAGGGTTATTAACAAAGACTCCACCATCGACCAGTGTAAACGGTTTGCCTAACTCATTCCTTACCTGCGCACATTCAAAATAAGTAGGCGCGGCGGAAGTTGATCTAGCTGCATCCTTAACCAGAAAATTAGAAGCCTTATCCTTTTTCGCTTTATGCTGGCCAAAAAAGTGGCCTTTGCGGTTAGTGATATCATAACTGGTAATTAGGCAGGGCTTCAGCAAATTCTTGAGCCAGGTATCGCCAAAATATTCATCAAGTGCATCTTCCAACCCGTCTTCCGGATATTTCTCATCCCTCAATCCACCCAGTGTTCGGATTTTGTGAAACATCGGAATATCGAATATCTCATCTCCTTTTTCGTGATAGAGACCCACAACCTCCTTAGATGTAAATTTTGGCTTCTTCGGATCACCATCCGAGGGGCACAAATAAGCACATGCCAGAATACCGCCTGTGCTGGTGCCTGCTATTAAATCGAAGTGATCCCAGACTTTTATATTGAACTCCCTTTCGATTTCAACCAGGATTTGCCCGGGAATAATACCGCGTATTCCACCACCATCAATGGAAAGCACTTTTTTCAATTCGGCCATAACTTGTTTCAATTAAATTGTAAAACAAGATATAGTTTTATGGCAAATACCGAATTTCAGCTATACGTATTTCTACCACCCCATGCTGTGGTAAAGCTACTTCTTCGGTGCCTTTTCCCAGGTATATTCTTTACCCAGGGCATGTTTAGCGTACCAATCTAATTCGACGTTGATCTTATAAAGCCGGTGTCTGAGTTCCTGCCAGCCATGAGGTTCGCGGGGGGCAATGTAAAGATGAGTTTCAACACCATTAGTTTTCAATGCCCTGAACATCTCTACCGATTGTGGTGGAGGTACCCTTGGGTCGCTGCCTCCAACCAGAAACAAGGTAGGCGTTGTAACCTTCGACACATACTTAAGCGGTGAATGTTCCCAATAGACATCTATTGGTGCATTTTCTTGCCAAGGAGTCCCTCCAAACCAGGGCGTCCGGTAAATGCGAACATCACTTTGCCCGTACATGGAAACCCAGTTGGCAGCTCCAGCACCCGAACTTGCAGCCTTAAATCTATCAGTATGTGTAATGATCTTATTGGTCATGTGACCCCCGGCGCTCCAGCCCATTTTCACCATGCGATCACCATCAACAATTCCTTCCTTAATAAGGTGATCTACTCCCGTCATTACATCAAGGTGAGCATTCTTAAAATAACTCCCCACCATGTCTCTGAGGAAGTCATCCCCGTAGCCAGTACTACCCCGGTAGTTCGGTTGTAGTACAACATAGCCATGAGCAGCTAACACCGGGTTAAATCTGGTAAATCCGCGCGACAGGCCATACTTATCTGATGATGCCGGACCACCATGTGTCTGCACCACCAGTGGATATCTAGTTCCGCGCTGATAATTAGCAGGTAAGTAAAGAAGCCCTTCCACCTCCTCACCATCAGCACCTTTCCACGTAACTTTCTCTTGCGTTGGTAGTTGAAAATCTCTATCGAGGTAATCATACTCATAGGTTAGTCTCTGCCGGTTATTGAAGTCATCCCCATTCATGAGGTAAATGTCTCCCGGAGTGTTGGCTGAACCTAGTGTAAACACATGCTTGTTTTGGTTTGGGTAATATCGCCAACCACCAATACGGAAGTCACCAGAGGTGACTTTTGTGAGCCTGGAATTAGATACTGTATACTTGAACAATTGCATCTCCACCCCGGTATTCATCAGCACATATACGGCTTTACCATCGGCGCTCCATTCTGCACCATTCACTTCGTAGTCGGAATTTTTCGTTACAGCCCTGGCTGTACCACCAGTAGATGGTACCAGGAACAGCTTATCGTTGTAGTAAAATTCAAATTGTTCATTGGTGAAAGCGTAAAACGAAATTTGGCTTCCATCCGGTGAAAGCCGTGCGGAGGATTCCGGGATATTGTTGTTGGTAACTTTAACAGCGTTACCGCCGTCAGCATCTATCTTCCAAATTTCACCAGTTTGGCTATCTCCAAACAGTGGGCTTATGGCCCTCTGAATCACTATGTTCTTTCCATCCCTTGACAATTGGTAGGAGTTTACGGAATAATCACCTTCCGTAACTCTTGTCGCAGATGTGTCATTAATGCCCATTTTCCAAAGGTGGCGGTACTTCCAGTTTTCATCCTTACCATAGACATCGTCTTTCAACTTTTCTTTTTCCTTCTCCTCCTTACTTTTGGGATCGCTGGCAAGGAAGTAAATACTTTGACCATCAGGGGCCCATTGTACGTTTCTTACGGCTGTCTCGTGCTTCGTAAATTGACGAGCCTCACCTCCAACATTTCGTATGAGGTAAACCTGATTAGCTTCCGCCGGTTCTCTTCTCGCTACAAAGGAAATATACTCTCCATTTGGTGACCAAGCCGCGTTGCTTTCTCCATTTACCCCATTTGTTAACTGTATGAGCGCCCCAGTATTGATATCTTTCCTCCAGATATGGCCAATTTGCCTATTCTTCTTCCAGTCACTTTCAGATTTGATGTAGAGTAACTGGTTGCCATTAGGAGATAACGCTGCGCTGCCAACTCCGGGGATATTCAGGAAATCGATAATGGTCATTGCCTTCTTCGACTGAGCCTGCACGGAGGCAGGATCGATCACTAGCAAAACAATGGCAATAACAAGGTTGATAAAAGGTAAGTCTCGTCGTTTCATTTATGTAGTGATTTTCAATTATTACAATATAAGCATTGAATCAAATCCACCAAAGGTGTTATACGTAAGCGCAAAATCTAATGAAAAAACTACTTTCTCCAGAGCTCGTTCCACTTGTCAATAAAGGCCACTGCTCCAGCAACCATTCTTTGGGCCGAGGCTTCTCCTCGAGCAGCTGTACCCTCTTTTGGATCTCTTTCGCCCCATACTCCAGTGGTCGACATCTCGGCAGAAGAGGTTCCCTTTCCTGTTTCTTCAGCTTTGAGACCTTCCGCTAAAAATAGCATCAGGGCAGTCGGTTCGCCGGCAACCACATCGGGGAGCATCTCTTGTAGATGTTCCGGTAAAGTTAACCTGGCGGGAACGGCTTTATCTAATTGCACCAGGTTGGGCATTAAATAGAGAGAATTAGAAGTTTCTCCAGTGCCTCCGTGCCGATCGAGCACGGAACTTCTCTCTGCATTGGACGACTTTAGGAATGGCCCAATGGCCTGACCAAAGCTAACTGCTACTCCTTTAGTGGTTTGATTTATTTGATCAACTAACAGGGTGGAAATAGCGCGGTTGCCGCCATGAGCATTCATAATGATAAATCTTCTGAAGCCATGGCGTATGAGGCTTTCCACAGCTTCCAGGTGTACTTGCATTATAGTTTCGGCCGATAATGTGATGGTTCCGGCAAAACCCATATGATAGGGGCTTTGACCAGCCATTAAAATTGGAGCTACCAAAACATCCCTTTCTTGCGCGATAAGTTTACACCTCTCTACACCATTGATAAAATCGGTACCGATAGGTAAATGATTACCATGCTGCTCTAACGCCCCAAGGGGAATTATAACTATATCAGATTTAGTTAAGAACTCCTGTACCTCCGGCACTGTCATGTGCGGCAGGTAATTTTTCACCTTTTCCTGTTTCCAAAGCGGATTGGTTTGGGCACTAGCTGACAAAGACGTAACTAAAGTCAAGAGACCAATTACGAAGGGTCTATCGAGTTTCATAACTAAGTTTTTGTGTTTAAGAATTATTGAGGCCTTCTATTGAAATAGACGATGTTCTGACCGTCGGAATTTGCCGTTATCAGGTCCGGAAAGCTATCTGCATTAAGGTCTCCAACAGCAACACCGT
The DNA here is from genome assembly GCA_028285445.1 of Cyclobacteriaceae bacterium. GTDB lineage: Bacteria > Bacteroidota > Bacteroidia > Cytophagales > Cyclobacteriaceae > JANQPQ01. Next base: position 15,626 of record JANQPQ010000005.1, on the reverse strand, counting down.
AAGTAATGCCCTCTTCCAACCCAAACCGATGCTCGATGAACTTACTTCCACTGCCATCATTGAAGTAGACGGCATTCTGCTCACCTACATTGCTAACCACTATATCAATGTCGCCATCAAGGTCCAGGTCAGACACTACAATGGAGTAGGTTCTTTCTCTGTCACCAAAACTCGTAGCACCTGCAAATCCGCCCTTACCATCTCCAAAGAAGACTCCATTGGGCTCACCAATGTTTGCTGTACAAATATCAAGGTTTCCATCGCCATTTAAATCAGCTACTGCCACTCCCCGGGTTTCATCCTCACCTGTACCAAACTGTACTCGTCTTTCAAAGCCAAGCTTGCCGTTGTTGTAGGCTACAAAATTTGCCTGGCCATCTCTGTTTGCTAGCACCAGATCCTGGTTGCCGTCTCCGTCAAGGTCGGCGGCAACTACATCAATGGTTGAGTCATCTTGTTGACCAAAGGTTGTGTGCTCATCAAAATTACCTTTGCCATCATTGAGAAAGATATCATTAACCTGGCCTCGATTAGTAAGGAGGATATCGATATGCCTATCACCGTTAATGTCAAATAAGGTAACACTCCTGGTATTCCTACCATCTACAGCAAATTTTGCACTGCTTTGGAAAGTTCCATTTTCATTATAAAAGACAATGCCTTGTACCCGATCATTTCCAACCACTACGTCCAGATCGCCATCGCTATCTAAATCGGCCATAGGCGTTGCATAGGTAGTGTTTAATTCTGACCCCAAATTGATAGCGATTCTGAAGAACCCGCGGCCATCATTGAAGAAAACCTTGTTTTGCTGGGCCCAATGCCGACCGTTGGCCACCGTCACATCCAGGTCTCCGTCACCATCCAGATCTCCAAGGCTTACGGATGCAGTTCGATTTGCTTCTGTTCCCAACTTGGCATAAGGATGAGATCTGAAAACCCTGGGTTGGGTGTAAGCATAACTAATTACTATTAGTGCGGTCGAAGCTACCAGTAGGAATCTCAACATCGTTATTGGTCTATTATAATTGTTTCCAAATGGGTAGGTAAGATAACTTTGGTTTCCGCGGAAATCTCCGCTACCTCTTTAACGAATGGCTTAAGCTTGCCTTCAATTGCCGGTTCCTGGGAAAAACCGTAGGGTATTCGAAAGTTATCCCAATGGGTTGGAATAACAATGGCAGGCATGCCGGTAGCCTTCAGCAACCGCTCTGTGTACTTGTAAATACCAAAGCGAGACCCGTTAACGCCAGCAAGGAGTACATCGGGCGTAAGGCCCTGGATCTCGCGTTCTACGAAATTCATTGAGCCCATAGTAAGAATCTCCTTACCTCCCAGCCTTACCATAAACATTAATGAACCGCCTTCAATAAAATCTGAAATTGCTAACGGTACAGTTAGTTTTTCCGGAAGTTTCCTGGAATCGTAGTAGTGCTTTTCTCTCAATGCTGAATGTATTGAAGGAATGATCCGAACGGAAAATTTCTCGAACTGGTAGTCTTCCCCTCCCCTCACAGCATAGACCTGGTCATCAGGGATGCCATAAGCTCTCAGAATATTGATGGTAGTCTCCGTACCAATCACCTTAGCACCAGTTTTCCGGGCTATGTAGGGAACATCGGATAGATGATCAAAATGCGAATGGTGGACTAGAATAAAATCTGCCCGTGGTATCAACTCATCTATCAAAGTGGAATCAGGAATATAGCGATCTGATCTGCTAAAACTCTGTCTATTATCTTCAGGGCTAATTGAGGGACCCGTTCCAAGCTTAATACGAGAGATATATGGGTCTACTAAAACCACAAACCCGTCATGGGAAATCTGCCATCCTGCAGTTCCAAAGTATTTGAGGGAAAGCCTATCAGTTTGAGAATAAGCAACATGGCTTAAAATAATAGCAATAATGCTAAAAATGGCGGAGGGTTTAGAATACCTTTTCATAGTGAAATTTACAAAATAGTATGGGGGTAACACTATTGCCCCAGAACACATTAAGAAAAAGTGATCTTTGCAGAAATTGTCTATATATTTAATACCAATAAGTAACTATTAGCACTATGAAATTGCCTCTTAAATCAGCCTTGGCAGGAATATTACTCCTGTTGAGTGCAGCAGGCTTAATTGCCCAGAAAAGCCCCTCTAAGTTCGGAGAAATTGATATCAAGGACCTGGAAATGTCCTACTCACCAATTGATTCCTCTGCCGGGGCAGAAACTCTGCTGGATTTTGGTCTAACTACATTCGATCACAACTTCGATATCTCCTTACAGCACCACGTGCGCATAAAGATTTTCAACAGCACAGAATTCGATCGTGGAGATATTAAAATACCATATGGCTCCAAAGACCATGTCTCAAAGCTTAAAGCATCTACTTACAATCTTGAAAATGGCAAGATGGTCGAAAGCAAATTGGATAAGAAGAACATCTTCACCGAAGAAGTTAGCGAGGGAGTTAAGCAAAAACGATTCAGCTTGCCCAATGTTAAGGTTGGTTCAATTATCGAGTATTCATACACCGTAGGCTACGGCAGTTGGGGTCGACTTTCAAATTGGTATTTTCAGCAATCTATTCCGGTACGTCACAGCGAATACATAGTATCTCTTCCAGAGTACTTTAAGTATCGCCAAATAATGAAAGGCTTCGTTAAGCTGGCTGCTTACGAAACCACCAGCAAAAACGGCACTTACGGTGGCAGCAATTTTCGAATGGATGTAACCCGTTTTGTGGCCAAAGATGTAACCCCATTCAAGGACGAACCATATATGACCTCCCGGGGTGACTATATCAGCAACGTTAGTTTCGAGCTCGCATCAATATACATTCCCGGCCAGGTTGACAGGAACTATCTTCCTGCCAGTTACTTCCAGATGAGTAAGGAGCTGGCAGGCAAGGAATTCTACGGAACCGACCTGGTTGACAACAAATTTCTAAAAGAAGAGGTGGCCAAAGTTGTTAAGGCTGGCATGACGGAAATGGAGAAAGTACAGGCAATTTTTGAATACGTACAAGACAATATTGAATATGATGGGGACGATTCAGAAAGCCGGCTTCGGCAAATTCTTAACAACAAAAAAGCCAACAGGACCAACACCAACCGATTTACGGTAGCAATGCTAAATGAGGTAGGAATAGAGAGCAATATTGTTTGGCTCAGTACCAGAAGCCACGGTAGAATTCATCCAGTCTATCCTATGCAATCAAATTTTAACTACACCGTGGCCTGCGCCCGAGTTGGTGAAGAAGATATTCTTCTTGATGCTAGTGAAAAAGACATCCCCTTTGGTGTATTGCCTGAAAAATGTATTAACGACAAGGGTCTGGTAATATCCAAAAATGCTCGGTGGGTAAGTCTCACACCCAAGGTCGGAAATCAGCTTTTCCTTACTGGTTCGTTTGAAGTAGATATGGATGGCATTATCCTAGGCAAAATAGACATCTCCCGGGGCGGTTATAGCGCCATTGATTTCCGAGATGACAATGAAGATGCAATCGATGATTACAAAACTGATTTCGCCGAAAACCACGCGACATGGATAATTGACAAGCACGAAGTGGAAGGCATGGAAGATGTAAAATCGAAAGTGAAGGAATCCATTGAGATGGAAATTGAAGATTACGCCGAAATGGCTGGAGACCTCTTAATATTCAATCCTTTCCTATACTCACGAATGGAAGAAAATCCTTTTGAGTCGAAGGAGAGGTTGTTTCCGGTAAACTATGGAGCCCCATACAACAAAACCGTTTCCTATCGAATTCAAATTCCAGATGGCTATGTGGTAGATGAGTTACCTCAACCTTTGGCAATTGGCCTGCCCAATAAATCGGGTACCTTTCTCTACCAAATCCAACAAGTAGGAAATAGCATCTCACTCACCTCCCGCTTCATAATAAACCGAACTGAATTCCAGGCGGAAGAATATGGGCCCCTAAGAGAATTCTATGCGCAAGTGGTAGCTAAGCAGGCAGAAAGCGTGGTATTAAAGCAACAATAGCATGAAGATGCCAGGTCAAATATTAACGCTACTGATGCTGATAGGCACGTTCGTGTCTGTGTCTGTTCAGGCGCAATACTCGGTAACAAATATTCCAGAGGAATTAAAGGAAAATGCAAATGCCGTTTTTCGGGTACAAGAAGGTGAATTTAATATCGAATCTATTGACCGCGCCACTTACCGCGAGCGAAAGGTTATTACCATCCTCAATGAAAAGGCCAAAGAGCATGGCTATGTGTTCGCCTATTATGATAAGCTGAAGAAGCTTGAGGATTTTTCTGCTTCAGTTTACGACAAGCATGGAGCAATCATCAAAAAGCTGAAAAAGAGTGATATCATAGATCAAAGTGCTATCAGCGGTGCAAGCCTCTATGAAGACAACCGTGTTAAATACGCTGATCTCACGCAAGAAGATTACCCCTATACTGTTGAGTTCGAGTTTCAGTTCGGATACAAGTATCTATACACAGTGCCAAACTGGATTGTATTGCCCGATGAAAACGTTTCGGTCCAGAAGTCTTCCTATAAGGTAACCGCTCCGACAAGTTTGAAACCCAGGTATAAGATGTTCGGGGTAAAAACCGCTCCCTTGATTTCAGAGAAAAAAGGGATTATCTCCTATTCGTGGACATTTGACTCATGGAAGGCGCAAGAGTATGAAATATTTGGTAAAGGTCTACCTAGCAATGCTGGCGTTAAATTGGGGCCTACCTCTTTTAAATATGAAGGGTATGAGGGCAGCATGAACTCCTGGGACGATTTGGCAGAATGGCAACTCTCGCTTAATGCCGGTAGGGATGATCTGGGTTCGGCCACCAAAAGCAAAATACAAGAACTGGTTGCAGGAATAAGTGATGACAAAGAGAAGATAAGGATTGTTTATGAATACATGCAAAGCCGTACGCGCTATGTAAGTATCCAACTTGGCATTGGAGGCTTCCAGCCATTTAACACCAGTATAGTTGACAATGAAGGATACGGCGATTGTAAAGCACTTTCGTTCTATACACAATCGCTGCTAAAGGCAGCGGGTATTAAATCCCACTACACCTGGGTATACGGTGGAAGCAGGCCACCTAGTGTAGATAAAGAGTTTCCCGACGACGTTTTCAACCATATCATTCTTTGTGTTCCTAATAAAGGAGACACCTTATGGTTGGAGTGTACCAGCCAAAATGTCCCGATGGGCTATTTGGGTGATTTCACCGGCGACAGGGACGTATTGGTGATTTCGGAAGAAGGCGGCAAAATTGTGCATACTCCCTCCTACGAGCATGAAAATAATAGAATTAGCTCTTCTGGGCTTATTAAGATAGACAAATTGGGTGATGCCGATGCTGCTGTCGCTTTTGAATTTAAAGGGAGCGCGGTAGACTTTAGAGATTTACGTGGGTTCTACTACCAAACTAAAGACAAGCAAGACAAGTGGATTAAGAACTACGTGGACATCCCCAATTATGACCTTAATGAGTTCCAGATAAAGGAAACCAAGGGAATGATACCCGAAATCGACTTGACTTTGGACCTGGGCATCCGTGGCCTGGCCTCAACCACTGGTAAGAGATTATTCCTAAAGCCAAACATGTTCAGTGAAAGTCGGTTTGTTCCTCCCAGCATGGATAGAAAAACCCCGATTTACTTCCGGCAAAGCCGACTTGTACAAGACTCTCTAGTATTCGAAATTCCCGCCGGGGCATTTATTGAGAAGTTACCGGAACCTGTAAGCATAGAAAGTGATTTCGGAACCTATAACGTTACTTACGATATGGTTGATAATCGCTTGGTTTACAAAAGAACTTACAAAACCAACAAAGGAAAATACGATAAAGAGAAGTATCAGCAGTTGATAGATTTCTTCAAATCCATTCGACGCAACGATAGAAAAAAGATATTGATATCTTTAGAAACCTAGAACGGTCAATTCCAGCGAGTAAGATACGAATAGGGTGACGTGGTAATTGACTGGAATTGGTTCAATACATGAATAAAGCATCGATATTTGCAGCGTGGAATGTGTTGGTTATGCTAGCAACTGCTGGCCTGGCCGTCTATATTCCACTGGATATTATCGTTCCGGAAGCGGTTAATCAGTTCTCGCTTCTTTACTGGGCAATCAACCTCATTTTTTTTGCTGACATCCCCATTTGCTATTGGGCCACCAACGAAGACTCAGCTGGCAACGACGGAATTAACTCTAATGCACTGATTGGACATCGCCGTTGGCTGCTAACAGATATTGTAGCTGCGGTTCCTATTGAGGTGCTTACCGGCAACCCCTACCTTCGGTTATTGAGACTAGTTAAGCTTTTGAAAATTAGAAATTTCATGCGCTTTTACTTAAAGCGGGAGGTAAAGTACAATTACCCGCTTACCATCCTCTTTTTCATCTATTGGGTAGCACTCTGTTCCCACTGGCTCAGTGCTGGTTGGCTAGCCATGATAGGCCTGCAGTCTGAACTCTCATTTGCGTCTAATTACATCCGATCGCTCTACTGGGTAGTGACTACCCTAACCTCTGTGGGCTACGGAGACATTGTGCCGACAACAGATGGTGAGTATCTGTACTCTATGTTTGTGCAAATCATCGGCATTGGGGTGCTAGGCTATATTGTGGGTAATGTGGCCGGGTTCTTAACCAGAAAAGATCCTGCCACTGTAAAATACGGCGAAAACATGGATCGGCTGTCAGCACTGGTCAGATATCGGGGTCTGCCTAAAGAACTTCAGGATAAAATCAATTTCTACTACACCTACCAATGGAAAAAACGCTCAGGATACGATGAAGCTAAATTCCTAAAAGGGCTTCCTGACAATCTTAGCCGAGAAGTGTCTTTACATCTGAAGAATGAAGTGTTAGAGAAAATATTTCTATTCCAGGATGCAAGCCAGGAATTTATCGATGAGATTGCCCTGCATCTTTCTCCGGTGGTACTCACTCCCAACGATGTGCTATTCCGCGAAGGTGACGATGGTGATGCCATGTACTTTGTACTTAGTGGAGAATTAGTAGCCGTAGACAAACATCAGGAAAAGGAGTTTGCTACCTTTTCCGATGGTGATTTCTTTGGTGAAATGGCACTCTTCAAGAAAGAACCCAGATCAGCCACTATGATCTCGAAGACCTACAGCGACCTCTATAAACTTGACAAGAAGATTTTTGATCGGATTATGGAGCATTACCCCCGAGTGGCCAAAAAGATTGTTGCCAAGGCCATGGCCAGGGATAAGGAACATCGCAATACCGCTCAACGCTAATTGGTTGGGCTGTAAAGTTTCTTTTCTTAACTTATTTCCTCACCAAGCCCAACGACTATGAGAAGGATGCCTATTACAAGCAGTTTAGCAACTCTCTTTGTAGTGCTACTAGTAATTTCTTGTACTACCCCGGTAGAAAACACGCCAACTACAACCAGCATTGAAACCGAAGAAGTCGGTCTGGCCTGGGAAGAGGCCAACTATGAGGACTACGGGTACACAGATGATGAATTGAGAACCATGCAACGGTTCATCGTTGACTCCAGTAACACCACCGGTTTAGTCGTCATCATCGACGGCAAGAAGGTACTTGAATATGGAGATATCGAAGATCTTAGTTATCTGGCCTCCTGCCGTAAGAGTATCCTTGCCATGCTATATGGTAAGTATGTTGAAAACGGAACAATAGATTTGAGCAAAACGTTGGCCGAACTAGGCATGGATGATGTACAAGGGTTGATGGACATCGAAAAGACAGCTACCATCGACCATCTTATCACAGCAAGATCAGGAATCTACCACCCTGCATCAAACTCAGGGGATAACTCTGCTGATGCCCCTGCGCGTGGGTCCCAAACCCCCGGCGAGTACTTCCTCTATAACAATTGGGATTTTAATGCTGCCGGTGCGGCATTCGAGCAAGAAACTGGTATTAACATCTACGATGCCCTTGAGAAAGACCTTGCCATTCCACTGGGAATGCAGGATTGGGACCGTTCTGCACAACAAAAATTTGGAGATACTACCCGATCTCGCAATAAAGCGTACCACATTTGGCTCAGTACCCGAGACATGGCCAAAATTGGCCAACTGATGCTTAACAGAGGCAAGTGGAATGGACAACAAATAATCTCCGAAGCTTGGGCAGATAAAATTGTGGCCCTGGTCACTCCCCTGGAGGAAATGAACCCAGAAAGAATGCGTGCAAGCGATTTTGGCTATAGCTATATGTGGTGGATCTGGGATGGTGACAACCATAAAGAAGACTACAACGGAGCTTACACTGCTCGTGGAGCCTGGGGGCAATACATCACCGTTATTCCGGAGCACAACATGGTGGTTGCCCATAAAACTAACTCTGTTTATCGCAGGAGAACCAGCTGGAATAGCTACCAGTCAATTTTGGACATGATTGTTGACAACAAGAATTAGGCAGGTTTCCCGAAAAGGAAACTAAAGATTAGTTTATAATCCAAATTGCGGCGATTCCAGCCAGCATTAGCAGGAAGATTAGCATTTGACCCCAAAGTAGAATTTCGTACTTCCTACGAACCGGTTCATGTGGCTCGTCGCGAATGATTCTGTAAAACCTCGAGTATTGGGAAAGATCATTAAGTAGCCAATACTCCTGCAGGCCTTTCTGTTTCATTACCAGGATCATTTGATATTTGAGAATCAGAAGAGGCACAATTAAAACCAGAACAAACCAGAGCATATCTGAAGTTAGTGAAAATGTGGCTTATTTGCGACCTGAAGCCATCCCCAGCCCCACAATCAGGAATCCAAGAGCCAATAAAGGTATAGCTGCATCAAAACCCATCAACCACTTTGCAGGCAATACCTGGTAGTAAAACAGTAGCAAAAGTACTTCACCAACTAAGATTCCAGTAATGGCAAGCGTGGAGGGCACCTTGCTTGTTCTCACGGCCAAAAACACAGCAGGAAACAATAGTGATAAACCTGCAAAAGCCAGTCGACCCATGTCGAAAATAGTATCAAAAGGCCGCGCGGCTATTAGCAATCCAATCACTGCTAATATCACAACCCACAGCCTTCCCATTCTTACTTGCCGTTTTATACCGGGTTTGTTCGTAGACAATGGCAGGTAAAAGTCCCGCGTAATAATCGTGCTCAACGCCAGCAGTTGGGAATCCAGGGTAGACATAAATGCTGCAAGGGCCCCGGTCATTACCAAGGCGCCAAACCACTTGGGAGTATGGGCCACGAGCATCATTGGTAAAATTTGATCTGCTTCTCTCCCCGATAAATTAGGAAAGGTAATGTGCCCCAAAACACCAATAATCACAGGAAAGATGCCAATTACCAAGGGGATGGCTCCATATAACATGGCCGAATTCTTCAGATGTCTTACATCTTTAGCCAGATAAAAACGCATGAAGATCTGCGGGAACATAGGGATGCAGAAAAACCAGAAGGCCATCAGGCTAAACCACTTTTGAGGCGAATAAGTACCATCAGTGCCTGTCCTCGAAAACAATTCTGGCAAACGCTCAAAAACGGTGAGGTTTCCCGCGCTAAGCCCTCCAACACTTTTAGCAATTACCACTACGGCTATAAACATGAAGCCAATTGCAAGCAACCCTTGTTTAAGATCGGTCTTTGCCACGCTGCTCATTCCCCCAATCCACACATATACAATGGTGAAGACAGTAAGCAAACTCGCCCCCAGTAAGTAAGGTACATTTCCCGCGGTTAGCTGCTCCAGTATATAACCGGCGCCAACTATTTGCAACGCCAGATAGGGAAAAGTGAACAACACCATTACCACAGCCACCACATAGCTTAGAGGCCTACTGCCGGTCTGTCCATAAACTAGTTCAGCAGGGGTTATGTACCCTTTTGCTTTACCTAGTTTCCAGGCCCGAGAGCCAATTAGGAAGAAGGAAAGGGCCGCAAAACCCGTTCCTAATGCCATCACCACGTAATAAGGGTAACCAACTCTGTAACCTTCACCTGCAAATCCCAGAAAGTAGAATGCGCTGAAATTAGTGGCGAGAATAGTAAACAATAAAACAAGTGTCTTTAAGTCGCGGTTGGCAAGAAAGTATCCCTCTGCTGTTGAAGTCTCCCGTTTAGCTCCACGCAAACTTCCCAGAAAAACTATGGCGATATAGGCTACGAGTATGATATAAACCATAGCAGCTGCGCTTATCTCCAGTACTTCCTACTAAAGAAAAGGAAGGCGACAATAAAAACTACGTGGATGATGACAAACCAGGGAAGCCATATAGGAAACCCCAGCAATGTAGTTTTACTTTCCCAGGTAAATAATAGGTAGTCTTGAGAAAGCAAGAAGAGCAGCCCAAAAATCAAGGCCCAAACAAACCTCCTTGGTAGTTTCATGGGCTGCAATATACAAATCTCCCTAGAAGAAGGCCTTCACCCCAGCAAGCACCATCTGGACGCCAATAGCCATGGTTACAAAACCAGCAATCCTTGATATTCTATCCATTCCGGTGGTACCCAACACCCGAACAAAGAAGTGGGAGACGGAAAGAATAACGAAGGTTATTAAGGCGACAGCAAGGATACTGGCCACTACGAAGAAGTATTGCGACACCTCAATAGATTGAGCCGACAGGCCAATGACAAATGCTATAGAGCCCGGCCCGGAAAGCATGGGCATGGCCAACGGCGAAAACGATATATCCTTACCCGAACTGTTTAAGTTTACGGCTATATCCTCAGAGCTCTCGCGATTGAACAGGTCGTAGCCCGCCTTGATAATTATCAAGCCTCCTGCCACTCTTATTCCACTAAGGCTAATGCCAAAAAAATTAAGAATGTAGGTTCCGGCAAAATAGAATACTACCAGAATCAGGAGCATAGTTAAGCTTCCTCGCAATGCCTGCGATTTCTGCCAGCTCCTCTCCGAGTTTGCCGTAAGACTAATAAACATCGGCATAGCTCCAAATGGATTCACGATAGCGAATAACCCCAAAAAGATAGTTACCAAGTGCATGACTATAGCCCTCAAAATTTTTGGACATTAAAAAAGCCCAACCTGTTAGGGGTGGGCTTTATCCTCAGTTTTTTTATAATCTTATGAATGATGAAGCCCCAAACGAATACTCTTAATCAGCATAATTATGCTGCTCGTTGAGTAAAAGTTAAACCTAATATTTAGCTGGGAACAATCCATTCCTGTGTTTCTTGTTACAAGGCAAATGTAGATACTATAGTTTATATCTACATTACCAAAAGTTGAAGAAATAAAAATAATTTTACGATAGCCAACCCTTGGCGGTTGCGCTTCTGGCCATCATCCAAAGCATTATCGCAATTAGCAGAACCAGCAGTGGGAATATTATGGCCGCTACACCGACCATCTCCACGTAATTACTCATAAAGAAACCGTGTATTTGCTGTACAACTATGCCTAGCAGAGACAAAAGAAGTACCGGTGCTGCTGATTTCTTCTTCATAACAAGCAAAACACTGCCTAGCGTACCAGCAATTACGCCAAGCCCGAAGCCAGCAGTTGCCCAGATTGGTCTTGTTAGCATCATTTGACGGTCAGCCTCCTCCATGGCCGCCAGAGCTTCCTCAGTGATAAACATCTGGGACAAGAAGACAAATAAGCCAAAGGCATTCCAAATTAGCGCGACAATGGCCACAACCCTAAACCAGGTTGGTGCCTTATTAGCATTTTCAGTCATGTTGATATAGGTAAGTTAGAATTTGATATCGAAAGATATAATTACTTGCGACCTAGTCTGCCCAGGCCAAGAATTGTAAAACCGGCTAATGAGAAAACCGCTGTATACAACAATAAGGCAACCACATTGGCTGGCTCAGCTGTTAGCAGGTGGATTAGAGATTGGGTTTCTGAATCTAGTAGTCCGAGTGTTAAGGACAAGCCAAAAGAAATTAATAGGATTATTAGAATAGATCTGTTCTTCATAATTATGTAATTGGTTAGGTCAATTCAATTTAATGAAACTGATCCAAAAGGGACAAATTCCAAAATCAGGCGACTTCACCCAAAATGTATTCGCTGAAGTGATCTTTGTCAATGGCAAGTTGATAATTATAGTCCCAGATAATTAAATGTTACCGTTTCCTCCTTGGAAAGACCCTTCATTTTCCTCGCCTTTGAGGCTGAACTCCACTTACCTCGAAAAGCTCCTTCAGCCCAATCGTCTAATACCGAAGGGTGTATATATGATGACCGGCAAACAGCTGGCGTATTACCTAAATCTGAAGAAACGGTTTTAATTACCTGGTTGGCCACGCGCTTCCTGGCTGTTGTTGTGTCAGGGTCTAGTTGCTCAGATAGCCGATGAGCAGCTTTCCAGGTAGCAGCCCAAGTACGAAAGTCCTTCGCAGTGACCTTAAGCTTGCGCGGCGTAATTGCATCAAGATAATCGTTGATGTGGTGAGATTTTATGTCGAAATCCCGACCATTCTTATCTTCATAACGAAAGAGATCCTGGTTCTTGTGCCTGCCTCCCACCTTGCCAGAATCATCGATCAACTTTGCCAGGTCGTCTTCCCAAATTCTTCTTTTCCAAAGCTTCCCAGATTTGCCTGTAAATTCGAACACGGCATCAAGCTCTCCCTCGGCCTCATCGGAACGGTCAATAACCATGTGACCTTCTTTAAGAGTTGTAAGCCCATATGACTTATTCTTTTGAGCATATTCATCGTTACCTACTCGAAAATGATAGAGGTCAATCAGCTTCACAACAAGAGCTACCACCTTGTCTTTTGGCATACCTTTAAGCTGGAGATCGTTATCAACCTTTTTCCGAATGGCCGGCAAAACGGCTGCAAAAGGCCCCATACCATCAAACTTTGCTGCAGCTCTTGCCTTAGTCCAATCTTCATGGTAAATGTACTGCTTACGACCCCTGGCATCCTTGCCAATTGCCTGCACTTTGCTTTTAATGTCAGGCGAGATCCAAACATCTTCCCAAGCCGGTGGTATTACCAGTTTGTTACAGCGGTCAATCATGGCAGCATCATTGATCACTTTACCACTGGGCTGGAAATAATCCCAACTCAGGCCCTTTTCACCCTCTCTAAGCTTCTTACGTTTTTTGCGAGTAATGCCTTTTTGATCAGTCATAAGTTGAAATTAAGTGGTGAGGTTAACTCAATTTACAAACTTGCACTGAAATCTAATATGAAATCTACGTGATGCTAACCTTGCCTACTTAGTTTTAGAATTGTAGTGGTGGCAATTGCAACAAACATCAAAGTGAAAAGGAATGCTACCCGCACTGCAATCCATTCCAGATTTAGGTTTGCCTCTGCCCCAGAGTAAATATCACTGAGGGCAAAAACGGCAAACAATAATGATACGAGTGTGATTACTGCCAACCCTAAGGACATTCTCACTAACCTTTGTTTCGATTCCATTTGTATTGTTGTTTAGTTCAAACCTCTATACCCTAAAAAATATCTATTTCACAGGATAGTCCTACACCTTTCGTGTTAAGCGGTTGCTATCAACTATTCGGTTAAATCATTGCAGACAGGAAATAAAATGGCAAAATTGGGAGAGAGCGCGATCTAAAACGGAAAACCCTCAACCGACCAACCATGAAATCTGATCAGGAAATCTATGATTATTACCATGACAATTTAGCCGCGGTAGTGCAAGAGATGGAAACTGAGCGACAGAGGATTGTGAGTAAGCTTAACACCAGTGCCACCATAATTTATGTCACCGCCGCATTGTCCTTTGTGCTAGGCAATGTGGCCCTATCAACTGACCCTAGCAATTGGTTCTTTTTGCTTTTTACCGGGATGTCATGGATGATTGGCGTTGGAGCAAGCGTAACGGCCTACACAACCATTAAGAAGAAGCCAGAAAGGCTCAAGTTTGTCAGAGATTATAAAGACAGGTTTAAAGACAAGGTGATTGTGCCCTTGTTAACATTTGCCCTTGGCGAAGCAAAATACTACCCCACTGGTTTTATGCATGTCGAAGAATACCTGGATTCCAGGTATACTCTTGATAAATTAAACAAAGCAGCCCTGCTTGATTATCGCGGAGAGGATTTAGTAGACGGCACTCTAGGAGAAACAAGGTTTAGATTTTCAGAGGTTGAGGTAAGTTATGACCTCCAGCCGAGCACCCATAGAAAGTACATTCAACGGTCCGATCAACTCAGTGGCGATACCCGATTGAGGCATCCTAAATTATTTGCTCCACTTGAAAAGAAGGTTGAAGAGTATGTCCCTACACATTTTGTGTTGTTTCGTGCCTCCTTCAATAAAGAATTCACTTCAAGAGTAATTGTTGGGGGTTACCGTGAAGAATATGCTCGAACGCCATCTTTTCTTGGCAAAATGGATGATTCCATGATAGTAAAACTGGAAGATCCCAGGTTTATGGAAACCTTTACTGTTTATGCTGAAGACCAGGTTGAAGCACGATACATTCTCTCCACCACCATGATGGAAGCATTGCTAGCCCTAAACAAAAAGACAAAGTATAATATTGAAGCAAGCTTCACATCTAAGCTTGTTAATATATTCGTACCAATGAATACTAACTTATTCGAGGCGCCCTTACACAAATCTACCAGCAGTTACACCTATGTAGAAGAGTACATAGATTGGTTAAAGCTTTTTATCGGGATTGTTGACGACCTTAACCTCAACACCAGAATTTGGGGTAAGCAGTAATTTAGAAATCTAAACTTCACAAATGATAGAAGATCTTATACCGCAGTTGGCAGAGTACATTCAGATTGTGCTTTCGGCTATTTTGGTGATTGCATTCCTCATCGCCCGGGCCATAGCTCAGAGGCTAATTGCCCGGCATGCACAAAAGCACAACTTGAAAACAAGCAGGATGCTTTATACCAAAAAGTTTTTCAATTCCCTTATTGCAGCAATAATACTAATCCTGCTGGCCATAACCTGGGATGTCAATTTTCGAGGTTTATCAATCTATTTTGCATCATTGGTTACCGTGCTTGGTGTGGCCTTATTCGCTCAATGGAGTATTCTCAGCAACATCACCGCATCAGTAATTTTGTTTCTTTACTACACCTACAAAATCGGGGGTGAAGTGAAAATTATTGATGGTGACGACTCTATTCGAGGCAGAATCATTGATATAACGCTTTTCTACATGAGAATTGAAATTGAAGATGGTAGCATTATCAGCTATCCAAATAGCCTGGCCTTGCAGAAACCCATATTGCAGTACGACGACACGCTGCGCGAAAGCTGAGGTTTGGAATCTTGAATTGTAAATTTTGGATTCCTAATTAGAATTACTCCTCCTTCAAACTCTCAACCGGATTTGCTACTGCCGCTTGTATGGCCTTAAAGCTCACTGTGGCGACAGCAATCAGCAGAGCACCGATGCCGGCAGCAATAAAAGTACCAGCTCCAAGCGTGGTTTTGTAGGCAAATTGACTGAGCCAGTTCTGGGCAAAATAGAATCCCACCGGCGCAGCTATCACATAGGCTATCAATATTAGTTTAGCAAAATTCATCGAAAGCAATATGAATAGGTTGGAGGTTTGAGCACCCAATACCTTTCTGATTCCGATCTCTTTCACTCTTTGTTGAGCTGTAAAGGAAGACAATCCAAAGAGACCCAGGCACGAAATGAATATAGCTACCAGGGTGAAGTATTTGGCGAAATCCGCTACAACCATTTCACTG
>JANQPQ010000045.1 GCA_028285445.1 Cyclobacteriaceae bacterium | reverse complement strand
CTGATGGTACTGCGGTAACACGTGGGAGAGTAGGTCGTCGCCAGTTTTTTATCAAAGCTTCATCTAACAGATGAGGCTTTTTTTATGCCTTCTCAAATAATACGTGGCTGTATTCCCGCCGCAACTTAAGGTGTAGCACAATTGTAGTGGTAGCATAAATTGCCGTCCCTTCGATCCAATGCATATTCGTCTATCAATAGACGGATAAGCTATGACACCATTGAAAGTTTTCAACCTGTTATTTATTGTCGTATTGTTTGCAACATGTACTGAGCCCCCTCAAATAGTTGACGTTGATGGTGATGGGGTCGCTGATTCCGCAGATAATTGTGTTGACATTTCAAACTCTTCCCAGGATGATGATGACGGAGACAGGTTTGGAAATGAATGCGACAATTGCCCTGATATTTCAAACCCAGGACAAGAGGATTCAGATTCCGATGGCGTTGGGGATACCTGCGATAATTGCCTTGATGATTACAATCCCGACCAAACTGATACGGATCAGGATGGTAAGGGCGATATCTGTGACCAACTGACCCAGGAAGAAATGATAAGTTCCTATGACAACTTACAGTCAAGCTTGAACAGTAATCTTACTGAATATCTGGGAGATCAGTTTCAAAACCTCAGGGCTTTCGGCGACCAATTGTTTTTTACCAGTTTTCCCTCCTTTGACCCTCGATTACATCGGAAATCACCTTCAGGCACACAGTACAACTATGATATTCAACTGGGATTTGGTGATCCTAACAATTTCGTAGCTGATACAGACTACATTGTGACTGCAGAAGTTGATCCTTGTACAGATATCGATGACCCTTGCCCGGACGGTAGTAGCTACGTGAGCTATAGGGTATTTGACATCAACCAACAAAATACTACGCTTTTTAGGCTCAGAATGCCAAAACCAACTGGTGCCAGGTATTCTACCTATTGGGCCCATAAAAACACACTTTACGTTTTGAGGGAGGATAATGGTAAGGTGGTTAGATGGAATATTGGAGAAGGTTCGACTGCAGCAACATCGGCCACTGAGCAAAATACTACAGATCTATTTAGCTTTGATGAGGTTGGAATTACGCTGGGAATAGTAGGAGGATTTGTGGTTGACCGTGACCCCAGAGACACTTCAAAGAAGATTTTGTATTTGCTAGAAGGTTTTCGTCTTTGGAGAATTGATGATATCGAGGGTATTCCGGCAAAAGAGCAAGCTCGGAACGAAACGCAGGTTTCTACCTTCAACTGGTCGGATCATGGGGTATTTTACATTGATGATATAGGCACTAGCGACAATAAACCAAACCCAACGCTTTTTCTACTGGATAATAACCATATCGAAATGAAGGAGGGAATTATTGCTGCTAGTCCTGGTCAGTCTCTTAACAACCGGTTATATGGGGAATCACACCACTACTCAGGTTCTACCTGGACGATTCATGGCGACAAGTTCTACTACAAAAGTATCATTGGTGGCATCTTCGCATTCGATTTTGTCGCTGGAAGCGCCTCACCACTTTTGCTAAGACCCCGAGAAGCAGTTGATGGGATCACAATTCACTACGATCACCTGGTGGTTACTGAAGATGGAAGACTCTTCGTAACACAGCTGGAAAGTGCCTCAGGAACAGTTGGTGCAGAGGGGCCAATTATGTCATTGGCTATAGAATGAATAGTGGGCAATTAACTTGCGACAATAGTTACCATGGTATCAGGACTTAGATGTCTATTAACTGATTCCATGACAGCTTCAGCATTCATCGCCTGAATTTCTTGGAAGAAAGAATCGAAAAAGCCGTAATCAAGATGGTGAAGGTAAATTGACTTAAACTTCTCTGCTATTGCAAATGGAGTATTAACATCTGACTGGAACGATCCTATCATGTAATTTTTAACTAAATCCAGTTCTTCGTTACCAGCAGGTTCGGTGCAAAGTATGGCTATCTCTTTTTTGATCTCATCAATAGCCATATTAACATTCTCCTTTTTTATGTCTGCCGATACCACAAAGAAACTTTCATTGAGAAGAGGCACCAACGCAGAATAGATACCGTAAGTGAGCCCCTTTTCTTCCCTAATATTCTTCATTAATCTCGAGCCGAAAAAACCGCCAAGCAACTCGTTACAAAACAATAATTTGTGGTAATCGGGGTCTGACTTACTGATCGACAATTTGCCTAGGCGAATTGAGGCCTGAACAGTGTTGGAAATGTTTTCAGGATTACTGCCGTATTCGATTGCTTGTTCAAATGCGCCACTACTCCCATTTTCTTTATGTTGAGGAAATAACTGATTTACCATGGAGGCCAATTCATCATCAATCTGGCCTGATAAAACAACTAGTTTTGGCTTACGAGCAATAAGCCTTGAATGGAAGGCCTTTAGACTTTTACTCGATAATGAGGTAATGGCGTCCTCACTAAGGCTTGTACCATAAGGGTGATTTGGGAATAGTTTCTGCCTGAAATTGTTGCCGGCCACAAAGCTTGTCTTTTGATGATTAATGGCAAGTTGTTGCATTTGTACCTGCTGTAGCTTTTGCAGTTCTTTAGTCTCAAAAGTTGGCTCAAAGATCATCTCTTTAAATACGGGTAGAATATCAGAGGCCTTGCTGGTTAAGAAGTATATACTGGCAGTGCAGAAGTCAAATCCTGAATTCAGTTCGATATGGGCGCCTTTGGTTTCGTAGAAGGAGGTTAACTGAGATGCATTATAGCTGGAACAGCCTTCTGCTAACATCTTCATGGTAAACAAGGAGGTGCCAATAGAGGGCTCTAACCATTTACCGCCATCAAAAATCACTTCAAGCTTAGCAACTGGCTGTTTGCCGTGGTTTATTACGTGCAAAGAGGAATCACCAGTTCCGAACTGCTGCGCTTGCTTAATGTTAACTTTTGCAATATTCTGATATGGGGGAGCTTCGTGCCTGTTCGGCATCGGTGATGATTAATTGTCGTCGGTTACGGAGTCCGTTCCGCCGTCGAATTTGTCGAAGTTAAACACCAATGAAAAACGAAGTGTGTCAGCGAGTGGGTGATTTTGCTCCTGGGGCACTAAATAAGCAAAGTCAAGCCCAAATACCTGGTACCGGAAGCCGACGCCTACCGTGAAGTATTTTCTATTCCCTTTATCTTCGGCCTCCAGAAAGTAGCCTGCCCTGGCAGCGAAAAGGTTGTTGTACCAATACTCTGCACCTAATGAGAGTGTGAATTCCTTAATTTCTTCACTAAATCCTTCTGGAGCATCGCCGAACGATCCGAAAATACCACTGAGCAGTGACCTTTCTGGGTCTTTACCATCTCTGATAACCGGATTATTATCAGCATCCAGCACCAGTTGGCCGTTGCTGTCGAACTCATAGACAGGTGGCGTTGGTACCAAAAGTTTATTGACATCTAATGCAAAAGTGATGGTGTTGTAGGGATCAAGGTTTGTAGTAAATGCTGAACCAAGTCTTAAGTTGGTAGGAATAAAATCTTTATTGTCTTCACTCGAGTAAGTGATCTTCGAGCCAATGTTTGATATTACTGCTCCAAAAGCAAGGTTAGACTGGCTACCACTTAGTAGCAGATCTTTCTTATAGAATGCAGATAGATCGACGCCGAAACTTCTTCCCGGTCGGGCTTCAATGGTGGTTGTAGTAAAATTACCTGTAAGATTGGAGTTAATATATCTTGCGGCACCACCTATACTGAAATTCTCAGTCAATAATCTTGAATACGTGAGGTCGATTGCGAATTCCTGAGGACTAAAGGTCCCTTCATCCCCACCCTGATCATTGGTCAGGAATATATCACCGAGATCAAAATACCGGAAGGACACCGCTACTGCTTGTTCGCGAGTGATTTTATAATAACCAGATAGGTAGGAAATGGCCATATCCTTAATGATGTTTCCTAGCCACGGCGTATAGGAAACGGCAAAACCCACCTCTTCCTCTATGAAAGCGAGTTTGGCGGCATTCCAATGGGTGGCATTTGCGTCTGCAGAAATTGCTACACCAGCATCTCCCATGGCCGCAGAGCGCGCATCAGGAGAGATAATCAGGAATGGGACTGCGGTGGTAATAACCCTTCTGGACGTATCCTGGCCAACAATTGCCTGACCAAATGTCGCGGAAAAGGTAAGTAACAACAGCATAAAGCCCCACAACGCCTTATTCAACAATTTATGCATATTTAGATTTTTCAGGATTGTAAAGATAATAATTTAATTAATAACTAATCTTTGGTATAACTGGTTTTTAGAACCGTCTTTTAATGAACGAACTTGAACCATATATACGTATAAGCCACTATCTACTTTTTGACCAAATTTATTGGCGCCATCCCACTCCAGACCATCTATAATAGCCTCACTATCTTCTATAAGCCATTTGTCACTTCTTACCAATTGTCCATTCCGGTTAATTATCTGCAATTCGACTTCTAAATCCTCTCCTTCACGGTTATGTGCAAATGTGAAGCTGGTACTTTGGCTTCGAAAGAAGGGGTTAGGATAGTTTCGCAAGGAAGTAAGCTCAAGTCCGGGGTTTTCACCAACGAAAAACTTAATAGTTTTCTCGCTTGAGTTGTTATGATTGTCCCAGCCTTTTACTGTGAGGCTATGCTCCCCCTTAGATAGATTATTGATAGGAAAAGTAACCCAGCCAGATGTGAAGTCATTTACATCGCTTAAGAAGTAATCGTTGAGAATGAAAACTTCACCTTCATCAATCGTTGCTGTAATTTCATGGCCTATGCCTGCTGTAGAAATATTGATTCCACTTTCATCAGACAGATTTGCCAAAAGAATAGTATTTGATGTTGTTACACCGCCATCTCTAAAATTCGTGTCGCCAAGAAAAATGTCTATTGACGGGGGGGTAGTATCAGAAATGGCATTATCATTTGTGCCACCAACTACAATGTCAATGAAGGATCCGTTGGCATCAGAAACTTCATTGTTGTGTAGAGCATACAAATGCACTTTTCCCTGGTCTAATTTGAATGAGATATCTTTTGGTACCACAAACTCAAATGTGAATTGCCCCTGGCTTATTGATGCTGAACCCCTAAAAATTGCACTACTTTGCTCTTTGTATCGAAACGAAGGACCATCGCTGCCAAGTGTTTCTTTGGCAAGTGCTTTGTCGTACACTGTGGCAAACAAAGTACCATTAAAATCAGGAATAAGGGCACCGCTGGAATTCACTACCTGGCCTTCGAATTTTACCGCTTCCAGGGCATTTAGGGTATCATTACTGTTTATCGGATTACTGTTGATGGCAGTTAAAATCAGGTCGTGCTCCGGGTAGGCTAGGAGCATGGAAGGATCACCCAGAAGCGAGAAATTTCTATTATTTACCCCCTTGAGACTATTGTTCTTAGTAATTCGGAAGATGTCGCCAAGCCGCAGATATTCACCATTATCTCTTTGGAAAACAGCATTATAAAATGCAGTATTTAGGTCAAAGTTGGTATTAGAGAACACCGGTCGGGCGGTAGTTACTATGCTGATGGCTCCACCATCTTTATTCAATACTATTCTCTCACCCCCTGAAACCTGGTAGGGGTCATCGTGTCTTCCAAACTCGCAGGTGGCGGTTACAAAGAGGGGAAGGTTCTGAATGTTGCCCAAATTCTCAATGGCTGTATTATTAAAGACATTCTCCTGCATCCATTGGTCTTCAGCTCCATGGCCGGTGTAATTCACAATCAGGGCCCCATCTTCTATCGTCCTTTGTATAGTTTCATTTGCTTTGGGGGCGTCTTCTCCACCTGGCTTGACTATCTGAGGAAAAGCATCCAAGTATATTTTGTTAGTATGGAAGCTGATATGCGCGGTGTCAAGGAAATCAGCCATATCATCGGCTTGATTCTGATGTATGTTGCCATCGCCATCATCAGCAACAAAAACAATTTCATTTCTCCATTTGCCTAAAGACTTTGCGTTTGTGGAGTAGCGGATAAGTTTATTTACTAAGATCTCAGCTTCCTTTACAGATTTCGCCGGAAGTCTGCCTACTCCAATATCCATGATGTGGTTCCCTGTAAAGTTTTCAACCCATTCCCCCTCGTCCTCATCCAGAAACGCGAAGTAGTCATCCGAGGAGTAGGTCTTTAACGGATCGAGCGAATTCTCTGAAACATAGGTAAGAACGAAATTGTTGCCATTGCCTGTTATGTTCTTGTAGTCGTAGGAGGTTTTTCCAAACAGCAGCAGATAGCGAAGGTCATTATCCACACTCCCAAGATCTTGGAGGTACTTCATAAAGTCCCTGATGGCTGTTGGGTCTGGGCTTCCTGACGAAAACTCATTGAAGATCTCCTCTGTAGTG
>JANQPQ010000042.1 GCA_028285445.1 Cyclobacteriaceae bacterium | reverse complement strand
CCCTCGCACTCCTCACATAGCGGATCGGGGTCTTCTCCGGGCTCTCTGAAAAGCTGTAGAATCTTGCCGTAGGCCTTTCCATCTTTCTGGTATATTTCTACGATGGACCTAGGTTTGCCAGAACTATCGTCAATAGTTTTCCACTTGCCAAAAATATCGGCCTGGCCAAAGGCTATTTGACTGCCGCATAGTAAAAATATGATGAATAGTAGCCTTGGCATTTGCTGGTTGGGTTAGTTTTGATTCAATCCCGCTGTAGTCGCTTCAGTAGCAACATCCTCTTTTAATATTATCTCCTTAGCAGGTTCTTCGTTGTCCTGGACGGTAGCGTGAGAGTTTTCACCGATGTGTGGGGCTATAATCAGGGCTACAATTGAAGTAAGCTTGATCAATATATTCATTGAAGGCCCAGAAGTATCCTTGAATGGGTCGCCAACAGTGTCACCGGTTACTGATGCTTTGTGAGGCTCTGAACCTTTGTATTCCATCTTGCCATCAATCTCAACACCTTTCTCAAATGATTTCTTGGCGTTATCCCAGGCCCCACCAGCGTTGTTTTGGAAGATTCCCATCAGTACGCCAGCTACGGTAATTCCAGCCAGTAGCCCTCCGAGTACTTCAGGCCCAAAACTAAATCCAACAACTACTGGAGCTACCAGAGCAATTGAACCAGGCAGGATCATTTCTCTGATAGAAGCCTTTGTAGAAATATCAACGCATTTATCGTATTCCGGCTTGGCTTTGTACTCCATGATACCAGGAATTTCTTTGAACTGCCGACGAACTTCTTGAACCATTGCCATGGCGGCGCGACCGACGGCCGCGATGGCCAGTGAGGAGAATATAAATGGTATCATTCCTCCGACGAAAAGTCCCGCGAGAACATCAGCTTTGTAGATATCAATGCTATCAATGCCGGCAATTCCAACGAAAGCGGCAAAGAGTGCCAGAGCTGTTAAGGCAGCAGAAGCAATTGCAAAACCCTTACCAGTTGCTGCTGTAGTATTTCCAACAGCATCAAGGGTATCAGTTCTGCCTCGAACCTCTTCTGGAAGCCCACTCATCTCTGCGATTCCACCAGCGTTATCAGCAATTGGTCCAAAGGCGTCGATTGCCAATTGCATGGCGGTAGTTGCCATCATTCCGGCTGCAGCTATAGCAACACCATATAACCCGGCGAGAGCAAAAGAACCATAAATACCACTTGCTAATACCAGTATAGGAATTACAGTTGATTCCATACCTACCGCTAAACCGCCAATTATGTTGGTGGCGTGGCCAGTGGAAGACTGGTTTACTATTGAGTTTACGGGCCTCTTGCCCATAGATGTATAAAATTCTGTTACAATACTCATTATGGCACCAACTACCAGACCCAATATGATTGCCCAGAAAACATTCATAGAAGAGAATTCAAACCCTCTTATCACCATAGTTTCCGGAAGGAGGAAATCGACAACGAAGTAGGATGCAATGGCAGTTAAGACTATGGATCCCCAATTTCCCAGATTCAAGGCATTTTGCACACTTCCTTCCTCGTTACTAATTCTAACGAATAGGGTGCCCACTATAGAAAATATCAAACCCATGCCAGCTGTTACCATTGGGAGTAGGATAGGGCCCATACCGCCAAAATTATCAGCTGAATCAATTTCTTGTCCCAGAACCATGGTCGCCAGGATAGTGGCTACATACGAGCCGAAGAGGTCTGCACCCATACCGGCAACATCACCTACGTTGTCCCCAACATTATCTGCGATGGTGGCAGGGTTACGTGGATCATCCTCGGGAATTCCAGCTTCAACCTTTCCAACAAGGTCGGCACCCACATCGGCGGCTTTTGTGTAAATCCCTCCGCCAACTCTAGCAAATAGTGCTATTGATTCTGCCCCTAGAGAGAAGCCAGCTAAAACCTCAATTGCAGTTTTCATCTCGATTCCGGTGGCAGCTACTCCCTCTGGAACAAAGAACTGCACTAGGATTATGAATAGACTACCCATACCAAGTACCGCTAATCCGGCAACTCCTAATCCCATTACAGTACCTCCGGTAAAGGAAACACTTAATGCCTTAGCAAGGCTCGTTCTGGCCGCATGTGTGGTTCGAACATTGGCCTTGGTAGCGATGTTCATTCCTATATAGCCAGCTAGTGCTGACAAGAAGGCACCAATTAGAAAGGACACTGCAATGATAGGGTGGGAATCTTCTACGAGGGTTCCTGAGTAACCCAGCAGGATTGCTGCGATCACAGCAAAGTATCCAAGAACTTTCCATTCAGCTTTAAGGAATGCCATGGCGCCTTTGGCGATATGATTGGCAAGTTCTTTCATGTTATCTTCTCCAGACTCTTGCTTGCTAACCCATGCCGACTTAGCGATCATTACTAGTAATCCTACCAGACCAAGTGCAGGAATGAGGTAAACTATACTATTCATATTGTAAATATTTCGGGGTAGTTGATTTTCTCTTTCGTTTGAGAATATGCTGAAAATTAAAAACCACACAACAGCTGTGTGGAAATCACGCGCAAAGATAGGGGAACAAGGCGTATTTTAAAACAGAGTGGCCCAAAACTGTAGGGGCCTCAATTAACTACTTTGGCGCACCTTATCAAGGAGCATATTAAGTTGTTTAGCTTCCTTTTGAGAAAGAGATTTCATGAGATCGTCAAAGAGCACAGTTTCATGATCTGTATCGGCCAGCAGTTTCAATCCCCGGCTGGAGATTTTGATTTCGGCAGCGCGGCGATCTCCTTTACTTTTTCCCCTTGTAACCAGTCCCTTCGCCCTGAGCCGCTCTACAATTCGGGAGGCATCAGACATCTTGTCAAGCATTCTCTCTTTTATCAGGTTAACTGTAGAGGGATTGGGGTGCTGGCCACGCAATATCCGAAGCACATTAAATTGCTGCCTCGTTACATCATACTTTTTGAAGACTGAACTGACGTGATCAATTAGGTAGTTGTTGGTGTAAAGTACGTTTAGGAAAGCTCTTTGGTATTCATTGCGGAATTTGCCCTGATGGATCTCCTCTTTAATGCTCATGGCAAAGGGTTCTGGCGTTAGACAAAAAAAAATGGCCTTTATTACAAAAACCATTTGGTGCTAATGTAGTGGAAAATTGCTAATTGCTATTTATGTAGTTGAGAAATTCTCTCTTGGTGATTTCATCCCTGAATTTGCCACTAAAGTGGGCGGTGCCGGTTTTGCTATTGGTATCTGCGACACCACGAGAGGAGACGCACAGATGGTTGGCATCCATAACTACGGCAACATCGTCAGTTTTTAATACCCGCTTCATTTCTTGCGCAATTTGGATAGTGAGTCTTTCTTGCACCTGCGGCCTCTTGGCGAAGTACTGCACAATTCTGTTGATTTTGGAAAGCCCAATTACCTTTCCTGAAGAAATATATGCAACGTGCGCCTTGCCAAAAATCGGTACAAAATGATGTTCGCAGTGAGAATAGAACGTGATGTCTTTCTCCACAATCATCTCATTGTATTCGAATTTGTTTTCGAAGAGGGTTGCATGAGGCTTGTTCTCTGGGTTAAGTCCGCTGAAAACTTCCTGGACATACATCTTAGCGACACGGTTGGGAGTACCCTTTAGACTGTCATCGGTTAGATCAAGACCCAAGGTCTCCATAATTTCTCTGAACCGATCTGAGATTATGGCGATTTTCTCATTGTCGGAAAGGGCAAAAGCGTCCTTTCGCAAGGGTGTTTCTGCTGAGGATGCGACATGATCATCCCCGATATCTTCAATATCTAGTTTACTAAGATCCTCAGGATTCAGTTGTATTTCTTTGGGTTGTTTCATTCGGTTCAATTATCAAGAAGCTAGGCCGGATATTCGACGAAGTTCCTTTCAGTTTCATATAAAGTCACTTTCAGTTCATAAGCCTCGTCAATGTTGGGACGAAGCAAATCGTAAATTGTGATGGCTATGTTTTCAGCAGTGGGATTTAAGTCCTTAAACTCATCCACATCTAAATTAAGGTTTCTATGATCGAATTTATCCGTAACATGGCGCTTAATCAGCGTACTAAGCTTTTTCATATCATATACATAGCCTGTGTCTGCATCAGGTATTCCAGTTAGCTTTACCACTAACTCATAGTTGTGGCCATGCCAGTTAGGGTTGTTACACTTACCAAAAACCTCATCATTCCTTTCATCTGACCATTGCGGGTTATATAACCTATGGGCTGCGTTAAAATGTTCTTTACGGAAGACTGATATCTTCATAGTAGAAAGCTAAACACATTTATCGGCTAATATGTTCTGAGGAGCAGTTATTTGTTGGATGAGCCAATCCCTTATCGGTTACAAGTTTACAATAATTTAGGGTGATATTTGCTTGAAGCACTGGCAATAGCCAATTTATAGGCAGATGGCAGAAAGCAGGCAACAATTTCAATCATCCTTTGCGGCGGTAATTACCATGATTGGTGTTTCAGTTGGTTTGGGGAACGTCTGGAGGTTTCCCTATATGATGGGAATGCACGGTGGAAGCGCCTTTCTAATATTATACTTAATTTTTACTCTGTTTTTTGCCGTGCCAGCACTTACCTCGGAATGGGCTTTGGGTAGGGAAACCAGGAAAGGACCAGTAGGCGCGTTCTCGGCCGCTTTTGGACCCCAATGGGGAAAGGCTATAGGAAGCCTGCTTATAGTCACTGTTTTAGTAGCCGACTCGTATTATATGGTGGTAATTGCCAACGTGGTTAGTAGCAGTTACTTCTCCATAGGTTATGGATTTGATTCTTCTTCAATTCCCGCCTACCAGGAACTACTTTCGAATAGCACTATACAACTAGTTGTGGTCTATGGCGTGCTGGCTGCTACATTATGGGTAATCTACAAAGGCCTGAATAAAGGGATTGAAAAGGTGAGCAAGCTCTTTGTGCCGCTGTTTGCTTTGATAATTATTTACCTGATCGTTTACGTTTTTACGCTTCCAGGTTCATGGCAGGCAATTCGTAGCTTCTTAAAACCTGACCTGAACTCGATCACAACAGATGTGATCTTTGCTGCCCTGGGCCAGGCATTCTTTTCGCTGGGTCTGGGCGGAACGTTCATCTTGGTTTATGGAAGTTACTTGAAGAAAGAACAAAGCCTTACGAAAAGCGCGGTGCTGACAACATTGGGAGATACCGGGGCCGCGGTATTCGTTTCGTTATTTCTGGTACCTACTATGCTGGTGTTTGGAATGGATATGACCCAGGGGCCTACATTAATATTTTCTACTCTTCCCGAGCTGTTCGCCGTAATTCCCGCTGGTAGAGTGGTGGGTAGCCTTTTCCTTATCGCCCTTACCATGGTGGCATTCCTTTCTAATGTTGCTGCTTTGGAGGTTATCGCAACTGGAGTTAAGGACTACTGGGTAAGAGGTGTAAGCCAGAAGAAAATAGTAATTGTCTTAGGGCTTATCGAAGCTGCCCTGGTAATTCCGAGCACCTTCAAGCCAGAGATAATCGGATATCTGGATTTGATCTTCGGTTCTGGGATGCAAACATTTGGAAGTGCTTTAGCTATTATCGCTCTTACTTTTGGGCTGGGGAAAGTGGTTGCCATCAGGCAGGTGTTTGGCAAACCTACTGGCTTTAACACCGCGCTTTACAACTGGACCAAATGGGCCATTCCAGCTACATTAATACTGATCTTAATCCTCTATATTTATAATAGCATTACTTCATAATATCCTATCATGAATAAATCGAAGGAACACGGCATTGATGCGGTTAATCAGGAGTTCAAGAAATACGAACAGGTTGAAAAACAGCAGAACTATCATTTGGCTGAAAAGGAGGGCGAGGACGAATTTGATGATGTCTATCAAATTAAAACCTGTGATATGGCTAAGTTCTTTCATGGTGGAGAAGAGGGAAGAGCAGCTTTTGCTACCGAGTTGGGTAGTGCCCTGGAGGGAATTGGCTTCGCCATTCTAACCGGACATGGAGTTGATACCAATCTTTATTTACAGGCTGAGCAGATGGTTACGGATTTATTTAGTGCGACCACGCGCGAGGAGCGAATGAAGTACGAAGCCCAGCGTCACGGATCCGTAAATCAGGGCTATTTTCCAATGAAGGAAACTACCATCATTCACCCTGATTTGGTGGAGGGTTGGGTATTTTGCCGGCGGGCTTTTAATATGGACGATGAGGTTGACTTTGATGAGATGGCATTCTGGCCGAAACTGGGGTACGAGCCGTTTTTCAGAACGGTGGTAAAATCTCATGAGCAACTGATTCTCCCAATAATGCAAAGCGTGCTGCAGTACCTTGGATGTGATAAGCATGGTTACGACCAAAAACTTACAGGTACCAATTTCGGATTTAGGCTGAACTACTATCCGCCAATTGAGAGCTCCGACGCTGAAGCGGGTGGGGGCCGTATGCTGGGCCATGAAGATGTTGATCTTTTTACAATCCTACCGGCGCAGTCTGTAGATGGCTTACAAGTTCTTAATAGAGAGAATATGAAGTGGATCCGGCTCGATCCGCCACCAGGAAGCATCATTCTCAATACGGGAGATTACATGCAGCGCATTACCAATGATCGCTTGCCCTCAACTACCCATAGGGTAAGTAAGCCCATCAATGAATCGCTATTTGGTAAGGCCCGTGTTACTATTCCCATGGCTGTTTATGTTTGGGAAAAGGAAGTGCTGGAAGTGTTGCCTTGCTGTGGCGAACCAAAATATGAACCTATTGAGGCGGAGACATTCCACACTAGAATTACCAGCAAGTATTACGGTGATGACTACACCGACAAGTAGCTATTGCAAATTGCAATCCTATTCAGAAGAATAGCTTACGGTCGGGCTACCGGCAGGGTAAAAAGTCCCCATCAGTTTCAATCCGCCTTCAACGGTACATTCCAGGCAGTGAGGTTGTTTCTTTGGTAGGAAAATTAAACTTCCCGGACCAACCTCCGCCTTACTTTGTCCTGCCCACATGTAACCTTCACCTTCCAATACTGTAATTGCTTCCTCATAAAGATGAAAGTGCTCTGGAGCTTTAGAGAGCGGTATAGAGCCAATAAACTGTGTCGTCTGATGGGAACCCATTTTTTTACCTACTAAAAGTTGGTAAAAGCGGTCTCCAGTAGCAGTTTTGGAGCGCTCGCTTACTGAAACTGTTCTCTTGCGATTGCGACTATCGAAATTCTCAGGCATAGCCTCCAGCCATCTGGCAGACCCTTCCTCGGGACAGACGGTAGCGATGATTTTAATTGGTTGCTTGTTATGGTTTATAAATGAAATGGCCTCTTTCGGTTTTACATAAATGCCAAACTCCCTGCTGATTGGAAACAATTTGCCAGAAATAAGCACATCACCCTCTCCATCGAGTACAAACATTACCACATCGCTGTTTCCAAAAGACCGGATAGGAGATTGGCCATTATTGAGGCAGAAGAAATATTGAGAGAGGGCGGTAGAACCTGTCTTTGAGTTGATGATAACCGCTTCGCTCCATGAACCATTACTCTTAAAGTCTAGCTCTTCTTCGCGAGTCACGTAGCATCCGCCTTGCAATTCTTTCATAAAGCCCACAGTTTAAAATCCAATTTAGAAAAACAACATGAGATTGAAGAATATGCTTAAATTCAGACTTCCAATCAAATCGAATTCTAATCAAACGATTATGGGTAGCAGAAGAAAATTCATTCAAAAAACATTGGGCCTGGGCATGGCCCTGCCACTGATGAGTACCAAAATGGCAAGCTTAGGTTTAGGCAAGAAAAGAGACGGAGAAGTTCCGATCATTCTTTGCAGCCGTGGTGAGAGTTGGGGCAAGAAAGTATTGGCCCCAGGGTGGGAGAAGTTGCAAAAGAATGAAAGCCTACTCGACGCTTTAGAAGTAAGTGCCAATGTCACCGAACTTGATCCTGACGACATGTCCGTCGGTTACGGTGGCCTTCCCAATGAAGACGGGGTGGTACAACTAGACGCATCAATAATGTATGGCCCAACCCATAATTGCGGCTCCGTGGCCGGCATCGAGGGTATCAAGACACCTAGTTCTGTGGCCAGGCTGGTGATGGAGCGCACGAACCATATTCATTTGGTAGGAGAGGGTGCACTAAGGTTCGCCAAAGCTCATGGTTTCAAGGAAGAAGATCTACTTACAGATAAGGCAAGGCGTATGTGGTTGCGCTGGAAAGAGAACTTAAGTGATAAGGATGACAGGCTACCACCTGAAGACGGCGATTATGGATTGGATCGACCCACTGGAACTATCAATGTGTTGGGTATAGACCAGGAAGGCAATATTGCGGGCATAACTACTACTAGTGGTTTATTTGGCAAGATCCCAGGTAGAATTGGTGATTCACCCATTATCGGGGCAGGTCTTTACGTGGATAATGAAGTGGGAGCTGCTGGGGCTACTGGATTAGGAGAGGAGGTAATTAGAACCTGCGGAAGTTTCTACGTGGTTGAGAGAATGCGAGAGGGCATGTCTCCACAGGAAGCATGTGAAGCAATTTGCAAGCGCATTATAGATATTAATGGTGGTGAGAAGAACGTTGACTTCAACGACAAGTTTGTTGCAGTTAACAAATCTGGTGAAGTGGGAGTAGCCCAGATTCAAGGCAACGATAATTGGAAACCTGAATTAGCGTATCAAACGCCGTCGGGATTTAAGGTAGTGAAAGGTAGCTATTTGATTGAGGTCTAGTTAACCCATTCTACCCCCATGCTCAGGATAGAGGCTGGGAATTGGATCGCTGCAGAAGTACTCCTTACTGTTGACATCCATAATTGACAATACCCCGTCCCAGCCTGCCCCGGTATCCATCAACCAGATTTCCCCAATTTGAATGGGATGAAGAAACCCCAGGCGGTGAATGGGTGTATGACCCAGATACAGTTCATCGTATTTGGTAAACCTTTCTTGTTCTGGGGATGCTATATTGTCCATAGCACGAGAAACCAATCCCCGATCGAAAACGAGCGTTCTTTCATCTTGCTCCTCCAACGATTTGGTGGGGTCAATACCCGCATGAACAAAAACCTTATTCTCTTCAGTATGATAGAGCTTCGCGCCTCTTAGCAGATCTATATGAGTCTGTGGAGGGGGCTGCTTATAACTTTCCATAGTTTCTTGTCCACCGTTCCACATCCACATTTCAGGAAAGTCATTCTCCGTCATCCATTGCAAAAACCACTGATCGTGATTCCCTATTACGTAAATCAGGTTTTTGAACTTTAACAATTCCTCCATGCAACCAAAGGTATCGGGCCAACCATCACAAACATCCCCAAGACAGATTAGGGTATCACTTTCTCGATTAATGCCTGAGCGATCGATACATTGTAAGAGTGCATTGAATGCACCATGGATATCCCCAATAACAAAGGTCTTAGGTGAACTCAAGATTTAGAGGTCTTTCAACTCTTTAGAAACGTATTCATTTCGTTGCCTAATGAATTCGATGATACCGTATTTAACGTTTTTTCCGGAAGAAGATTCAAGGGATTCAACAAAATCTTGATAGGAGTATCCAGTTTCATGATATCTAAGCAGATCGTCCTGCATATAAGGCTCTATCAACTGCTTTGCTTTTTTGGCAGAGGCCTCAAGCTTTGCATCGAATAGTTTTTCCTGTACTTCCCTTAAGTATGACAGAAACCTCAATTTATAAGTTTCCCTCCCCATTATGCGACTATGCAGAGGACTACTGTTAGCGGTTTTAGTCCAGTTGAAGACGGATCTATTGGCCCAATCAATGTTATTGAAGTCAAGACCGAAGGTGGCGTCAAGATCATAAGTAATATAGTGGGCTCTACCAGCATCCTTCTCAAAGTACAGGTAGAAGTTGTTGCTGTTGTAGGAGTAATTGTCCCAATGGCCAATAAGCACTTCTACAGCCATGGTGCGCAAATATTCATCTACATCGAAGGTCTGTTCCAACCTTTGTTGGAAAGTTGAATCTGGTTCATTGTTGATAATATCTATGAAGTTGGCGAGTAGCTCATAACTTCTCTTTTCACCTCTTTTCAATTCGTAAACCGGGCGTCTTCCTAGTTTATGCTGATAATCTTCACCATTCTTCCCTCTGAACTTTAAGTCAGCTGGAAACAGACATTTGAAAAACGCTCCTTCATTCTCTCCAAATCTGGACAAGATAAATTCCTCATCAATGTGTTCTACGTTGACCTGGATACCGTAGTAATTTCCGTTCAGGTATAGTCGCACGTGATTTATGCGAGAAGCCGGCAAACGCGAATCTCGGAGGAGGTCCCAGGAGAGTTTGGATCTGAGGACAGATGGATCTTTTCTATCGCCGTTCAGATTGAGTTTTTCCAGGCCATGAAATTTTCTTCCTTTATGAAAAGTGTTGAAAGAAACCTTAAAAGACTTCTTTGTCGCGGCTCGGGAACTGTTCCCCCGTAGCCTAAATCCGATCTTAGCAATAGTGTCTTTTCTGGAAGAATTCGAAAAGATAAATGTTGCAGGATACTCGTGATCGCTGAGCTGATTTTCTGGTGCAAGTATTTTGGCCAGGGAGTCAGGATGGATAATGATATCGATTCTTGGTACCGATTTGTCATCAAATACATAACCTCTGGCTGGATTTGGCGATTGGGCAGCTATCTCCGACAGAAATAATAGGAACACGGGATATAAGCGCTTCTGCATATAAGGCCCCTTCTTAGACGTAGTTTGTTACCTGCTGATCACAAAGAAACCGGTTACGGGTTCAGACCCATCACCTGGAATAACAGAGTAGTAGTAAGTGCCCGCTGGCAGTTCATTACCAGAATCTGAGATGCCCACGAAAGAGCGGTCGGTATTGTTATATCCGGTAATCTCGAACACCTGATCTCCCCAGCGGTTGAATATAGTGACTGTATTATTGGGGAAGTCCAGGATATTTGCAATCTCAAGAATATCATGCTGTTGGTCACCATTGGGGCTAAGCGCATTATAAACTGTAATGGCCTCAGGCTCTACCAATATAGAGATGGTTTCCACTGTGCATGCTCCCAGCAAATCACAGATTTCAATATCCAGTTCGTCTAGTCCAAAGAAAGATAGTCCGAAGTAATCTACAGTAAGATTAGTTCCGGAAATTGAGGCTACAGCCCCGCTAGTAGGCTGGTTCACTATTGAAGCAGTGCTTAAGTCCAGATTACCCTCAGGGTCTGAAACAATGGTCGACAGGTCAAGGGTTACAGGATCACCTTGCTTTACCTGCAGTTGCGGCGGGGTAATAACTGGAGCTGTATTCTGGAAGTTGATGTTAACAGTTCTTACAAATTGATTACTGGCATCTGTGCCATCAGTGACTTCGAAAGCTATTGTTCTTGATAGCACGGTGGGAACACTATTCGTATTTTCAAAAGCAACTTGTTGCAAAGCTGTTTGGTAATCAGCCACTGTTGCTGATCCAGAGAGTGTCATTATCCCGGTATTGGTATCGAAAACTCCCGTAATGCCACTTTGCGTGGGAAGAGAAAGCAGATCCTCACCTTGCTGATAGTTGCCAATGGTAATAGTTCCACCATTGAGGTTAGTATTGTCTAGGTCATTGGCGGTAATTGCCGGATCAATTGCTACTTGCCCATCACCTGGGTTGTAGACCAGGTTTAAGCCAGAACCAGCTAAGACCGGAGCATCATTGACCGGCGTAATATTAACATCTACAGTCGTTTGCAAACTGGAACCAGTACCATCATTTACAATAAAATCGAGATCCTTATTAATGGCACCGGGATTATCACCAATATTTTCGTAGGTGACAGTTCTTAAGGCCGTTTGATAATCGGCAATGGTTGCCGTGCCGCTAAGCGCCAGCACGCCACTGGGGGCATCGAAGTTGCCTGTAATGCCTAGTTGATTTGTAAATGCCAATACATCCTCTCCTGGCACATGGCTAGTCCCAACAGTAACGGTCGCTGATTCCAGGTTGCCGTCGTCAGTATCGCTGATTGTTAGTCCGGCATCAATAACAACAGGCCCTTGATTTTCTGTATAAGGTATTGACGAAACAGATGGCGTCAGTAGTGGCAAATCATTGACAGCCGTAATACTTAATGTCTTCACTGCGGGTGTGCTTGGGTTGGTGCCATCATCAGCAATAAACGTGATGTCTCGATCAAGCAACGATGGATTAGAGCTAGTGTTCTCGTACGTTACTGATTGCAAGGCAGCTTCGTAATCCGATACCGCAGCAATTCCTGTCAGGTTCAATACGCCAGTGGGTCCATCAAAAGAACCGGTGATCCCATTCTGGTCAGTAAATCCCAGCAGGTCTTCTCCAACTACATAGTTTGCGGTTATGGATACAGTTGCTCCAACCAGGGAGAGCCCATCTGAATCAGTAACAGTAACTGCATTGTCGATGGCCACGGGGCCCGTGGCCTCAGTATAATTTTGGACGCCAGCGCTAGCGGTTACTACCGGCGGTTGCGGCACCGGAATAGTGATGGTTTTGGAAACAGGATTGGTGTCTATTGTTGCATCCTGATCAACCATGGTTATTTCAATGGTTCGGTTTCCAGTTGGTGAGTTATTACTGTTATTATATTCCACGGATTGTATGGCAAGAATGTAGTTTGCCAGGCTGGCGTGGCCCGATAAATCAAGGACCCCTGTGGAAGAGTTGTAAACTCCCGTAATTCCACTTTGGCCACTGAATATTAATTCGTCGTCCCCGCTCACAAAGCCGCTTGTAATGGCTATCCGGGCACTGATGGCGTACATGTCATCGTCTGTCGCAGAAAATGTTAGGTCTAAGGGAAGTGCCCCACCACCAGGATTAAAAGTGAGATCTGGCTTGCCAATGGTTTTAGTTGGAGGAACGTTTTGGTTCTCGTAGAAATGGATTTGTCCATTGTCTTCACCAGCAAAAAAATCCAAATCGCCGTCGTTGTCGTAATCGGCAAATTCCGGCGAAGAGTTGGCGCCAACATCCACTCCGTCAAAGGGATTGTCTATTCCCGCACGTAAGGTTTGAGTACCTACTACATTCTCGTAATAAACAAATGTGCCATTCTGAATGCCAAAGAAGAAATCTATGTCTCCATCGTGATTTATGTCAACTGGCCTGGGATGAGTGTTGCTGGTGCCAAAGTTCATGCCCTGGAAGGGATTGGCGGTGTTATCTTCGGCAAAGGTTGGGTTCGTCTTCCCCGGGGAGGTGTCATTGTTCCTTATGAAGAGCGTATTGCCATAAGGGCCACTGTAATCTTGGCCGACAAAAGCATCCAAGTCGCCATCATCGTCAAAATCAACCAAAGCTGGCTTAAAATCACCCTGAGCATAAATACTTCCTATTACCGCCTGATTCAGAGAGTTGGTTGGAACATCTGCATCGAATCCACTGCCGTTATTCTTGTAGAATTTGATGTTGCCGGCATTATTGTCTCCCACATGCATATCAAGCAGGTTATCACCATCTACGTCTGCAAGTGCCACGGCCAATTTTGCATAGGCGGGGCTGGCTGGAAGATTGACAAAGTCAAGGGGGTTATCCGCTCCTATCTTTCGTGAGAATGTATTATCCCCTTGATTTTCGTAAAAGAATATTATCCCCTGCTTACCTCCAACGAAAGCGTCCACGTCAAGATCTCCGTCGATATCGCCAAAAGATATAGTAGCATCATGGTCAGAATCGACACCACCGAAAGGGCTATCTAAATACCGCAGCTGAGTGAAAGTGCCTGCACCCTCATTTTCGAAATAAAGTATTGAGGACTCAGTGTCTCGTATTTCCATAGTTCTTGGGTTATACCCAACTATGGCATCGTCGTTTCCATCTCCGTTTAGGTCGGCAAAGGTAGGGTCTAGGCTCCTTGTGACAGTGAATCCGTCAAAGGGGTTTTGGGTTGGAGTGGCCAAATTTAAGGTTCCGTCGCCAGTATTGAGGTAGGTTATCAATGGGCGAAAAGAAGGACTTGAGTCATAGCCATCCGACCCCAACACGGCGTCGATATCTCCATCGCCATCAACATCAGCAAAACCAATTCCAGCAAAGTATAAGTTGGAGGACGCCCCGTTTAAAGGGTTCCCAGTTTGAGTACCCGGGTTCCAGGCGCCTGTCTCCTGCACTAAAGTTCCATCCCCAGTATTCCTATAGTATTTTACCTGGTCATTAAATCCATAGTATTTGTCATCTGCCCGGAAGAGGTCGAGGTCACCATCTCCGTCGTAATCTACTAGTGTAACTTTGTAGTTATTGTAGCCCGTATTGATTCCGTCCAAAGGGTTTCCGGTTTTGGCAACACCATCCCAAGGGCCAGTACCTTCAACAAAAGTGCCCGCATCATTGCGGAAATAACGCATCGTTCCCCCAGTTTCCTCCGCAACTACCAAATCTACATCACCATCTCCATCGAAATCACCCAGTTCTGGATGAGGTTCGTTATTAAAGCTGATATTAAATGGTAGAGTAGTATTGGGTTGCTCTGTAAATTTTGGGTTGTTGACGTCCCCCTCATTTCTTGCCCATCTTAAATCACCATTTTCTGTTCCCCAAACCATGTCCAGGTCTCCATCTCCATCCAAATCTCCGAAAGTGGGAGATGTATCATAACTCTGAACTAATGGGGGCCTTAATGGATTGTTATCTGGTTGTGAAACAAATGGCCCAATGGTGGTTTGACCCTGTACATCAGCAAAGCTTAGTGTCAATGCCAGTCCACCTGCTGCGGCTGCTACCTTCAACTGAAATCGTAGTTGATCTAATCGCCTCTTAAGCTTTTCAACACGGCTAATAAATTTTCTTTTCTCCCTGGCGGTGAGTTGCTGGAAGGACCCATTACGGAGTTTGCGGCCAAGTCTGGAATTGAATTTCCTGTATTTCCTAAGGGTCTCTCTATAGAGAAGATAGAGGTGACTTTTGGCCATATTTAAGAGCTTAGTTTATGAGCTTTTTACCTTCAATAAAGGTACTTTATTCCCCGTTAATACTCAAACTACGCTACTGGTCACCGTTTCGGTCGGGCTGTGCCCAAAAAGTTGTGCCTGGTAAAGCCAATGACCATTTATGCTCGGGTTTGGCCGGACCTATCAATCCGGGTCGGATCATGTTTGGTAGTACTTTTACATCATAAATCTCTTCGACGCTATTCTCATATTTGATATGGCCGTATAAACTGACTTTTGGAAGATAGACAATTACTATACCGCAGAAAACAGACTTCTCAGAAACTGGCAAATCCTGGAAAGTTGTGGAGCGCTTGCGCAGCTTAGAAAGGCCAACAAATAGATAATCGTCGTAACGGGCCATCCCCCTAACGAAGCCATCTAATTTGTGGATAACCTCATAAGTGCCTTTTTCTCGATCCACTCTCACAAATTCGCCAGTAGCTGAAAGTAGAAGGTACAGTTCATCGTTATAGAGCCGGGGAGAGTGGGGCATAGGTAATCCTTGTAAAACTAAGTCATTTGTTTGTACATCGATGAGTACTCCACCATTGGCTTTGTTCTCTCTCCAGCCTTGTGGTGAGTTAGATTGGCCAAGGGCTGTAGCAAACTTGGGCTTGCCATCTACTAAGGCCATTCCATTCAGGTGGCATCGATCTTCAGGATTTAGTTCATCAATGAAAGATGGCTGCCATATCGGACGAAAGCTGTAGTCCTCATCTATGTTGCATATACAGGAGAAAAGGGTATTAACAGCCCAAAGCTGATCACCACCCCATTCCAAATCGTGGATATCGACCTGACCTGTGTAGTATGTGGATCTGGGTACGTAGAAGGCATCATAGGTGTTAGGTTGCCTTGGGTAAGCAGGGGCCAATCCCGGCGCATTTGCCAGTACTGTTACTTCGTCTTGTGAGGCAACGGCCATTTTGTTGTCAGCAATGGCTATGCCCATGGGTTTAGCGAAATTGCGAGGTAATTGAATCAGGTCTTCGTCACTAGTAGCGCTAAGCAATATTACTTTCCCGGCCTGGTAGGTACTCAGGGCCAGGGTGCATTTAAGTTGAAGCAGGAGTTCTGGTACATTGGAACTGAAGGAACAAGTAAAGGGAGGTAAGGGTTTTGCCATGGGGATTTGTTATCCAACCAAAATAGCCAAAATCTTTCTTTTATTTGATAATTTCGGATGGAGGTCAATATCATGGCAATTTTCTATCAGATAGATCGCATTAGTGTAAAAGATGCCATAAAGCGATTTGAAAAAATGACGTTCCCTTCCCTTTCTCAAAAGATGAAGAAAAGGGGGCTTCAAGATCCACTGTTTGCAATTATTGCTGCAGACAATACCCGCATCTCCGGATTGCTACTAGTGGAACATTTTGTGGAAAATAGCACCGGGCTTATTATTTCCTTTTTTGTGGCCCCAAAGCATCGGGAAAGAGGAATCGGAAGTAAACTGATAAACCTGGCATCCAGCAAACTGCCAAAACTAATTGGTGTTTCAGTGCTGGAACTTGTGTTTCAATCCAATTGGAAAAGTAAGGGCAGGCTAATGAATTTACTCGCAAAAAATGGCTGGCAATCGCCGGTAACAAAAATGCTGCTCTGCAAAGGCAGTATTTCAAAATACCAAAAAGCAGAATGGATTAAGAACGTTGACCTGCCACCGAAAATATCTATGAAGAAGTGGCAGGAACTTTCGAAGGCTGAAAAAATCATGCTTCAGGAAGCCGAGACTAGAACTGACGTACCCATAGAAATGCGGCCTTCTCAAATTGGCCAGATACCATTACCAAACCTCAGTTTAATTCTCAAGAAAGATGACGAATTAATTGGTTGGTGGGTAAGTCTAAAAGTCAGTGAGGATACTCTTCAAAGGAGTAGCTTTTATATTTACCCTGCTCACAGAACGCCGTCCTTAGCACTTACTTTTTCAGCCAGGGCGCTGGCAGAACAGGCAAAAACAAATTTTGAATACTTTATATTTCAAATTGATGCGAGAAACACTGGAATGATGAATTATTTCGATAGATACTTAAAGGAATATCAAGAAGAAATTGCGGAAGTGTATGAGGCGATTTTACCAATTTCAACCGAGAGACAAACATGAAAAAGGAGCAACTCATGCTGTTGCTTACAAAACAAATTGCCGACGAATTGCGGTGTCAGCCAGATGAAATTGACAGACACGAAGGATTCCAACATATGGGCTTAGATTCTATTAATTCTATTCTTTTACTTGACTTTATTGAAAAGCAAACATCCGTGGAGCTTAACCCAATGGATCTTGCAGATCATCCGAACATCAGTTCCCTGGTAGATTTTATCTTCTCACAAATAAACCCCAAAGGGGATGCTGGATAAGGGGCCATACTGGCAACCGCTGCAGGAGAGCAACTTTGCCGATCCCTACCCAATGTATCAGGCTCTGCGTGAGAATGACCCCGTCCATAAGGCACAAACTGGAGAGTGGGTAGTCACTCGCTTTCTGGATGTTACCGAAGTATTGCGTGATAAGAGATTTTTGGCAGGACACCGCCAGACGTGGCTGGAGAGAGGTGTTGATCACCTGAAGAACAGGGGCATGGACTTTCAAGCGATTATTGAGGCCATGAGTACTTTCATCTTAAACATGAATCCTCCAGAGCACACCAGGGTCAGGCAATTTATATCAGAGGCATGGGTGAATCGAGAGTTGGAAGCGACCGTCAGAAATAATGTTAATGCGCTGCTAGAAAATATTGCCGAATCTGAATTTGACATTGTAGAAAGGTATTCAACTATGCTGCCTACTCGAACAGCTTGTGATATTTTGGGGATTAACGTGGCCTCACATCAGGAAATGAAGGAGTTGGGATCGGCCATGATAAAAGCACTGGATCCTTACACAACGCTGAAAGATTTCGTCAGGATTAACAAAGCTTCCAAAGACTTCATTGAATTTTTCACCCAGCAAGTACACCACAAAATAAGCAACCCGGAAAACGATCTAATCAGTTCTTTGATAGCGAGAAATGAGGAATTAGATGGAAAGTTAACCACATCTGAATTGGTATCTATTTGCATTTTTATGTTCGTGGCTGGGGAGGAGACTACCGCAAGCCTCATTGGTACATCAATCTTCAATTTATTGCAAAACCCGAGTCAATTGGCATTGGCTAAATCCGGAGGTGTTAATATGTCCATTGTCTTGTCCGAGCTTTTACGGTTTGATTCCCCA
The DNA here is from genome assembly GCA_028285445.1 of Cyclobacteriaceae bacterium. Lineage (GTDB taxonomy): Bacteria > Bacteroidota > Bacteroidia > Cytophagales > Cyclobacteriaceae > JANQPQ01. Next base: position 658 of record JANQPQ010000042.1, on the reverse strand, counting down.
GTACATTTAATTGGACGTATGGCTGATGCAGACATGGAGCTTGCGGGCAAAGCTATTTCCAAGGGGGAAATCGTTACCTTGTGTCTGGCGTCAGCAAATCGTGATGAATCTATGTTTGAAAATGCTGATAGATTGGATTTCAACAGGGAACAAAAACGGCATCTGGCATTTGGCTACGGAATACATTATTGTCTTGGAGATTGGTTAGCTAAGTTACAGGCGCAAATCGCTTTGGAGGAGGTACTGAGGAAGTTTCCTAATTTATCTTTAAGTGATCAGAAAATTGAGTGGAGGCCGATGCTGGCGGTAAGGGGGCTAAAAAGATTAGTGGTGCGAGCAAATGACTAAAGAGGTTAGATCAATTGCAGATTATAGTTTTAAGGTTGTCTGGAGAGATAAATCAGACGAGGTAAGGGAGGAAGCGCTTGAAATGTGGAATGAGTCCGGATTGTTAAGCCGGGGGGAGGCTGTTGATCGCCTTGAACAGATGGCGGTAGCCGTTTACTATGGCCAAAAATTGATTGGTATTTCTACTATTTACAAATCGTACATTACCCAGCTCAAGAGCCACGCTTATGTGTTCCGTTGTATGATATTACCAGCGTTTAGGGCTCCTGGTTTAGACACACAACTTATTGTAAAAACCCGGGACTTCCTG
>JANQPQ010000017.1 GCA_028285445.1 Cyclobacteriaceae bacterium | reverse complement strand
AAGTGGGATTTCGCCGGTACTGCGGACACCCCGGACCTGAACAAGCTGAATCGGGATGATGGAGTTGTCATAGACATTATGAATGTGACAGAAACCAGTTTAGTGCTAAGGTTTGAATTTGTAACCGCCCAGGCCGGGTCAGTCAACAGCCTCGATGGCACGTACACTTTTAATCTGGTAGTTCAGCAGTAGTACCAAGTTGCGAAACATATCAAGAGGCCATCTATAGAGATGGCCTTTTTTGTTTTATGCTTGGTTTGAAAAGAGATTTTTCCCACCTTCTTGAACAAGCTAACCAAATGGAATTTAAAAGCATAAACCCCTATGACCAGCGTGTCATTAATACCTACAAGCAACACTCGCTGCAGGATGTAGACATCGCCTTAAATAAGGCGAGCTCAGCTTGGGCCATCTGGAGAAAGCTTTCATTCTCAGAGCGGGCACAAAGATTGGAGCAACTAATCGCCATCCTGGAGAGGAGGAAGATGGAACTTGCTTCCCTAATCACGGCCGAAATGGGTAAGTTAATAGGAGAGGCAGAAGCTGAGATTAACAAATGCATGTGGGGATGCAAGTACTACCTTGAAAATGGTGAGGGCATGTTGCAAGGTGAGGTCAACGCAGATGAGGATAGTAAGTGGTACGTTCAATACCAGCCAATAGGAGCCGTGTTGGCGATAATGCCGTGGAACTTTCCCTTTTGGCAGGTAATACGGTTTGCCGTGCCAACACTTCTCAGTGGTAATGTAGCTATACTAAAGCATGCGCCTAATGTTAGTGGCTGCTCCCTGGCCCTGGAATCAATCTTCCTCGAAGCTGGATTTGCTGAGGGAGTTTTCCAGTCTCTCATTATTGAAACTGACCTGGTGGAAAGAGTGGTGCAAGATGATCTTGTACAGGCCGTATCACTCACTGGCAGTAGTAAGGCTGGGTCCAGTGTGGCATCACTGGCTGGGGTTAATATTAAGAAGACAGTGCTGGAACTAGGAGGGAGTGATCCTTTTATAATACTTAAAGATGCTGACATCGATAAGGCCGCAGACATTGGTGTTATATCAAGGATGAGTAATGCCGGACAAAGCTGCATTGCCGCTAAAAGAATAATTGTAGTGGAGGAGGTGGCTGATATTTTCATAAGTAAATTAAAAGAGAGGTTGAGCAGGCTTATGGTTAATGATCCCGCTTTACCACAAACTACCCTGGCCCCGATGGCGAGGGTAGACCTGGCGGAGAATCTTTCCCGCCAATTGGCAGAATCCCTGGACCAGGGAGCGACCTTGGAAATGGGCGGGAGCTCTGAAGGTTGTCATTTTGAAGCGACGTTGCTTACAAATGTACGGCTGGGTATGACTGCATTTAACCAGGAGACATTTGGCCCACTGGCTTGCGTAACTGTAGTTAGTAGTGAATCAGAAGCTATAAGGCTGGCTAATGATACTCCCTATGGCCTGGGAGCATCACTGTGGACAAGAGATAGTGAAAGGGCCATGGAATTGGCCAAACAAATTCAGTCAGGTGGAGTGTTCATTAACAGCCTAATGCGCTCAGATCCCAGAATGCCTTTCGGCGGAATAAAAAACTCAGGCTACGGCCGCGAACTGTCGGTAGAAGGGATAAGAGAATTCGTTAATACGCAAACAGTTTATATCGAGAATTAAGAGAGTTCAATTTAGGGCACCCAACTTAAACGTTAATAATAGTTAAAGCCTTTAGCCAGTCACGTAGTAATTGTAACCCTTTGTAACATTTTTCGATTTTAATACATATAATTGCCATATTTTTTGCGCTTCTGAATGAGTGTGAAGGCATTTTTTCGAGGGTAACAGACAAATAACAATCAGTAATTTTAGTGATGGACGAAACTGCAGCGAATTCTGTAAAAGCTACCGACGACGTTAAAAATGAAGACGTCAAGAAAGATGACATCCGGAATGAGGATGTGAAGAAAGATGACGTCAAGAATGTTCATCGAGAGAAAATTCGTCAGGTATATGATGAAGTAGGAAAGGTAGTAGTTGGCCAGAGGGGCTTAGTAAATAGATTGATGATTGCTCTCTTTACACAGAGTCATATCCTGTTGGAAGGTGTACCCGGGATTGCCAAAACCTTAACTGTAAGCACCTTGGCCAGGGTTCTACATCTGGCTTTCCAACGCATACAGTTTACCCCAGATTTGCTACCAGCCGATTTGGTTGGTACCATGATATACAACCAGAAGACGGCCAAATTCGAAGTAAAGAAAGGTCCTATTTTCGCAAACATGATTTTGGCTGATGAGATAAACAGATCTCCAGCCAAGGTACAATCGGCTTTGCTTGAAGCCATGCAGGAGAAGAGTGTGACAATCGGTGAAACAACCTTCGAGCTAGATCGCCCTTTCTTTGTACTGGCTACTCAAAACCCTGTAGAGCAAGAGGGTACCTACCCATTGCCAGAGGCCCAGATAGATAGGTTCATGATGAAGGTAAATGTTAGTTATCCTTCTAAGGATGAAGAAATGGAAGTAATGAGGCGCATGGCCAACATGCGCTTTGATGATAGTGTGGATGCGCTACTTACGCAGGATGACATTTTTGCTATTAGAGATGAAATAAATCAGGTGTCGATTTCTGAATCACTTGAGAAATATATTATCGAGCTGGTATATGCAACTCGTGATCCAAGAGAATATGGACTTGATGACCACGCCAAGTACATAGAATTTGGTGCATCACCGCGGGCGAGTATCAATCTAAATAAAGCCGCAAAAGCAGTGGCCTTCTTTGAAAATAGAGACTACGTGCTCCCTGAAGACATCAAAGAGATCGCCATGGATGTGCTAAACCATCGTATACTTCTCAATTACGAGGCTGAGGCTGATGGTGTAATTACCAACCACATCATCGACGCCATCCTTAACAAAGTTCCTATCAACAATTAGTCTGTTACCGCTATGCTATAAAGCGCTGGGTTCAAGCTCAGTGTGGTTAATGCTAGCATAACATTCAAATTCTCTTCTTTAATGATTTCTTAATAGTGGTTTCCCTACCACTTAACATCTTATTTCCACATTTGCCTACCTAAATATGGAAGTGGAACAATAAACTATCAGTCTTGATGAAAAAATTAGCTTTACAATTATTCATGGCGATCGGCATCATCGCTTTCTTCACCGCCTGCGATGACGATGAGCCTCAACCCTCTGGTAATATCACCATTACCGGAATTCCTGCCGCGGCTACAGTAACCATCGGCGACGACTTGGTTGTACCAGGGGTAAGTCTAACAGCAGACGCTGGTATTGCCTCTTTCTCCTTTACTGTTGATGGTGGGCCATCTAACAACTTTACAGGCATCACAGTAGGAGCCACAACGGCAACTGTTGACCTCACCATTTCTACCACCGGTCTAACAGCTGGAACTAAAACTGTGGTCTTTACACTTACAGATCAACTTGGTGAAACTGCTACAACCCAGCACGCGCTTACACTAAATGAGTTCGGCACGGTTGACGTGACAAGTAACATCACGGCCGATGCTACCTGGACTAAAGATAATGTTTATGTTTTGGCATCAAGGGTTACTGTACTTGATGGAGTTACCCTTACTATTGAAGCCGGAACAATCATCAAAGGTGAATCTGGTTCCGGAGCCAATGCTACTGCGCTGCTAATAGCGAGGGGTGGCAAGCTTATGGCAAACGGAACAGCTACCGAACCCATAATATTTACCAGTTTCGCCGACGAAATTGAGCCAGGCATGATCACCAGCCCTAACATGGACCCCAGTGTTGATGGCCTATGGGGTGGTTTAATAATTCTTGGTAGAGCCCCCATTTCTGCTGACGCAGAAGCTGTTCAAATTGAAGGCATCCCTCCATCAGATCAGAATGGCCTCTACGGCGGTCTTGATGCTGCCGACAACTCAGGTACTATCAGGTACATTTCAATTCGTCACGGTGGTGCCAACATTGGCGAAGGAAACGAGATCAATGGTCTTACACTAGGAGGTGTTGGCTCAGGAACTACCATCGAATTTGTAGAAATTGTAGCAAATCAAGATGATGGAATAGAATGGTTCGGTGGAACAGTTAATGTAAGCAATGCCCTGGTATGGAATTGCGGAGATGATGCTATCGATACTGACCAGGCTTGGTCTGGTACACTTGACAACTTTATAGTTGTTAACCCCGGTGATGAAGCTTTTGAACTTGATGGGCCGGAAGGAGCAGGTACTGGATCACACACGCTTCGAAACGGATCTGTACTCGCTGACGGAGCATCTGGTCTGATTGACTTCGACGCTAACTCAGAAGTAGAGATGTCATCGGTGTACTTCTTCGATCTGGAAGATGGTCAGGATGTTGAAGAATTTGACGTCTGTACGGCATGTACAATCTCAACTTTTGAAGCAACTGTACCAGCCGGAACAACAAAGTCCACTTTCTTCACTAATGGTGCAGACACCAACGTTACTGAAGTTGCAGACGGAGCCAATGCGGTTGGAGCAACAATTGCCAATTTTGCCTTTTCCTGGGCAAGCCAGTCGGGTGCTTTAACAGACTTCTAGTTCACACAAAGATAACACAGAGTTAACAGGGCCCGGGGGTAACCCACGGGCTTCTCTTTTTACCTTTGCTTCCATTAAATCAACCTAAATGAATTCTTTCAAGACGATTAAACTTTTTGCGGCGTTAGTTCTTCTGGCTATCCCTGCTCTTGCTCAGAAGGGTACAATTAGAGGAACCGTGATAGATGACGGCACTGGTGAAGCTTTGTTCGGGGTAACTGTAATCATCAAAGGAACCACTACCGGCGGGGTAACAGATTTTGATGGTAAGTTCGAGATAAAAGCCGATCCTGGAACCTATGATATTCAGGCATCATTCGTCTCTTATCAAACAGTTACAATTAGTGCTGTGGCAGTTGCTGCTGATGAGGTAACTATCATTGATCAGATAAGACTAGCTGAGGACATTCAGGAACTCGCTGAGGTGGTAGTCACCGCGGAAGCAATCAGAACAACCGAGGAAGCCCTACTTACAGTTAAGAAGAAATCGGCCAACCTGCTTGATGGAATTTCAGCAGCCAGCTTTAGAAAAATTGGCGACTCAGATGCTGCAGCTGCCGCGACCAGAATTACGGGGGTTTCTATTGAAGGAGGGAAATATATCTACGTTAGAGGGTTAGGAGATCGTTATACAAAATCAATACTTAATGGAGTTGATATTCCAGGACTAGATCCTGATCGCAATACACTGCAGATGGATATCTTCCCTACCAATGTTATAGACAACATTCTGGTGATGAAATCATTTACTGCAGACTTGCCTGCAGATTTCACCGGTGGTGTTGTGAATATTGAAACCAAAGATTTTCCAGATGAGAAAACATTAAACCTTTCAGTTGGTCTGGGATTCAATCCGAATATGCACTTCAACAGTAATTATCTAACTTACGGAGGCAGTTCAACCGACTGGCTAGGATTCGATAATGGCGCAAGGGATGTTCCTATCTCTTCTGATCTGGTACCTGTTGATAGTAGAGGTAGACCTCGAATTGCACTTACGGTTAGACCAAATACACAAGAAGGTCAGGACATTGCCAATATCCTCAGAAGTTTTGATCCCAATCTTTCTGCCATGAGACAGAACAGTGCCATGAATGCAAGCTTTGGAGTTTCTTTGGGAAATCAGCTTTCATTAGGTAATAATACATTAGGCTACAATGTGGCACTTACTTATAAAAACACCACTGAGTTTTATGAAGGGGCGCAATATGGACGCTATGGCCTAGATGCCAACACAACAGTAACAGATCTGGAAACGAGAGAACTGCAAACTGGTGATTTCGGAGTTAACAATGTGTTGCTGGGTGGCTTGGCTGGTGTAGCCTATAAGCGAGATCAGTCTAAGTTTAAACTGAGCTTGCTTCACCTACAGAATGGCGAATCCAAAGCCGGTATTTTCGATTATGTTGGTTCTGACCAGGGAGCAGATTTTCTAAGCTTTCAACACAACCTTGAATACAGCGAAAGAACACTAACCAACTTGCTATTGAGTGGATCGCATGTTAATAGCGACGCCCGTTGGGAAGTTGAGTGGAAAGTGTCTCCAACCAGATCAAGAATTACTGACCCTGACGTCCGCTTTACAAGATATGAGGTCAGAGGACCTGATGATTTGTCGATTACTTCGGAAGGTGGGTTCCCAGAGCGGATTTGGAGATTTTTGGAAGAAGACAACATAGCCGGATTAGTTGGAGCTACAAGAGAATATGAATTCAAAGGCGAGGCAGCCAAGCTAAAATTTGGAGCAGGCAATACCTACAAACAACGAGACTACGAAATTCTGAATTTCCAGTTTATTGTTGATGACGAGATATCACTGACAGGTGACCCTAACGAGCTTTTCAACGAGTCTAATCTGTGGCCGATGGGAGGAAGTCAGATTCGGGGAACCTATTTCAACGCAGACTTTCTACCAGTCAATCCAAACCAGTTTGATGCATCAATCAACAACACTGCAGTATATGTAAGTAATGAATTCTCGCCTCTTCCTGGTCTTAAGGCTATCATTGGGCTAAGAGCTGAGAACTACCAGCAGCGCTATACAGGTAGCAATCGAAATGGAGACATAATTCTGGACAACGAGTTGGTGCTGGATGACTTAGATTTCTTTCCTACAGCAAACTTCATCTACTCACTGAATGAAAACCAGAACTTCCGAGTTTCTTATTCAAGAACTATAGCCAGGCCTTCATTCAAGGAAGCTTCATTTGCCGAAATTATTGATCCCATCACTGGCCGTACTTTCGTGGGAAGTTTTGCTCCTGATATTAATGTATCAACAGGCGAAACAATCTGGGATGGAAATATTCAGTCAACCACGATTGACAACTTTGACATCCGTTGGGAAATTTTCCAGAAAAGGGGCCAAACTATTTCAGTGAGTGCTTTCTACAAAACATTCCAGAATCCAATAGAAATCGTGCAATACGTGCAGGCCCCGAATAGCTTCCAGCCAAGAAATGTTGGAGACGGTTCGGTGATCGGTGGTGAGTTCGAATTTCGACAAAGCCTGGGCTTGATTTCGCCAAGCCTCGATAATCTGTCAATCAACGGAAATATTACCATTGCTGATTCGCGCATAGATATAAACCCAACAGAGTTGGAATCAAGACTAGCCAACGCCAGAGATGGCCAAACGGTTAAAGATACAAGAGACATGGCCGGGCAGGCACCATATATTGTCAATGCTGGTCTTTCTTATCAAGGACTGAACAATGGATTAGAGGCCGGCCTTTTCTACAATGTACTGGGAGAGACATTGCAGTTTGTAGGAATTGCGGACAGACCTGATATTTACTCGGTTCCATTTCATAGCCTGAACTTTAATGCGAATAAGACTTTCGGTCCTGATGAGAAGATGAGACTAGGATTCAAAGTATCAAATGTGTTAGGAGACAAGAAGGAGCAAGTATTCCAAAACTTCAGAGCTAGCGACCAATTCTTCACCAGCTTAAATCCTGGAACCACATTCAGCGTTAGCTTCAGATACTCAATCTTCTAGCAATAACTTTTTAGCAAACGAAATTAAAAAACCCCGACATCCGTTGGGGTTTTCTTTTTGCCTTCTAAATACAGTAGAGGAGGAATTTATTTCTTTGATTGGCCATTCTCGGACTCTTCGAATTTGTAGCCCACGCCCTTAATGGTTGTGATGAACCCTTCGCCTATTTTCTCTCTGATCTTCCTGATGTGCACATCAACGGTGCGGGCCAATACCTGAACATCAGTGCCCCAAACCTTGTTGAGCAACGCCTCGCGATTGAAGATCTTCTTGGGATTTTCAGCTAGGAAGTAGAGTAGATCAAACTCCTTCTTCGGTAAAGTGATGTCTGTCATTCCCAGGCTTACGGTATAACTGCTCTTGTCGATAATGAGATCTCCCTTCTCAAGCCTTTTTGACTCCTGAACCCGGACCTTTCGTCGGTTGAGTATGGTACTTATTCTGCTTACCAACGCACGAGGTCTGATCGGCTTAATGAGGTAATCATCAGCGCCTGTTTCAAAAGCTGCCACCTCAGAATACTCCTCGGCCCTTGCCGTTAGAAATATGATATAGACATCTGAAAGCTCTTCTTCTTCCCTTAGGATACGACAAGTCTCCACCCCGTCCTGGTGGGGCATCATGATATCAAGGATAATTAGGTTGGGTTTAAACTGAAGTGCTTCTGGTAAGGCCTTGCGACTGTCTGTGAGTGTCTTTACATCAAAGCCTTCTCTCTCAAGATTATACTTTAATATCTCGTTAATGTCAGGCTCGTCATCGACGATCATCACCCTGGAAGTTCTTTTGGTAGCCATTCAGTTGTAATACCTTGGAAGCCCTAAATTGGCGTTTTATTATGACTCATTTTTTACGACAAGGTTAAGTTTAATTTAAATCGTCACGGGCCTGAATTGTCACCGAAAATCACGACAAAAGTCAAGTCAAAAACTGTGGGTAAATCATACTATATAGAGGTGGATTGAACGTTATTGCTTTAATTTAATGTTAAGTTGTTAACTAAAAATTAATATGAGAAAAGCCCTATCAGGCTTTGGCCATATTGACAATGTTACGATATTAAAAGCCCCCAAAATCTAACGATGCCTTCGATACGCAAACTAGACTGGAAGCAGCTTTCACAACGTGAGGATGTTATGCTGTTGGAAGACAAGGAAAGACTACAATTGCAAGCAGAAACCGCTGCAGAGCCTGTGGTGGTTGAGTGGGATCGAGCCGACGCTCAACTTAAGGTGATGAACCATCTTGAAGTCAATGGCAATACTCACAAAGGCCAGTTTATTTACCCCAGGCATCAATATATTTTAGCCAATAACCGGCATGATGGCTACCAGGTGCTGTTCGCAATTTCCTTAGTGAATTCGAAATTGAAAATTAGTATACTCAAAGACCCAGAGCTAGGCCATCGTTATATCTCTGTAGATTGGTCTCGCTTTAGTAAGGATTAAGCTTGAATCCTCTTTCGTTGTTGGTGATGATGTTTAGTCCCAGGCCTTGACGAATTTTTTGTACGTAGCTTTCCACGTTTTTCTTTTGAAGATAAATCTCCGATCCCCAGATGTTACTTAGTAGCACTTCTTTACTAAGGGTTTCGGGATTCTGTGCCAGGAAGAGCAGTAGATCAAGTTCTGTGTTCGAAAGCTTCACTTGTTTATCGCCATAGGTTACCAGGTTGGATTCCCGATTTATTGCCAATCTCCCAATCCTGAATATTTTTGCATTTTTACGAATAACCAACTTGCCTTGCAATACGGCATTTACTTTGTTCACCAGGGCTCGTAAGCCTGAAAATTTCTCTATAAAATCATCACCGCCGTTTTCATATCCGGCGGTTCGCAAATAGTTCTCGGTTCTGGCAGTGAGGAAGAATATATAGGTTCTTTCGAATTCAGGAACTTCCCTGATCGCTTTGCAGAGATCGATGCCATTGGTTCCAGGCATCATTACATCTAAAATGATTAAGTCGGGTTTGAATCTCAGTGCGGTGGGAATGGCTTCATTGGGATCTGTTGTTGTTTCAATGGCATACCCATGCTTCCGAAAATTATATTTCAGCAAATCCAGGATGTCCCCATCATCATCCACAGCCAGTATCTTAAAGTTCGCACGTTTCAACATTCACTAAGCGGTTTATCAAAGGTAGATATGGCCTGTGAATTCTTGATTACCAGCAAATTAAGGTTGAATTAAGTAAGGAGTAATTGAATTGCTTCCCCCAGATGGGGAAAGGCCTTGGCGGAACATTGGCTTTCCAATGTTAACTTAATGTTAACAGATTAAGGTCAAATTTGCTCCAATATTAATTTAGTGTTAATTTAGTATTACTGAAGTGTAAGGTAATACACTGGAAATGAGGTTGAAAGCATCAGCGATATTGACAATAATTTTAGTTTCTGCATCATATACGCAGAATCTGGCGCTATCTAAACCCGGTGAAGGAGCATCGGCGGGCTCAGAAAAGGAAAAAACGGCTATTAAGGCTTTTATGAGTCAAAAGGCGTTGGCTCCGGTTGAATACCTTTTACTGGTTGGCAATTCCAAAGCAAAAGATATTGATGAACTGAGATCATCATATCAGTCCTTTCTACTAGATATTTCCAAGTTTCGCAAAAGTGAGAAATCCCAGAAACGGATACTGTCAGCCCTATTCTACAAGGTTCATCGCAAGTATCTTAAGTCGTATCAGGAGTTGGCGAGTTTTAGTGAACTAATAGCAGATGGCTCCTATAACTGCTTAACCGGAACAGCCCTCTACGCACTTGCACTCAACGAGCTTAATATTAACTATGAGATTATTGAGCGCAAGTATCATATCTATTTGAAGGTAGCCACTGATGAGGGTGAGATACTGATAGAGTCTACGGATCCTATCAATGGTTTCATCACCTCTGCAAAAGAGATTGCCGAGCGGCTAGCAGGTTATGATGAAGAACAAAATGGCAAAGCAGTATTTGCTTATACAGGGGAGGTCAATAATGCTATCGACCTTTACCAAATGGTTGGGTTGCATTACTACAACGCTGCCATTAAGCATTTCAATAAGTTGGAATTACGACCAGCTTACGTGGCGGTTCAGAAAGCTCTAATTTTCTATGAATCAGAAAGGCTCAAAGATTTTAGAAATCTAATTGGTGAAGCCTATGCAGTGGGGCGCAGGGTTGCACTTAATGATATCAAGGGAGATTAATTCAGCGCCTTCAACCTGTTTTTGTGGCCTTCTAATACCTTCTTTATTTCTTCTAATTGTTGATAGGTAGCTTCCTGATCTTTCTTATTGGTTTCAATCTTCTCCATTAATACCTCTATCTCCAGAATTAAGCCACTTACACGCTCTTCCAATCTGGTTTTTTCATTCTGGGTATCCAGCAAACGGTTATTCAGGTTTTTTTCTTCAGTTATCAACCTTTGATGCTTCCTGCTCGCGAATTGAGCTGCTCTTTCCGCATCAGAAATCTGTTCCTGAATTTGTGCTTTCCGATATTCGTAGGCATAGGTATAAAGGTAATTTTCCAGTTCTTTCTCGGCATCTTTGTTGGCCCCTTCCTCATCTCCATATTTCATTCCGATCCAAAGATTCGCAAGGCTGTCTTTTACCCCAATTTGAGTATAAGCTTCCACGGGCTGCTCAGGCAAATTTGGCAAGTTCAGTTCTGCAAGCCAATAGAAGTTTCTGCGCTTCTTAACTTTGGAGATACCGCGAAGTTTCTTGAGCCAGTCTCCCTTTACTGTCTCATATTCATCGTGGATTACCACCGAGAAGCCGTCTCTGGATTTTCCTTCAACCCTTTTTGTTGTGGCCTTAAGTGATATGTTTTGTGCATTTATTGAGACACCAATAGTTACAAAAATTATGACAAGTATAGTCCTCATGATGAACGTCAATGGATTATCTGTGATCTGATATATAATAAACGCAAGCTAATAAAATTGCGTTAGTGGAATTAACTTTTATTACGTATACTGCCCGATGTTTAACTAAGGCAAATTCTCAATTTATCAACCATGACTAAAGTCCTGATTACCGGCGCCAATGGCATGTTGGCCAAGCGTCTTGTCCCTAAACTTCTTGAGAAAAACTACGAGGTTCACCAACTTACCAGGGGTACCTCTGCAAACGAAGTGCCGACTTTCAAATGGGATTACGCGAAGGGTTTTATCGAGGAAGGTGCACTTGATGGGGTAGATTATATTATTCACCTGGCAGGGGCCGGGGTTGGTGACAAGAAATGGTCTCGTGAGCGCAAGAAGGAAATAAAAGATAGTCGTGTAAAAACTGCTGCTTTGCTGTTTGATGAGGTGCAAAAGAACAACCTTCCGTTAAAGGCGTACATTTCCGCTTCTGCCATTGGTTACTATGGGTATGATACCGGCAGTATTGAAAAGAAAGAGGGTAGTAGATTTGGCGATGATTTTCTGGCCACTGTGGTGAAAGAGTGGGAGGCCGAGGCGGATAAATTTGCTGAGGCAGGCATTCGTACCGTAAAGCTAAGATCTGGTTTAGTGTTGGATGCAAAAGAAGGTCCGTTAAAGAAAATGTCTGGACCAATAAAAGCCGGATTTGGCGCTGCCCTTGGTCGTGGAGACCAATATATCAGTTGGATTCACATAGACGATCTCTGTGAATTGTTTATTAAGGCTATTGAAGATGAGGCCTTGAATGATGTTTACAATGCAGCATCACCAGGACCGGTTACTAATAAGGATTTTATGAGAGGCATCGCCAAAGTGCTGAAAAAACCGATGTTTCTGCCCAATGTGCCCGGGTTTGTTGTCAAGCTGATGTTTGGCCAAATGGCTTCGATGGTCCTCGGAGGAACAAAGGTATCGGTAGAGAAGATCTCAGCAACCGGTTTTGAATTCAAACACCCGGAACTGACCGCAGCCTTGCAAGATTTAATCGGCAAGTAACTATCTGGATCTAACCAGCAGAATGGTGCTGGTGACGATCAAAGCGCCACCAATTATCATTGGCCAACTTAAAATATCTCCAAACCACAGGTAGCTAATCACCAATGCACTAGCTACTTCAATGTAAGCTAAAGTTGATGCTAAAGAGGCTTCGATTCTTTTTAGTGCGTAAAAGAAAAGGTAAAACACCACCAGGCCTAGTACTACTCCGTAACCAGCGCCCAGTGCAAGGTTGTCAAATGAGGGCAGGGGCTCAACCAAAACAAAGGGTAGGTAAATGAAAGGAGCTAGCAGATTCTGGTAGAAAATAAGCTCATTGGGGTGATAAATCGAAGATTCCTTTTTAAAAATGATGACACTGATGGAATAGATGAAAGCCGCCGCCACAGCCGAGGTCATGCCCAGCAAATCATCATTTTGTAAGCTGAATTGTTGATCGGAGTAGGCGATTACTATACCCGAAAATGCCAGGGCCAGTAGGAGCACTTGTCTTCGGGTTGCTCTCTCCTTCAGAATAATTACACCAAAGATGGTTGTGAAAATTGGCCAGGTGTAGAACATGATAATACCATTTCCAATAGATGTATAAACAAAGGCCAATACGAAAAGATAGAGCCTAATACCATTGAGCAAAGATCCCAGGAGCATCATTTTGTAATTGCCTCGAAGGAAGGAAACTCCAGTAAACGCCATCCAGAGACCTGTGGCTAGCACAGGCACCAGTGTGCGGGCAAATGTTATTGAAGTGGCCGGCATGGTCATGCTCTTGATAAACACACCACCAAATCCGGCCAGAATACCACCGGCAATTACTGCTTGAAAAGCTCGTTGTCTCATTGAATCAACGCAATCTATTCAAGGCTGCTAACTATTGAGGCCGTGCTGCTGATTTTTTAAACAAGAATGATGAGGCTATTGAAGTGTTGGTAGATTTTATACCTTGAGCATCATGGTGCAATTCAGGGAGGAAACATTCAAATCAGTCATCAACAAAAAGAAGTTTATTGACAGCTGGTTTTGGGATCGTTACTCTATCAACCCCTATCGCGGCTGCTCATTTGGTTGCATTTATTGCGATGCCCGCAGCGATAAGTACCAGTCGCCATTAGATTTTGAGAATGACATTATTATCAAAAAAGACATCGGCATACAACTTGAAAATCGTTTGGCTAAAGCCAGAACCCTTCTTCCGGACGTGGTAGGTGTTGGTGGCGTTACGGATTGCTACCAACCGGCAGAAAGAAAACATAAGAATACCCGGAGGGTGCTGGAGGTGCTGCATAAACATAAATTCCCGGTGCACCTTGTAACCAAATCGGATTTATTCATCCGGGACTTGGATCTTATTCAAGCCATTCAAGCAGATACCTGGGCTGCGGTTTCAGTTACAATAACCACTTTGGATGAGGAAATATCCCGTTTTCTGGAAGTGAGAAGCCCTACGCCAAAAAAAAGGCTCCAGGCAATAACCAAGGCCAAGCGAAGTACAGGCTCACCACAGGTAGGTGCCCTTTTAATTCCAATTGTTCCTTTCTTAACAGACAAACCACGAGAGGTCGAGAATTTGGTAATGGCCCTAAAAGACGCCGGGGCTGATTACCTACTTTTTGGGGCGGGTATGAGTATGCGAGACAGCCAGGCTTTGTGGTTTCTACAGCATCTAAATCAGCGGTTTCCTGCATTGATAGACTCCTATCAAAAACTGTATAGCTTCAAATACAATCGCGGACTATACACTGGCCGAAATGGTCCAACGATAGAGTACCAGCATAGAATTAATCAAATGCTGTTAGAGGTCTGCGATCGGGTGGGTATTCAAGTCCGCATTAAGAGACATATTCCCGATGATTACCGCAAAGACAACTACCTGGTGGCGGAGAAGCTGCTGAATACAGCCTACCTGCGGCAGGTTGAGGGCAAGCCACATACCGATTTGTTTTGGGCTGGCCAAAACATTCAAAACCTCAAACTTTCTATACAGGAAGTGAGTCAACAGGGCAATTTGTCCTCAATTAATAACGTGCAGGGCGAAATTCTTAAGCAGGTGGAGAAACTCTTGGAAGCGCCAGAAAATCTGAACTAGAGGCCAAAACGGTACTTTTATTGCATTTGAGGAGTAATAAATGATTAGAAATTGCATTAATATAATCGCGACTAGACTAGAATTGTACCTAACTTTGTCAGTTACAAATCGTTAGATCACGATTGCGCAGTGAATAGAAGGAAATAAGATGAGTACAGAACCAGAAAACAACCAGGTAAGCAAAGAAGAAGAGAAGAAGATCCGGCAGGCCTTTAAAGACAGGGATTGGAACGAAATAAAGAGTTCGGATTCCTGGGTAATTTTTAAGGTGATGTCTGAGTTTGTTGACGGCTTCGAAAAGCTATCTAAAATAGGTCCTTGTGTTTCCATATTTGGATCGGCTAGAACCAAGGAAGATCACCCCTACTACATAATGGCGGAAGAAATAGCCGCTAAGTTGGTTCGTCATGGTTATGGTGTTATAACCGGTGGGGGCCCCGGAATTATGGAGGCGGGGAACAAGGGAGCAAAAAGTGAAAGCGGAAAATCTGTAGGCCTTAATATAGAATTGCCATTTGAGCAAAGCTCCAACATTTACATAGACCCTGATAAGCTAATCACCTTCGATTACTTTTTTGTGCGAAAAGTAATGTTCGTGAAATATGCCCAGGGCTTTGTTGTAATGCCCGGAGGGTTTGGAACGCTGGATGAAATGTTC
Organism: Cyclobacteriaceae bacterium; assembly: GCA_028285445.1. Lineage (GTDB taxonomy): Bacteria > Bacteroidota > Bacteroidia > Cytophagales > Cyclobacteriaceae > JANQPQ01. The sequence continues at coordinate 3,151 of JANQPQ010000017.1, read as the reverse complement.
GAGGCACTTACATTGATCCAAACTAAGAAGATCGGTCGATTCCCAATCGTGTTAGTTGGAAGAGACTACTGGTCGGGATTATTCAAATGGGTCGAAGAGGTACTACTGCATGAAACTAACAACATCAGCGAATCAGATCTTGATTTGTACACTATTGTTGATAATCCAACCGAGGCTGTTAAGGCAATAGACGACTTTTACTCCCAATACTTACTTTCGCCAAACTTCTAGCCGTGAAACAATTAAGTACACTACTAGCTGCATTCTCTTTGGTGATCGTACTTGGATATATTCTTTACAGCGAAGGGAGAAAAATTGATACAACACATCCGTCAAATACGATGGAGACAAGTACCTCTAGCGAATCTGAAGGGACAACTATTTCCTATGATTTGCCTTCGGATTTGTATTTCGCCGGCGAAAGGGTGCCGCTGGAAATTCCTGATGTTAAAGAACGGCTTGACCGCGAAATTCATATCAACGTCTACTGGCACAATAATACAATCTTCATGATAAAAAGGGCAAACCGCTGGTTGCCCCAAATAGAGAAGATACTGGCTGAAAATAATATACCAGACGACTTCAAATATTTAGCCGTTATTGAAAGCGCTTTGATAAATGATGTTTCCTACAAAAGCGCCGTTGGCTTCTGGCAATTTCTAAGACCTACAGCCAAGGAATTTGGCCTGGAAGTAAACCCAGAGGTAGATGAAAGATACCACCAGCTGAAATCGACCGCTGCCGCCACAAGATACTTGAATAAGGCCTATAAGAAGTTTGGAAGCTGGACTACCGTGGCCGCCTCATACGATAGAGGTATGGCCGGTATGCAGCGGGCATTAAATAACCAAAAGGTAGAGTCCTATTACGACCTCCTACTTAATCAAGAAACCTCGAGGTACGTTTTCAGAATCCTGGCAGCCAAAGAGATTTTGTCTAATCCGGAGAAGTATGGCTTTAACATCCCTCCCGAGCATTTATACGAGCAAGAAGACTTAGATGAGATTGAAGTTCAATCCTCTATTCCGGATTTGGTGGTATTTGCCCAAGAGAATGGTATCAACTACAAGATTTTGAAAAGATACAACCCCTGGTTGCGTAGTAAAAAACTAACATTGAAAAGAGGGAGCACCTACCAAATCGCCATCCCGCGCAATCCGGTGGAAGCAGCTTCAATTACAGCTCCATAAGAAAGCTAAAATTAGAACAAGGCAGCTTTTGGCCTGAACACAGTAAGTGCCCGGGAATGTTTCTATCAGCAACAGTTTTCTTCCCAAATTCTTAGTAATTTTGCACTCAATTTCTTGCTAAGAATAGAAGAGTAGCGCGTGCCGGTAGAAACTAAATCTTCAAAAAAGTCTACAGAAAACCTGCCCAAATCCAACGGATTTGACGCTACCGGTCATGAAAATATTGAGATCTTTGGCGCCAGGGAGCACAACCTGAAGAATATCGATATTACCTTTCCCCGCAACCAACTAGTAGTAGTAACGGGGATTAGTGGTAGTGGCAAGTCATCGTTGGCTTTTGATACAATCTATGCCGAAGGTCAGCGCCGCTACATGGAAAGCTTCTCCGCCTACGCTCGCTCATTTATTGGTAATCTGGAAAGGCCAGATGTCGATAAGATCAATGGCCTCAGTCCGGTAATTTCGATAGAGCAGAAGACTACATCACGAAATCCACGTTCCACGGTAGGTACTGTAACAGAAGTTTACGATTTCATGAGACTGCTTTATGCCAGGGCCTCTGAAGCATTCTCCTATATCACAGGTAAGAAAATGATAAGGCAGTCTGAAGACCAGATCCTTGATCACATACTTCAGAACTTCGATCAACAAAAGCTTACTATTCTGGCCCCGATTGTTAAGGGGCGTAAAGGACATTACCGGGAACTGTTTCAGCAAGTGCGGAAACTGGGCTACGCCAAGGTAAGGGTAGATGGTGAGATTCAGGAACTGGTTCCGAAAATGCAGGTTGATCGTTACAAGATTCATGATATCGAAATCGTAGTTGATAGGATTGTGGTGGCAACTGATGATAGGTTCAGGATTGGACAGTCAGTTAATATTGCGCTGAAAGAGGGAAAGGGCGTGATGATGTTGTTGGATCAAAGCGAAAACATCCACCACTTTTCAAAGTATCTAATGGATCCGGAAACTGGACTTTCCTATGATGAACCGGCACCAAATACCTTTTCCTTCAATTCACCCTATGGCGCATGCCCTTCCTGCAATGGGTTGGGTACTTTAGAAGAAATTACCCGGGAATCCGTAATCCCAGATGACTCATTGAGTATAAGTCGCGGTGGCATTGCTCCACTCGGGGAATATCGAGACATCTGGATCTTCAAGAAAATTGATGCCATCCTAAAAAGAAACAAAGCCAATCTTACTACTCCCATCAATAAAATTCCCGAGGAGGTACTGAATATTTTGCTTTATGGTGATGATGTGCCGGTGGCGGTAGAGTCGGTAAAATATCCCGGTACCGACTGGCAAACGAAGTTCGAGGGTATTATTAGGTTCTTGCTAAAGCAAAAAGAATACGGTTCCGAGAAAATTCAGAAGTGGATCAAGGATTTCACCATTACCCGAACCTGTCCCGATTGCCATGGCCTCAGACTCAAAAAAGAGTCGTTACATTTTAAGATAGCCGACAAGAATATTGCCGAGTTGGCAGCCTTGGATCTGAAGCACTTGGGAGAGTGGTTCGAAAACCTGGAGGAGAAACTTTCTGAAAAGCAGATCAGAATAGCCACCGAGGTGCTCAAGGAAATTCGCAAAAGACTTAAATTTCTTCTTGACGTTGGTTTGGAATATCTGCATCTAAATCGGCCGCTGCGTTCACTTTCAGGTGGAGAAGCTCAGCGTATTCGACTGGCTACCCAGATAGGTACCCAGTTGGTAGGCGTTCTGTATATTCTTGATGAGCCAAGCATTGGTTTGCATCACCGAGATAACCTGAGACTAATTCAGGCACTCAAAGATTTGAGAGACCTGGGCAACTCTGTTATAGTGGTAGAACACGACAAAGAGATGATGCTGGAAGCAGATTGGGTAATTGACATTGGCCCTGGGGCTGGCAGGCATGGAGGAACCATCGTAGCCCAAGGCAACCCGCAGGCCTTCCTCAAGCAGACCAGCACAAC
>JANQPQ010000034.1 GCA_028285445.1 Cyclobacteriaceae bacterium | reverse complement strand
TGCCCTTGACATACTGAAATCAAAGAAGAACCGCATTTTGCTGCAGCAAAAAGCACCTTTGTATGGAAAGGTCCAGTTCAAAAGTTTGCTCAATGGCGTAATCCAACAAGACCGCGATTTGAAAACGGAAGGCGCCAACGAATTTCAGACTATCACTGACAAAAAGCCAACCACTGAAGAAATGGCGGCCCTTGCTTTCGCAGCTAAGGTTGCCAAGCATACCAAATCCAATACCATTGTGCTAGCCAAAGATGGCCAATTGTTCGCAAGCGGTGTAGGGCAAACATCAAGAGTGGATGCCCTGAAGCAGGCCATTGCCAAGGCCAAAAACTTTGGCTTCAATTTGAGTGAATCTGTAATGGCATCGGATGCGTTTTTTCCGTTTCCCGACTGCGTGGAGATTGCTAATGCGGAGGGCATCAAGGCCGTAATACAGCCTGGTGGCTCTGTCAAAGATCAAGCCTCCATCGACTTTTGCAACGAGCACGAGATGGCCATGGTATTTACCGGCATAAGGCACTTCAAACACTAATTTCAGGGGTACATAAGTAGATTTTTGAAACAAATTTGTAAATTGACCGGCGTTCAGAGGCTCGCCCGAGATTCGCCTAACACTTAACTTACATGGGATTATTCGACTTCTTTTCCAGTGATATAGCAATTGATTTAGGTACTGCTAATACACTGATAATATTCAAGGACAAGATAGTTGTCGACGAGCCTTCCATTATTGCCATTGACAAGCATAACAATAAGGTGCTGGCCATAGGAAGAGAGGCCATGCAGATGCATGAGAAGACGCACGAGAACATTAAGACCATCCGTCCACTTAAGGATGGAGTAATCGCCGATTTTCATGCTGCAGAGCATATGATCCGTGGTATGATCAAGATGATCAATACCGGCAATAAGTGGATCCCTTCCTCGCACCGCATGGTTATCTGTATACCATCAGGTATTACGGAAGTGGAAAAACGAGCCGTACGTGACTCAGCCGAGCATGCTGGCGCCAAAGAGGTCTATATGATCCATGAGCCGATCGCGGCCGCCATTGGTATTGGTATTGATATAGAACAACCCGTGGGTTCCATGATCGTGGATATAGGCGGTGGAACTACTGAGATTGCAGTTATTGCTCTTAGTGGAATTGTCTGCGACCAATCAATCCGTGTCGCTGGTGATACCTTCAATAGAGACATACTGGATTACATGCGTCGACAGCATAATCTACTGATTGGAGAAAGATCTGCAGAAAAGGTAAAAATTGAAGTTGGCTCAGCGCTTACCGAGCTGGATGACGGCCCCGAAGACTATGAGATCAGAGGTAGAGATTTAATGACAGGCATTCCCAAGGTGATCAAAATTTCTTATAGTGAAATAGCTTTTGCGCTAGACAAGTCTGTTTCTAAGATTGAGGAGGCGGTATTGAAAGCATTGGAGATCTCTCCTCCTGAATTGTCGGCAGATATCTATGATAATGGTATTCACCTTACCGGAGGCGGTGCGCTACTGAGAGGGCTTGACAAGAGGCTTGCTCTTAAAACAAAACTTCCTATTCACGTCGCTGACGACCCCTTGCGCGCTGTTGTAAGAGGTACCGGTCAGGCTTTAAAGAATCTTAATCACTACAAGGCGGTATTGATGAACTAGAACAAGTAAATGCGTAGACTTTTACTTTTTTTATTAAGACATCGGGCTTTCCTTCTATTCCTCTTTCTTGAAATTATCTGTGGCTGGCTCATCGTTCAGAACAACAGCTACCAGAGTGCTACCTTTTTTAATTCCTCCAACAGCATTGCTGCCAATATCTTAAGTGTTTCGAACGATGTTACCAGCTATTTTTCACTAAGAACTGAAAACAAAGACCTCGCACAGGAAATCGCACGGTTGCAGGCCAAGCTGGATGAAAAACCCAAGGAAGTAATATTGGTGGATTCAACTACCAATATTGCCGAGATAGACACACTGGAAGAAAGTCGATATGAATTTCAAACCGCCGAGGTCATCAACAATTCCACCAGAAGATTTAATAACTATCTAACAATTGATAAGGGATCAGTGGATGGGGTGCTACCCAACATGGGAGTTGTAGGTGGTGGTGGTGTAGTTGGCAAAATTAAATACACCAGCAATCACTATTCAGTGGTGACTTCACTGCTACACGCAGACTTTTATATCTCCTCCAAGGTAAAAGACAAAATAAACCTGTGTTCTACAAAGTGGGATCACTTAGATCCATCTTATGCCAGCTTGTTATTTGTGCCGAAGCACATCAATTTACAGGTAGGAGATACCGTGGTCACATCCGGATTCAACTCCATCTATCCGGAAGATGTTCCTATTGGCGTTGTCAGTACGGTGCAAATTCCAGAAGAAGCTACTTTCTTCAATGCTAAAATTAAATTGGTAAATGATTTTTCCAGACTGTCTTATGTTCACATCGTACAGAACCTAATGCGTAATGAGAAGGATTCGTTGGAGTCACTAATTCAACCAGAGAATGAATAATCGCAATGTTATATTGGTAATTGGCGCCTTTGTGGTACATCTGCTTCTACAGGTCCTTGTGTTCAAAGACATTGTGATGTTCAATGTGGCCTTCTGCTTTATCTATGTCGGCTTTCTACTATTGCTTCCTTTCGAGATGAATAACATGGCGTTGGTGGTAATAGGGTTTATTGCTGGTATCACAGTTGACATTTTCTATGATAGCCTGGGAATCCACGCCTCAGCAACCGTTTTTATGATGTTTATACGGGGTCAGTGGGTAAAGTTGATTACTCCGAGAGGCGGTTATGAAGTTGGTGCTGCGCCAACTATAAAGGCTATGGGTTTTCAGTGGTTTTCAGGTTATGTTCTGCCCCTTCTCTTTCTACATCAGTTCGTGCTATTTTTCGTTGAAGCAAGCGGTTTCGGATTGTTTTTCTTCACCATCTCCAAGGTTCTTTCCTCCACTATTTTTACCTTTATTGTCCTCGTTTTGGGTCAGTACCTGTTTTATACTAAGAAGGCCAGTGCATGAATGATAGTAGGAAATATGTTATACAACTAGGCATAATTCTAACCGGCGTAATCTTTCTCATTAAACTATTTACAATTCAGGTTACGGATGAAACTTACGCCAAAGCCGCCACTGACAATATTGTTCTTCCTGTAATTGAATACCCCTACCGCGGATTACTCTATGATCGTAATGGGGAGCTGTTGGTTTATAATAAACCGCAGTTTGATCTTACCGTGGTTCCCAAGGAAGTTTATGTTTCAGACACTGCCAGGTTTTGCAAGTTGGTGGGAATAACAGAGGCAGAGTTCGTTGAGAAACTCACTGCCGCCAGAAAATATTCCAAAGTAAAACCCTCAACTTTCCTCAAGCAGATTTCAAATGAAGAATTTGCTTCAATACAGGCTCACCTGGTAGACTTCCCAGGATTTAGAATTCAGGCCAGAACTGTAAGAGCGTATACTGAGCCTGTGCTTGCCAATGCCTTTGGCTACATTGGCGAGATTAGCCGACCTGAACTCGATGCTGATTCCACTAACTACTATAATCAAGGAGACTACATTGGTATTAGCGGAATTGAGTCGTTCTATGAATCTCAATTGCGGGGAAGAAGAGGCGTTAAGTATAAGCAAAAGAATGTACAAGGAGTAGATATGGGCGCTTTCCAGGATGGCGACTGGGACACACTTGCCATCCCCGGGCAGAACCTCACCACCTCCATCGACATTCAGCTACAAAAATATGCTGAGCATCTTCTGGCAAATAAAGTAGGTAGTGTGGTGGCAATTGAACCGGCTTCCGGCGAAATCCTCACTATGGTCTCCCGACCATCCTACGATCCCAACCTTTTCTCCGGACGAAAATTCGGGGAGAACTTTGAGATAATTAGCTCCGATACACTCGACCCCCTATTTAACAGGCCACTGATGGCCCAATATCGGCCTGGCTCTATTTTCAAGATCATTCAGGCCATGATTGCCTTACAAGAAGGGGTCATAACACCACAGACTCGCATTGTTTGCGATCGAAGCATTATAGGCTGCCATGGCAATCATTCCTATGAAAATTTGCAGGGGGCCATTGCGAATTCCTGCAACCCTTATTTTCATAATGTATTAAGAAGAGTAGTAAACCAAAATGTGGTTGAAGATACTTACCAGGATACACATATTGGATTAGATAAATGGCGTGACCACGTTGCCTCATTCGGACTGGGTGCGCCCTTGGGTGTTGACCTTCCCAATGAAAAAAGTGGATTGATCCCAAATTCAGCTTACTATGATAGGGCCTACAACAACAGGCCCTGGAAATATTCCAACATTTACTCGATAGCCATAGGTGAAGGTGAAAACCTAGTAGTACCAATTCAAATGGCCAACTTTGCCGCCATTGTTGCTAACCGGGGTTTCTACTATACACCTCACCTGATTAAGGAAATTGGCGATAGCGGAAGGCCATTGCCTCAATACCAGGAAAGGCATTATACTTCCGTAGACAGTGCGCATTTCAAAGTTGCTGTTGATGCCATGGCACAAGTGGTGGAATCCGGAACCGGTCAGTGGCGCGCCAAGCTTAAGAACATAGAGGTTGCCGGCAAGACAGGCACAGTACAAAACGATCCGCTCCCTGACCACTCGGTGTTTATAGCCTTTGCACCAGTTGACGATCCGAAGATAGCCCTGTCGGTTTATGTAGAAGACGCCGGCCAAGGCGCCAGAGCCGGAGCTGCGATAGCAAGCCTGCTAATTGAGAAATATTTGCTTGGGGCAACTGAGCGGCCTTGGATGGAAGAGTATGTTCTAAAAGGCGAGTTTTTCCATGAATAGGGGTGAAAACATACTATCCCGATTAGACTGGCTGACTGTCTTACTTTTCTTTTTATTGGTGCTAATGGGATGGCTTAATATCTATGCCGCCGTGTACGACAATTCCCAGACCAATTCCAGCATTTTTGACTTCGGATTGAACTCCGGTCGGCAAATCGTATGGATAGGAGCTTCGGTATTAATTATTGTTTTCTTAATGGCGCTGGACTTTAAGTTCTACGACACTTTCGGCTATGTTGCCTATGGTTTGGTAATCGCCACTTTGCTGTTTGTATTGATATTTGGCCGGGAAGTGGCTGGGTCAAAGTCATGGCTGTATTTTGGCCCGGTAGGCCTTCAGCCTTCCGAATTTGCAAAGTTCGCAACGGCCTTGGCAGTGGCTCGCTTTCTAAAGGAACCAGCAACTAAAACCGGCAAGTTTAAGAATCTGGCTACGCTGGCCGTCATTATAGGCCTTCCTTTAGTTTTAATTATTTTGCAAGGAGACACGGGAACCGCCCTGGTATTTACTGTCTTCATTTTAGTCCTTTACAGAGAGGGCCTCTCCCCGTTTTTCCTAATAATCGGTCTCTCAGCCAGCGCCATCTTTATCCTAACCTTGTTAGTAAACCAAATTGTTTTGGGAGTAGGCTTGGCAGTAGTAACTATTCTGCTGATCGCATTGGGACAAAAAACTCCGAAAAGGATATCAGTTATTCTCATTGGTGCTGCCATGGTTTTTGGGGTGATCAAGAGCGTAGATTATCTTTTTAGCAATGTATTGAGGCCACACCAGCAAAATCGTATTCGAGCCTTAATTAATCCGGAAGCAGACCCATTGGGTTATGGCTGGAATGTAACTCAATCTAAGATTGCCATTGGTTCTGGGGGGATGTGGGGTAAGGGCTTCTTGGAAGGAACACAAACCAAATTCGACTTCGTTCCGGAGCAAAGTACTGATTTTATATTCTGTACTATTGGGGAAGAGCATGGATATATAGGCAGCCTGCTGGTAGTTGGTCTATTCCTCACGCTTTTACTAAGGGTTATGTACATAGCCGAGCGTCAGAAGACCCGATTTGCCCGAGTTTATGGGTATGCAGTAACTTCAATTCTTTTCTTCCACTTTGCGGTAAACATAGGTATGACCATTGGACTCTTTCCAGTAATCGGAATACCACTACCCTTTTTCAGTTACGGTGGATCTTCGCTATGGGCGTTCACCATCCTGCTTTTTATTCTGCTGAAGCTTGATGCACACAGGATGGATATGCTGCTACGGTAGGCTAGGCAAATTTCAGCGAAATTAATTCATAGAATTCCGCCACTTCTTCTTTTTCAAAATCCCAGCTGTTTGGCCTGGCGTAGTTATCGTTAACGTACTTTATGGCATCGGCCTCGTCACCACATTGATCAAGAAAATCAATGGTTTTATTAAACTCCTCGATGTCTCCTTGAAACAGCTCCTTTACAAACATAAATCGCTGATTTACTGACAGGCTGTTCCCAATCGTTTTGAGTCCATCTTTTTGAAGAGATTCCGCTACTGTTGAAACTTCATCACTTCCCAGAGAATCGTTAACGGTTGTATTACTCTGCTGGAACTTGTCATTCAAAATGTCCTTAAGTTCGTCCTGCTCTTCTTCACCATATATTGTTTCCAGATTGAGAGGTATAACTTTCGAAAAAGATTCCAGGTAGGGGTCGAAATCGTCCGGGGTTCCTTTGAACTCCATAAATACCTCGTCCAGAAGGGCCACAGCTTCTGCACTGCTTGTGTCGTCTGAGGCTTTGTCTTCAAACTTTGAGATCAAGGCAGAATAGAGATGATTGTTTACTTTGATATATTTCTCATTCTGCCGGATACCCTCTATTGCAACTTGCTCTTTGAAGGAAGTTTTGATTTCATTTATGAAGAAATCGTATGGGGAAAAAATTATCAGGAGCGAATCCAATACGGCCTTTTGCATTATTGGCTCAAAGTCCGATCTTCCAATCGATATATTCCTGGAAAGGGCATTCATCAGTTGGTCCATGCTATTAACAACCTCCTCATTTTCATAATCGAAGTATGGACTGCGGAGGTTAGCCGATTCATTTTGCCAGCTCTCGAATAAGCTTTTTAGAATAAAGTAATTGAGTTGGGCAACTTCAGTAAGCTCCAAAATCTCTGGCCCTTTAATTTTATAGCGAGACGCGTAAAAAGCGTTCAGCACTTTGTCAGTAAACTCTCCACTGTATTTTTCCAGCCCTGGCCGGTTCAATTTGCTCTCCATCTTTATATTTCTTTCCTTTGTAAATTTATAAAATATGCCCAAAATCGTTATAGAAAACCTGCACAACAAAGAATTAAGGCATACATATAACAGCGCTATTGTGCTGAATATTTTACACGAAAATTATATCGATTGGATGCATGCTTGCGGCGCTAAAGGACGATGCACTACTTGCAAAATGATAGTTTTAGAAGGCTCTGATTCTTTGCATCCATTAACTGAGGCTGAGAAACATTATCTTGCACAGGGGCAACTAAAGCGAAATGAGAGGCTCGCTTGTCAAGCTGTAACAACCGGGGATCTTAAAGTTAGAATCCCGGAAACCAGCAAACTGCCACATATCAATTACTCTAGTTAACTAATGTTTATCGAACCCCATTTAGGTAAGAACGTTCAGGGCGCATCTCGCATGGGCTGGATTGAAGTGATTTGCGGTTCAATGTTCTCTGGTAAAACCGAAGAACTGATTAGAAGGTTAAACAGGGCGCGCATTGCCAAGCAAATAGTGGAAATATTTAAGCCCGCAATTGATACGAGATACAACGAAGAGGACGTTGTATCTCACGACGAAAGAACTATTCGCTCAACGCCAGTTAACTTTGCTAATGACATTCTTCTACTTACTGGTAATTGCGATGTTGTGGGTATTGATGAGGCTCAATTCTTCGATGATACCCTGATTGAGGTAGTTGTAAAATTGGCAAATTCGGGGAAACGCGTGATTATCGCTGGCTTAGATATGGATTACCTGGGTAATCCCTTCGAGCCAATGCCCTCTTTAATGTCAGTGGCGGAATACGTTACAAAAGTCCACGCAATCTGCGCTCAATGCGGATCAGTAGCCTCATATTCCTTCCGATTCGCAGAGCAAAAAGACCAGGTGCTGGTAGGCGAGCAGGATGCATATGAGGCAAGATGCAGAAAATGCTTTGAGCAGGGGATGAAAGAAACGCAAAATTCTAAATGAAGTATATCCTTACAGGTTGTGCGGTGAGTTTTTTTGCAATTGGTATCTGCTTTAGCCAAGCTGAAATTCCCATTGGTACCTGGAGAACCCACTTAGCATTTAGCGAGGCAAATAAGGTTGCTTTAGCCGGAGACAGGGTTTACGCTAGTACAAATAATGGGGTGTTTTTCCTTGACAAGACCGACAATAGTATCAACAAAATTACCAGGATTGATGGTCTCAGTGATATAAGCATTAGTGCCATGGGTGCCTCATCCAACGGGGAATTTTTACTCATGGGTTATGCTAATGGGAATCTCGACATTCTGGCAGACAACGAAATAACCAATTTCCCAACCATCCGTGATTCAGGTCTACCCGGGTCGAAAAATATCAATCATATTCTGGTCGTAAACGACCTTGCCTATCTATCAACAGACTTCGGCGTGGTTGTTTTAGACATACCTTCCCTTGAGATTCGAGAGACCTATCAAGGTTTGGCAAATGATGGAAGTAGCTTAAAAATCAGCGCCAGTATCCTTCACAATAACCAGATTTTCCTTAGTACTGATGACGGCATTATTTCTGGCAATCTCACAGACGGGAGTAACCTCCAGGACTTTAATAGTTGGAGAAGATATTCCTTAGTCGACGGTATTTCCCAGTTGCCCTCCCCGACCATAACGTTGGCCTTTGGAGAACCCTTTGCGGCAATAGATGGTGATGGCCTTTATAGGTATGATGGCAACTTATGGGTAAGGTTGGTACCATTCAGTGGTGAAACTTTTAAGTCGCTTAACTTTGGAACCGACTTGGTAGCTATTACCTCTTCAGGGTTATTCAAGCTCAATAGCCAATTCGTAGTCGAGGAGATCATCAGTAATCTATTTCTCAACCCGTCGCAAATCGACCAAGATGCAGATGGCATAGTCTGGATTTCCGATAACTCCAACGGCTTGCTAACAGATTTCTCAGGAAGCCTGGAAAGTATTTTCCCATCTGGCCCCTTTTCAGATAATACATTTCGACTTAAGCAATTGGGCGAACAGACAGTCGCCCTAGCTGGGGGGTACAACACCGTTTCAGCTCCGGATCGTAACGATGCCGGGTATTTTGTATTTGAAAAGGGAGTATGGCAAAACTATAACAATGTAGGTTTAGCTGGATCGATACCAACGGCCGCTGTGCTTGATTTTGTCGATGCAGAGGAAACTAATGGGCAGATTTTCCTAGCTTCTTTTGGCTCAGGATTGGTGCAATGGGATGGCGCTTCGGCTTTTTCAGTTTTTGACGAAACTAATTCCCCACTGCAAAACTCTGACCCACCAGGCAGGAACTTGTTTTTATCAGCCCTGGCTAGTAACACTCAGGGATTGTGGGTAGCGAATTATGGCGTATCGCAATCCTTGCATCTATTAGATATAGACAATACCTGGCAATCTTTTAGTTTACAATCAACGCAAGCGCAGTTTCCTGTTGGTCTGGAAATCTCGGCTTTTGGAGATAAGTGGCTCACGATTGACCCGACGGTTGGTGGAGGCATAATTGTATACAATGAAGAATTAGACGAGCAGAGGCATCTAAATACACAAGATGGAAATGGAGGCCTACCCAGCAACACGGTAAATGATGTAGCAATTGACAATAGAGATCAGGCTTGGGTCGCCACGGAGCGAGGAATAGTGTTCTTTCAAAGTGCATCCTCTGTTCTAACAGATACTAACGTAGACGCCATATTTCCAATCTTCGAGAATAATATCCTATTGCGTAATCAGAACATCACCGCAATTGCAGTAGATGGTGGCAATCGCAAATGGATTGGTACTGAAACCGGTCTTTGGCTTTTTTCAGATGACGGGGAAAGATTGGTTTACAACTTCAATACTGATAACAGCCCAATATTGTCTAATGTCATTATTGACATAGCCGTTAATCAGAAGTCCGGGGAAGTATTTATTGCTACTGACCAAGGCATGATCTCCTTCCGCGGAACCGCAACTGAGGGCTCTTCTACTCACGGCAACATCAAGATATTTCCAAATCCTGTTACAGCAACCTTCAATGGCTTAGTAGGCATTACCGGGCTGGCCACAAATGCAGTCGTAAAAATCACTGATATTTCAGGTAAATTGGTGTTTCAAACTAAATCTGAAGGTGGTACCGCCACCTGGAATGTGTTAAACCATCGCGGTGAAAAAGCTCAAACTGGGGTTTACCTGGTTTTTAGTTCAACTACCAATGGAGACGACAGCCTGGTTGGAAAGATTGCCATTGTAAATTAATGCTTAGCAAAACCCGTGGCGTAGTTTTCAATTTCATTAAGTACCGAGAGTCCTCAATAATTGCTAAAATTTTTACCGAGGAATTTGGCTTGCAAAGCTATATTGTAAATAGCGTAAGAAGCGCCAAAGCCAGGCCAAGGATGGCCTTGTTTCAGCCTTTAACACTCTTGGACCTGGTGGTTTACCACAAGGAAAATGGAAACATCCACAGAATCTCAGAAGTGCGTTGCCTCCATCCTTACCAAACCATTTCAGATGATTTCAAAAAATCTACAATAGCTATATTTCTAACAGAGGTTTTAAACAGAAGCCTGAAAGAAGAGACCAAATCTGAGGATTTGTTTGAATATATAGCCAGCAGCCTCATGGCATTTGACACAATTGAGTCTGGCTACGAGAATTTTCACCTGCAGTTTCTGCTTAAATTAAGTCGATTCTTAGGATTTGCCCCAAGCTCTCTTGACGAAGTACTGCCACATGTTGGTTTAGATCTACAAGCCTCATTTACGTCAGCGCATCGAAATGCTTTCAAAGATCTACTCACAAGCGACCTGGCCGCGCCGATTGGAATTGACAATAACATTAGACGCGATTTGCTTGAGGCCATCATATCTTTCTATCAATACAATCAGGAAAATTTTGCTGAAATTAAGTCCCTGGGCGTATTAAGAGAAGTGCTGTATTGAACTATCTGGAGCCCTGAATTCTTTTGTAATTCGGCAATTTTGATCCTAACTTAGGTGCTGTGCATAAATCAAAAATTAGATGAAGATACAGTTATTACTAGTGTTGATGGCAGTTATGCTTTTTGCTTGTGGAGGCGGTGAGGAGAAGTCGCGATCAGAGGCTGATACGACAACTGACCAAACCGAAACTGCTGAGGCTGACTCGACTGAGGTGACACCTCGTGTGTTCTTTATTGAGCCGGCTGATGGCGACTCGGTGTCTTCACCATTGAAAATCCAAATGGGATTGGAAGGCATGAAAATAGAGCCCGCCGGTCGCGTGATGGAAGGTCGTGGCCACCATCACCTCGTCATCAATGGTACCTTTGTTGAAGAGGGCAAGGTAGTACCTACTTCAGAAACATCGATACACTATGGTTTGGGGCAGCGTGAGACTGAGATTGAACTATCACCAGGTACCTACACGCTCACCTTACAATTTGCTGATGGAGTGCACCAATCCTACGGAGAAGCCTTGAGTGCTACTATAGAAGTTCATGTAAGGGAGTAAATATATTCCAGTAAATACTTTGGCTATGAGTGAAAAACTTTACGACCAAATCCCATCCTTGGATCTCGCAGATTTTACTTCTGGGGATGAAGAAAAAAGAAATCAATTTGTCCAGGAATTAGGAGAGGCATACAACAACATCGGGTTTGCCGCCATAAAAAATCATGGCCTTACTGATGCCTTAACCAATGAGCTTTATTCCTCTGTAAAGCAGTTTTTTGATCTGCCAGATGATATAAAGCAGAAATACGAAATACCGGAGTTGGCGGGACAAAGAGGCTATATCGGAAAAGGAAAAGAACACGCCAAAGGGCGATCCACCGGTGACTTAAAGGAATTTTTTCACGTAGGGCAAAATGTTACCGATGGAGATCCGATCAAGGATGAGTACCCCGACAATATTTGGCCAGAAGAGGTTCCAGCCCTGCAGGCTAAAGGTCTTGAGGCCTACCGAGTACTGCAAGAGACAGGCATGCAAATGCTACGGGCATTGGCATTGTATCTTGGTTTAGAAGAAAACTATTTTGATGACAAAGTGCACAACGGTAACAGTATTCTCCGCCCGATCCATTACTTCCCAATTGAGAATCCTGAAGAAATCCCTGATGACGCCGTTCGTGCCGCCGAACATGGTGATATAAATTTAATTACATTACTTATGGGCGCCAGTGCTGATGGTCTTCAGGTACTACGAAGAGATAATACCTGGATTCCAATCACAGCCCTACCCGATCAATTAGTTGTTAATGTTGGTGATATGCTAGAAAGGCTTACGAACAAAAAGCTAAAATCTACTATACACAGGGTAGTGAATCCCCCGAGGGAAAAAATGGGTACTTCAAGATATTCAATTCCCTTCTTCATGCACCCCAGGTCAGATATGGACTTATCTTGTCTTGAAGGCTGTGTCGATAATGATAATCCCAAGCAATTTGAGGATATAACCGCTGGTAAATTTTTGGAGCAACGCCTAGCTGAGATCGGATTGAAAAAGTAGTTAGGTTTAGAACTTCTTTGCTTTGATCAAGAGAGTTCGATATTTCATATTTCTAAAAGATGTAGTTGTACTAGCCGTTACGGCCTTTGGGGGTCCCCAGGCGCATTTTTCCATGTTCTATGATAGACTGGTTGAAAAGAGGGGTTACCTGTCGGAAGATGACCTGCTTGAGCTTTACGCGCTGTGTCAGATCTTACCCGGGCCAACTTCAACACAAACCATAACCAGCATTGGATTTAGAATTGGCGGGCCCAACCTGGCTTATCTTACTCTACTGGTTTGGATGCTGCCGGCCGTTTCCATCATGACAACAGCGGCCATACTCATCTCGAGCTTCCAAACCAAAAACATTTCTTTGGAGTTTACCAAGATCATCCAGCCCATGGCTGTGGGATTTGTTGGTTACGCGGCATATAAAATCAGCCGTAAAGTGATAAAAACTAAGTTAGCGGTGGGATTGATGATAGTCTCCGCAGTTATATCCTTCTTTGTGAGCAAACCTTATATTTTCCCGATACTGCTGCTTGCGGCTGGGCTGGTAACAGCCATAAAGTTCAAATCCCAACCTATTGAAGAGAAATTGGGCATTAAAATACAATGGGCGAATTTCTTGCTCTGGGGTGGAGTTTTACTGGCAGCGGCATCACTAGGTGGCATCACCAAAGCGCTTCCGGTTTTGCTTTTCGAGAATTTCTACCGTAACGGAAGTTTGATCTTTGGTGGTGGCCAGGTTTTAATCCCCTTTCTATATGCCGAATTTGTGCAGTTCAAAGGCTACCTCTCTTCTGAAGAATTTCTATCCGGATATGCAATGATGCAGGCACTGCCTGGTCCAGTTTTCTCCTTCAGTTCTTTTATTGGGGCCCTGGCATCCAGGGAGGGTGGCACCTTTATGCAAATCGTAGGTGCTTTGGTTGCCGCGGCCGGAATTTTTCTTCCTGGTACATTCTTAATTTTTTTTATTATCCGATTTTGGGATAGTCTCAAGCGATATCGCATTGTACGAGCCTCATTGGAAGGCGTGAATGCTGCAAGCTCAGGAATGGTTATCGCTGCGGCACTGCTACTTTTTCAACCGCTAGATACCAATGCATTGAATATTGGCGTCACCATAGGCACCATGGCTTTGCTCTTATTCACAAAAATACCTTCTCCATTTATTATCCTGGCTGGTCTTATAGTTGGGGTTATTATTACCTAGCTATTGAAAGTAAGGGAGCATCCTTGGTCTGCTACTTCCAACCTAGCCTCTCTTGAAATGGGTATTGCAAGATTTTCCGGCTCGTGACCACATGGAAAATCGTAACAGATGGGATAGTCAAAATCCTGCACGTGGCTATGGATAATTTGATAAGGGCTCTTTCCGAATGGGTTCTGATTATCTTTCATCTCAGACATCTTGCCGACGATGAGTCCTGCGAGATGTTGTAATTTGCCAGCCCTATGTAGATGAACCATCATTCGATCGAGATGGTATAGGTATTCATCAACTTCCTCAATAAAAAGAATCTTCTCTATCGTATCCAATTCCCCTTTGGTGCCAATACTATCTACAATCATAGTGAGATTGCCTCCTACCATTTGACCCGTTGCCAATCCCATTTTATTCAAATCGTGAGTGTTGCTGACAATTTGATAGGGTTCACCAAACAATAGATTCTTCAAAGATTGCAAGGAAGAAGCGTACTCCCTGCGATCAAAAAAAATAGGCATAATGCCATGTATGCTTTCAATACCCATGTTGTGGATCAGTGAATGTAAAGCAGTGACATCACTAAAGCCTACAATCCATTTTGGGGTTTTAATCAGGCTTTCCAGGCTTAGGTCACCTAACAATCGAGTTGTACCATAGCCACCGCGGGCACAAAAAATGGCCTTCACACTCTCATCGTCCACGGCGGCCTGCAGGTCCTGTAGCCTCTCTGCATCAGTTCCTGCAAACTGGAAGTGTTGCGACACGACATTCTTGCCCATCTTAACCTCTAACCCCCATGATTTTAAGATTTCACTTGCTCTTTCCACAACCTTATCTTTGATGGATCGCGCAGGTGCAACTATGGCCACGCTGTCGCCGGGAGATAATATTGGGGGTCGTATTAACACTCAAACAATATACTATAACCAATAAAAAAACCCCATCTCCAGATGGGGTTTGAATTTTATTCCAATGCTACTATTAGTTGTTTGAAGCAGTTGGTGTGATACCCATCTTCTTCAACACGACATCTGATACATCATTCTCTTGCTTCGCATAAAGGATAACATCAATAGCACCAACCCTGGTGCTCAGGATGTAGTCATACTGTCCTTCTTCGGCAACATCAGTTATGGCTTTACCAATTTTCTCATAAACAGGTTGCAATAACTCAGATGATTTCTTCTGAAGAGAAACTTGAGCATCTTGCTGAAACTGTTGAATATTTTGCTGCATCTGGGTCAATTCTCTCTCTGTATCAGCGCGAATAACCTCAGTCATTGAGCCCTGATTATTCTGATACTCCTGTGCTTTAGTTTGAAAAGTTTGCACTTTGGCCTGCAGCTGATTTTGAAGTTGTGTTTCGTGCACTTTCAAATCAGACTCAATTTGCTTTGTCTCCGGCATCTGGCTTAAAACATAGTCTACATCAACGTAGCCTATCTTGTTTTGCGCATATGCCCCCAGTCCCAAAGTGAATACAGCAGCTAATAGTAGTAATATTTTCTTTTTCATTTTTGGTTAATGTTATCCTTACTTAATTACGTCATTAGAATCTCCCAATCCTAGTTCATCTAAAACATAGTCCGTGTAATCATGGATTGGGTCAGTATAGATCATTACCAGATCTCCTGATTTATCAAATACTATTTGTAGTCTATGTTCTTTAGCCACTTTCTCCACTGCTTCAAATACCTTGTCTTGCACGGGCTTAATTAGTTCCTTTTTCTTTAAGAAAAACAGGCCTTCAAAGCCAAATATCTTTTTTTGATATTCCCTTACGTCGGTCTCCTTTTTCCTGATGCTTGCCAGCCTTTCGTCTCTCATGTCTTTGGTTAGCAACACTTCCTCTGCTTGCAAGGCACTGTACAGGCCTTCAATTTCCTTATACATATTTTGCACTTCATCCTGCCACGCCAAAGAGAGTTTGTCTATCTCCTGCTGTGCATCCCGGTATTCAGGGATCTTACTCAAGATGAAATCTGTATCTACATAGCCAAACTTTTGGGCCGAAGCAGTTACTACAGTAAATAGCAAAACCAACAAAAATGTTACCCTCCTCATATCTCTTACCTTATCTGTTGACCAATTGTAAACTGGAATTGAGGTCCACTTGGCTCTGTTCTACCTGGCAGCGTGTCAAATCCATAACCCCAATTTATACCTATCAAACCAAATGCAGGCATAAATATTCTGGCACCCACCCCTGCAGAACGATAAGCATCAAATGGATTAAACTCTTCGAAAGTATTCCAGTTGTTACCAGCTTCACCAAATACATACGCGAAAATGGTGGCTGCTGCTCCTGTCGTTATCGGATATCTCAATTCCATTGAGTATTTATTATATACAATACCGCCTTCTATCTGATCCACGGTAGCCTGTGTTCTATTTAATCCGTAACCCGGTGGAGTGATGGTATTATTTTCATACCCCCTCATTCCAATGATGTCAGTTCCAAGAATGAAATTCTGCCCTGCCAAACCATCTCCACCTAACTCAAAGCGCTCAAACGGCCCTATTTCGGCATCTCTCTTGTACGATCCTATAAAACCGAAGTGTGCGCGAGACTCCAAAACCAAATTCCCTGCCAAAGTGATGTAGTACTTTGAATCGAACATCCACTTGTGATATTCAACCCACTTAAATTTTTCGGCATTAGGTGCATCGTCAGCCACATCTCTCCAGAGAGAATGAGGTGGCGTTAAGCTGAGAAGTAATGATAGGCTGGAACCAGAACGAGGAAATAGTGGATTATCTATGCTATTCCTGGCCAGGGTAGTATTGAAGGTTATACTATTGGAGTTACCGTCAGTAAAGCCCAATGATCCCGGAATCCAGTTATTTAATTCGTAGTTAGTAAATGTTAAGGCATGACTAAGAACGAAGTAGTTGTCGGGCCACTCCAATTGCCTTCCGTAACCTATGCTGGCACTCTTTAGCTTAAGTGTGGCATTGAACTCATTTTGTCTTGTGCGTCGTAAAACAATAGGCCTGCCTACAGAGTCTACTCCTCCATCAAAGTTGAAAGTTCGCTGCACTGACTGATTCAAACTAATTGAGAAGGAGTTTGGCTTCTTACCTCCGAACCAAGGCTCTGAAAACGAGAAGGTATAACTTTGGAATTGCCTTCCATTTGCCTGGGCTCTTATTGATAATCTTTGGCCGTCGCCTATGGGCAAGGGGCGCCATTTGTCGAAGTTGGGAATGTTTCTTAGAGAGAAGTTATTGAAAGTAAGCCCGAGCGTACCCACGAATCCAAAAGCACCTCCCCAGCCGCCAGAAAGCTCAATTTGGTCGCTAGGTTTTTCAACCAAGGTATACTCAATGTCTACCGTGCCGTCAGCAGGATTCGGTACGGGGTTAATGCCGATTTGCTCTGGGTCGAAATAGCCGAGTTGAGCAAGTCTTTGGTTTGTTCTTATAATATCAGAACGACTGAATTTCTGCCCGGGTAAGGTTCTTAATTCCCTTAATATTACGTGGTCGCTGGTGCGATCATTACCTTTAATAATAATCTTATTTATTGTGGCTTGTGTTCCCTCGAATACCCTCATTTCGATGTCTATGGAATCTTCAACTATTCCCACCTCAACGGGCTGCACATTAAAAAACAGGTAACCATCATCCATATAGAGGCCACTTATATCGGCTCCCTTAGGATTGAATGAAAGGGCCCTGTTCACTTTTTCCAGATCATAAACATCTCCCTTCTCTACTGCCAGTATACTGTTGAGGGTTTCGTCTGTATGAACAAAGTTGCCAGTCCAACTGATGTTGCGGAAGTAGTACTTCTTCCCCTCGTCCACAACGATGTCAATCTTGATGTAGTCATTACCCACATTGTAAAGGGTATCTCTGACAACTACGGCGTCCCTAAATCCTTTGGAGTTGTAAAACTCAATTAGCGCTTTCTTATCCTCCTCGAAATCTTCCTTGCGGTATTTTGCAGACTTGAAGAAGTTGAGCTTTATATTATCATTGATGAACTCTTGCAGCTGGCCACCACTAACGGTTCTGGAGGAGTCCACAAAGTCTCCCACCTTTGAGAACTTGAAATCGAAAATTTGATTGGCTAATTGGCTAAATACCCTGAAGCGGATTTTCTCATTAGTTTTCGCCATCTTCCGCTTCAGCTTATTGGTGGTAAAATTGTCGTTGCCGTCAAAGGCAATTTTCTCAATTTTGACCTTGGTTCTCTTATCTACTTTTACCAAAAGCTGAACACCATTGCTAACGATAGAATCCGCACGCCTAGTTACATTAACCGTGGTATTCAGGAAGCCTTTGTCAATAAAATAGTCCTTAACTCCCAGCTCAATATTTTTTACTTTGGCATCGGTAAGAATTGTTCCCCTTACCAGGTTAATATTATCATTTAACTCACCCTCCTGTGTCTTATTAATGCCCTCGTAGTAAACCTTAGTTAGGCGGGGCCTTTCCGCTAGCCGGATGATGAGGAATACCCTGCCATTTTCAATTTTCTCCAATACCACGCTGGCATCACCAATAATTCCGTGCTTCCAAAGTTTTTTGATGGCCCCGCTAACTTCCTCGCTTGGAATCTTTATTTTATCACCCACCTTTAAACCTGAAAGTGATACCAAAGCATTTTTATCTAAGAAGTCTGCGCCCTCCACAGTAATAGCTGCAATCTCATATTCCTGCGGGCTCGCGTAGTTAATTTCTGATTGACCGGAGGTATTGGTTCTGCGGCGATTGTTTCTAATTTGCGCGAAACTAATCTCGCAAACGATTAACAACAGAGTTACTATAACTAAGCTTTTCTTCATCCTCAGGACTTCACTTGTTCACTTATTTTTCCAAATCTTCTCTCTCTACTTTGATAGGCGCTAATTGCTTCATAAAGGTCTTCCTTTCTAAAATCAGGCCATAATTTTTCGGTAATGTAGAGTTCCGTGTAAGCTATTTGCCACAATAGGAAGTTGCTTATTCTCATCTCCCCACTGGTTCTTATTAGTAGTTCGGGGTCTGGAATATCGTTTGTATCCAGGTAAGCCTCAAATGCATTCGCGTCCACATCGTCAGGATCAACAAGGCCTGCCTTTATATCTTTTCCTATTTGTCTTATTGCCTTAACGATTTCCATACGACCACTATAGCTTAAGGCCAATGTTAGGGTTAGCCCGGTATTACCACTGGTCTCTTCAATCGCCTCTTGCAATTCTTCTTGGCAACCTTTAGGTAAGGACTCAGTTTCACCTATAGTTCTTAGCTTAATGTTGTTCTTGGTCAGGGTGCTGATCTCATCCCGAATTGTAGATACCAGTAGTGTCATTAATCCATCAACCTCTAGCTTGGGCCTTGCCCAATTCTCTGTAGAGAACGCATAAAGAGTGAGATATTGTATGCCTAATTCCGCTGCTGTTTCGGCGATCTCCCTAACCGCTGTAATTGCGTTTTGATGACCGAAAATTCTTTCTGCTCCCCGGCTCTTAGCCCATCTACCATTACCGTCCATAATTACGGCAATGTGTGAGGGTAAATTATATGCGTTCAGGCCTTCCTTCATTTCTGGTAATAGAATGCAAAATTAACTGGAAAAGTGCAGAAATGCTCTTTTTTTTTCCAAAATGGGGGCCTCAGCCTGATGATCTCTTGAAGCTATTAGGATAGGGGCAAGGGATTTTATAGAAGGAATAGGTTAGTGTTATGCCCAGGAAATAGTAAACGTCATTATCCTCCTTATTGCCGTATTGAAAGTTCTTGTTGACGAAATTGCCTTCGGAAACATTATCGACATAATCGAAGAATGTTTTGCGAGGGCCAAACTCCAAACCAATTATCAACAATGGATTCAAAATGTATTTCACTCCGGCACCAAACGGTAGCGTAGCTTGGATATTGCTAAACTCCGCACTTCTCCGACCTTCGCCAGAAAAACCAAATAGGCCTATACCTCCAAAAAGGTAGGGTGTCCACCGTTGATAAGAGTTTTGCCTAAAGTCCAAAAAATGATATTCGAAAACGGTTGAAGCTTCAAAAAGAAAAATGCTAAAATCTGCCGCACGAGCTGTGGCAAAGGGATCTAAAGGGTTATAGTCGCTGTCTTGCAGCGAGCCCATGGTTAATCCCACCCTGATGCTAGATTCATCACTGAGGTTAGTTCTGAAAAATGCTGTTGCAGCCGGTCTGTTGTTGGCTAAGCGATATCCTCTTTGTAAATCTCCGGTATAGGTAAGACCGCCAATACCAAATCCCAATTCAGAGATTTGCCCATAAGCATTGCTACATATTAAGATAAAAAAAGCAACGGAGATCGTTGCCAGGCGATAATTCCAGTCCATCTACTTCTATCTAAACTTAGGTCTACGAATGGAACCTCCCAGAATATATGCTACTCTAAGGCTGGTTACTACATAGACATCATTCTCACTTGGAGTACCTCTAACATTCAAAGGGTCAGTTTCCCTGCCAAAACCATTTACTATGGTATATGATTGACCGTCGACAGTTGATGTATAAGTGTTCAATCCCAGGCTTAGACTCTGATCAATTAGCTGCTGATCAGTGGCTGAGCCTGTTTGATATAGCTCATTTGAGCGATCTGATAATGCCCTTGCTACAGGGTCGTCAAAAATTCCTAAATCTACGTAGGTTCCACTAACATCATCGATGTAGTCGAAGAACAGATACCTAACGCCGACCTCGAAAGAGAGGTCAAGTACGCTATTCAGTTTATATCGAACGCCTAGTCCGAAAGGAATGGCTAATTGAATTCTTTTATAAGGGCTAACATCGTAAAGGTCACTGTTTTGACCTTCGGTGCCCAGTGGTTGTAACGCAACCCATTCTCCGGCAGTGGCAAAAGAGGAATTGCCGTTGTGTACGTCAATATCTGGCACTTGTGCTTTCGGGTTATGATAGAACACTGCGATACCAACGAAAGCATAGGGAGTAAATTGCACTCGGTTCAAGTGGGTTTGGGTATTTTCAAAAAGGTCGAACATACCAATTCCGGCAAATTCAGTAATCCTATTGCGGAAATGGAGATTTCTGACATAGCGGTAAGCTCCGTTAGTTAAATCACTAGGATCAGCGGAATCGTTGTCTGAACCTCGCAGGGTACCCCAGGTAAGCTGAGTGCGAAAAGTATACCTTGGTCCAAATCGGTGCCCCCACATAACTGTAAACCCGGGACGGGTGAATGATATATCAGTACTCGAGGCATTTTCAGCGGGAGCCATATCTCCAAAATAATTCATCGAGTTAACGGAGAATGACAAATAGTGATACCGCTTGGATTTGGAGAACTGATGGCTAGCACCTCGGAATTTTCCAATTCTTGAATTATTCCTTTTAACAGCTCGGCGATTAATTTGTGCATAGCATTCCGCACCAAGCAAAAACAGGAAAACTAAAAGGAATCCGTATGTATAAATCTTCTTCATTCAGCTACCGCTAAAACCAAAAATAAGAATGTATTGAAATAATACCAATCAATTCCTCACATCAAAGCCCCAACTTAGTTTTTGTCGTAATGTATCAAAAAAGTTATAGCCCTCCAGTTTAACCAATTTTGCGTTGAAATTCTCTTTTTTGATCGTCATTTCAACATCCTCTGTCACGATTTCGTGCCTTGAATCCAGCGACACAAGAAAATTGGCGCTTCTGCCTTCTATTGCAAATGAAAGCACACTTTCATCGGGTACTACTAATGGCCTTACTGATAAGTTGTGAGGACTCACTGGGGTAATAATAAAACTTTTCGATTGCGGATAAAGAATTGGGCCACCGCAACTTAGGGAATATCCTGTGGACCCGGTCGGCGTAGACACAATTATGCCATCTGCCCAGTAAGAATTCAAAAACTGACCATCAATATGGGCATGAACCACAATCATGGATGATGTATCCCTTTTCAATACCGTAAAATCGTTAAGCGCGAAGTTCCTGCTATCAAACAATGCATTGTTGCTTTCCAACTTAAGTAAAGTGCGATCTTCCACTTCGAATGATCCACTAAAAATCGTTTCAAACGCACTTTCAATTTCCTCTTCAGAAGTGGTGGCCAGAAAGCCAAGCTTACCCGTATTGATTCCAAGTATTGGAATTTCCGAACTTCCTACATGAGTTACTGACTGTAACAAGGTACCATCTCCTCCAATCGAGAGTAGAACGTCGGCTTCTGTTATGCCTTCTTCGCTAATATATCTTTCAAGCGATGGGGTGGTAACCTGGGCATCGTCCAGAATTGATGAAAAGGAATCAGAAACAAACAACTCCACCTCCCTGCCTGCAAGCAGGTCAAAAACTTTCTGGATTACCGGCTTACTTTGCTCAATGAATGATTTTCCGTGTATGGCGATTTTCATTATCAGCTAAGGCGGTGGTTGATTTGAGGGGTAAGGAGTAAGTTAAATGTCCAGGTATTTAAGCAAGATATCCAACCTCTCTTTCTGATTGTCTAAAGGCTTGGTCTCCTGGTACCTGGCTATAATCTTGTATCCAAATCTTTCCAGGGTGGCAATGGCCCGGGAAGGGTCGGTCTTATTTACTTTCAGCGTTAATTTAATTTTGGTGCTGTCGAAATGATCTTCCTTAACACTGCTACTAAGAATCTTTGCATCATCGGATTCTATTAATCGGCTTATCTCAGCCAGAGAGTAGTCATTTGCGGGTAGAGAAAGGACAAGGATGGCCCCAGGCGCCTGAACTGCGGCGGTTTGCGCAAACGATGTAATAGTATCCTGAACGGTTATTACTCCATAAAAGGAGTCGTCATCTTCAAGCACAGAAACTAGTTGCACATCGTTATCCGAGGCTATCTTGATGATATCGTAGAAGTGCTGATTTCGATAGACGTAACAGAGCGGCCCTATGAGCTCGAAACTATCTATTTGGTCTTCTATATTGTTATTTTCCAGAATTATATCTTCCGAAATAAATCCCAGGAATTTTCCGCCATCAACAACAGGTAGTTGATTCGACCGTAATTCTTCCATCCACACTATGGCCTTACCCGCATCATCGGTAGGCTTTAATGGTGGAATCATATGATTTATTAGCTCTTCTGCAATCATTACCTAATAGTCTACAAAAACTCTTCCAACAACTTATTAAATTTCTCAGGGTGCTCCATCATTGGAGCATGGCAACATTTGTCGATAAACCGTAGTTCCGAGTTCTTTATCAATTTATTGAACTCGTGAGCCACCATTGGAGGAGTGATAGTATCGTTCAACCCCCATATTAGCAACGTTGGCGCCTCGATATCTTTTAGCATATGGGCTAGATTATTCCTTTGGGCCGATTTTGCAATAGCAACAATTCGCAAGCATTTCGGAATACTCTTAGTTGTCTCGAATACTTCATCTACCAGCTCCTTACTGGCAGTTTTAGGATCGTAAAAAGTATAAGCCACACGTTCCTGCACATATTCGTAACTCCCTCTTTTCGGAAACGACCCCCCCATTGTACTTTCGAAAAGGCCGGAACTACCGGTTAATATTAGTTTCTTGACTTTTGATTTGTTGGCCAATGCATAGAGTAATGCTACGTGGCCGCCAAGCGAATTCCCCATCAATGTCATCTCCTCAAGCTGCTTCAGGGCAACAAAACCTTCGAGAAATTTCACCAAGCCCTCCAAACCCGCTTCTCTTATGGGCATCTCATATATTGGAAGTAAGGGGATAATCACTCTATGTGTTGGCGCAAATTTATCTACAACTCCTTGCCAGTTACTCAGGGCACCAAATAATCCATGAAGTAGAAGCAAAATCTCTCCGTTTCCTTCTTCGATGTATTGAAACCCATTCTCCTTAACAACTTGCATTTTTTCGATCTAGCGGGGGTCAAAATCCCACTGAGGTTTATCTATCAATATTATTATAAATAATCCAATTATGAAGTATTGATAAACCATATTCTGTTAAATGTGCTTCAGGATGAAACTGCACACCTCTGATTGGTAAGGTTTTATGTTTAATAGCCAGTATCTCTCCTTGGTCAGACCGGGCTATTGGTATAAGGGCAGGTGGCAAATTATTGAGGGTTAGAGAATGGTAGCAGGTAACCTGCAGTTTCCTGTGATTTCCGAAAAGATAATCTTCATCGCATTTTGCAACAACCACCTTGCCATGTAATGGCCGTTTGGCCTTTGACAGTTTTGCACCGAAAAATTCGCCAATTGCCTGGTGTCCCAAACAAATTCCCAATATTGGCAGATCATTGTAGTAACGCTCAATAATATTTAATAATGATCCGGCTTGGCGCGGAGTGCCAGGGCCAGCTGACAACACAATGCCTCTGAAGTTTTCTCCACTAAGGGACTCCAAAGAACAATTACTTCTCACCACACTGCAATCAATATGTAATTGATTAAAATAGTCTTTGATGGTATAGGTAAATGAGTCGAAATTATCTACCAATAGGATCAAGTGATTTGCGATTGCAATGTTTCCCTAATTAGTTCGAAAAGATCCTCAATGAAAGGAAATACTTCGGTTAGCACACCCACCGCAGTGGGCGCTATTGATGCCACAACAGTGAATAGCCTGGAACTCTCCTGGTAAGAATCTGGGATAAAAAGATTGAATGAAGAAGTTATCCAAATTAAGACACTTAGTGCGAATGCCCATTTGAGAAGACCGAGTATAGCTCCCGCGATATCGTCCATGCTTCCCAGCAATGTTAGATCAATCATTTTCTTTACTAACCGACCGATGACATTCACCAACAGTATTATTGCCACGAAAATTATCAGAAAGGTGAGGTATGGTAGCAATGCCCCACTTATTTGAAAGTTGTCGCTGAGGATGGTCATTCCAACCTGCAGCAACTTAAGTCCTCCGAGAATACCCAATATCAGCGCGAGTATGGCTATTAGCTCCATCAGGAAGCCCTTCTTGTAGCCGCGGATGGCGCCTACGGCAAGAAAAATAACGATAATAATATCTACCGCACCCACTAAGACAACGTCTTCCTAACCAGTTCTGAAATCAACTTACCATCGGCCTGCCCTGCTAATGTCTTGGTGGCAATTCCCATTACTCTCCCCATATCTGCCATTGAGGTTGCCCCCTGTTCTTCAATTATAGCGGCAACTTTTGCCTGCACCTCTTCTTCAGACAATTGCTGTGGGAGATATCTTTCTATAACAGTCAACTCTTGCTCTTCTTTAGCCAGCAAATCATCTCGGTTTTGTTCCCTATACAAATCCGCTGATTCTTTTCGTTGCTTGGCTGCTTTCATCAGTAGTTTGTTCTCGGCATCATCGCTTAACTCACCACCCGCTCCTTTTTCCGTTTCAGCAAGCAAAATCATGGACTTAATGGCCCTCAATGCTCTTAGTTCATCCTGATTCTTTGCCAGCATAGCCTGTTTAATATCCTGGTCTATTTTGTTCTTGAGACTCATCGTTCAATTCTGTTATGCAAATGAATTAACTTGCGCAAAGTTAAGAATTCCAGTCACTATGACGAGGTTGAGTGTAAATATCAACAAGGTTGCAACGCTTCGGAATGCACGAGGAGGAAATAACCCTGACCTTATTGCAGTAGCAAAAGATTGCGAGCGATTTGGGGCCCAGGGCATCACTGTTCACCCGCGGCCCGATGAGCGACATATTAGATATGACGACGTGTTGCTGCTAGCAGATGTAGTTACAACAGAATTTAATATTGAAGGTTACCCGGATAAACGTTTCCTTGAATTAATTGAAAAAGTAAAACCTGCCCAGGCCACCTTGGTACCCGACCCCCCTGATGTGTTAACTTCAAATGCCGGTTGGGATACAGAAAAAAACCATGAATTTCTAAAGGAAACAATTACTGGAATCAAGCAGCTAGGTATCAGAGTTTCAATTTTCGTTGAGCCCAACCTCCCTTCCATAGAGGGTGCAGCGGCCGTGGGCACAAATAACATTGAACTTTATACCGAAGCATACGCCAGCAATTATAAGGAAGGTCGCGAACAGGCTATTGCTCCTTATGTTGAGAGCGCCAATAGGGGAAAGGAACTAGGCTTGGGCATCAACGCCGGCCACGACCTCGATCTTAACAACCTTGAGTACTTAAAGGAAATGATCCCATTCCTGGATGAAGTCTCAATTGGTCATGCCCTGATTTGCGATGCTCTTTATTTGGGTTTGGAAAATACTATCCAGTTATACCTTAGAGAACTAAACTGATCTATGTCAAATCTTTATTACAGAGTTTTAGGCGAGGGTGAACCTATTGTAATTCTCCACGGAGTTTTTGGCTCATCTGACAACTGGCTTACTGTTGGTAAACAGCTTGCCAACACCTGGAAAGTTTTCCTGGTAGATCAGCGTAACCACGGGCAATCATTTCATAATGATCACCACGACTATGAGGTGATGAGTGAGGACCTGAAGCAGTTCCTGGAAGGCAACTCATTGCAAGGGATAAACCTGGTGGGGCATTCAATGGGAGGCAAGGTGGCCATGACATTTGCGCTCGATAATCCTGAATATATTAAAAGGCTCGTTGTGGTTGACATTGCGCCCAAGCAATACCCCGTTCACCATTCGGCCATATTGCAAGGCCTGTCGTCAATTGACTTAGGCTCACTACAATCTCGTTCTGATGCAGATGCTCAATTGGCAGCTTACGTTCCTGAAATTGGTGTGAGACAGTTTCTACTAAAGAACCTAAGCAGAGGGCCGGAAGGCTTTAGGTGGAAGCTAAACCTTAGTGCCATAAGCGGCCAAATTGAGAAACTTGGTGAAGCCCCGGGGTCAGAAATGCAATTTGCCGGGACCTCTCTCTTCATTAGGGGTGCTACCTCAGACTACGTGGAAGACGAGGACAAAAATTTGATCCTGGATCAATTCCCAAATTCACAACTAGTAACCATAGAAAACGCAGGACATTGGGTGCACGCAGAACAACCAGAAATATTTCTACGTCACTTAGTCGAGTTCCTCAATAACTAATGAAGGATTCAACCAAAGGCACGCTTTATGTATTGCCTTCGGGCATCGCGGAGGTGAATCCGCATTTGATTATTCCTAGCCACGTAACTGACCTAATTCCTGACCTACGATATTATCTGGTTGAAAATGCCAGAACAGCCAGAAGATTCTTACGCAGTTTGTCCAAGGAAATTGTGTTAGAAGAAATTGACTTTACCATCGTCGATAAAAACACCGATGAATTTCAGATTACTAAACTACTGGCTCCATTACTTGATGGCCAAAATATGGGATTGCTTTCTGAAGCTGGCATGCCTGCCATCGCCGACCCCGGAAATGTTGCAGTTGCAGCAGCCCATCGATTGGGCATAAAGGTGAAGCCACTCGTTGGTCCTTCCTCTATCATTTTGGCTTTGGCAGCTTCTGGTCTCAATGGACAGAGATTTGCCTTTCATGGATATCTACCAATTGACAAAAATGATGTGGTGAAGAGATTGAAGGAGTTGGAGATTAATTCTCGCAAAAACGATGAAACGCAAATATTTATAGAAACTCCCTACCGAAACAAAAGAATGCTGGAGGCTATCCTGCGATCTTGTTCAATTGATACTAAATTGTGTATTGCCGCGGATATCACTGGAAATAACGAATACATCCGTACTGACTCCATCAAAGGTTGGAGAAATTCTAACTTTGTGATTGAAAAGAATCCTTGTGTATTTCTAGTTTACGCCAGCTAAGGTTTCCTAACTTCTTGTAATTAACCTAATTTTGCCATTCCAAATTTTTAAGGAAGATAAAATGCCATATTTATTTACATCCGAATCAGTTTCTGAAGGGCACCCTGATAAGGTTGCTGACCAAATATCAGATGCCATCCTAGATAATTTTCTTGCCCAGGATCCAAACTCTAAAGTGGCTTGTGAAACTTTGGTTACTACCGGCTTAGCAGTTGTTAGTGGCGAAGTAAAGTCCAATGCGTATATCGATGTTCAGCACATAACCAGGGATGTAATCAACGGTATTGGTTACAATAAATCTCAATACCAATTTGATGGCAACTCTTGCGGAGTAATCTCTGCCATACATGAACAATCTCCAGATATAAATCAAGGTGTTGATAGGCCTGAAGGAGAAGATCAGGGTGCTGGAGACCAGGGTATGATGTTTGGCTATGCCACAAATGAAACTGATAACTATATGCCATTGGCATTGGACCTCTCCCACATCATCTTGCGTGAGCTTTCGGCAATCAGAAGAGAGGAAAACGAGATGACCTACCTGAGACCTGATGCCAAGTCTCAAGTAACTATCGAATACGACGATAACAATACGCCGATTAGAATAGACACCATCGTGGTCTCAACTCAGCACGATGACTTTGACGAAGAAAAGGCGATGTTGGATAGAATAGCTTCAGATATTAAGTCCATTCTGATTCCACGGGTAAAAAACCAACTTAGTGAGTCTAATCAGTCTCTTTTCAATGATGATATTACCTATCACATCAATCCTACCGGCAAGTTTGTTATTGGTGGGCCACATGGTGATACTGGTTTAACCGGAAGAAAGATTATTGTAGATACCTACGGCGGAAAAGGAGCTCACGGCGGAGGGGCATTTTCAGGAAAAGATCCTTCCAAGGTAGACCGCTCTGCCGCATACGCTACCCGGCATATTGCCAAGAATATGGTAGCGGCGGGTGTAGCCACCGAAATGCTGGTGCAGGTTTCTTACGCCATTGGGGTTGCCAAACCTATGGGCATATATGTAAATACTTTCGGCAGTGCCAGTGTTGGGCTTTCTGACGGAGAGATTGCCGCCAAAATTGGTGAGCTTTTCGACATGAGGCCGGCTGCTATTATTGACAGGCTGAAACTAAAAGAGCCAATCTACTCTGATACGGCAGCCTACGGCCATATGGGCAGGCCTTCCGAAACCAAAGAGGTTGAGTTTAGGTCGAACGGGCAAACTACTACCAGGCAGGTGGAAACCTTCACCTGGGAAAAACTTGACTACATTGATAAGATAAAGGCTTCTTTTGGCCTTTAATCCTACTGAAGTTTTAGCAGCCACGTAATGATTCCGCGCAATAGGTAAATTATTGCACGGAATTTTGCGTTACTTACATATTGCTAAAGCCTTCCTTCAACCTACTTCTGAAAGAAAGCCATAGCCTCACTGGTTTTCATAATAGTCAAATAGTGAAGAGTCATGAAAAGATTTGCAGTTACCATTACGCTTTTATTTTGTGGTTTCGTCATGTTCGCCCAGGAAATGAGCTACTCCCAGATGAAGCTGGTACTAGCCAAAGAAGCAGTGGTGGTTGAAGAAGGTGGTACTACGGTAGAATATGATCTCAATGGTACCAGGATCTACCTAATTACCGACGAAACGCACAATCGTATGCGGTTTATGTCTCCCGTTATTGAAAAGGATAAACTTAAAAATGAGGACTACCAGGCTATTCTTAATGCTAACTTCGACAGGGCCCTTGATGCGAAATATGCACTTTACCAGGATATTCTCTGGGCTGTTTACACCCATCCGTTAAAAGAGCACAGTCAGGCCCAAGTGGTGAATGCATTTCACCAGGTAAAGGCCTTAGTACAAAACTATGGCTCGAGTTATTCCAGTACCGACGTAGTATTTGGGGGAAATTAAGATTAGATATTTCGCCGATCTCTCCCTTCCTTAACATTGCCTAATCCCGAAACATCACGTCTAACTTTCACAGGGTCACCGATGTAAGAGACACCACCTACGCCGCTAACTGAGGCATCCAATTCCTCCGTTACATAAACTTCTGCCCCACCAACTCCACTTATGTCAATATCGCAATACTTGGTTTTTAGCTCGTAGGCTTCGAGGTCACCGGCCCCACTCATGTTGATGTCGAGTTCATCCACTTGGCCGGCAAGTTGTACGGAGCCTGCACCCGAAACTTCAATGCGCAGCTCTTCAGCTTCAACTTCCAGGTCTACATATCCTGCACCAGCCATGTCCATCTCCAGCGCATCGGTCTCAATTATACCATCGCTAGATACCTTGGAAGCTCCCCCGGAAAAAATACGGCGCAAATCTGTGTAAGTAATTGTCACCAGAATTCCGTGACTACTACTTAAGCTCTCGTGACTTTTAACTACCAGGCTCCGGCCACGATCAAAAACCTCAATAAATTCAAACAGATTCTCATCTGTTTCGATCTCAACCAAGGGGTTGGCTCCCTTCACTAAGGTAACTTCGTAGCTACCTTCAAGATCTATCTCCACAAAATCTTCCACTTCGAACCTCTCGGTAATAATGTCTCCATTACCTCTTTCCGAAACGAAACTACATTGACAAAAGAGTAAAGCAATAACAACAACCAGCGCACTCTTTTTAAGTATCATAATGTTCTGAATTTTGTGTGAATTTACTTGATTTTGGCTTCATAGCAATCCGCCGTGAAGAATTAGTGCCAATTGGTAAATTCTGGCACAACAGCTATTTTTGACCGATTCAATTCTAAGCAATGCACAGAGACAACGCAATCTTCGAACTTGTTGATAAAGAGAAGCAAAGACAGCTGGATGGTATCGAGCTAATCGCGTCTGAAAACTTTACATCTAACCAGGTAATGGAGGCCATGGGCACGGTTTTAACGAATAAGTATGCCGAAGGCCTTCCGGGTAAACGATACTACGGAGGATGTGAAGTGGTAGACCAAATTGAACAATTAGCCATTGATAGGGCTAAGGAATTATTTGGAGCTAATTGGGCAAACGTTCAACCTCACTCGGGGGCTCAAGCCAATGCCGCCGTAATGCTTGCTTGCCTGCAAGCTGGTGATAAAATATTAGGCTTCGACCTCTCGCATGGCGGGCACCTTACCCATGGTTCTCCTGTAAACTTTTCAGGAAAGCTTTACCAGCCAATTTTTTATGGAGTTGAAAAAGAAACCGGGCTTATAGATTGGGATGGCTTGAAAGAAATTGCTGTTAAGGAAAAGCCCAAACTGATTATTGCCGGAGCCTCCGCTTATAGCAGAGATTGGGACTATGAGAAAATGCGGGAAGCTGCTGATGAGGTAGGAGCGATTTTAATGGCTGATATCTCTCACCCATCCGGCTTAATTGCTAAAGGGTTGCTGGAAGATCCGTTGGAATTCTGCCATATCATTACCACCACCACCCACAAAACTCTGAGGGGTCCTAGAGGTGGAATGATTATGATGAGGGATAACTTTGATAATCCCTGGGGCCTTACTACCCCTAAGGGCACATTGAGAAAAATGACTGCCCTTCTTGACTCTGGAGTATTCCCCGGAACACAGGGAGGGCCGTTGGAGCACGTAATTGCTTCAAAGGCCGTTGCCTTTCAGGAAGCACTGAGTGATGACTATCTCCATTATGTTATTCAAGTACAGAAAAATGCAAGGGCTATGGCGGCTGCATTTGTAGAAAAGGGATATAAGGTCATTTCTGAAGGTACTGACAACCATATGATGTTGATAGATTTGAGGTCGAAAGACCTTACCGGAAAGCAAGCCGAGGAAGCATTGATCAAGGCTGATATTACCATTAACAAGAATATGGTGCCCTTTGATGATAAGTCTCCATTTGTCACCTCAGGCATGAGAATTGGCGTTCCCGCCGTAACTACGCGCGGGCTTGATGAGCAAGACATGGCGAAGATCGTTCAGCATATCGATACCGTATTGCAGGATCCTGAAGATGAAAGTAATATTCAGTCAGTGAAAACTGCAGTAAACATCTGGATGCAGAATTTTCCGCTATACAAATCTAATTAGTGGCTAAAAGTAAAACCGGCGAAATGTCTTTCCTGGAGCACCTTGAGGAGCTCCGCTGGCATATTATTAGAGCTTTGGGCGCAATTGCCGTATTTGCTATTGCTGCTTTTGTTGCCAAAGATCTGGTATTTGGCACCATTATACTGGGCCCCGCCAAAACTGACTTCTGGACATTTCGCATGCTATGCAAAGCCGGTGAAGCGCTTAACTCTGAAACGTTGTGCATTGATGAACTGCCCTTTATTATTCAAAGCAGAAAAATGACAGGCCAATTTACCATGCACATAACCTCGTCATTTTTTGTAGGGCTGATACTTGCCTTCCCCTATGCCTTCTGGGAAATGTGGCGATTTATAAGCCCAGGTTTGTATATAAAAGAACGCAAAATTGCCAGAGGAGCCACTTTCTTTGTCAGCTTGCTTTTTATGATGGGGGTTGCCTTCGGATACTTCATTATTGCACCACTCTCAATAAACTTCCTCGCTAATTACCAAGTTGACAGCAGCGTACTGAATGAATTTGACATAGTTTCCTATGTGTCTACGGTTACTATGCTGGTACTGGCCTGTGCAATCTTATTCCAACTACCTATGGCGGTCTATTTCTTTACTAAGGCCGGGTTGGTAACTCCTCAGCTAATGCGGCACTATCGCAGGCACGCAATAGTGGTAATTTTGGTACTGGCCGCGTTATTAACTCCTCCTGATCCAGTAAGTCAGATATTGATTGCCATCCCATTGTTTACCCTATATCAAATTAGTATTTTTATTTCGGCCATTGTGCTAAAGAGAAAGCGGAAAAAAGAACAAAGAGAAGCTCTAGAAAATGTCTAAAATAGCCTTAGGCGGTGATCACGCCGGATATCAACTAAAATCGAAAGTAGCAGCGCAATTAGCAGAACTTGGTCACGAAGTTGAAGACTTTGGCCCCTTTTCAGAAGATTCCGTAGACTACCCCGACTTTGCTCATCCCCTCGCTGAAGCCGTAGAAACTGGTAAGAGTGAAATTGGTATTCTGATTTGTGGAAGCGGAAATGGTGTTTGTATGACTGCAAATAAGCATCAAGGTGTGAGGGCTGCCTTAGCATGGAATGAAGAACTCGCCGCTTTAGCCAGACAACACAACAATGCCAACGTACTTTGCCTGGCAGCCCGGTTTCTACAAGAAGAGCATGCCGCCAAGATTGTTGATGCCTTTCTGGCTGCAGATTTTGAAGGTGGCAGACACGAACGCAGGGTGGATAAAATTGCATAGCCCCTACTGAAATTTTATTCCCTAGTCTGTATCTTTTTTTGTTTTATTTCATTTAGTCATTGATCCCCGGGTAGATCAATTTTAAGAATAAGCAAGCGATTTTGGTTGATGGTAAGCCAGACCTTCCTGAAGAGGCAAGGCAAGTTGAGGACTCCAAAAAGGATCCCAAAAAATTTGAAGTGCTCTACGAACGCTACTTCGACCAGATTTTTGGTTTTATTCTCAATAGAGTTAATGATCGCAACCATACCGCAGACCTTACTTCACAAACATTCTTAAAGGCTCTTGTTAACATTGAAAAATTCAAATTTCAAGGCCTCCCATTTTCTGCCTGGCTGTACCGAATAGCAGTCAATGAATGCAATCAATTCTTCCGCGACAGTAAAAACGTCCGGTTTGTAGTTTTCGATGACTTCTTCGCTGGCAAAATTGAAGGTGAGTTGGTGGATAACAGCCAGGCTTTGTTGTCTGGCAAATACCAACGAATTAAAGACAGTTTACAATACTTGTCTATGGAAGAAATGCAGTTGCTGGAATTAAGATTCTTTGAGGAAAAACCTTTTAAGGAAGTAGCCTACATTTTGAATATCACGGAGAATAACGCCAAAGTAAGGACTTACCGGGTTCTTGATAAGATAAAAAAACAGCTAAACAAAAAGTGATGGCAGAGAAATTCATTATTATCGAAGAAAAGCCTGCTATAGCTGCTGAGGAGCTACAGAGTTATAAGAATTTCGAGCAGATTCTAAAGGAAAGAAATCGCTTGGTGGACAAACCTAATTCCGGATTTAACTGGAAATCGGGAATTATCGTCGTCATCGTGTTAATTGGGATTTATTCATTATCGGAGTTCTTCTTTAATGAGCCTCCCCAATCTGAAACCACAACCATGATACTTACCGATAGTATCAATTCCGAATTGACTATTGAAGATTCTATTGCCCGCTTAGCCCGTGAAGACTCCTCTTTTAGGGTGAATGATGATCCGGAAAAAGCGGAAACTGTAGATATGTTCAAACCGGATGATGTGGAGCAGGACAAAATAAAATTTAAGCAGGGAGAAGCCAAAACTGATAATGAGTCCTCTGCAAACACCGATGAGGAGCTTTCTGAGGAATCTTCTTCAGACACGCTGGCATTCTCGGGATTTCAAAGAGCCTTTCCCACCAACGGGATCCCCAATCTATACCAGTACTTTAACGACTCCTTGCGGTACCCGTTGCAGCATTTTACTGATTCAATAGAGGGGGTGGTGGTAGTTGGTTTCGCAATCGATAAAGATGGTGCCATCATAGATACTCAGGTTCTGGAATCCCTCGGAGAAGAGTTTGATCAGGAAGCGCTAAGAGTTATTAGAGGTATGCCTGAGTGGACACCAGCTAAACTTGATGGGCAACCCGTAAGAAGCAAGCTCTCAATTCCATTGCGATTCACCATCGAGATATTCCCAAGCGATAGCATCAAATGAAGGAGATAACATTTTTGCTCATATCCACCTATTGATAGTTTTAGAGAATCTTCGCCGATTGCTACTAATACTGCAGCAAGAGTACGCAATTCAAGGTAAGAGCTGGCGGGAGTTTATGAATAACTAGGGCCTGAGAAAGTAAATATTCCCAGATTGCCTATACTTTCCCGACACCTTTGGCATCTTCTCAAACACTGGCCCCAAAACACCTTTGTCATCGATAATTACCTCGGGGGGGTCCATACTGAACTGCTGATAAATGTGGGAGATATTATCGTAGTAGTTTGGGTTTAGAAAAAGCTTGGAAGACAAATCCCAATTCAGGTATGGAGTTGCGAGTTTACTGCTTTTGTACGCGCTTATTTCATCTCCCAGAAAAACCAACGACTTGCCGCGAGTTGCTTCATCCCACTCTGTGGGTTGAACCAGCATTGGCGTGGGGTTTATATAACTTCTAACGCCAAACATGTCATGAAATGAGCCAAGGTTTATGACCACTATACCGCCAACAAAAAACAGAAATGCAATCTCTGAGCGCAAACCTCTTTTCATCAATAGAAACCAATGAGACAAGAAGAAGGCCACAGTTGGCGCAAAGATTATAAGCGTATGTGGCTTCCTGTTATTTGTAATAACAAAGGCCAGAAAGGTGAATGCAAAGATCAGAAACATCACCCTTAGCAAACTTATCTGGTAGTTACTGAACCTGAGCCTCTGCAACATTCGCAACATTGAAAGTATAAGAAAGAAATTGGGTAGAATCAGAATCAGGAGAAATGACTGAACATCCAGAAGACTGCCCCCTTGCCATTGAAAGAATGGTAATATGAGGCTGTAATAGAATTGATCGAACTCACTGAAAAAGAAATAGTACAACCCTACCAGCGCAGGGGGCACAATAAACCCATAGCAGATCAGCAGATATCGCCTGATGACCGTGCCAGTAAAAATTACCAGCACCAGGATGGTGCTGATGAAGAACACAACCGAGGGCAGGTAAAACAACATGGCCATACCAAGGTGCAACCCAATACTTAGAATAGGCTCGTCTCGGTCCGATCGGTTTTCTATGTGACTTAAAATCTTTTCCAAGGCCAGCAAAATGAAGGTCATGCTAAGAAGTACCGGGGAAAGTGTGTAGAAGTCAAAAAATAGTGAGAGCAATACTCCATAGACCAGTGCCGGGACATAGGTGTTTTGCGGGAAAGCGTTATTTTTCAGCAGTAGCCTATTGAATAAGGTACTCTGCAGGCAAACCAACAAAAAGGCAAAAATCATGTAGCCAATATGAGAGCGGCCTATAATCCAATCCAACAGGTTATATGTCCAGGCGGCCAGGGGCGCTATCGGATGAAAAACATCCACATACATCATGCCTCCATCAGCCAATCTTTCTCCAACTAGCATCCATTCCAATTCAGGAATTATCTGTGAATTACCACTGAAGAACACACTAATTCGGAAAATAAAAAGCAGAAGAAACACACCGATTAGCCGGTAGGGGTCGTTGATTCGGAAGTAACTAAGCAATGGCGTTTCGTGGTTTTTGGCGGAAATGTATTCCAATAATACCTATGCGAATATAAGGAAAAGGGCTAACCCGTATCAGCCGTCAACGCACATAAATTGCTATCTTTGAAGTAATGAATGAATCTACAAGACAGAAAAAATTTTCCAGACTGATACAAAAAGAGCTTGGAGACCTCTTGCAGAAAGATACCAAAGGCATTCTTGGAGGCGCATTTATCTCTATTGCTCATGTAACGATGAGCCCCGATCTGGCCATTGCCAAGGTATATGTGAGTATGATGCTGGAAAAGGACAAAGAGGCTACCCTTGAAAAGCTCGACTCCAGGAAATGGGAAATTCGCAAAATGCTGGGCCAGCGTATTGGAAAACAAGTGAGAATAATTCCTGATTTGATATTCTACATTGATGAGGTAGAAGAAAATGCTGCCAGAATAGAAGAGTTGATTAACTCTCTGAATATACCCCCAGCCGATGACGATGCTGAGTAGATGAACCTTCCGTTTTTTATAGCGAAGAGATATTTCAGGTCGAAGCACAAACGAAATTTCATTAATGTAATTTCTAACATCTCTATGCTGGGGGTGGCCGTAGGAACCATGGCCTTAATAATTGTACTCTCCGTTTTTAACGGCTTGGAAGATTTGCTTCGTTCGCTGTACAACACCTTCGATCCCGAGCTTAAAATTGAAGCCTCCAAAGGCAAAACCTTCGAACTAAGCCCTGAAACCATGGAGCAGCTTAGATCTTTGGAGGGTGTTAGCCTGGTTACAGAAGTTGCTGAGGATTACGTGTATGTAAAACATAAGAATGCCGAAATGGCAATAATCTTAAAGGGAGTGGGCGATAACTTCAAAAAACAAAGCCGTTTGGATGATGCGGTTGTAGAAGGGGAATTTAAATTGAAGGAGGGAGATGTTAACTACGCAGTTATCGGCA
This sequence comes from Cyclobacteriaceae bacterium, assembly GCA_028285445.1. Lineage (GTDB taxonomy): Bacteria > Bacteroidota > Bacteroidia > Cytophagales > Cyclobacteriaceae > JANQPQ01. Next base: position 225,157 of record JANQPQ010000034.1, on the reverse strand, counting down.
AAGGTGTGCAGTATGGGCTTTCCATTGCCAGTAACTCCCTGGAACCACTGGTGCTTCATTATGTTAAGGATGTTCGTAGTGGCATCGTCGACCCCAGCCGGGCCATAAATAGAAAGCTGGTGCTTGCTTCAGGATTTTTCGCTCTTGAGAAGCAACTCGACGAAAGCTATGTTATCGTTTCTCTTGAAACTGCAGTCGACCTTTTCAACTATGGAAACAAAAGAACATCGCTGGAAATACAAACTTCTCCTGGCTCTGATATTGACGATGTACAATCGCGCGTGAAGCAACTGTTAGGGCCTGGCTTCAAAGTGCTGAACAGCGACGAGCAACATGCTACACTACTACGCACGGTAAGAATCGAGAAGCTCTTTGTCTACATTATATTCTCCTTCATTCTGGCCGTCGCTTCTTTCAATATTTTCTTCTCACTTACCATGCTGGCAATAGACAAGAAAAAAGATATTTCCATCCTTTACTCTGTTGGGGCAACTGATAAATTGATTCGAAAAATCTTCCTCACTGAGGGTGCCATAATTTCAATAACCGGCGCCAGCGTTGGCCTTTTACTGGGCTGGCTTATAAGCTGGAGTCAAGAGCGCTTTGGGCTTATTTCCATGGGCATGCAAACTTCAATTTTAGACTACTATCCTATCAAAATTGAAGCGATGGACTTCCTTTACACCGGGCTGAGTATTATGCTTATTACGATTCTGGCCTCATTTCGGCCGGCGAAAATTGCCACTCGTTACAACAATATGCAAGGGCTGGCCTAGCTGCCAAATCTCATCATCTCCACTCTTTTCAAGCCATAATTTTTGCGCTGAAATTTATGGCAAATTCACTACCTTGCAATTTGCTGTAGTTCTAGATGAAAGTATCAACCACCCAACCTTTCCAAATAATTTATTCCCTTTTTCAGCATGAATATTTAGGGTTTCTATTCGAGTCTTTCGTTGTTCATTTGGACGATAATGGCAAGCTCACTTTTCAGCATCAAAACATCTCCATTAAGAATGCTAAGGAGTTTTCATCGGGCCTTGATGATGTTGACTACGAATTGATCAAGTTAATGGATTCCACACAGCAGGAGTCCATCTACAAGAAGTTCAATAGCAAAAACATCAAAATCCAGGATTTCTTCATCAGAACCTACGATCCAGACAAAGGCAATGAACTTCTTCAAAACGAAATTGCGGCATACCTGGAACGTAAAAGGGCGCAGATTCTTGAGCGGCTTAAAGGCAAGATGGTTTTTGAAATGGGCAATGACGGGGAGCCCGCCTGGAGGCAAATAGAAGTGATGCCTGAAAAAGCCACGGTGTTATTCCACTTTAGAAGGAACGACGACAACACGCATTACTTCCCCACCATTAAGTATGCTAATCACAAGCTGGAGTTTCAATACAAAGGAGCAATTTTACTTTGTAAGCAACCAGCATGGTTAATGCTGGAAAATAAGCTCTACCACTTCGAGAAGGAAGTGGACGGGCACAAACTAAAGCCTTTTCTCAACAAGAAATTCATCGTGATACCACGTAACATGGAGGCCACGTATTACGAGAAGTTTGTAGCACCGCTAATAGCTTCGTTTGATGTCTATGCCAAAGGTTTTGAAATCAATACTGAACACTACAAGCCGGTAGCAAACATAATTTTTGCTGAATTGCAGAGAGTTGGCACTTACGATTTGTTTGAGGATAAGGAAGAGGAGCCTAGTGGTCAGATATTCTTTGAGCTCAAATTCAAGTATGGCCCCTTCAAATACAGGGCCGATCACCAGGTTCCGGTGAGTGTAAGTCTTGAGAAAATTGGCGATGAATATATCTTCCACCGAATCCGTCGGCGACTTCCGGAGGAAAAAGAACTACTGGATTTTCTGACTGAACTGGGTTTGCCGCTTAAGGGTGGCAAGGCCTCTTTGCCCAAAACCGCCGCCATGGAATGGATTAATCGGAATCTGGTTACTCTGCAAGAACGTGGCTTTGTGGTAAACCAAAAGAACATATCTGAGAAGAAATACTTTCTTGGCAAGGTTTCTATCGATCTTAAAATTGACGAGGGGATTGACTGGTTTGACATTAAGGCCGTGATAAGGTTTGGCGACTTTGAGATTCCATTTGCTGATCTTAGAAGATATATTGCTAAGAACAAAAGCGAGTTTGAACTACCAAATGGAGAAATTGCTGTTATCCCGGAATCGTGGTTTAGTGAGTATTCAGAACTTTTTGCCTTTATAGAAGAAGACGATAGTGGTAAGGCCCATATCCTAAATAAGCATCACCTGGCTTTGGTCAACCATTTACAAGACTCAGAGTTAGCTTCAGTACAGATGTCGAGGAAGTTGGAGAAACTTCGAAACCTTGAGGAAATAGATGAAACGGAAGTACCCGCAACGTTTAAGGGTGAACTGCGGCCGTATCAAAAAGCTGGTTACGATTGGCTTTCCTTTCTAAATGAATACAAATTTGGTGGCTGCCTTGCTGATGACATGGGCCTCGGAAAAACTGTGCAGACATTGGCTTTACTGCAAAAGCAAAAAGACAATGGTGCCCACTGCTCCCTTCTTATTATGCCCACCTCTCTCATCTACAATTGGCAAAAGGAAATCAAGAAGTTTACATCCAAACTTAAGGTGCTCATTTACACCGGCCCGCAGAGGAAGAAGGACCCAGAGCAGTTTAAGAAATACGATGTAGTACTAACTTCCTATGGAATTACCCGGATAGATTATGAAGTTCTGGCGCAATTCCATTTTAACTATATTATCCTGGATGAATCCCAGGCAATAAAAAACCCTTCTTCTAACATTGCCAAAGCAGTAAACGAGCTGCAGTCTTGCGCCAGGCTGATTCTTACAGGGACTCCTATTGAGAACAGCACTTTGGATCTTTGGTCACAGATGAATTTCATCAACCCTAATTTGCTGGGCAGTAAAACATTTTTCAAGAACGAATTTCTCAACCCCATTGAAAAGCACCAAGACGAAACTAAGACCAAAAAGCTTTACGCACTAATCAACCCATTTATACTGAGGCGTCAGAAATCACAAGTAGCAAAGGAGCTACCTGAAAAAGTTGAGAACCTTCATTTTAGTAAAATGTCTCAGTCGCAAGAGGAGATGTATGAGGAAGTAAAATCTGCTTATCGCAACGAAATATTGGATAAAATTGAAACCAGTGGCCTTAAACAATCTCAGTTTTTGTTACTTCAAGGGCTAACCAAACTACGACAGATTGCCAACCATCCTAAAATGATTGACGACACCTACCAGGAGTCCTCAGGCAAACTGGAAGATATTTTACCGATGCTGAAGAATGCTATTGAGGAAGGGCACAAAACTTTAGTATTTAGTCAGTTTGTAAAGCACCTGAGCATTTTTAGAGAATTACTGACAGAGGAAGAGGTGCCATTCACCTACCTCGATGGGTCAACAAAAGACCGGCAGGCTCAGGTTGAGAAATTTCAGAATGACCCTGAAATTAGAGTATTTCTGATATCGCTTAAGGCTGGCGGACTTGGCCTCAATCTTACCGCCGCCGACTACGTTTTTATCCTTGACCCATGGTGGAACCCCGCCATTGAGTCACAGGCTGTTGACAGAGCCCATCGTATTGGGCAGGATAAAACTGTATTTACCTATAAGTTCGTTGCTCAGAACACGGTGGAAGAAAAGATTTTGGCCTTGCAGCAAAAGAAGCTAAAACTGGCACAGGATCTAATTACCACCGAGGAGAGTTTTGTGAAAAACTTGTCTAAAGAAGACATCAGTTTAATACTGGAATAATGCAGGATAAAGTAGTAGTCATCACCGGGGGATCTTCAGGCATTGGTAAGGCACTTGCCGAAGTTTTTGGTAGCAAGGGTTCTAAAATTGTTATTACCGGCCGGAGACAGGAGGCTTTGCAGGAAGTAGTTGCAGAATTAGAAAGACAAAATATCGAGGTGCTTGGGATAGTTGCAGATGTAAGTAAGCAAGAAGATTGCAATCTTATGGCAGCCCAGACTATAGAGAAGTTTGGCAAAATAGATGTGCTAATTAACAATGCTGGCATCACCATGAGGGCCTTATTCGAAGATGTAGACCTGGACGTGGTGAAGCAAGTAATGGACATTAACTTCTACGGGGTTCTGTTTGCCACCAAGAGTTGTTTGCCTTCTATTATTGAAAATAAAGGCTCAGTTATAGGTGTCTCTTCCATAGCGGGGTTTAGGGGGCTACCGGGTAGAACAGGATACTCCGCTTCCAAGTTTGCCTTACAGGGTTTTTTGGAGGTACTACGCACAGAAATGCTGTATAAAGGGGTGCATGTTCTTACGGCCTGCCCCGGTTTTACCACCTCCAACATCCGGAAGAAATCTCTAACCAAAGACGGCTCGCAGCAAGGTGAATCACCTCGGGATGAGGGCAAAATGATGAGTGCGGAGGAATGTGCCCTGCATATATATAGGGCTACCTTAAAGAGAAAGAAGTACCTAATACTAACACGGCAAGGTAGAATGACGGTCTTCCTTAATAAATGGTTCCCTGGTTTTATGGATAAGATGGTCTACAAGGTGATGGCCAAAGAAGCGGATTCACCTTTCAAGTAACTCGCGATGGCCAAAGTAAAAACATCCTTCTTCTGCCAGAATTGCGGATACGAATCAGCCAAGTGGCTGGGGAAATGCCCTTCTTGCAACGAATGGAACAGCTTCGTGGAAGAGGTGGTTCAGAAAGAGCAAGCTGGCAACGGTTGGAAACCAACTGAGCAAGCCCGATCAAATAAACCCGTTTCTCTTGCTGAAATTACTGCTGATCAGGAGACGAGAATCCCTTGTCCGGATAAAGAATTCAATCGCGTACTTGGTGGAGGCTTAGTCGCCGGCTCTTTGGTGCTGATTGGGGGTGAGCCCGGGGTTGGAAAATCCACACTGATGTTGCAAGTGGGGGTTTCCCTGAAGGGTAAAAAATGCTTATACGTTTCCGGGGAAGAAAGCAATCAACAGATAAAAATGCGGGCTGATCGCATGAAAGTGCAAGCCACAGACTTTCTTATTCTTGCCGAAACTGCCACCCAAAACATTTTTCAACAGGTAGAACAAGCTAAACCCGACCTGCTGATTATTGATTCTATTCAAACATTGCATAGTGCGGCCATAGATTCGGCACCTGGCAGTGTGAGCCAGGTTAAGCACTGCGCGGGGGAAATGCTAAAATATGCCAAGGAGTCGGGTACTCCTGTTTTGCTTATTGGCCACATTACAAAAGATGGCTCTATCGCAGGCCCCAAAATTCTGGAGCACATGGTAGACACCGTATTGCAGTTCGAAGGTGACCGCAACCTGGCATATAGAATTTTGCGAACTACCAAAAACCGATTTGGCTCAACCAGTGAAATAGGTATTTATGAAATGAGAGGATCCGGATTGCGGGAAGTATCTAATCCCAGTGAAATTCTAATCTCTAACCGGGAAGAACCACTGAGCGGGGTTGCCATTGGTGCCAGCATGGAAGGTAACAGGCCTCTTCTCATCGAGATCCAATCGCTGGTAAGCACCGCCAATTACGGCACTCCACAACGAAGTTCTACCGGCTATGATGCCAAACGGCTCAATATGTTGCTTGCCGTTTTAGAGAAACGGGGCGGGTACCGCCTGGGGATTGAAGATGTTTTCCTCAATATCGCTGGAGGAATTAAAGTTGATGACCCGGCTATGGATTTGGCCGTATGCGTTTCATTGATCAGTTCATTTCAGGAAATACCTGTTCCTGAAGATATTTGTTTTGCGGCTGAAGTCGGTCTCGGGGGGGAAATCAGAGCGGTAAGCAGAATAGAAAGCCGAATATCAGAAGCGGAGAAACTCGGTTTTAAGCAGGTATATATTTCCAAGTTTAGCCAGAAGAATATATCCAAGAAAGATTTTAAGATTGAAATAAAGACTTTTGCAAAACTCAGTGTAGTGTGCAAGACTCTATTCTAAACCTATAACAAAATGCGAATTCGATCCATTATCGGCTTATTAATAATACCTGCCCTTGCCTCTTGCCAGCCTAATAATCCGGCATCTTTCGACATTGACTATCCCTCTATGATTGAGCAGGAGTTTGCGGGTGACGTCGCTTACAACACTACGGCTTATGTGGAAAAATTCTGGCGAGTAGTTGGTAATGCAGGATTCGACTCCAGCATTTATGAAGTTGTGAGAAGATTGGAAGAAGCAGGATACATTGAAGAGAACAAGGCGGAGTCAGATCACCGACTCACGTATCGCATTGAGAAAAGAGCACTTGAAAATCCCACCTGGGAACCTGTAGACGCCTGGTTGAAAATTGAGGGGGACCAAGAGCCGCTACTCATGTTTGCTACTAACCGCAATATGATTGCTCAACGTTCTTATAGCACACCTGATGAAGGTATTACGGCAGAGGTGTTTTATATGCAGGATGCCAGCGATCTCACCAGAAAAAATGTCAATGGCAAAATAGTGTTCGCTGAAACCCACCCCTTTCGGATTTATCAAAAGGCAATTAAGAGTGGCGCCATCGGCATCATTACCTACAATAACCCAGACTATCTTCAACCTGAAAAAAATACCACCTCTATTCAATTTAGAAGTATACCTCATGATCCTGGAAATAAGTCTTGGGGAATAGCGCTGTCGTTTGAAGCTCGGGAGCGACTTAAAGCCAAAATGCAGCAAGGCACAACCAGAGTTGAGGTGAAAATAGAAACGAGGATATATGAGTCTGAGGAGCTAACTATCGTTGCCGAAGCTAGAGGCAGCGATAAGCCAAATGAAAGACTGGTATTTAGTGCCCACGTGCAGGAGCCTGGAGCCAATGATAATGCCTCTGGTGTTGGCGTTGCAACTGAGATGGCTGCAGTAACAGCTAAACTCGTTACTAACGGGTCCTTCTCTCCGAAAAGAACCCTTACCTTTTTATGGGGTGATGAAATTGTATCTACCAGAAGGTATGTGCAGGAAGACGATGTTAGAGCCAGAAATATTAAATGGGGAATTAGCCTGGATATGGTTGGCGAAAATACAGACATTACCGGTGGCTCATTCCTGATTGAAAAAATGCCCGACCCCAGTGCCATCTGGACTCGTGGCAAAGATGAACATACTGAGTGGGGTGGTAGCGAAATGAGCCTTGAAGATATGACACCCCATTACCTTAATGATTTCGTAACGAATCGATTCCTGGAGCAGGGCCAAAGAGCAAACTGGAAGGTGAAAACTAATCCCTTTGAGGGAGGCAGTGATCACGTGCCTTTTCTACGAGCCGGAATTCCGTCAGTATTGTTTTGGCATTTCACTGATCAATTCTACCACACAGATAATGACCGCATCGACAAAGTATCAAAATCTACGCTTACCAACGTGGGTACCGCCGCCTTGGTCAGTGCTTTTACTTTATTGAATGCCGGTGATAACACCGCGAAAGGCATAATTGATGAACTAAGATCTGCTGCAGAAATGCGATTAAGGGAAGAGCTTGACCAGGGAAAGCTGGCCCTGGATGCCGGCGAATCGAAAGACATTCAAATTGCAGTCATTAATGCCTGGGAAGATTGGTACCTGAAAGCATTGGATACTTGTTCAGATATGGTAGATGACGCAGCGACAATAAGTGAGGCAATACTGAAGGCTCAAACATCAGTGAAATCTGTGGCGGCTGAGGTAAGGGAACAACTATAGCACTCAACTAATTTTAACCCTATACCGCTGCTCAAATCCCGCAATGCCCTGTAGACCTCCGGTGTGAACTGCCAGTATGCTCTTATCGGCAATTTGCCCTTTTCTCACCATGTCGAAAATACCGAATAACATTTTGCCAGTATAGATTGGATCCAACTGGATTCCACTGGTTGATTTGAATTGAATGATAAAATCGATGAGTTCTTGATTGAACTTCGCATAACCTCCAAGATGATAGTCCTCCACAACGCACCAGTTTTCATTTTTTGGATCTATCAACGATTGCACAAGTGCCGTAATAAAATTGCCTTTCAAAGCTGAAAAGCCGATTACCTGGCATTTGTTCTCAACTTCTTCCACTATTCCTGCCATGGTACCTCCCGTACCTACGGGGCAGCAGATCATATCATAGCCATTTTCCAACCCGCTAACTATTTCTCTACAGCCTTTAACCGCCAGTGCATTCGTACCTCCTTCAGGAAGCAGGTAGCAATCACCGAATTCTTTTAAGAGCTCCTTTAAGAATTCGGGGTTGTCCTTTTGCCGATAAGCCTCACGGTCAATAAATTTCAACTGCATACCTGCACGCTCAGCAAAAGCCAGCGTAGGATTCAGCGGCAGCACCCGTTCACCCCTAATCACCCCGACACTTCTCACCCCAACTTCTCTGGCAGCCGCGGCAGTGGCAAATATGTGATTGGAAAATGCCCCTCCAAAAGTCAGTACGGTTTCCTTATTTAACCTGTTCATTTCTTCCAGGTTATATTTCAGCTTACGCCATTTGTTACCCGAAACCGTAGGATGGATTAGGTCTTCTCGCCTAATCCACAGAGTTACTCCGGCCCTGGCAAGGAAATCGTCTTCTATCACTTGCGAAACTGGTTGTTGGCTTATTGAAAGCATGAATAGCAGTTAGAATTACTAATTTAGCTCTTGAGCAGAGCATACGCTATGGAGAACAAGGAATATCAAAACGAAGAAGAGGAACTATTTGAGCATCATCGTTTGGTGGTTGATGCCGGTCAGAACCCGCTTCGCATCGATAAGTATATCCAGGAAAGAATTCAGAATGCAACTCGGAGCAAAGTGCAAACCGGCATAAAGGGTGGTCTCGTCTTGGTGAATGACCAGATAGTAAAGAGTAACTACAAAGTTCGCCCCAACGACATTGTTACTATATCTTTTCCTGAGCCTCCTCGTGAAACAGATGTTATTCCCGAAGATATTCCAATTGACATCGTTTTTGAAGATGACCATTTGCTGGTTGTAAACAAACCAGCTGGCATGGTTGTACATCCGGCTTACAACAATTGGCAGGGTACCCTGGTAAATGCCCTGGCTTTTCATTTTAAGAACCTTCCCACAATGGAGAACAATGAAGGCAGGCCCGGGTTGGTGCATCGGATCGATAAAGACACCTCCGGTTTACTAGTCATCGCGAAATCGGAGAATACCTTGAATGGACTAGCTAAGCAATTTCTGGATCACAGCATTGAACGAACTTACTATGCGCTGGTCTGGGGCGTTCCCAAAGAACCAGAGGGCACCATCTCTGTGAACATTGGTCGTAGTCCAAAAGATCGGCGGGTAACAGTTGCTTTTCCGGAAGGAGATAATGGACGCCACGCTATTACTCACTACAAATTGCTGGAAGACTTAAGGTACGTGAGTCTGATACAGTGCAACCTGGAAACGGGCCGAACACACCAAATCAGGGCGCATATGAAATACCTGGGGCATCCCCTTTTTAATGATGCTATGTATGGCGGGGACAAATTGCTAAAGGGTACGCAATTTTCTAAGTATAAATCTTTTGTTGATAATTGTTTTAAGGTAATACCCCGACAGGCGCTGCACGCTAAATCATTGGGCTTTGTACATCCTGTTTCTGATGAAGCGCTGCAGTTCAACTCTGAGCTGCCCGAAGACTTCAGCACCGTCATGGAGAAATGGAAGCACTATGTGCAATTTAACTGATAATGGCCGTTGCTTCAATCTCAACTAAATACTCTGGGTCTATTAAGCCACTAACCTCAATCATGCTGGTAGCTGGCTTAATCTCCCCAAATACTTCTCTGTGAGCCTTGCCATACTCTTCCCAACGGGAAATATCTGTCACGAACATGCGGGTCCTCACCACATCCGATAGTTTCGCGCCAGCTTTAGTCAGCACATCAGCAATAATCTGTAGACTGTATTTAGTCTGCTTATAGGCATCACCCGGGCCAACAACTTCCCCATCTTTCACTGCTACTGTGCCTGTAACTTCTACCGTATTACCTATTCTCACCGCGCGGGAGTAGCCTACAATATCTTCCCACTTGGCACCGGAAGAAATATTTGTTCTTTTTTCCATTATAGTGCTTTTGCTTTTAACTTCCGCCAAGATATAAAGGAGCAGAGTTTATGAAAAGTGTGTGTGTTTTTTGTGGTTCAAGTAGTGGATCAGACAGGGTATTTGCCGAGGCCGCTATTGACCTTGGTACCCTCTTAGGTAAAAACGAAATTGAGTTGATCTATGGAGGGGGTAACATAGGTCTCATGGGTGAGGTCGCCGACGCCGCTCTTGCAGCGGGAGGCAAAGTCACAGGCGTTATTCCTCATTTTCTGTGGGAAAAGGAAGTGGGCCACAAAGAGCTAACAGAAATGAAATTCGTAGACACCATGCACGAGCGCAAACAAATAATGGCTGATTTGGCTGATGGCTTCATTGCCCTACCGGGAGGATTTGGAACCCTTGATGAATTGGCGGAGATATTAACCTGGGCACAACTGGGTTTGGTAAGCAAACCTATCGGTCTGCTAAATGTGAAAGACTATTTTCAACCATTGAGAAACCTATTTGATAACATGGTAAAAGAGGGCTTTCTCAAAGAGGCAAATGTAAATATGCTGCTGGTAGATAAGTCTGTGCAAGCGCTTATCGATATAATGACCCGATACAAGCCGGAAGCAGTTCCAAAATGGCTAGATCGCAATCAGATTTAAGCTGAACATGTGTTCATAAATGAACATAATTTTGTCTTGAACTTGAACAATCCACACCCTTCACAGATATCTAAGTTGTTGATTTACAGCAGCTAACTGTTGCCATTACAATTCGGTACACTAATTGGAAGTACATGTTTGAACAATTAAACATTGTGCTTTACAATTATTTCAAAATAGCAGTAAGAAATTTCAAGAAGCAGGGATTCTATGCTTTGATAAACCTTGGCGGTTTAACATTCAGTATATCTCTAAGCCTGCTGCTGCTACTTTACATTTACGATGAGCTCAACTACGACCGGTTCCACCAAAGGGCTGACAATACGTATCGCATAATTGCCGAAGCCAATATTGCTCATTCTGACTTGAAAATGCCGGTGGTACCCATTCCTACAGCAGCCACGCTCCTGCGAGACTTCGAGGAAGTAGAGGCAGCTACAGGGTTCCAGCTAGTTGAGAATGTACCCCTCGCTACCGAAGAGAAAACTGTGGTGGTTGATAAGATTTACGCAGTCGACAACCAATTCAGCAATGTGTTTGATATTGGAAGTGCGGTTAATCTAGCTGATCTAAAAGTCAACGAGATCGTGCTTAGCGCTGACCTTGCCCAATCTCTTTACTTTGGCGCCAAAGCAATTGGAGAACAGGTAACATATGGAGAGCAGGTGCTGACAGTTGCCGCAGTGCTTGGCCCCATGCCAGGCAATAGTCACCTGCGGTTTGATGCCCTGGTGTCTGCAAAAATTCTGGATACTGACCCGCATTCGGCCTGGTCCAACTTTCAGGCTTACACTTACATCACACTAAAAGATGGAATGGCCCCAGGGGATTTCGATCCGAGATTGGAGGAGTTAGTTGATACCTACCTGATGCCGGTATTTGAGCAGTTTAATGCATACTGTAGATTTGAACTTCAGCCTCTAAAAGACATCCATCTGCATTCTCAATTGCGAAGAGAGTTATCAGAAAATGGTAATGCAGCTTTCATTTACGCATTGCTAATTGTGGCTCTGATGATGCTTATCCTGGGTAGTCTGAATTATGTAAATCTGGCCACGGCTACTAGCCTAAAGAGATCTAAGGAAATTGGAGTGCGGAAAGTACTAGGTTCTGAAAAACCTGCTGTGAGATTTCAGTTTTTTCTTGAGTCATTGGTGATAACTGTTGCCAGTTGTGTGCTTGGCCTAATTATAGTTGACCTGCTGCTTCCCTACTTTAACGCATTTACTGGTAAGCTGATTAGTATAAAGCAGTATAGTATTCAGGCCATAGCGCTGGCTGTTGGAATTGTACTGATTGTAGCTTTGGCAGCTGGTATATTTCCAGCCCTGCAAGCCGCCCGATTCAAGCTTATTGAAATATTGAAGGGGCGATTACATGTTACAATTGCTGACTCAACCGCCTTGAGGAAGGTCTTAGTCGTGTTTCAAATCACCTTAACATTGGCGATGATGATCACTACCGCCGTTGTTTACAGCCAATTACAATTCCTCCACGAACAACCATTGGGCTATAATGCTGACAACCTGCTCGTAATCGATGTCCAGTCTATTGGTAGCGATGACAAATTCGAAGAACTAAAAGCTCTATTGCAGGTACACCCCAATACAGTAAGCGTTGCCAGCGCCAGCATCACGCCCTTCCACGATGCTGGTGGCCTGGCCACATTCCAGGCCAACAAATCGGGGCAGACAGAAGAGGTGCTATGTAGTTTCTTCTCCGCTGACAGTAGTTTTCTACAAACGCTGGGTATTGAAGTAATTCAACAAGAACAGGCTTTTAACTATGACTCATCGGTTTATGTTAATCTTGATTTCGTTCAGGAATTGAGCCTTAGTGATATCAAGGATACAAAGTTGCACTACGATTTCAATAATGCACTGCAACCCACGGCAACTAACATTGTTGTGGGGATCACCAACGACTTCAATTTCTCCAACCTCAAAAACCAGCAAAGGCCTACAGTAATCTTTCCTAGCGAGAGAAATGATTATATCTATTTACGTTTTAATGGATCTCAACAATCAGTTGTCGCCGAGCTTTATGAGATCTGGAAGCAATTGGGGCTGCAAGGGGCACCCAGTATTCAGTCTGTAAGTGATGGAGTAGCGCTACAATATACTTACGAGCACCGGTTTCTGAGAATCTTGCAGTTATTCACATTTGCCATTTCAGTAGTGACAATTATTGGTCTATTCGGCCTGGCCACATATATTACTGAAAGTCGAAAGAAAGAAATTAGTTTACGCAAAATTAGTGGCGCGGGTAACTGGTCAATTCTGAAGTTGCTCGTCGGTGAGTACCTTGCCATTTTCATGCTTTCTGCGGTTATCGCTTGGTTTCTAGGTTTTTACGTGAGCATGAACTGGCTACAGAACTTTGCATACAGAATAGAACTGGGCCCGGCGCTATTTGCCATAACCACAACTTTTGTGGCAGTCATGACCCTATTGGCCGCCAGTTACCACATTTCAAAGGCTCTTGCCACTAAGCCGGCATGGGTTTTGAACGGACAATAGGTCTCTATAACCACGTAACCCATTTTGGGTGATTTGAATTTGGGCTTTCGCCTAGTTTCAAAGTTTGGGGTATATTTAAGATGTGGGTAAAATGACGATTACAGCAATTGAGAATACCTTAAGGCGGCTTAGGTTGGTAGTATTCAGCCTGTCTATGCTGCTTCTCTCAGCTGGTATCAAGGCCCAGGTACCAGAATTCAATCTCGGATTTAAGCTTCTCGATGGCCAGGAAAAGACGGTCATTCCTTTCGAAATACACAATAACCTAATAGTTGTCCCGGTGGTGCTAGATGGCCGCATACCACTAAAATTCATTTTAGATACGGGTGTTCGCACTTCCATCCTTACAGAGCGTAGCATTAGTGACCTGCTAAATCTTCAATATTCAAGAAAGAAGACCATCTACGGTTTGGGAGGTGAAAAGATTGTTGATGCCTATATAGCAAACAACGTTACCATAGAGTTGCCAGGTATTCGGGGCGCTGGGCATGCTCTTTTCGTACTGGAAGAGGATTTCCTCCAACTTCGCAATTTCCTGGGAGTAAATGTGCATGGTATTCTTGGCTACGAGCTCTTTAGTCGTTTCGTAATTGAGATACATTACTCTAAGCGACAGCTGATCATCCGAGACCCTCAAACATTTAAGCCCAAGCGAGGCTACCGGAAAGTTCCTATTCAGGTTGAGGATACAAAGCCCTATGTTGTAGCAAACGTGGACATAAATGAAGGAATACCTCTAAGCCTAAAGTTGATGATAGATACCGGCGCAAGCCATTCCCTCATGTTGATTGAGAATTCGATGGATGCGATCCAGGTACCACAACCGAGTGTAGATAGTAACCTAGGCCGTGGGCTTGGCGGGACAATAGAAGGACAGATAGCCCGCATTGGTGCTTTTGAGCTCGGCAATTTCTCTCTTACAAAGCCCATTGCAACGTTCCCCTACCCCGACACATTCTTTGATATCGACAAGGCCAATTATAGAAACGGGACAATTGGCGGAGGGATTGTGAGCCGGTTTAATATTATTTTTGATTTCTCCCGGGAGTTTATCTACATCAAGAAAAACTCTGAATTCAGAAAACCATTCAACTACAACCTTAGTGGCTTGGTGATAAAAGCCACTGGCAATAGGCTGCAGAACTTCGAAGTAGTGGAAGTACGTGAAAACTCGGCTGGCGCGGAGGCTGGTGTGCAAGTAGGAGATCAGATAATTGAAATCAATAACCACACCGCCGATGAAATGACACTTGATGGAGTGATTGGATTCTTCAACTCCAGGGTAAATAGAAAAGTAAATCTTATCCTCACCCGAGATGGAAGGCAAATATTTACCACCTTCCGGCTTAAGAGTGTAATCTAGGTCCAAAAGACGTTGCAACATGCATTTTGGAATTCCTTCCGATTTGTCTATTTTCATTGTGCAATGCTTACAGCTATGGGAGATAGCAGCCCGAGCTCACTTTTTGACGACACCAATTACGCGAGTTTTCTAGACCGATTTATTGCCTATCTGATAGACGGTGTTGTGTTGCTATTGCTTAATCTTATTTTGATAGGCCCATTTCTTTTGATATCCCAAGGGGGCAGTAATAACAATGCGACCAATAGCAGTTTTTTCGACTACCTGGCGGTAGTGGCTAGCCAAGGCTTGTTCTTGTATCTACTGCTGTTTATAGTGACATGGCTATATTTTGCAATTCTAGAATCGGGTACGAGGCAAGGGACTTTAGGTAAAATCGCCATGGGCATTATTGTAACAGATATCGACGGCGACCGCTTATCCTTTGCTAAAGCCACTATTCGATATTTCGGTCGCTACTTTTCCAGTCTCCTGCTGATGTTAGGCTACGCCCTGGCGGCATTCACAAACAGGAAACAAGCACTCCACGATTTCGTGGCCAATACAATTGTTATCAGGAAGTAATCCTGAACAATCCATTTCAAAACAAGGCCATACCTGTTTGCGAATTGTAAGCTAAATTGCCTTTCGAAATCTAAAATGAGTTAACGTGAATATAGAGGAATTTAGAAAACAAGGCCATAAACTTGTAGACTGGATGGCCGATTATCTTGGCAGCATTGAAGAGAGGCCGGTAAAAGCCCAGGTGAACCCAGGCGACATATTCCAGCAACTTCCGACATCACCTCCTAATTCCGGAGAGCAGTTCGAAGCAATCTTTAGAGATTTTGAAAGCATCATTCTTCCCGGGATGACCCATTGGCAACATCCCTCCTTTTTTGCTTATTTCCAGGGAAACAACAGCGCTCCCTCAATTTTAGCCGAAATGCTCACTTCAACATTGGGGGCTCAATGCATGGTATGGCTCACCTCCCCTGCCGCAGCCGAGTTGGAGGAAATGACCATGTGCTGGCTTGCAGAAATGCTGGGACTACCAGATGGATTTGAAGGAGTAATACAAGATACTGCTTCAACGGCTACTTTATGCGCCTTACTTACCGCCAGGGAGAAAGCGACCAACTACGCAATTAATGAGAAAGGCTTCCCCCATAATAATTTTACTGTCTACAGTTCGGCACAAGTTCATTCTTCAATAGACAAAGCGGTAAAAGTTGCCGGTGTTGGCGTGGAGAATTTAAGAAAAATAGCTGTTGATGAGAACTATGCGTTGATCCCTGAAAAACTGGAAGAAGCCATACAAGAAGACATATCAAATGGTATGAGGCCACTGTGCATCGTGGCCGCTATTGGCACTACAGGTTCCACAGCGGTAGACCCATTGCGCCCTATAGCGGAAATTGCAAATCGCCATGGCATCTGGCTCCATGTTGACGCAGCCTATGCCGGCACTGCGCTAGTGCTGCCAGAATTTAGATGGATGAATGATGGTGTGGAATTGGCGGATTCATTCACGGTTAACCCCCATAAATGGATGTTCACCAATTTTGACTGCAATGCTTACTTTGTTAAAGATAAAGATGCTCTTATCAAGACATTCGCCATAAACCCCGAATATCTAAAGACTAAAGAAGACGATGCGGTAAATAATTACCGCGATTGGGGTATTCAATTAGGCAGGCGCTTCCGAGCTTTAAAACTTTGGGTTGTAATTAGGAGTTTTGGGGTAGATGGCATTAAAAACAAAGTGAAGCTCCATATTGAGTTGGGCCAATGGTTTGCTGATCAGGTCAGGGCTGCTTCCGATTTTGAGCTTATGGCCCCAGTACCTATCAATACAGTTTGTTTCAGGTATCACCCTGCCAACCTGGATGACCAGAGCCAGCTGAATAATATCAACCAGGAAATTATGGACAGGCTAAACGATAGTGGTAAACTTTTCCTCACTCACACTAAGCTTAATGGAAACTTTGTGATGCGCCTGGTACCAGGACAAACCACAGTGGAGAAAAGGCATGTGGAGCAAGCATGGGAGCTGATTACCACCTTTGCCAGAGGCGAGAATAACGATTGAAATACCCTAGTTTACGATTGTCAACGGCTTTGAAAAGTGTAAGCCGTTCTGCAAGATTTGCATTACATAGAACCCATTGGGTACAGATTGTAAATTAAGTATAAGATCCCGGTTTGAGTCCAGCCTAACGGCTCTTTTGAATACTGTTGCCCCGCGTAAATCTTTTATTTCTATCCGGCCCCTGCCGTTATCAAATGGAAGTTGAAGGTTTAGTCTCCCTTCAGAGACTGGATTTGGAGCAACAATCAATTCCGTGTCTTCAAGATTTCGACCCACACTAAGCGTATGGGAATAGCTTGATGTACCGTCAAAATCTGTTTGCTTCAGTCTATAATATGAAAATCCATTGATGGGGTTCAAATCACGAAAAGAATATTTCATGTACTCTGAGGTCGTCCCCGAGCCATCAACGATTCCAATCCCCTCAAAATCGAAGCCGCCTGCTGACCTCTCGATAGTAAAGTAATCGTTATTGATCTCAGATGCTGTTTCCCAAATTAGTAGTACCTCATTTGAAAGGGAGGTTACGTCGAAATAAGCTAATTCTATCGGGATCGGTGTGGTACTGCCATAGTTCCCATCTGTACAAAAATCAATGGAGCATCCTGATCCGGAGTCAGAACAACCACTACCTGTTGGAAATGCCGGACAAGTCGCGCCACAATCCATGCAGCCATTGCTTGAGTTTTCAAAATTAGCATCCACATCAACAGTGCCAGTACCTGTCCATGTCAATGCGTCTAAGTTATTTTGTAAGTTGCCAGTTACATTCAGGTTTCCATTTACTTCAATTTCGAAACTGCAACCTCCGCAACCACCATCATCATCTAGTTGGAAGCTTCCTGAGACGTTTACCGTAACACCAGCCGGAATAATAATCTTACCACTTCCTACAGCTTTTACCTGTATGCTTCCACCAATATTAATTGTAGCCGGTGAATCAAATGTAAAGGTATCGTTATCACCTATCTGAGTATTTTTCCCAACGTTCACACTTCCTCCAATAGAGGCACTGCCACAGGCACCAGGGCTGGTACTGTAGTTGGAGGTCGTTGTACCCGGAAAGTCAAGATCGCAATCTTGCGCCTCGGATGCTGACGCCGATAGAAGAAAATAGAACGCTACTAATAATAGCATTCTGCTTGCGTGTAAATTCAATAGTACTCTAGCTAATAGTGACTTACAATATAATATAAATCCACAAATTGCTATAACTTAAACTGTAGCGTCACATAGAAAGATCTTGGCTCGGAAGGGATTATACCAGGACCGGGATAGCCGGTCGCCCGCCGTGTAAAATATTCCTCATCAAGCAAATTATTTATCCCTGATTCGATCTTGAACTTACTTATCTTATATGATAGTGAAAGGTCCATAATCTGATAGGCCGGGATTTCACCTATTATCCCTTCCCGGCTATCTCCAGTGGCTGGGACTTCCGAGTTTTGGGCATCTGTATACTGCTTTGAAAGTCGTGAGAATTGGATGCTTCCAAGTAGATTTTTGTATCCAAAATTAAGACCTGTTTTAAGGTTTAAGGCTGGGATAAACTCGACCTGCCTACCTACTACATTGTTCTCTTCACTTTCAACATATTCAGATTGGGTTAGTGCCATATTCACGAATGGGCTCAACAGCCATTGCCTTGATTCGTTAGGCCTCAGTAAATTCCAATCCACAAACATCTCCATACCGTAAATTATGGCGTCACCGATGTTTTTCCTTACCCTGTCACCTTTGTTGGGCCCCAAGCCAGCCAGGATGGTGCCAATCCGGTTGTTGTAGCTCAATGCAAAGCCACCAATATCATAGGAAACTCTTTTCCAATTTCCTCTTATTCCAGTGTCAGCTGTAAACCCCTTTTCATCTGTTATAGTAGGATCAATTATAAAAGTTGGATTTACTACCCTGATATCACTAAAAGTAACCGACCGGTAGTTTTGTGAAAGATTTGCATAAAGCTCCAGCGCATCTGACTGCTCGTAACTGAGCCCTATGCCTAATAGCGCAAATGTGCGATCAAAACTGCGGTTGTCTGTTGTATCTTGCCTGAATATTTCATTGCCTGCATTGTCATACCTAACAATAGTGTAATCTCCAGCAGATTCGGTTTTAATCTTTTCTATTCTTATTCCTGGGGTTATGGAAAGCTTACTGCTTAAGAATATTATGTTTTCCGCGAACCAGGCCAGGTTTAGGTTAGGGAATTTAAAACTCGATTGGTTGGGGTAAGAAGGATTTTGCGCAAAGTCAAACGTAAAATCGGCATTGCTAGCATTGGTGCCAGGACCTTGAAGGGAAGTGTTATCGGCCTGATAGTACTTAGTACCAACCAAAAATACTGCATCTTTTGCCCCGAGCTTATAGCGGTTTATGAAGCGTGCCTCAGCACCCCAGTTGTTAAACTCTCCCTTAATAAGGTCGCGGGTAAAGGCGGTATTGTCATCAATCTCGGTAATTGGGTTCCTTTCCAAGCGCTGAGGATCTCCTCTGAAACCCAGTGCGTTTCGCTCTGCATCCAGGGTAAATAGGTTAAGACTAAACTCAGATCGATGCGAAAACTTATGATTCAACTTAAAAGCGAACAACTTCCAATCTACCTGGAACCAATTTCTATCCCTGTTGCTGAAGTCAATATTGGCATCAAATTGTGTATCAGTTAAACCGCCGGCTTGCTGGGCAAGGTAACGGAGCCAGGTTGCCTCAAAATTAATGTTGGTGTTATCTGATATAGAGTAACCGAGGTTGGCGTGGAAATTCTTAGAATCAAATTCTGAATTAGGCCGAAAGCCATCCCCTTGTTTATAGTTGAAATAAGTGTAGTAGTTGAACTTGCCGATGGTTCCCGAAAGGCTGTTAAAAGTTGAGAGCAAGCCAAAAGAACCCACTGACTGTCGTGTGATCCATTCAATCTTCTTTACAGGATTAGGTTTCTTGAACTTGAAATTGATAAGGCCACCGAACTGGGTTCCATACTGAAGCGACGCGGCCCCACGCACCATTTGGATTTCTTCCAGGGCATCGGCCGGTGGGGTATAATAACTTTCCGGGTATCCCAGCACATCAGCGCTGATGTCATAGCCATTCTGGCGGGTGTTGAAATTGGCAGTTCGATTTGGGTCCAACCCTCTACCACCAATATTTAGTTGTAATCCAGCATCGCCGTTTTCATAAATATTCAAGCCTACCACCTGGGAATAAATTTGCCGAGCGTTGTTGGTAGCCATATTACTCACAAGCTGGTCTACTTGTATTACCTCTGATTTTTTTCCAGCGTAAATCGCAGTACCCTCCACCGGATTCAGACGGGAGAGATTGAAGTATTCTTCGCGCTGATCTGTGATTAGCACCTCTGACAATTCCTGGCTAAGGGCCACCAGTTGTATCTCGATTTTGGTGGTCTCTTCCAGTGTCACTTCTAACTCCCGCACTTCATAGCCAGAAACAAAAACTATCAGGTCGTACTTTCCGGCTGCTAGGTTGGAAAAATCGAACTGGCCTTTGCTATTGGTTCTGGCAACGTAGTTTGCCTGTCTGTTAAATACCTCAGCCTCAGCAATTGGTTTGCTTCTGACGCCATCTTTGACAATTCCAGATAAACTGAATTGCCCCGATACCTGGCTGCAAATGAGCAGTGTCGGGATCAGCAACCTATAAACCTTTGATCTTATCATCGAATGGTAGAATCCAGGTTTTAGGTTTAAAGGAATCGTTCACAGCGGCGAGGTTCACCGCTGGATCAATATAGGGTCTGCTCTTTCTCCCATTTAAAGCAACGTAGCTTTCAACATATATCGCAACGTTGTTCAATCCCGTATTTTCAAAGTGTTTTTTCAGGTGTGTAGCATACTGCACCATAAAATCAGGCTGCGTGGCCATTTGCTTCTCCTGGAATGCTGTCAGGAATTGGCTGTTGTCAACGTAGAACTGCTTTCCGTCTTCACTAGCCACCTTAAAGGTAGCGTGGCCCGCTTTTTCCATCAGCATAACCCTCCACGAAAACCGATAGCCCTGCTCAGTCCAGAAAAGCTCCCCCGGATAGGCGAGGTATCGAAATGGAAATACAATCTGAAAGAAAAAAAATAGGGCTAGAATTGCTAGTCTTTGGTGGCTCCACTGCAAGGTGGTTGTTGTAAGTGACTTGCCATTGTCGAAGACTGAGGGTACAAAACGAAATATCTTCGACATGTATCCCAAAATTCCTAAATGAAATTGGGCGCTGAAGAAAATGGTCGCGCTTACAATCATTATATATGGGAACATACCAATAGGAAAGAGAACTCCTGTAAGCAAATGGAATACCACCACCAGTATGTAGGCTACTACACGAGTTCTTGGTATGAGTAAAAGGAAAGCAATACTAAGATCGAAGAATGCGCCGCCCCAACTGAAAAGGTATATTACAGATTTTACCTGTAGTAAGTCACCAATAATTGGAAGGCTGTACTTCGATGGTAGCCATATGCTAAGCGGCATGGCTTCAATCAGCCAATCAGAATTGAGCTTAGCGAGCCCGGCATAGAAATAGACAATACCCAGTAATAGCTTAACAGCATCTATAGACCATCTCGGAATGTACTGAAACGCAAGGCTTGGATTACGACGGGCATCAAGTGAAAAATATGCATTTGCAGGTAAGAATATCATCACAAAACTTAAAACACTAATGAAGTAGTAGTGATTTAGGTACGTGGTCTTGTCCATTAGCTCGATGTAAGTGAAGCTTAGGAAAAAGGTGATGATGGCCAACCGATAACGGTATCCGAGGGCAACCATCAAGGCGGCCAGTCCGCAGATTGCAAATAGGCCATAGGTGAAAACACCAAGTGGCTTGACGAATTCAAATCCGTAGTAAGAAAAGAAAAAGGCGGGGTCGATGTACAGCTTCTTTATCCAACCATAACTCCAGAAGCGAATCACGCTTGCCAGCATCATCACGCCAAAGAAAACGCGAAAAGCTGCCAAAGGGGCAGCTTGTGTAGTTTCGGCTAGGTATGTCTGTATTCTAGGCCACATCAGTCACCATCAGCATCTACAAAATCTACTTGTATACTTAGTGCTTGGAACATATCTACCTTAAGCAATACTACATTCGCTTGCAATTCGTCGTACAATCCAAGCATCAAGGTGTTATTGTTTTCAACTGCCTCGGAGAAGTTATTTTGGAGATTTCCTGACGCCGACTGCGCCTCAAGGAACTGTGAATTGATCAGATCGCTGAGATTTTCACCGTCGCTAATCGTTTGCAGAAAGTCCAGATAGGATTTCAGGCTTTCTCCCTGTCCGGTATTACCAAAGTGTTTACCAATAAAGAAATCGATAGTTGCCTGGAGGGCTTCGTCAAATAGCACTTTTGATACATCTTGAGCATAGAAGGCCTCCACTCTATCACTAAGTGGACTACCGGAAAAGACACCCGCAGGGATACCAACCTTACCTGCTCTAAAAGCCTTTTCGTAGTAGAACATGTAGTCGTTCACCATCTTGTTGACCGAACTGCTGGCAGAAGAGCCGTCATTGCCTACAAATTCATCACGATATCCGTTCTGCCAATCGTCGACCACTTGATCAGTGAGATCAATGAGACGGGCTACAATATCTTGCAGGTAGGTCTGGTAATTCTGGTCATTCTGGAATTTTGTAACGATTCCAGCATCAGACACATCTATACCGTGTAACAGGTAATCCATTGCGGGAAAACCTTGCTGGTCCCTACTGGAAGGCAGCTCTAAATTCCAGCTACCACTGGTTATGCTGGCGTCAATGCTAGCAGCAGAAGTAGGAAAAATGTTTGTAAAGTCTCTTAATGTAATGGTCTCTGCTCTTCCAATTTCGAACATTGAAACCCGCTGCCATGAAGTATAGGCTTGCAACCAGGCTGCCCTAAGATTAGAGAGGTTTGTCTCATTAATGTCTCCAACAAAAGTATTTGTTGCTGAGGAGAGGGCGGACAAGTCTGACGCGTAGGCTTGATAAGCTGGAACAATAATGTTATCAGCCCAATTACCAAGCATGGTCCCGCGATCAAAATTGTCGCCAATGGATGGACCATCGTCCTCTCCGCAGCTATAAGCTATGGATGAAATCAATAAGACAAACCAGATTTTCTTCATTTCGAATTAATTAGCGGGCAAAAGTAAACCTAAGAGCCTGCTTGTTCAACAGTGAAATCAAATTTCGCAGCGATAGCTTCTGAGATAGCATCAAGGGTGGCATCGGTCACATCCCAAAGCCCGTTTTGTCCGTCGCCCATTAGGTCTTCCAAAAATCCATCGACCTCCGATTTGGTAAAGTATGGTTGATCACCACTTGCCTGACGTGTAAATCTCAACGAATAGATGAAACCAAATCCTTCTGAAAAATCATGAAAGGCGCCTCCATAAAGCGCCGTGTCGTTACGGTCTGCGGGTAGGCCATTTTTACCTTGCTGCAGGTAATAGACTGCTCTAACTGCTATTACAGTCGAAAGCTTTTCTCTGATTATCGCGGCCTGCTCATCTCTTACGATATAGTCTTTTGCAACGATAGCAGCTCTTCCCAACTTGAAGGCATCCCAGATGTCAGCAGCTATACCCGCGAAGTCATCGTCACCTTCAACACGACCAATGTATTTGTTGAAGAAGCTATCATCAGCGCCAATAGTAGGATTGGGATTGGCTGGATCAGCAGAAGTGCCATAGATGTAACCATAAGCCTCATCCCACTTATGCTCCATAGTTGTGTAGTTTTCGCCCGATGCTGTAGTACCAGCATCGTTGTTGGCGCGGTTATCTGCCTCATCGAGCACAGCAACTCCGAGATAATGGTTCATGGCCTGGTCACCCATTAAGGCGCCAATCAATGATTTGTTCACGGCCTGATTTAACTCCAGACCCTGTTCGTTTACATATCTGGTTGAACTACCATCAGCAATTTGCCCAGCCACACCTGGCGTGGCTATCGTATTCTGACTGGGGAACACCACCGTAAATTGCGAATTGATCCAGGTTTCAAAGTCCTCCTTTATTTCAGTAGCTTCGACTGTATTGGCTGAGAAGAAATCTCTGGAAGCAGCTGTTTTACTTTTTATGCTTTTTGAGGAAGTATTAAGATCAGAATCATCAAAAGGGTTGGCATCGCCTCCAGCTGCCGTTTGATTCCTAAACATTTCTAGCATGGCTACATCAGTGACTCCAAAGTCCTTCATAGCGCTAATTAGCTCCTCTCCCATGCCAATCCGCTGGGTTTGGCCACTAAAGGAAACTGTAGTGGCACCATTTCTTTCGAAAACGTAAGTTGCTGGAGCCTCAACCGAAGGGGTCGGGTCCTCATCGTCACAGGCGGCGAATATTGCCACCAAAGCGAGTAGATAAAGTATTCGTGTTGTCATTGTTAGAGTATCTTATTCTTATTTAGACTAATTCTAAATAACAAAGATGACAACAGAACAAATGCCAATCAATAGCCTGATTTGGGCAATTTACATCTACCTAATTTTAGGTATTAGGGCTGAAACTGCTGATTATAAGGGTTGTTGGAGGGGATGGTTATATTGATGAAATCATGCTCCGTGGCAAGGTGACAGTTGTTGCATGCTTTAATTATTAGGTTGTAACCTTTCCGGAATTGCTCAATTTCTTGTGACTGGATGGCCTTACCGACACTATCAATGGCCGGCCTGAGGATTACGTTGCTCAATGCTCCAAGGTCTTTGCCTTCATAGGTAATCTTATCCTGGGTTAGATCGGCTGTTAGTTCTTCCAATTCATGTTCATAGAATTCTGCTAGACCCCAATTGCCTGCCTTACCAGCCAAATACAATTTATGGGAATAACGCTGGTAGAGTACCATTGTCCGCTGCACTCGGTATTCGTCATCATCAATTGGTTGTTGCTTTGGGCTGTTACAATTGGAAACAATAGATGAAATGAAAAAAATAAGGGACGCGGGAAGAAGAAATCTGGAAACTTGCTTTGGCATTGGGCAAAAATAAAGAAATGATTCTAATGCACTTTCAGCTATTGATCGTATTCTACCTTTGACCGGCTAACCCTTTCGCTTCCCAGAGGATTTGAGCCTCTGTAATTAATACATCAATCTCTTTCAATTCATCAATGTTAAAAGCTAGGAATATGTTCTTTACTGGACTAGCATAGACGCGCTCTTTGCCGTGATGCATATTCACAACATTTGCTGGATTATTCTCATTCTCAACTAGCCAATTAAGAATACTGAACATGTCTTTCTCATTGAAGGTCAAAACGAGATTCTTATATGCGAAATTGAATTCCAAGCAACAAGTACAAACGCCTAGATATCCATTTCTGGTCTCTGACAAAATTTCGAAAGTTGAGTGCTTTTCGTGCATGTTCTCCTGTTCAAACAAACAAGAAACTCCCAGCTCCTATGAGCTGTGGAGTTCTTTGGACTAAAGCTCGCAAATGCTGCGAATAGAATGTTATTTAGAATCATTCTAAATAACAAAAATGGCACCTTGCGGAATAGCAGTCAATCGCTTGAACTAGGCATTTTTAGCTCCACTAAGTTTTGGTAAAGTCTACCGAAAATTAGGTACCCCAGGCGGTCAGTACCAGTTTACGAGATCCACCGCGGTCTCGGTGTTCGCAGAGATAAATACCTTGCCAGGTACCGAGATTAAGTCGGCCGTTGGTAATCGGCACAAAAACGGAGCTTCCCAAAAGAGATGACTTGATATGGGCGGGCATGTCGTCTGGGCCTTCCATGGTGTGCCGGTAATATGGGGAATTCTCCGGAACCATTACATTGAAGTGGCTTTCAAAGTCAGACCTTACCGTTGGGTCAGCATTTTCATTGATCGTCAGGCCGGCGGAGGTGTGCTTAATGAATACCTGCAGGATACCAGCTTTCATGTCACGAATTTCTGAAAGCTGGCTTTCAATTTTTGCTGTAATGAGATGAAATCCTCTTGGCAAAGGAACAAGCGTTATTTCCTTTTGAACAGTTATCATTCTATCCTTTCATAAGCACCCAGATCAGGATTAGCATCTCTCATATTTCCATCTAAGTCAATTGTTATCAAGGTGGTAATGCCTTGATCCTTAGCCGGAGAAAGTGTGTCAAGCCTGTAATCGAAATTGGCCGCATCAATAAATAAGGGGTCTGCATTGATGGCATTGGCTCCAAGATTCGCAATTGATGATCGAATGATGTTGCTGTCGAAAATAGTAACAAAGCCCTGGCCGGCAGATTGGTCTAGCAGTAGCTCATCTGCAAACCCTCCCCAGATAATAGAATTGGTCAGGGTCAAGTTGATGTCGCCGGTAATCACCGAATTGTCAGCCAGAACAAAATTATCTGCAACGGCTACTGACGGCTGCTGACGAAAGAAGTCGAACGAGAAATTGGCAAAAGTGCAGTGGTTGTAACTGTAGTTGCCGCCGGCAAAGTTGCCTAGCACAAATTCGGCGCAGTTGTTAATCAACAGGTTTTCAGCGTGCAAGTCTGATGTAAAGGCTATCAATCCGGTGTTTGCCATATTCTCGATTATTGAATTTCTGATCACCAGGTCGGGGTCGTCATCCTCGTCAGGGGTTCCCAACCAAATACCAAACTCCGCGTTACGAATTACTGCATTATTGATGGTGTTGCCTTTGCTACCCTCTAAAAAGAATATTCCGCGCCATTGGCCCGGAGCATTCTCAAATCTCTCATCAAGTCTATCATTTCGAAACACCACCGGGGACTCAGCACTACCCTGCACATCTATAGTACCTTGTACAAATATGCTTGATCCATTATGAGAAAAAATCTGCGCTCCCTCCTCGATTGTTAGATGGCAAAGTGAATCTACCAGTACTGAGTTAAAGATTACGTAAGGACGATCACCAGTCCAGGTGGTGTTGCAGGCCAGAATAGAGTCATTGAGGAAATGAGCATCCTGCCCCCAGGATATCAACTTCACATCTTGAGGAGTTGGCTCTGTATTAAAGACGATCGAATCCTTAACTATAAACGGCAAATCTTCATCCATAGGATTTATCTCCACACTAACCAGTAGTAAAATACTGTCTTCGCCTAAAATTCTGGTGTTTTGAAAACTACTTCCTTCTTCACCACTGACAATAAGCCTATAAGGTGATTGGCTGCTGCCAAGTGCTATGCTATTTATTGTTACCGGATCTTTACTGTCGTTGAATACCCTTAGGCGCTTGGTGACACTTCCAACGGAAGTGAAGACAGTATCAAAGAATACCGTATCTGCTGAAAACCGCAGACTCCCCGCTGGCCTCGGTGTTTCCGAAGTAAGACCGCAGCTCATGGCTAACCACGACAAAGCAATCACCATCAAGCCATTCTTTATCATAGTTATTGAACGGGTACGGCAATTAAGAATTATGAATTTTGAGTTATGAATTTCAAATTGAACTGTCATGCTGAACTCGTTTCAGCATCTTATCTGGAAGATCCTGAAACAAGTTCAGGATGACTTCCTGATATACAATGCTACTCCGTAGACCCCTCCTTCAACCTTTCTGCGTTTTCAGCGATTCTTAAGTTCTCAATAAAATCAGCTATTTCCCCATCCATTACTGTTGGAAGGTTATGCTGTGAATAGCTAATGCGGTGGTCTGTCACTCTGCCCTGCGGATAGTTGTAAGTGCGAATCTTATCGGAGCGATCTCCACTTCCCACCATTGAGCGTCGCTGGGCTCCTATTTCTTCGTTATGTTTTTGAAGCTCCAACTCATATAACCGCGACCGCAGTACCTTCAGTGCTTTATCAAAATTTTTGATTTGAGACTTCTCGTCCTGGCACTGCACTACTATACCGGTAGGCTCATGCGTCAATCTCACCGCACTGTAGGTAGTATTTACCGATTGCCCTCCCGGCCCGGAGGAGCAGTACGTGTCTTTCCTCACTTCGTTCATATCAATCTCCACTTCCACTTCATCCATTTCAGGTAATACTGCTACACTGGCAGCGGAAGTATGCACCCTACCCTGAGTTTCAGTTTGTGGCACACGCTGCACTCTGTGTACCCCTGACTCGAACTTCATCATGCCATAAACATCAGCCCCAGCAATAGAGCTAACGACTTCCTTATAGCCACCTGACGTGCCCTCAGCATAATCGATAATTGATAACTTCCAACCTTGCTTTTCGGCAAAGCGCTGGTACATTCTAAATAGATCCCCCGCGAAAATTGCCGCCTCGTCACCGCCAGTACCCGCTCTAATTTCCATAATCACGTCCTTTGAGTCATTAGGATCTTTCGGAATAAGCATCTGCTTAAGTACATCCTCAAGCGCCGAGATTTTGGGGGTCAGCTCATCTATCTCAGCTTTGGCCATTTCCCTAAAGTCGTTGTCCTTCTCAGTGGCCAGAACTTCCTTAGCTGAATCTACATCGGCAAGCGCTTTGCTATATTCGTTGTATTTATCAACTATCTTCTCCAGGTCTTTATACTCCTTACTTAGTTTGGTGTACTTCGCCATGTCAGACATAATGTCTGGCTCCATCATCATATTCCCAACTTCTTCAAACCTTCCTTTTATCTCTTCTAGTTTATCTAGCATAATGGCATCTGTTGAGGTCCAAAATTAATAATTATCGCTAACTTCGTTTTGTTCATGTATTCGATCAAAAATTCTCGCCTTTCCAAAGCCCTCCTGATTGTCATTAGTAGCCTTTCGGTTTTCTGTACCCCGCAAATGGATGATAAAAATAAAACCGCGGCAGTTGAGGGGCTGAAGAGCCATGAGATTAAGCAAGTGCCTGATGCTGATATCGTTGCGACTGCTTACGAACGTGGTGAGATAATTGCAAACCTCGCGGATGATTTATTTCTTGAAAAGTTGCAATCTGAGAGCGTAGAGGCTTGTGAATTCATACCAGATGCGAAACTTGATTCAGTGGTAAGCGAATACGGAGCTAAACTGCAAATGCTAAATCCTGACCACCCTGGAGACGATGAAATTGAGTTGCAGATTTTAGAGGCCTATAAGTACAGCCTCGCCAATGGTCAGGAAATCGCCCATAACGTACAAGAAATTGATGATAATTTGTTGCTGTATTCTCGTGCTATAATTACTACCGCAGAACTTTGCCGCAAGTGCCTAAATTCCAGCGGTAATAGCGAAGATGCTGATGATACCAGCAATGGGGATATACTCTGTGGCATGTGGAGTATAATGCTTTCCAAGAAGGAGATTGTTAAATCTCTTTAATGTGACTTTTCTCTATGCCTAGGTTATGAGATAAAATCTAGTCCCAAATTGGCCTTTTATCAGCTTACTGAGGAAGAAATACTAGCAGAGCAACTTTTGGTTGAGGCAGCCCAAAACGACAGCCGAAAGTTCGGCCCGCTTTACGATCGTCATTTTGAGGGAATTTTTGGATTTATCTTTCGGCGAACAGATGATGAACAAGTTGCGGCAGACTTGGTTTCAATGACCTTCCTTCGCGCCATGCAGAACCTACAAAAGTATGAATTTCGTGGGCTACCTTTTTCTGCCTGGCTCTACAGAATTGCCTCCAACGAGGTTAACAAGTACTATCAGAAGAGGAAAAAGAAAATGGTATTCAGTCTTGAGGAAGATAGGTTTAAGGAGATTCTCGATGAGACCGACACAGAAAATAACGAAGAGCAAATTGAGCAATTAATAGCCAGTTTAAGAGATTTACCAACCGATATGCTGATGGCCCTTGAACTGAGATTTTTCGAAGGCAAAGGATTTAAGGAAATTGCGTATATTCTGGATGTATCTGAAAGTGGAGCAAAAATGCGTACTTATCGGGCCTTGGAAAGATTACGCGTGATCGTCGAACAAAACCAGGAGGGGCATGACTAGACACGACATCAGACTACGACGAAGGACGATGACCTCGCGCCGAATTGAAAGACACAAGAATTACGAAAATCTACTAAGTCGGCATGAACGGTCCAATCGTCTGCGCAAAACCTTCCGAGCTGTCGGCTATATACTTGCCTTGCTGGCTATTATTATGCTTCTTTATTTCAGCGCAGGATAGCAATTCAAATACATGCGATTAATCCCTCTTATTTTCTTTCTGGCTGTAGCTTGTTTATCAGGCAACGCTATGCAGAGTCCAATCCACAATGGAATCGGTGAGAAAAATTTGGAAGGATTGGAATTACCTCCGGAATTAGTTGATCACGGCAATCAAATTTCGGGATTGACATGGTTTGGCGATCAACTAGTGCTACTGCGGCAATTCCCTACGTATAAGGGTGGCAAAAGCTTGAGTGGGAATCTAATTCTAATAGAGAGGGAAGAAATCGAAAAGCAGCTGGGATCGGGTAAGGAAATTAGTTATTCCTTGTTGCCAATTGATGATGGTGGTGTGGAAGAAAAACTGCTAGCATTGCGGCCACCAGAAAATATTGAAGGATTTGAGGCCATGGTAATTGCAGATGCTATAGTATTTCTCACAATCGAACTAAGTGGACCAATGCAATCATACCTGGTAAAGGGAACGATCAAGGATTCCGGGATCAACCTTCTACCGAATACCTTGATGCCAATTCCAGACCCAAATTTAGCGCAGGGCATAGACGAGCTTCGCAATATGGGATATGAGACACTGGTACTGCATGGCAAAGATCCAGTGGCGATTTACGAGGCTAACTGCACCGAATCTATCTCTCAACCTGTGGGCCATAAACTTGGTGTCGAGAGCCACAAGTTCGAAAACGTTTCTTTGCCTGGTATTCCTTTCAGGATAACAGACGCTACCGAAATGGCCGATAATCGTTTTTGGCTTCTTAACTATTTCTATTTTGGTGAAGCCTCTTTGTGCTACCCAAATTTCGACTCGTTGCAGCCTGAGGATGGCTTGCCTTTAGAGAATCGTGGGAAAACTAATGTGCTACGGCTGGTGGAGTTCCGGATGGAAGAGGGGCAGATCTCCCGCACCTCAGCTGCCCCAGTGGTGGTCTCCTACTTCAAGGAAGTTACCAACAATTGGGAGGGGCTGGTGCGCTATACAGACCAGAGTCGCGAAGGTTTCTTAATTGCATCCGACGCACCAAATTCGAAATTTAAAACAGAATTGAAATTTGTGCCTATAGTTGCTTCCCGATGAGTTGAGATACTACCTGTGACTTTTTTCTGGAATGCCGGTTATGCTTAGAAAAAGCTATGGAAACCAGAAAAAATCCCAGCCTAGACTTACGAAGGAAAAGGGGGCTGTTCTTTAACCTGGGCCTTGTTTTGGCCTTGCTACTGATCGTCTCGGCTTTTGAATGGCGTAGTCCGATGGCTGAGCCCACATGTTGTTTTACAACGGACGGTACTGGATTTGATCCTCCACCCATTATTCCACCAACGGTTATTCCACCCCCGAAGCGCCCACCGGCGCAGCAACCTGAGGTAATAGTAGCCCGCGAGGACGAGATCATAGAAGAAATTGATTTTACTTTTGATCCTGACGAAATTGATATAGCGGAGGATTTCTTCGAGCCAGACCCAGAGCCGGCTCCCGAACCCACCAAGTTTATCCCAATAGAAGAAATGCCAAATCCGGTTGACGGCTACTCCTCTTTTTATAAGTTCATTAGTAGGAATATTAAGTACCCACCACAAGCTCGCCGCTTGGAGATTGAAGGCAAAGTTTTCCTTCAGTTTGTAGTTGATGAAAGCGGAAACGTAACAGAGGCTACTGTACTAAAAGGTATTGGCGGTGGTTGCGATGAAGAGGCATTAAGAGTATTGAATAAGGCTCCAAAATGGAATCCCGGCAAACAAAGAGGTGTACCCACCAAGGTACGCATGATAATACCAATTACCTTCAGGCTGAACTAGGCGCTACGCTGCTGATCTGATGATGTATCGTATTTGGGAAGGAACATAACAAACTCACTTCCCTTCCCAACTTCACTATATGCCATCAGTTTGCCTTTGTGATTTTGGATTATGCCATAGCTGATTGATAGGCCCAAACCGGTACCTTCTCCGGCATCTTTGGTGGTAAAGAAGGGTTCAAAAATCTTGTCCTTAACTTCCTCCGGCATCCCTACGCCAGAATCTTTAATGCTAATTTTGATAATGTCGCGCAAATTTTTAGTAGAAATTGTTATTTCACCATCTCCTTCAATTGCCTGAATGGCATTTCCTATGATATTCATAAACACCTGGTTCAGTTGCCCCGGGAAGCATTTAATTTCAGGCAAACTCTCATCATATTCCCTCGTAATCTGGATATTGCTGCGGCTAACCTGGCTTTTCAGTATCACCAAGGTGTCGTCAATTCCTTCATGGATATTGGCGAACTTCAAAACTGTTTCATCCATTCGGCTGAAATTCCTTAAGCCGTTCACAATTTCAACGGTTCTTGAAGCTCCCTCTTTTACTGCATTGATCACCTTAAGCAGGCTCTCCTTCGTTTTTTCGAAATAGATGTCGCGTTTGATGGTCTGCGCCTCACGAAGCAATTTGGCCTGGCCCTTCCGAGTATTCTCATTCTCAATTTCTCCATATTTGTTGAGCACCTGCATCAGGCGATCTACTGAAGCTTTTAGGCCATCAACACCGGCATACACGAAGTTTATAGGGTTGTTAATCTCATGAGCAATTCCAGCAGTAAGCTGACCAAGCGAGGCCATTTTTTCAGACTGAACAAGCTGGGATTGAGTTGCTTTCAATTGACCGATGGCCTCCTCTAGCTGGTCTTTCTGTAGTTGAATTTCCTTGTTTTGCTTGGCTAGCTGGGAGGTGGTTTTTCTATTGAGGTAATAACCACGAAGAATTAGAAACAAAATAACCACGAAAAGCAGCAGAGTTCCTCCATAGAATCGCTGTAATATTTTCTGGTCTTCGATCTTAAGCTGTTGATTAGCCTTTACTTGCTCAAGGTATTCGATATTACGCTGCCTCTCTTTTTCTTCAAGCTGAATTTGCCTAAGCCGCATGTCTTTAATACTATCCTGGTACACGAGCATAGCAATTTCCTGATCTTTCAACTCCGTTTCATGCTTTTGTTCTGCCAAAGCCAATTGCTGCTGGGCCTTTTCCTTTTCCGTTTCCTGGTTAAGAAGCCTGACGTTCTGAAGCTCTTTCTCTCTTAACAACAATTCAATATCATTCTCCTTCTTTTCCGTCTCAAGGGCCAGCTTTCGCACTTCCAGATCTTTCATTTGCTTCTCAGCCATCAGCAATTTTAGGTCGCCTTCTCTTTTTTCAATTTCGAACTGTCGCTGCATGAACTCTTCCTGCTTCTGATTTTGAAACTTCATTAGTTCATCGTTAACCGTGGCGTACTGCTGATAGTAAAAGAGTGCCTTACTATCATCCTCATTCTGGCGATGAATCTCTGACATTTGCTTGTACAACAGCGCTATTCTACGGAGGTCATGATCCTCAGAGGCGTAAGCCATGGCGGCCTCTGAATGCAGGAGTGCAGTCTTGTAATTCTTGAGCAAAAGGTAGTTTGCCGCCATGTTGTAGTAAATCTCAGCTAAATCTGCCGGCGGCGCATAATCTCGCCATACTTGTAATGCCTCAAGGTAGTGTTGCGTAGACTTTTTGTACTGGCCCATCTCGGCGTATATCACACCAATGTTCATTAGTATGGTCTTCTCACTTTCTTCTGGTTGGTTTACCTTCTTCAGTTTGCGATTCATTTTCAGCGACTCGCTGAAGAACTTTAACGCCTCTTCATACTGACCAAGATGCTTGTAAAGGGCCCCAATGTTATTTAAGGAGTTTGCTATACCAGTGGAGTCACTTAGAGCCTTCTTTACGTCAACTATCTCAAGATTATACTTTAGTGCGTGATCATACTGATTGGTAACTATGTAGGCATCTTGAAGATGCTTAAGCACAGTGACCAGGTGAATGCTGGACCCTTTAGCCCTGGTCATTTCCAGAACTGGCAGGTAATTCTTAATAGCATTATCAAAGTCGTTAAGTCGGTAGTAGCAGTAGGCAATATCATTCTGAATTGCCAACTCCGCCTCAGAATTACCTGCAGCTAACGGCAGCGCTAGCCTGGAATAATCAAGCGCTTTTTGAAATACCTCCCAATCCTTGTAAAGCTGAGTAATGCCTACATAGACATCAAGCAATAGCTCCTTATCCTCTACCTTTCTGGCTTCCTGCAGCGCCGCAAGGTAGTAGTCGAGGGCCCGTGCATATTGCTGTTGTCGGCGATAAACCGAAGAGAGCAACAGTTGGCTTTGGATTATACCATTTTGGTACTGAGCTGCCAATGATTTACTTAGTGCGTTTTCAGCCTGGTGCAGGGCCAATCCGTAGTTTTTTACTTCAATAGCGGAGTTTGAAAGGAATAGCAGGTGCTCTATGGTAGCTGTATCCTGGGAAGCGGAATATTGTGCATTTTGCCAAACACCAGCTTTTGCCGAATTAGCCCCTATAAGGAGGCTAACCGCCAATATGAGTATATATGCTGAGTTTCTTGGCATTTTACAAATATCTTAGTTTGCAGCGGCTTTTGGAAGCGAAAAAACAAAAGTTGAACCCGCCCCAACTTCACTGGTAACCTCCAATCGACCTCCTTGTTTCTCAATAAACTCTTTGCAAAGTTTTAATCCCAAACCGATACCTTTTTCATTGGCTGTTCCCCGGGTACTGATTTGTTGCCCAATATCAAAGAATTTCGACATCACTTCCTTTGAAATACCTATCCCATTATCCTGAATAGTAACGATTACATCACCGTTCATATTCCCCACTGAACATTTAATGTTACCGCCGGAGTTTGTGAACTTAATTGCATTGCTAAGTAGATTTCGGAGTACTACCTCCGACATATCTTCGTCTCCAACGGCTAGTACCTTATCCGCTGTTTTATCAAAATCGATTTCAATCTGCTTCTGTACAGCTATGGACCTATAAAGGCTGATATTTTTATCCACGGTCGCGGTCATATCGAAGTTGCTTCGTGATATTTCCTTGCCCTCCATCTGCAACATCGACCAATGAAGGAGATTATCCATTAGATCTTTCACCTGCCACAGATGTGATTCAATACTGTTGGTAAGGGTTTGAAATTTCTCTGCCGTTAGTTCTTCCTTAACCACCTTCAGGGTCTCCAGGAATACCCCAAATGAAAGTATCGGTTGCCTTAAGTCATGAGAAATAATGGTAAAGAGCTTGTCTTTTATGGCGTTGATCTTCGCCAACTCATCGTTCTTGTCTTGTAACTCTCTTGTTCTTGCTTTGATTTTGTCCTCCAATTGCTCATTGGCCAAGCGCAGGTGCTCCAGCAACTTTTTGTTGTCATGCTGCAATTGGTACTTGGTAAGAGCATTTTCAAGCGTATAATTAAGCTCTCTAACGTCCCAGGGCTTTAATATGTAGCTATAAACTCCGCATTTATTGATAGCCGGGATTATGAAATCTATGTCGCTATAGGCGGTAATTATCATTGTGATAATATCGGGATATAGCGGTTTTATCGTCTCCAGGAACTGCACACCTGTCATTCCTGGCATCTTTTGGTCTGTAATTACCAGGTGAATTTCTTCTTTCTCGAGAATTTTCAGCCCCTCCTCGCCA
Organism: Cyclobacteriaceae bacterium; assembly: GCA_028285445.1. GTDB lineage: Bacteria > Bacteroidota > Bacteroidia > Cytophagales > Cyclobacteriaceae > JANQPQ01. Next base: position 190,029 of record JANQPQ010000034.1, on the reverse strand, counting down.
GACAATGCTGTGAAGATATTATACTGGGTGAAAAAGGCATTTTCAAACACAACCAGGTTATTGTGTTCGTCATCAATATACAGTACGTTATACTTATTTTGTCCCATTGAACTGAGTCGTTGGTGGGAACCTTAGAGGCAGGTTGGGTTTAGGACTCAAATTACCCCAGTTTTCATTATAATAACATACCCCAAAATGCGGTAGAATGTTATGCTTTTGGTGGAAAGAATACCGAATTGATGTCTACTACTGAACCTTCCTGAAATCAAACTTGAGATGCCTTTTGCTACTACTGAGTTGGGTATGAAGAATGTCGTAACCATTTAACTCGTAAGATATCTTTTTGGGGAAGTCGTAATCTACATTCTCGCAGGTGAATCCTCCCTCGGTTATTCTTACTATCCTGAAAACTATTGGATCATCGTGGTTTGGCAGTTTGGCTTCATAGATGAATTCATCATCGCGCTGAAATATTCTTATATGTTCAGAAACTACCTTTTCCCCCTGAACTAATCTATATCCTAAACCTTCAAGTTGCTTATCCTCATCCCAATGCCATTCTTCATAGGTGTTGTTTGTCTGGTTGTTTTCCCAAACGCCTATTAGCCAATCGAAATCCGGCCCCTCTTCCTTACTATTATTGGTATTGGAAATGGATCTTATTTTGGCTGACAATTGGTTACGGTTTCTGGTTTAAAAGAGTCCTTATTCTTCTAAATTAGGAGAAATTGAATTAATGTAATCCTTTTTTTTGAAATGTTTGTTCCGTGCTATCCTCGGTTTACCAGGAATATCATGTAGGCGCTGTAAGTCAGTAGAAACCATATTCCTTCCCACCTGCTAATTACCGGCTTGCGACCAATTACTACAGCCATCATCAGCATAGTGCTAGCCAAGATAATTATTACAATATCGAAGTTGCTAATTGCAAAATACTGTAGTGGTTTTATTACGGCACTCAAGCCCAAGATCCAGAGCACGTTAAATATATTCGAACCAACCGCATTTCCTACAGCGATGTTAGTATTGCCCTTTGATGCAGCGAGCATTGATGTTGCCAGTTCAGGTAAAGAGGTACCAATTGCCACGACCGTTAACCCAATAAAGGTTTGGCTCATCCCAAGGTCGGCTGCTATAACCACGGCACCATCTACTACCCATTTTCCGCCAATGTAAAGTCCAACTATACCAGCCAGAATGTACAGCATCGATTTTGCCAGGTTCGTTGGTTTTGCCTCCTCGACTGGCGGGGGAGTAGAATGTTGCTTAGAAACATAGTAGATATATGCCATAAAAATTGAGAAGAATAAAAGCAAAAGCCCCCCATCGATGCGTGATATAAATAGATTGGTGCTGTCTTCAAATAAATGGTAATTGGCGAATAGAGCCACCAGCAATGTTGCAGTGAGTGAAAATGGTATTTCAACAATATAGGTGTTGCGCATTATAGGAAGCGGCCTTATTATCGCTGCAGCGCCAAGAATTAGTAAGATATTGGCGACATTGCTGCCCAGCACATTGCCAATAGCCAACTCTGAACTTCCGCCAAAGCTTGCCATAATGTTTACCAGAAGCTCCGGTAATGAAGTACCAAATGATACAATTGTTAGCCCGATGATGATATCGGAGAGGTGCATTCTCTTGCCAATGGCGGAGGCTCCAATTACCAATAAGTCAGCTCCTTTGATAAGTAATAAGAAGCCCAGGAGCAACAGTAGATAGGTAAGCATAACCCGCTAAGATAATACTTATCTACAAAAAGATAAATTTATTATTTGATTAGTACAATTTTAGTGCCGATAGAACAGGTACACATTTATGAGAGGATAGATATTCACTAGCAATAGGACCATCCTAACCTTAGTTATTGACCACTTTGTAGTTGCTGCGATGTTCTTACTAAAATAGATAACCGGTGTAGAAAGCGCCAAGACAACAAGGTTTATGACAAACTTAATTCTCCAAAGATCCATAGCCACCTCAATTTGGTTACTAAGAATTAAGTATCCAGCAAGAATGAAGCCTGTGAGGTTTGCGGAATAAACTATGCAGAATGCAATCCTAACAGGCCTGTGAAGGCGATTCCGATAATTAATATACTTAGTAGTAACATTCAGATAGAATGCTGCAATAAGCAAAAAAGAAAGAATGGTAAAAGACAACACAGTCAACATTTCACACGGCGTATAAGCTAAGCCAATATTACAATATCATCGTTCAATGATAAAATCATTTCCCTCTTAAATATCACGTGCATTCTCCCTAACAACTAGCCTAGTTTGGGCCTTTGCTGTCACCAAATGGTGGAAGATCTAAGTTGGGGCTCTAAGTATATATCAAGTACTTCAGGTTCATAAACAACTAGAACCTTGACCGCAAATAGAGGGACCCAGTGGTATTCCTATACTTTCCGCTCGATGCCTTTACCCGCCAGTGCATGTAGCCCTCGTTCTACATTTTGTTACATAAATACCTGAAAAAGTGATACCAATACTTCGAAGGTAAACGCCTGCATCCCAATTTGCATATCGCTGCAAAACGGGTGACCACCCAAGCTCTATCAGCTTACTAACAACTGGATAGTCATCAAATGAAAAACTTACTGCGTACCGTAGCTGCTGCATATCTAATGTTGCTGCTATCAATGGGAATGGCCATGAGCCAGGCTCTCTATGTAAATCACACCAATACCGGAGGAACCGAAAATGGCGATTCCTGGGCCACCGCTTATGGCTCCTTAACAACTGCCTTATCTGACCCACGTGTGGGTAGCTCAGTGTTTGAAGTATGGGTAGCGCATGGCACCTATACTACTGGGGGTAATGACCGATTCGCTTCGTTCCAAATGGTGAACAACGTAAGCCTGCTTGGCGGGTTCGACGGAACGGAGACAACTAAAGAGCAAAGAGATTTCAGTGCTAACCCAACGATACTCAGCGGAGATATCGGAGTAACCGGGAACAGTTCAGACAACAACTACCATGTGGTGGTAGCTTCAGACATCTTTTCGGGTTTGATCGATGGTTTCATCATTGAGGGTGGTAACGCAAATGCCGGAGGAGGCCCCAACAACGTGGATGGCATGGGAGGCGGAATACTCATCGTCACACGCGATTTCTTTGGCAGTTTCACCATTAGGAATTGCGTGGTGCAAGATAACCAAGCAGATTTTGGAGGTGGCATTGCCCATGTTGCCGGCCTCTATGATCCCTTTGGAGATGACCTATTTATCACTGCCAATTCAAACATTATCAACTCCGTTATTAGTGGCAATGTTGCCAATCTTGATGGTGGGGGAATATATAATAGCACACTGGGATATAACGCAATTTCGACCTCGACTTTCTTTAATTGTACCATCGCCAACAATAGCGCTGGTTCTGGCGGTGGGGTTACATCAAGCTATTTCTTCGAGGAACCGCCATCGGAAACTGAGATAGCCTTGTTTTCTGATGCCAACTTTGGAAACTCAGTTTTTAGCAACAACCTGGCCGGGGGTTTGCCACAGAGTGCCAGCTCGCTCTTCGTTGGTGTTTGCAACTTTAACTTTAGCATCTTACCTGATAATCCAGTTTTGACTGGCGCAATCACCAACTCAATAGTAGACACCGACCCACAACTGACAGCCAGCCTGGCCCCTTCGCCTATCTCTCAAGCCATTGACGCTGGCAGTAATTCACTGGTTGAAGCCCTGACTATTGACAAGGATCTGGCTGGAAAAGCAAGAGTAAGTAATGAAACGATCGACATGGGAGCCTTTGAATTCAAAGGGGCTAAACTGGTTATTAACGAGTTTAAAGCCAACAGCCCAAATCAATGTGATCTGGTTGAACTGAGGGTTGTGGAAGGAGGCGGAATGGGTGGCATTCAATTATATGAACGAGGCAATGCCGTTTTGACCTTTGAAGAATTTGAAGTGGCGGCCGATGATTTGATTGTGGTCCATTGGAATGGTGGAGACACTAATTGCAATCCGATGGCATCAGGAAACGAAACTAACAGTGTCGCAGAATTTCCCAACTCTTCGCACGACTTAAACTTTGATACAGCCTTTGATTGGTACGTTGCGGATGATAACATCGTACAAACGGATATTGTACTGACTATTACCGATGGAACCAGCGCTATTATGGATGCTGTTTTGGCATCAGACAATCCTAGTGGAACTGCTGCTGCCGCAAGTGAGGCCCAAGCCGGTATTGTTGCTGCTGCCGGTCAATGGACTACAATCGATGGAACCATACCGGCTGGTGGTTTCGTGGATGATGACTTTAACGCTCATGCGGTTCAGGACTTAAACGCAGCTGAATCTATTCAAAGAAACAGCAACTCAGATTATAACCACGAGGGAGATTGGACCGGTAATATTACCACGACGTGGGGCGTGTTGAACTCAGGGCAATCGACAATCAATAGTGATGTGACAGCTCCTACGCCAGTGATTACTTCTGAAGAGGCCAATCCGGTTTTCAAAAGTAGCTTTGAAATCAAAATTGCTTTTGATGAACAGGTCTTCGACTTTACCTCCAGTGATTTGGTCTTGAATAATGCAAACCTATCGGATTTCAAGGACAATCTCGATAATACATTTACGGTTACCATTGACCCATCCTCAGAGGGTTCTGTTGAAGTTGACCTGCCAGCTGGTAGACTTACAGATCTGAATGGCAATCCAAATGTTGCCGCCACCCAGTTCAGTACAGTTTACATTATAAATGTTCCGCCAACAATCACATTAGGAAGTGATGTAGAGGTAGATGAAGATGCCGGCACACAAAGTCTTTCCAATTGGGCCAGCAATATTACAGATGGCAACTCCGGTGTAGAGCACACAATCACTATTGAAATATCTACCAATAACAACGACTTGTTTTCTAGTCTACCGACAATCAACACCGACGGATTGCTTGAATTCACCTCTGCAGCCAATAAGAATGGAGTTGCAACGGTTTCAGTGACAATGAAAGATGATGGCCCCGGTGATGCCCCAAATGACAACACGGCAGATGTCGTTACTTTCACAATTACCATAACGGCAGTTAATGACCCTCCTACCATTACTCTTGGGTCTGATATTGAGATTAATGAGGATGCGGGCGCCCAGAGTTTCAGCTCATGGGCAAGCAATATTGATGATGGTGATGATGATGAAAATCAAACCCTCAACATTGTGCTTACCCCTGACAACAGTAGCTTGTTCGATGGAGGCCTTACCCTGAATACAGATGGCCGCTTGCAGTTTACACCAGCGGCCAATGCTCATGGCATGGCGACAATTACCGTTGCTATCAGCGATAATGGCAGCGCAACTCCTCCTAATGACAACCAGGCTGACAATCAAACTTTTCAAATAAAAATCAATCCTGTTAACGACAAACCGGTAATCTCCAATGGCCAGGCCCAGGAAGTTGCAGAAGACAATCCATTAACGATTGCCCTTAGCTCGCTTACGGTAGTCGACCCAGATAATACATTTCCCGATGACTTCAATCTGACTGTTCAGTCGGGAACTAACTATACTTTTTCCGGGCAAACAATTACGCCTTCCGAAAACTTTTCTGGCACATTGACTGTCCCGGTTACTGTAAGTGATGGAGAAATATCAAGCGATCCTTATGAGCTAAATGTAACTGTGACTCCAGTAAATGATAAACCGATAATAGCAAGTTCAAGCACTCTTGAAACTGATGAAGATCAATCCAAGGAGATAGCACTTGCAGCGCTTAATGTCACAGATCCTGATAATAACTTTCCTGATGATTTTACAATCGCTGTTCAACCCGGGCTTAACTATTCAGTCAGTGGAAGCACCATTACTCCCAACCTGAATTATCATGGCACCTTGACTATCCCCGTTACAGTATCCGATGGCAACCTTAACAGTGATGCCCATAACTTGACTCTGACAGTAAATCCAGTTAATGATAAGCCTGAAATTACGAATGGTGAAAACCTGGAGGTTGCTGAAGATAACAGCCTGGAAATACCATTTGCCGCGTTGACGGTAAATGATCCTGACGATACCTATCCCGGAAATTTTACCATGGTGGTGGAGAATGGAGACAATTATACTGTGGATGGCCACTCGATCCTGCCGGCCACAAATTACAATGGAACTTTGAGTGTACCAGTTAAAGTTAACGACGGCGATATAAATAGTGATAGCTACAGCTTAAGTGTCACTGTTACTGCCGTTAATGATAAGCCACTGATAACCAATTATACGGGAATTGCCGCCGCAATAGAGGATGGAACTATCGATATTGAGCTCGACAAACTTGAAGTATTAGATCCTGATAATAGCGCTTCGGAGATTACAGTGGCTTTGGCTGAGGGAGAGAATTATACCTTTAGCGGTAATACCGTAACTCCGAGCCCTAATTTCTTTGGTAATCTTACGGTTAAGGCTAAAGCTAACGACGGTAATATTGATGGTGATGTTTTTGAGATCAATGTAACCGTAGCCTCTATAAACGATGAGCCCGCATTTACGCTGCAAGAGTCAGCAGTGACGCTAGAAGAAGACTTCGATCAACCCTACAAAATAGTCTTAACGGCAAGCACTCCTGTATTTGGTGAAAGTTCAGAAACAATTACCTACTTAATCAATCAGCCGGAAGATGAATTTATCCAGGCTCAGATTGACGAAACTACAGGTGAGATTACTTTATCAGCAAAACAAGATAGCTCCGGCACTTTTACTTATACAGTTACGGCTAATGATGGCCAGGATAATAACAACACTTTCACGGCAACTCTCGAGGTAAGCGTCAGCGAGGTAAACGATGCGCCCGTTTTAGAAAGCATAGCCGATATCGCTCTAATTGTTGGAGAAAGTTTATCGGTAACTGCATCGGCCTCGGATGTGGAAAATCACGGCATTCAGTATTCTTTGAATTCAGAAGCAACAGCTTTGGGAATAACGGTGGATGCAGCCGCTGGTAATATCTCATGGCAACCAAACAACGACCACGTCGGTACTCATACAATAAAAGTTGTTGCCACAGATGATGGAGATACACCTAAGAGCACAGAAACAAGTTTTGACGTAACTGTTCAACCGGTGGGAGCACCCACAGTCAATGCAGGCATACCCGACCAACAGGCTAAAGAAGACCAACCCTTCATTCTTACCGTTCCAAATACAGCTTTCTCCGATGATGGAGGTGTGGAGAATTTAACCTACAGCGCTGAACTTACTGACGGCACCAAGTTGGAGATGTCATGGCTGGAATTCAATGGCATGGTGTTTACAGGCTTACCCCTGGTTGTCAATATCGGTGAAATTGAAGTGAAGGTTACAGCAACTGACAAAGACGGTAACTTCAACTTTACAACCTTCAAAATATCTGTAGAAAGTGTTAATGACGCACCGGCCGTAATTGGATCAATAGCCACCCAAACGGCATTTGCAAATACCGCCTTTAGTTTAAGCATCGACAAGGCAGGTGTGTTTAGCGATGAAGAACAGAATGCCTCCGAACTTGCTCTTTCTGCAAGTCTATCAAACGGCGAGGCCCTACCTTCGTGGCTTTCAATGACAAATGATGAACTGGCAGGTACGCCAACATCTGAAATAATTGGCTCCACCTATGACTTAATGATAACTGCTAAGGATAATGGTGAACTGAGTGCTTCAACTACTTTCAAATTAATGGTTGATGCTGAATTTGTAGAAGGTCAACCCAAGCTAAACGGGGAAGTGGCAGATCAGACTGCCACGGAGGATAAGGAATTTAGTCTTACCATTGCCGCTGATTTGTTTACCGATGAAGGAACCATTACCTATAGCGTTAAGCAGCAATCAGCAGACTTACCAATCTGGCTTAGCTTCGATGCTGAAACGCGAATACTTTCCGGGACTCCTAGCCATAACGATGATGCAGGTATTTATAAGATAAAGATATCAGCCACTGACAATGACAGCAATTCCGCAAGTACTTTCTTTGAGCTATCAGTAGAAGCAGTAAATGACGCGCCACAGGTATCAGGTCAATTAGAAAACCAGACTGCTGAACAGGATGCTCCATTCTCATTTGCACTGCCTACGGGGCTATTCTCAGACGAGGAAGACTCCGATTTGGATATTACTGCCCAACTCAACGATGGTGGTGAACTACCAAATTGGCTAAAATTTCAAGCAGGCGTCTTTAGTGGTACTCCACTGGAAATGGATGTTGGCGAAATTGACGTTAAGCTAACAGCCACGGATGATGGTAACCTCTCAGCTAGTACAACTTTATCGATAACAGTAAATCCCGTTACTTCAATCTACAATAATGGAGTGAAACTGCTGGAGGTTTATCCCAATCCTAGTGAGGGTATTTTCCAAATTGAGTTAGGAAACAGAAATGACGAGGTTCGGTTGCAGGTTACTTCAATCGGAGGAAAGGTGATCCGTCAGATACGATTTTCTGATAGAGAAGTCCTACTACATTCCCTGGATCTAAGCTCAGAAAAATCGGGCGTTTACTTATTGAGAGTTGTCACAGGGGAGTCAATAGCCACCCTGAAGCTTATCAAACGCTAACTAGAAAGGCTTTCCGTGTGTCTTGCTTACAAGAAATTTAGCTACTGGCTTAACGCTCCTGGCAAGATTCACAGCAACATTGCTGTGGAAAACTCCACCAAAAAGGCTCTGGATCCTCCTTCCGATCCAGAGCCTTTTTGCAAAGAGCTTATGCCATTCTCGTGAATAGGTTGCTTCAAGCTTAAGGCGCTCTCTGTGATCAGCAAAGTAGTCGACTACCAATTCAGACAAAACCTTACCAGAATGGATGGCCATGGCCATACCATTGCCGCACAAGGGTGTGATCATACCAGCACTATCGCCAGCCATTAACATGTGTCCCTCTACAGGTTTTTTTGTTGCAAATGAAATCTCGTTTATCACTTTTGGAGAATCAAAAAGAAACTCACCTTGGGTAAATATGTCTTTCAGAAAGGGGTTGCGGTAGAGGACTCCTCTTTCCATTTCAGGAATTGATCCGAAGCTTCTGAGATTCGCCCTTTCCGAAAGGTAGCATAAGTTTAATCTGCTTCCCTCCACATGACTAATTCCACAATATCCGCCCTGAAAATTGTGCAAAGCGATTAAGTCCTCAGGCATATCATATTTTATGTGATACTTCACTCCTAAATAAGGAGTACGTTTTTGAAAGAAATCACGATTCATCTCTCTATCAAGCCGATCTCTCTTCCCATGTGCACCTATCACTATGCGAGCCTCTAGTTCGGTTCCATTTGATAGGACTACCTCAAAACGATCGTGCTGAAAAGAAGCAGATTTAACTGAAGTGTTGAGTTGAAACTCCGCGCCTTTATGCTTAGCAGAGGCGTAAAGGTAGTTGTCGAAATTGTAGCGACTCAAGCCAAACCCTCCCAGATCAAGCTTGAGCCTCCCCTCTTTTCCATTTACTGACGTGAGGCTAAACCTAGAGATCTGAACTGGCGCCAGTTCTTCGGGAAATAAATTGTTTGCATTAAGAAATGGCAAAACCTCATTGGAAATGTATTCTCCGCAGACCCTGTGAAAAGGATATGACTTCTTCTCAACCAATAAAACATCAAGACCAGCCGACGCCAACTGATGGGCTGAAATTAAACCTGCCAAGCCTCCACCGATTACAACTACGTCCCTCAAAAACAGTTGATTAAACCAATACCTAAAATTCGAAAACCATTCATAATATAAAACTGCCACTAGTCAATCGCATGAGCAAGACTAAAAGTTATTGTCTAATAATTGAACCTTAACCTACTATTTTAGTTGGTTACTCACTTAACCTAAAACGAAGATAATGATCAGCTCTTTTAGTTCGCGAACCAAAGCAATTCTCTGTTCGCTGCTTCTAACCGCTTTACTCATACTACCAGACTCAGCACTGAGTCAAAAGAGGAAAAAAGGAAGGAACAGCAACCCGGTGCCAACGGAAAAGCCTAAACCGAAGAATAAGAACGGGATCAAGGCCTATTCTGATGTGATCACAAAAGACGCCATAACCGACCAAGGCCTTTTCACCACCCATAAGATAGAAGACAAATATTACTTTGAGATTGCTGACAGTCTTTTGCAAAGAGAAATTCTAGTAGTTAGTCGAATCTCCGGAACTATTCAGAATTTCAACTTTGGCGGGGCCGGCATGAAGGCTCGAGGACAGCAAGTCTGGCGGTGGCAAAAGAAAGACAACAAACTGCTGATCCGGGCAGTTTCGCACAACAGCGTCGCCGACGAAGAAAAACCAATTTATGAGTCTGTTCGCAACAATAATTTCGAACCGATAATACACTCGTTTGATATTAAGGCAATTTCAGACGACAGCTCTCGATATGTTGTGGAAGTAAACTCCTTATTCACAACTGATATTCCGATGATCGGCCCTCTTAATGCCAATCAGCGTAGGAACTTTGGAGTTCGCAGCCTTGACAAATCACGAAGCCTCATAGAAGGCATGAAGAGCTTTCCATTAAATACCGAAGTGCGGCACATCCTAACCTACAACGCCACACAATTGCCTTCCAACAGAAATACCAATTCTCTCTCAATTGAAATGAATCAGTCGTTGGTTTTACTACCCAAAGAACCAATGATGGCTCGATTGCACGATCGGCGAGTAGGCTTCTTTTCGGTAGCCCAAATTGATTACGGCGCCGATGAGCAGAAAGCCACCCGCAAACAGTACATCACGCGGTGGAGGTTGGAACCAAAAGACCCAGCCGCCTTTAGCAGAGGAGAATTGGTTGAACCAATAAAGCAGATTGTGTACTATATCGACCCGGCAACCCCAATCAAATGGAGGCCTTACTTAAAGCAAGGGGTGGAAGATTGGAACGTGGCTTTTGAAGAAGCCGGATTTAAGAATGCTATAACAGCCAAAGACCCTCCCACGCCGGAGGAAGATCCTGATTGGAGTCCTGAAGACGTTCGCTACTCAGTGATAAGATATACGGCCAATCCAATTCAAAATGCGCAGGGCCCACACGTGCACGATCCTCGCTCTGGAGAAATTATTGAAAGCGACATAATATGGTATCATAATGTGATGAATTTGTTGAGAAACTGGTTCTTCATTCAAACTTCGGCTGTAAATCCTGATGCCAGAAAGGTAAAGTTTGATGATGAGGTTATGGGCAGACTTATCCGCTTTGTATCGGCTCATGAAGTTGGCCATACTTTAGGATTTCCTCACAACATGGGTTCTAGTGTTGCTTATCCTGTTGACTCCCTTCGCTCTAAGACCTTCACAGAAAGAATGGGCACCGCACCTTCAATAATGGACTACGCTCGCTTTAATTATGTGGCCCAACCCGGAGATGATGCTGCCCTTTTTCCTGACATCGGAACCTACGACAAGTGGGTGACACGATGGGGTTACAGACCTATAGTTGATGCCAACAACGCAGATGAAGAAAAAGCCACATTGGATCAATGGATAAAATCGCATGAAGGTGATCCCCTTTACTGGTATGGCCGCCAAACCTTCAACCCTATTGACCCCAGGGCTCAAACTGAGGATCTTGGTGATGACGCCATGAAGGCCAGCAGTTACGGAATTGCCAACCTCAAGCGCATCATTCCCAACCTGGTAAGTTGGACTTCCGAGCAAGGCAAGAACTACGACGATCTAAACGAACTCTATAACAATGTGCTCTTCCAATGGAATCGGTACAACGGCCATGTGCGCAACAACATCGGAGGCATTTATGAAACCCACAAAACTTACGATCAGGACGGAAGTGTTTATGAACCCGTGCCTGAATCTAAGCAGCGAGAAGCAATGGCCTGGTTACAAAAAGAAACTTTCTCAACTCCCCAGTGGATGATAAACACAGATGTGTTACGAAGAATTGAAGGAGCTGGCGCAGTAGAAAGAGTGCGGAACTTTCAGGTTAATACCCTCAACCAGCTTTTATCAGCTAGTAGGCTACAACGCCTTATAGAGGGAGAAGCCATTTTGGGCAACTCCACATATACGCCGCTTGAAATGTTAAGAGAGTTGAGAGCTGGGATATTCTCAGAACTGCGACGTGGGCAGACCATAGATACTTACCGTAGAAATTTGCAAAGAGCTTATATCGAGAGGATGGAGTTTTTAATGACAAACGAACAGACCGCACCACCGGCCGCCTTTAGAAACCGTGCTGGTTTTACCGCAGTAGATGTAAGTCAATCAGATATAAGACCCATGGTCAGAGCTGAACTAAAAACCCTCCGTGCGCAAGTTAGGGCAGCAATTGCAAGAACATCTGATAGCATGAGCAAGTACCATCTGGAAGATGCTCTGGAACGGATCAATCTAATACTCGACCCCAAATAAAGCTATTCTGTGAAAAATATATATGGACTAATGAAAACTAAACCATTTACACTAAAACTGCTCTTTCTCACGGCCTTGATGATCTTTTGCATTGAGGGGGATTTGTTGTCTCAGCGAAAAAAGAAGAACAAAGGAAACGAGGCCGCCACAACTGAAAAACCCAAGCCGAAGAAGAAAGGACAATTAAAATCCTATTCAGAAGTAATAACTCAAGACGCGAAAAGTGATGACGGAATATTTACTGTACATAAGATTGGCGACAAGTACTACTACGAAATTCCCCAGGATCTTTTTGGCAAAGACATGCTGTGGGTTACCCGTATTGCGAAAATACCGGCTGGATTAGGTGGAGGATTTATGATTGCTGGTTCTAAGGTGAACGAGCAAGTTGTACAATGGAGTAGAGTGGAGAATAAGATATTTCTCCGAACGGTTAGTTATAGCAATGTGGCTGATGAGTCCGCACCCATCTATGAGTCAGTGCAAAACAACAATTACGCACCAATAATATTTGCCGGCAAGGTTGAAGCTTTAAGTGAGGACTCATCGGCAGTAGTGGTTAATGTTACTGATCTGTTCACAAAAGATGTAAAAGCAATCAGTGGCCTTTCCAGTGGTAATCGTACCCGCTACAAAGCTCGCAGACTTGATGCCAGTCGCAGCTATATTGAAGGCATAAAGAGCTATCCTTTAAATATAGAGGTGCGCCAGGATATGACCTTCGACTCTGATAGCCCTCCATCGAATGCACGTGCTGGCACAATTTCAATGTTGGTAAACCAATCTATGATAATGCTGCCAGAGGACATCATGCAACCCAGGTATCATGACCCTCGAGTTGGCTGGTTTTCAATTGCACAAATTGATTACACCTCCGAAGAACTGAAAGCAGACCAAAAACGATACATTCGTCGATGGCGACTTGAGCCAAAAGATCCTGCGGCTTACGCCCGTGGTGAATTAGTTGAGCCAATAAAGCCCATCGTATACTATATCGACCCTGCCACCCCCATGAAATGGAGGCCCTATTTCAGACAGGGAATCGAAGATTGGCAAAAGGCATTCGAAGTTGCTGGGTTCAAAAATGCTATCATCGCCAAAGATCCTCCCAGTAAGGAGGAAGATCCGGAATTCAGTCCCGAAGACATAAGATATTCAGTAGTAAGATATGTAGCCAGCACCACCCGTAATGCAGTTGGCCCAAGTGTATCCGACCCTCGTAGCGGCGAAATCATTGAAAGTGATATCATTTGGTTCCACAATCACCTTCGTTCTTATCGTAACAGATACTTGCTGGAAACTGGCGCAGCAAACCCGAATGCACGCACGCTTAACACCCCTGAAGCTGACATTGGAGAGATGATGCGCATGGTTATAGCTCATGAGGTAGGACATGCTTTGGGTTTACCACATAATATGAAAGCCAGCGCAGCTTATCCCGTTGACTCTCTTCGCTCCGGCAGCTTTACACAAAGAATGGGCATCGCCGCCACCATTATGGATTATGCACGATACAATTATATTGCTCAGCCAGGGGACGAGAATATCAGATTTGTAAGGCAGCTTGGCCCCTACGACGAATACTCAATCAATTGGGGTTACCGGGTAATTCCAAACGCCAATAGCTCCGAACAGGAAAGAGCCACCCTCAACCAGTGGATAAAAGAAAAAGAAGGAGACCCTGTCTATATGTTTGGTTCAGGCCGGGGTCAGATTGATCCTGATTCGCAGACGGAGGGCATCGGAGCTGACCCTGTAATGGCCAGCACTTATGGCCTTGCTAACCTCAAGAAGGTGGCACCTAACCTGGTAGAGTGGACTGCTACGGACGGAAAGGACTATACAGATTTATCAGAGTTGTATGGCGAACTTGTAGGTGTCTGGAGTAGATACATAGGGCACGTGGTAACTAATGTCGGAGGAGTGAACGAAACACTAAAGTCTAGTGACCAGGATGGTGTAGTGTACGAGCCTCTTACTGAAGCGAAGCAAAAAGAATCCATGAACTGGCTACTTGCCAATGCTTTTGTAACTCCACAATGGCTCCTTGACCCCGAGATGCTACGCCGAATGGAAGACGCCGGTGCCTTGGAGAGAATTCGGAGATTACAATCCAGGCATCTGAATAATCTACTGAGCTTTGAAAGACTTCAGCGTTTGAGCGAGATCGCTGCCTTTAGCCCACAAAGCTCGTACACCATGATAGAGATGATGTCTGATCTAAGGAACGGCGTCTGGTCTGAGCTTGCCAGGGGCCGCACAATTGATCCTTACAGACGAAATTTACAGCGAGCATATTTGGAAAGAATGCAGTATCTTATGACTGAAGAGCAACGGCCAATACCGGCAGCTTTCAGGGCATTTGTCCGAAGAACCCAGGTTGATGTCAGTCAATCTGATATAAGGCCAATGGTACGAGCCGAACTTAAAGTTCTGGATGGGCAAATAAGATCGGCCCTGGCCAGAACGTCAGATCGTACCAGCCGATACCATTTGGAAGACGCTCGGGAAAGAATTGATTCAATTTTGAATCCAAATTAGAAACAAAATGCATTGTGCGGCTTACTTTTTGCTGTACAATGCTATTAATAGTTGATGGCAGTCATGCCGATAAACTGGCGTTAGCAGGATGGTTTCTCCGGAAGGCCCGGAGAGACCAAGAATAATAAATAGGCCTCAACAAACTTTTAAACCGAGGCCAACGTTATTTTTTGAAAGGTTAATTGATCTTAAATTTTATTGCGAGATGGCAACAGCAGCAGTGAAGGATAGCAAGTCGTTGAACGTGCTACTAATTGGAAATAACCCAACTGAAATGGGTTCCATATATGACCTCCTTAAGAAGGTTAAGAAAAGGGAGATGATCGCTGATATGGCGGTTGACTTAAAGAAAATATTCCTGCGTATTGCCAAGTTTCGTCCCAACTTCATCTTGGTCGACGATGGATTGACTAGAATGGAGATCAAAAAACTCATTGGCGAACTGAGAGGCAATAAGGAAACCGAGAATATTCCAGTAGCAGTGCTAAAGAGTTCAAACTATAGTGAGACGCTGAACGATGGTGTAAGCGACTTTATATTGAAAGAAGGCCTTTCTTCCGAAAACCTCTATCACTCTATTCGCAATTCTATCAGCTTACACCGAACATATCGCTACCTAAACGTCACTTACAAACGAAGGGCAAAACAACTGTCAGCTTTCTTCAGGAAAAATATGGGCCTGTAGCTCTTCTGAGTATCAGTAGGCCAGAAGCCGCATAGCCATCTACGCTTCTCCGTGAAGACAATCGACTTCTTGCTTCAGAGTAGTTACACCTGGAAATTTTAGAGATTCTCCTCAGCGACCTGAGTCAAAAATCATATTTTAGTAATCTCTGCTTTTCAAATGCATCTTATGAAAGTTGCCATTGCACAATTTGCCCCGGACCACCTCAATCTGAGCGGAACTATTGACAGTCTCGATAAGATCATGCAATCACTTGATGAGGATATCGACCTTATAACCTTCGGAGAAACCTGGCTTTCAGGTTATCCTGCGTGGATTGACCACTATCCTGATGTGGCTCGATGGGATCATGAGCCGGTAAAGGAGTCTTTCTTACGCATGCATGATAACGCAATTGCCGTTGATAGTGATGAGATGAAGCATGTACAAGACCTTGCTGCTCAAAAATCTTGCACTATTGTTATTGGTGTCAACGAGAAAGTAAGTGCCGGCAAAGGACAGGGCACTATTTATAACTCCCTCATCACTATAAATAAGAAGGGCAAAATCGCCAATCACCATCGTAAGCTTATGCCTACTTTCTCAGAGAAGCTGCTGTATGGTATTGGTGATGGCAAGGGACTCAGTTCAATTGAAGAGGAGAATGTGAAAATTGGCGGACTTATTTGCTGGGAACATTGGATGCCATTAACCCGGCAATCAATGCACAACTCCGGTGAAGATGTACACGTTGCTGTGTGGCCCACCGTTCACGAAAAACATCAAATTGCCAGTAGGCATTATGCTTTTGAAGGGCGATGCTATGTGCTGGCAGTTGGACAAATCATGAAGGTTTCACAAGTGCCCCCAGAGCTGCAACTTCCTGAGAGTTATAATGAAGATGACTTTCTCCTGAATGGGGGTAGCTGCATCATCGCTCCCAACGGAGAGTTTGTGGTCGAGCCGATATTTGATAGGGAAGAATTAATTGTCGCTGACCTCCCAATGGAAGTTATTCTTAAAGAGCGCCTGACTCTAGACACATCCGGCCACT
The DNA here is from genome assembly GCA_028285445.1 of Cyclobacteriaceae bacterium. GTDB lineage: Bacteria > Bacteroidota > Bacteroidia > Cytophagales > Cyclobacteriaceae > JANQPQ01. Next base: position 173,453 of record JANQPQ010000034.1, on the reverse strand, counting down.
ATCAACGTAATGATGTTTTTCAGTTTGAGGTAAATAAAAGTAGAAGTTGAGTGCTTTGAATTTATCCATCCTTTTTCAGAGGGTAGACAATAGCCCCCTGGTTTTGTTCCGGATGTTCTTCGGCTTTCTGATGATGGCCGAGTGCTGGGGCGCCATAGCCATTGGCTGGGTCAAAAAGATTTATATCGATCCTGAATTTAATTTCACATTTATTGGCTTCGAATGGATGCAGCCGCCTGATGGCAATTTTATGTATTACCTTTTTGGGTTTATGGGCCTCCTTGGGGTTTTTATCATGCTTGGCTGGTACTACCGTATTAGCATAATCGCATTCACAGTACTTTGGATCTCCACCTATCTCACACACAAAACGGGCTACAACAACCATCACTACCTAATTTGTTTGCTTTGCCTTTTCATGTGTATTGTACCTGCTAATCAATATCGGTCGCTGGATGTCAATCGCAAACCAGCATTGAAAAGTTTCACTTGCCCGCGGTGGTGTCATCTGATTTTCATTGCTCAGCTTTTTATAGTCTACACCTATGCCGCTGTTGCCAAAATGTACCCAGACTGGGTAGAGGGTATTCCCATTGAGATTTGGTTCAAACACAAAACACAGCTACTGGTGATTGGAGAAATTATGGATACAGGCTGGCTCAAATGGTTAGTCTCATACGGTGGTATTGCCTTTGACCTTTTCATTGTTCCATTGCTATTGTGGAAACGTACAAGAACCGTCGCATTCATAGTAGCGCTATTTTTTCATCTTTTTAATTCAGCAGTTTTTCAAATTGGTGTATTCCCTTACCTCGCGATAGCCTTATTAGTGTTTTTCTTTCCTGCGGAAGTAATTAGAAAGCGCTTTTTCAAATTGAAGCCAAAGTTCAGAGAATGGAACGACGACCTGAAAAAACTGCAGGTTACAAAACCATTAATCTATCTACTTGGCATCTATTTTTTAATACAGATACTGCTGCCTCTGAGACATCATTTATATAGTGGAAATGTGTTATGGAATGAAGAGGGCCATAGGCTCTCCTGGCGGATGATGCTGAGGGTAAAGGTTGGCACTATTTATTTTCTTTCGGTTGACAACAACTCGGGAGAACAGCAGAAGATATACCCCAGACAATACTTAACAAGGGGCCAAAGCTATCGGGTCGCTACTAGACCAGACATGATTTGGCAGTTTGCCCAGTATATCAAGAGGAAAATGGCTGAAGAAGGTAAAGATGTTTCACTTTATGCTTACAGCAGGGTAAGTCTGAATGGCCGCGACTACTATCCCCTGGTTGATGAATCAGTTGATCTGGCCCAGGTAGAATGGAGTCACTTCAGCCATTCAACCTGGATCATGCCCATGTTAGAGTAACTACTCTTCGCAAAAGGAACCCCTAGCAATCCAGAGCTTCTTATATGTCACCTGCATAAACCCCGCGCCCACCGCCGGATCTTTTGCTATCAGGTCTTTAAGACCCTCGTCGTTGTAAACAAGTAGCCGCCCATCCTTAGATCCAAACTCTCCTTCTGCAACTACCTTTCCGGTCTGTCTTAGCTTTGCCATATGCTCTTGATGCTGAAAAAGTAGCTTCTCTGCCGCCCTTACGTTCTCTTTGTTATAATATGGTTCGTACCTGGCCATGGAATAAGTAGTCATTTCATACTCCTCCCCTACACGACAAACAGAACCGACCATGGGGCGATAGGGAAAAATCTCAACATTAAACCTGTTAGCCTGAACGGCTGGATCCGTATTGACCCAACCAGCGGTTTGTTCCTGATCAACGGCATTGAAAATATAAATTCCGCCTCCTCCTTCCAATGGGCCCGCTGCCCAAAGCTTTTCCTCTTTGGCTAGCCGGCCTATGTTGTTCATGTGTAGGTTTTGAATACTATCTACTTGAGGTTTCGATAGCTGTTCCCGATCTGGATTGGTGTTTAGAAATACGAAGTAGAAATTCTTATCCTGGGCCAACAACACCGATGAACCCAAAAGGATGATCGTTAATAAAATTCTCATCCTGCTAAGATAGAATGAATATTTATTGGCGTATTGGAAAAAATTTACCCCGGCACCAAAATGTCTTTTAACGCATTTTGGGCTTGCAAAATGTGTCGCTGGTTGTGTGCAATCACGAACCTGAAAGCATTTCCTAGTCTAAACACGACCAGGTTTCCTAAAGCAGACTTCACGCGAATTTTATTGAGGTTCCGGCTCCTGCTTTCCTCCAGTAATTCCAGTAATTGATCTTGAAAGGTTAAAAATTGTTCTACTACATCTTTACCCAAGCCACTAGCAGGCCTAAATATTTTGAGTGTTTTCATCTTTTGAGGAATGGTGCCGTCAGGCTTTGGTTTCTGGCCGGCTATAATATAGTCACCAAACAGTCCCGGCTTCCAAGTCTCCACAGGCCTCTTATTGCGGTGAATCTCAATTTTCTTCCCAATTTCAGATACGTAATGCCTACAGGCAATATTGAGGTGATCCAGGCATTCCAGCACACTCCACTTGTCTTCGGCTGGCTTTTCGTTCAGCGCCGACTCTTCCAATGGCATAAATTGCTCATTTACAATCTGAATGATCTCTTCCGTGTCTCTGATTAAACTATCTATTAATTCTTCCGATTTCATGACCTCTTTTTTTGTAAAGAACGTTCAAGCAGCTTTAGCAAAAATTGATATAGATCAAGAAGTTACAGTTTGTCCTTGCTTTGCTTTCTCATGCGACTAAGCGTTTCGGGAGTCATACCCAGGTAGGAAGCCAGGTACTTTTGAGGTACTAACTGGAATATGTGTGGGCTCTGATCCATTATTCGCTGAAATCTTTCCTCTGCAGAAAAAGTCCTTACCTCTAGCTGCCTCCTTCCCATACCAATGAGAATTCTTGCGTTAAGTACTCGGCCAAACCTCTCTGCATTTTTGTATTTATCGAACATAGCCATTAGCTGGTCAAAGTGAATTTTAAGACCAACGGTTTCAGTTATCGATTCTATACCAAAGTCAGAAGGCTCCTGGCCCAGGAAACTGTCAAAAGCTCCGGAGAATTCCCCATGGTAGGAAAACCCAATGGAAACGTCTGTATCCCCGTTTAGAATATAACCTCTCATTACACCATCGTGCACGTAATAGAAATAGTGCTCAATTTCACCGGGCCTGGTAATCACTTCATTTTTAACCAGACTAAACTTTCGCCAGTGCGAGATAAAGTCTTCCCACTCCTCGTCTTCAAACGGTGCCAAGTTGAAGATCACCGTTTTCAAGGCGAGCCTCATCTGAGGCTCATCGTGCATCAATTTCCTGGCACTTTTCTTCATAGCAGAAAACTTGCGGCTCGATCACAACCGCACAATCTGAAGTTCTTCCTTGTTCTAAATTTAGCTCTTTTTCCAGTTGATTATACTCGGCCACCAATTGTCGAAGGCGATCCACGTCTGTTGAAGATTTGGAGAAGGTAAGGTACTGCCAGGGGCCACCACAAGGTTTCGAACCGAGAGCGATGGCGGCACAGTCTTCAGCATCGCTACATGTGGCCTTGGCTGTCTTAAGTATCACTTCCCTTAATTCCACTAACCTCTCCTCTGTAGTCTGGGGCTTTGTTGTTTTGCATGTAGACACCAATGCTAGCAGTAACACCATGGCCCCCAAAAGCTTAACTGTACTATGCCGAAAGTAGTGACTCAACTAGTTTATCGATATCATTAGTGGTATTGTATAAATGGGGCCCAACCCTGATGGCACTTCCTCGAATGGAAACGAACACACTCTTTTCCTCCAGGTTGGCTTTTACCTGATCAATGTTAAGATCCTCTGGCATCCTAATGCCAAACAGGTGATTTCCCCTGGACTTAGCCTCCTCGAACCAAAAGCCTCTATTCCTTAGTGTTTCAAGCCGATCTCCTACTATATGCTTACAATATTCCTGAATGGCCTGTGGAGTCCATTCATTTAGTTGCCTTATAGCAGTTAACGCCATAGGCGCCAGAATGAAATTACTTTGCTCTCCCATCTGATAACGACCAGCCTTGGGCATATACATGTCTTGATAGTCTACCAACCGGGCAAAATTCTCACTTTCAAGCCGGTTAATCCAGTTGTGCTCAAGCGGCTCACCGCTATCAAAATCTTCGGCAAAGTATCCAAAGCTTATCGAGTAAGGACACATCAGCCATTTATAGCCAGCACAGATAAGTACATCGGGCTGCAATGTGGCTATATCGATAGGCATTGCTCCTACCGACTGGGTGCCATCAATTATCAGCTTGGCGCCCACCTCCCAGGTTCGATCTCTGATGGCTTGTAAGTCATAGACGGTACCATCAGACCAATGCACGGAGCCCAGCGCGACAAGTGCTGTGCTTGAGTTTATTGCCTCCAAGATTCGGTGGTTCCATTCTACCGTGCGATTAGCCGAATTTTCAGGAGCGTTAACCATTATTACCTCACAATTAGCCTCCCTACATTTCTTTTCCCAGGTGTAATAGTTGCTGGGAAACTGCTCACCAAGTACTACTACATTCTGCCCTTTTTGCAGGTCTATGTTTTTGGCGGCAGTAGCAATTCCATACGATACCGAGGGTATTATTGCTATTCTCTCTGGATCGGAACAGTTTATTAACTTGGCAAATTCCCGACGTAATTCGTCGCCGGTTTCATAAAAATCCCTGGATGTAATTTTAAATGGTTGGGCCTTACGAAGAAGACTTTTCTGACCAGTCTCCACCACAGAATTCATCAGTGGCGACATATAGGCACAATTCAGGTAAGATACCTCCGGAGGAATACTGAAATTTTCTCTTTGGCATGCAATCATGAGTAGAGATTTATTGGCTCACTAAAATATTGTCTTTGCATTAATGAAAAAAGCCTAGGCCGTAGCAGCTTGGTAGGGTATATCCTCAGCCTCTTCAGCAAGTTCTTTGAGGTTATGCAGTAAGCCTTCAAATCCCTTAATAAACTTAGGCACCAATAGGGCTTTGAGAATTCCTCCGATAACTGGCAATGGTTTTAGGTGGAGCTCGAGCGTGACGTGAGTACCGCCGTTTTCTTCTGAAAGGATATAGTAAATTGATACCTCCCTGGCGACCTTAACACCAGAAAGCAATTCACCATAAACTAATTTATCATCACCGAAATCGGCTTTGATAGATTCGAAATCGGCAAAGCCTGAATCGAAAAGACAGCGATGTTTTGTACCAACCCTGTTTACCCGGTCCCGTTGATACTCCAGCTCTCTTACACCCTGATTCCATTGTAGTCGAAGATCGAGGTTTGTGACTAGCTCAAAAACGAAATACATGGGCCTGTCTATGAAAATCTCGCGACGTGCCGGGTTCTTTGTTCTTGTTGGAGGCGCGGGAGGAGGCGGAATAACAACTTTGTCGTATAAGGGACTTAAGGGAATGTATTTGTATTGTTGTTTACCCAGCTTCTCATAGGTTGAACTCCCATCTTTTAGCTGAACCCAATCATCATTCAAGTCACTAGCTTCTCCAAAATACTCGGTGAGCTTTTCACTGAACAATAAGTACTCCTTTTCATTGACATCGTTCTTCAGCAGTTTGTGAACGGTGATTAGCTCCGTTCCATATGGTTTTTGAACACTCTTCACAGTGGTAAAACCTATCTCCCCAATGTGCGCAATTATCTTTAATGAAAGTGTGCTGGTGTTGGTACAGGCACCACACTGACAGATGCGTTGGGTATCATACTTCTTGAGATGGTTGTGAAAATTCAGGAATATGGTCTCGGCTTGCCTTAGAAGCTGCTCAGCTGTTGGCACCTGCTGGTATTTGTAAAACAGTACCGCATCACCCTCTACTTCACTTACTTCCATGCCCAATTGGTTAGAATCGATAATTATCTCAAGCAATTCCGAGATTATATGTTGACCATGCTGAATTTCAGTCTCATCCACAAATTCAGTGAAGCCTGTTATGTCCGGAATAAAAAGTAAGGAAGGTAAAGATTCTGCCACTAATTCAAATTTAGTATAAAATGAACAACTCGAGGGAGATTAGTTCATTCATGTCTATAACAAAAATTCCATGATTTTAGCTCGCATAGTAGCGTCTTTATCTGCACATTAGCATACTTTAGGTAGAAGCAGGTAGCCCATTCCATGATCTTCAATCGCTATAGAGTCCATTTGGTTATAAGCTTAGCCTTCCTTTTTTCATATGCTCTAACTTTTGACGAAAAGATAGCCCCATTAGGGGACAACGCCAGTTACTTTTTGTTGGGCAAAGCACTGTCGGAAGGAGCCGGATTCGTGGACCTAATGACCCAAGGGAATCCTGCACACAATCATTATCCAATAGGGTACCCTATACTGATTTCAAGCATTCTCTGGCTGGCGCCCGGCAGCATTGTGTTGGTAAAGCTATTCAACGGATTGCTTTTCCTGGTGGCCTTGCTCGTTCTTTACGAAATACTCATCAAGTTGCAGCAGTCTAAAACTGCGGCGTTGCTAATCACGGTGGTAGTCGCCACCAATTCTCATTTGCTATTCTACAGCAGTGCTATAATGAGTGAAATTCCTTTCCTCACGCTAAGTTTGCTATCCATTTGGATTGTCCTTTCCTCAAACTGGGATGAACAAGTTTATTGGAGAAACCCCAGGGTTTATCTTCTAATTTTTGCTTTAACAGCTTCCTTCTATGTCAGAACTGCGGCACTGGCTTTAATATTTGCTATACTGATTCACTTTTTATTGGGCAATCGTCGGAAGTTGTTGCTCACGGTTGTTATAGGAGTCTTAGTTCTTATAACACCCCTTATAATTAAAGGCCTTGAATTAGGTAGAAGTAGCTATGTAAGTCAGCTATTGTCGATAAACCCTTACAGGCCGGCATTGGGCAATGCTGGTTTCTTGGACTTCATTGAACGTATTGGTACTAATGCCCTCAGATATATCAATCGAGAAATTCCCAATTTGATTGCTCCTGTTATTGATTCAGATTACTCCCTAAGCCCGGGATTTGTTGAATGGGTTATAGGTATAGTACTGACTGGACTTGTCATAGTTGCCTTATGGAAGGCTCCGAAAAGGTGGGGGTTGCTTAAAACATATGTAGTACTTTCTTTCGCGGTGCTTTTTCTTTGGCCTTCAGCATGGACGGGCGTCCGGTTTGCTATCGCTATCATGCCATTTTTATTCCTATTTATCACCCACAGTATAAGTAACCTGTTTGGCCTGCGATTTAGCCATGTGGCCATAACAGGCTTCATCGTACTAAATGGATTTTCGATTTTTGAATTATATGGCAAAGCTAAAGCTCCCCACGAACCTGGCTTCCGAAACTACATTGCTATGGCGAACTGGGCCGGTGCCAACATTGCCGCTGATAAGGAAATTCTTTGCAGCAAACCCGCAATATTCCATCTGTATTCGGGGATCTTGGCACGAAGGATTCCCCTGCTGTATGATCAGGATGAGGTTTTGAGTTACCTCGAGAGTGATGAAGTGCAGTACATACTTATTGATAGATCTACTCTTTCATCACAGCGCATTCTCTATCCACTTCTCCAGGAATACAGAGGTCGCTTTGAGATAGTCCATCAACTTGAAAGGCCCGACACCTATTTGGTACGATGGAAGCAATGATCTAAATATCATAAGGGTTAAATCTTGCGGTTACTAATTCCAGGAGACATGGTATTAACAAAACCATATTTCATGTTTACCTGAAATATTCATTCAATCAATCAGGATTGCAATTTTAGCTGGCAGCCATGGAGAAGATTAAAGCCGAAACCTACAAAGGAATTGAATACGTTCAATTCAAGAATCTTCCAGAAAATCAGAAGTTACCATTAAGCTCCTGGCTAGAGCCTGGGCAAGCTTTTACCATTTCAAAGGAGTCGGATATAGTGACTAATTGCATTTTATACGATGACTACAGTGGGTGGTACGACAATATTTACTGTGCCTTGGCTGTCCCCTCTGATCTGCCATCGGTTGCGGCCGTGGCAAGTTCGAAATCCAGGAACCAGAAAGCTGATTTCTTTTCCAGGATTTGGCCATTCTCATCCTTCGTCTTAAAGTCGTAGGTTTTTAAAACCCTTTCCCCTGGAATCAACTCCAGTCTTTTATTAAATATTGGGCCGTCAATAGTTACGGAATGGAATTCTCCATTCTCGCCACAGGGGTCTACCTTCGGCATTAGCTTACTTACAAAGCCGCTATCAATGGCGGCCCCAAGATCATTTTCTGAAAAGTACTGAGCATCAGCAGAGCAAAGCAAGGTTTCAAAGCCAGCTTTCCAGAATTCCTCCAAAATATTGGTAGTATCATTTTTCCATAAAGGATATACTCCTGCCAACCCCGCAGTTGCCAACATCTTGTCCCTGTAGTTCTTCAAATCCTCCAGGAAGATATCTCCATAACCAATGTAGCGTACTCCCTCATCGTGAAGCTCCTCGCAGTAGTTCTTGATCAGCCGATTGTAGTTACCATGATCCCCGGATGGATCAAGGTATAGTTTTGTTAAAGGCAGGCCGATTACATCGGCCTGCGCTTCAATTATACTTTCATGAATCCCATGCAGCCCAACCCGTTTAAGGTTGGTATCAATGGTGGTATGCAAACTCACCACATCGAAGGTATCATCTTCCATCAGCCGGTACAGAGACAAAGCGGAATCTTTGCCACCACTCCAACTCATTGATATCTTCTTCCTGGCTGCCATCAGGTTAAAGTTTAGCTCTGATTTTTAAATTAAGGCTACGCCCCCTGGTGCTGAAACCCCGGATAACCTGAAAGTCTTCATCCAATAGATTGTCTATTTCCATTCCAATCCTAATATGTTCATTGATTTTGTAGTTAACTACAAAATCAATCAAGGTGTAGCCGCTGATTGGAGTAGTAGACAAGGCGCCGAATGGTCCCAACGTTGCATCAAAACTTGGATCGGGGCGTTCATCAACGCTACGCAGTTGAGCGCCTATCTGAAGATTACTGCCTATTTTATAATCAGCCCGGGCATTTAATATGTGACTTGGTCTTCGTATTAAACCCTCTTCACTAACATCAGTACTAATAAACTGACCGGAATTAAACAGCTGAACGTGATGGTTTTGAGTGTATTCAACGTCAAGATCTTCCATGCTTACTGCTACCTCACCATCAATATAACTGTAACCCAAACCTATTCTCAGTGGCTCCACCGGCTGTAGCTCAACATCTATTTCAACTCCTTTTACTGTTTGCTCGGAGGTATTTATGTACGTATCACCCCGATATTCGGCAAAAGTTAAATTCTGAACCGGCTGCGACGGGTCCCATAGATAAACATACTCAATAGCGTCTTTTACCCGGGTTTGAAATAATGCCACGGTAAATGCTGCTTTGGTGAAAGTCTTTTTCGCACCAAATTCTAATGACGAAGACGTTTCCGGATTTAAGTCAATATTGCCGCGAGTTGTTAGGGCGCCAAACCCTTGAGACGGATCGAACAACTGAACCAGGGATGGAGCATTGAAGCCAGTGCTAAGCGAGGCATAAAGTCGAGTGGATCTTCCCAATCGCAGGCTTGGATTTACCTCGTAGGTGAAGTTGCTTCCGAAACGATCGTGATTTGAATAGCGCAAGCCAGCAGTTATGGTAAGTGGCTGGATGCTAATCGCGCTTCCATCTAACTGTGACTGCACAAAAAGGTAGTTAGTGGACGCATCAGTCTTAATGGAGTCGTAATTCGTTTCCAACTGAAATGGTCCAAAGACTCCATCTGAAAAGAAGAAGGTCCTAAATGACATTTCTTCCTGGTAGGTGCCTGCGCCTAAAAGGATTCTTCCAAAGTCGGCAATCTTTGATAACTGTACTTCTTGTGTAAGAAGATCTGATTTGTGTCTGGACTCAAAATAAGTTTGATCGTAATTGCCTTGGTTATCAACCAGGGAGGAGTCATCTAACGCATCGCGTTGGGAAAATGAGATCCCTCCCTGTAAGGCCAGGGATAGGCTATTAGAGAAATGGTAGGTAAAGCCGTAATTGACCAAATCCCGATTGAAGTTCAATACATAATTGTCATCATCATTAAATGCCCCATCATCAATATCAGTCTCCTGATCAATCCTTTTGTAGGAAAGAAAGCCATCAATTTTATCATTGCTATAGCCAGCTGAAATATATGCGTCCGTTTTTCGAAAGTCATCACCATCAGTGGTTCTAAAAGTAGATGGCGAGCTAATGGAATCTATGGTGGCATCAAACCCATTGACTTGAGAATTATAAAGTTCTGCAGTTGCATAGAAACCCTTACCGGAATAATTCACACCTAATCCCTGATTGAATGTTGTGGTATTATCTCCGAAGGTACCACCAACAACATCAACAAATGCGTTGAAGCCATCGTTCTGCGCTCTTTTCGTAATGATGTTAATGACCCCACCTATTGCTGCGCCGCCATAAATAGTCCCGTGAGAACCCCTTACGATCTCGATCCGTTCCACATTTGTCAATGACAACTCAGAAAGATCAAGTGCACTATTTGGTGTGGAAGGATCGGTAATCCTAATGCCGTCAATAAGAACTGTGAGATGATTTGAATTCGCACCTCTTAGAAACAGGCTTTGGTTGGTTCCTGGGTTTTGCAGCGAGCCAACCATATCAATACCTACTTTAGCTTGAAGCAAATCTCCCACTGATTGATAGATGGAGCTACTAATAGTTTGCTCATCAATCACGGTAACGCTTCTACCAACATCAAATACCTCTTGATTTGTTCTGGTGGCAGAAATAACTACCTGATTGAGAAAAAGTGTTTTTGTGGAATCAATTTCTTGTGCGACACCTGGTGCCGCGCAAATCACGGCCAATGCCGCAAATAGTTTTTGAAGTTTTGAAATACTCATAGTGTTATCGTTAAAAATTATACTATGAGCTTTGGGAAAATTGGATTGCAGAGGCAATTAGCCCTCTGTCCTACGCCTTTCGCCCGAAAGCTCTTCTAGGAATGTAGAGGGCAGGTCTCCTGGCTTTCCCTTTTGGTGGCCTTCCCGCTTTGCGCTGAGGTCAAAGCAGTGGCGAAATCACCAAATCGATCTAGTTACTAAATCGGGATTTACAGTTGCGGGGACAGCTTCCGATTCTCACGGAATTCCCTTTTAATCAGAACTAATTCTGAACCAACTACAACACAAACTTAAACAAGGCAGGTATCAGAAAAAACTATAATCTCTAGATTAGCCTAAAAATCATTTCAGCTGCTTGTAGCAATATGGGTTCGCCCAATAATGATTGGCTGAGAAAACAGTTGAGAAAACAGTATATGAAGCTCCTAGTTAGTAGAATCGGCTGAATTACTCTTCGTAAATAAACTCGAAGATCTCACCCGCTGAAGTTGTTACCTTGATAGGGTATTCACCGAGATATTCGTAATCCATTGATAACACCAGTGTGTCTGTGTTGAAATCCCGGATTTCGGTAATGTTGTTAGGCGACGTAATATAGGTAAATGGCAGTGGTGTAAAGAGGGCAGTGGTAAAATACATTCCATGAAATGGATTCTTCTTATCATCATAAGCAAACTTGAATCCTGGGTTAGTTGAAATCAAATTACCCATGTCGTCGTACTCGAATGTTGTAGTGCTTGTTTCAACGAGCTCAAGAAAAGGATGTAATCTAAATGTTGAGTCTACCTGGGAATTAATGCGATTGTTGGAGTTGTATAAAAAGTGTGATTCTATGTTTAGGGTGGGGTCCACAACAAATCCAGTGTCATGAAACCTAGCAGAAACTAGCAAGCCATCTTCGTAGTAGAATTTGTAATGGTCAAAAATCTCAAGGCCGTTGCTAAAAATGTGTATTGAATCAATGCGGTTATTGGCATAGAAATAGTTCGATTCTATACGAAATATTCTTCCGAAGTAACTGTAAATATATTGAAGGGTATCACCCTGGTAGTTAAAATCATATGGCTCTGAACCCAAGACTAAATTTTCCAACCTGATGATTTTTCCAGAGACATCTTTTGGAGTTATATCCTGATCCAGTTTCGGCCCTGATTCATCACATGAGGCTAACAGCATCACGACCGGAAAAAGTAAAAACAGACCAACACGTTCCATATTTGTAATGACAGCTTTTTTTACGGCTTAAGAGGCTCATCTCATGGAATAGCCAGAAAGCTAGCAGCAACAACCTCACCAATTTCAGTCAATCCCACATCCCTTCTTCTACTATTTCCAGTACATGCCCATCGGGATCTTCGAAATAAAAAGAACGATGACCCTTCGCCCAGGTCTGCTCGTCGGTAACATCAACGCCTAACCTTTTGACTTCTTCCAGGCTGTCTTCGTAGTTAGACCTTGAAACTTCGAACGCAATATGTTGCTTGCCATGTGCATAGTGCCCCGGAGGAGAGGTTTTGGTTTTTGAATCTTCCGGAAGAAAACAAAGCAATACTGAACTACCACACCTAAAAAAAATGTGCCTCTCTTTCACGAAGCTAATCACTGGCATTCCCAATTTGGTATGATAAAATTCCTTTGAGGCTTCCAGGTCAGAAACATAGAGACAAGTCTCCTTAATGCTATTGAAATTCATTAAATGAAAGTAAAAGCTTCACCAAACTTAATCAAGCCCGGTGAAGCCCACTTATATCTGAGTGGTTTTCCAACTACCTTTTCTAAAAAGTCGGATAAAAACCACCGCCAATAAAGAGTTAGAAATTGTAATAGCCCAATAAACACCGGCCGGTCCTAATTCTAAGTAGGTAGCCATGTAGTAGGCAAGCGGTATCTGCAAAATCCAGTAGCAGAAGAAATTCACGATGGTTGGTGTACGGGTATCACCAGCGCCGTTGTAAGCCTGGCTAATTACCATGCCATAAGCAAAAAAGATATAGCCAAAACAAATTATCCGTAGACTCATAGCGCCATTGGCTAGCACCTGCGGTTCTTGTGAGAATATTCCAATAAAGAACTCTGCCCATACCCCAAAAATTAGTGAAATCACTGCCAGAAAAATCATGTTAAAGCGAGCACTGCGCCAAACAGAAGTTTCAGCTCTGTCTGCGTGACCCGCTCCCAGGTTTTGGCCAACCAGCGTTGCCGCCGCATTGGCCATGCCCCAACTTGGTAGTATGGTAAAGATGATAACTCTGAAAGCGATGGTATAGCCAGCCACCGCTTCACTGCCAAATTCTGATATTACTCTGACCAATGCGATCCAACTTGCAGTTCCAATCAGGTACTGCCCTACCCCGCCGAGTGATACACGCACAAGCCTGGAAATGATTTCAAAGTTGGCCCTCACATTCTCCCAGCGCACAGTGATGATACCTTTGCCTGAGGTGAGCATATACAATTGATAACACACGCCTATTCCTCGGCCAATTGTAGTGGCAATGGCGGCTCCCTGCACCCCGAAAGCCGGTATAAATCCCAGTCCGAAAATGAAAATTGGGTCTAGGATTATATTGAGGCCATTACTTAACCATAAGGTGCGCATAGCAATGGAAGCATCTCCAGCGCCACGAAAAATGGCATTTATAAGAAATATCAGCATGATGGTAACATTCCCGGCCATCAACACCGTGGTATAGCCTGAGCCTTCGGCAATCAACTCTTCTGACCCGCCCATAACGCGGAGAATTTCCTCGGCATAAAATGCCCCGGCAACTCCGGTTACAACCGAAATAAAAATCGCGATTATTATCGCCTGCACCCCTGCATTGGCAGCTTCCTTCGGCTTACCTTCTCCTATTCTTCTTGCAACCATTGCGGCTGCGGCCATACTTAAGCCAATTGCTGTGGCATAAATCAGCATTATGACGGACTCGGTTAGCCCTACGGTAGCAACGGAGTTGGTACTTACCTTGCTTACAAAGAACACATCTACCACTGCGAATAATGATTCCATCATCATCTCCAAAATCATGGGAACTGACAATAGAAATATAGCCTTGTTGATACTTCCTTCTGTGAAGTTCTTCTCAGTGCCTGCAACTGCCACTTTGAAGTAGTGAAAAAACTTCCTAATGGAATTATTATGTAAAGATTGATTATTCATATGTTTAGAAATAAGAAATTTAACAACGGACTATTTGATCGATGGGGATCGATCGGACAGAAAGTACATGAGCTACTTTCTTAAAGGCTCATGTTATCGAGAGCTATCTCCGGCGTTGTTAAGAACATATGAATCGATTAAGGAAGGTCAAATATGGGTACCTTTTCTCAGAAAAAAAACAAGGCGGGCATTAATAAGTTGAATCGGTGCAGGAAAGGTTTAATTTATCGGTGGGCGGCATGTCTGCTGGCTATTCTGGTTTGTTCCAGTACATCTTACGGACAGTATCCTTATTACAGCTTTGAGAAACGCTACACGCAATCTGCTTATGGGGACAAACTCGATAGTTTGCGGAGAATATATGATGGCGAGTTTGAATTTGTGGGGAAGGATGGAATTGAATTGGCGGCTTTGCTGGCCAAAGGCTATTATCCCGATCTTAAGAATGTTCGCATAAAGGTTATTTATAAGGACCACAAAAGGGCACCGATAATTGCAACTATAGATGTTTGGAATTTTCTCAGGGGGAAAAAGAAGAGGATCTACAAAGTAATTGTCCGCAACAACTCTTTTGTTGAACGGATTTCATTGAATAAGCTGGTTGGTTTAGTTGGGCATGAGTTTGCTCATTTCTCGTTCTATCACACCAAGAGTTCACTTTCCTTGCTCGGGGTGGCCATCAGCTACAATACTTCCAAGAAATACCATTATCGATTTGAGAAAGGTGCCGATACACTAGCCATTCACCGTGGCTTGGGTTGGCAATATCAGGAGATGAGTATCTATATGAATCAGCAGGAAGTAAGGGAATTGATGGAAAGAAAGGGCTATTGGCGTAAGGATGAAGAGATTAGTGGCAGCAGGCCGCTACCATTAAGGCGCAGAAGTAGATATGATTGAACGGTGAGTTGGGGAGCTGAATGCTAAGGGGTATAAAAACAAAACGGGGATCACTTTCTTCAAAATGATCCCCATTTCACCGGTTAGCAACCGGAGCTGCTAACAAGTGTCAAGTTACTGTTATTAAGCTTCATCCTTTTTTCAGTCCACCGAAGCGTCCTGCCGTCCAGAGTCTGAGCCTAGTAGTAGATCTCTCAGAAGTAAGTCTTTCAACTTACAACCTATAAAACCTGATACTTATGTGGCTAAGCCATTTCAGATTGTCGCCTTACGGCTACCAACCCCTTCGCAACAAATTTTTCGAGTTTTACTCTCAGGACCTGACACTCGTTTGTGTCTGCCCTTTTATCTCTCACTTGATGAATCTAAGGTAGGTTCATATACCTTTGTGTCCAAGCTTTTAACTCCTTAGTTTTCAACAAGATATAAACAAAGTTATACCACCCTTATTCACAGACTTTTCCACAGGGTTATGCACAGGTTTTCCACAAAATCGATGAATTCCCCCTTTTTCATCTAAAAATATTTTTAAAAAAATTTTGGCTTATTATTGGGTGATCTCTGAGAGCACCTCTTCCACCGGCTTTACCTCATCAAAAAATGACAAAAATTTCATCATCACCCGGTCAATTAGTGTGTCAGGGCAAGATGCTCCACTGGTAATGGCTACATTCAGGGGCGTATTTTCAGGAATATAGTCTGTTGAGGTGCCTGCTTGCTGGCTATGCAAATTGAAATGTTGTACTTCCTTTGAAGAAAGGAGTTCTTCTTCTGACTTAATAAAGTAAGTAGGAAACTTAGATTCCAACAGCTCTACAATGTGCGATGTGTTTGAACTATTATAGCCACCTACAACGAAGGCAAGGTCAACTTTCGTTTTCATAAGTTGGTAGGTAGCATCCTGATTGTCGTTGGTGGCATAGCAAAGGGTATCCCTGGTGTCAGCGAAATGCTCAACTTCGGGATCATCCGGATAATGTTCTTTCATCACCCTCTTAAGATAGTCTGCGATGGCCTGGGTTTCTGTAGCCAACATGGTTGTTTGATTAACCACTCCAATCTTTTGCAGGTCCTTCTCTGCGTCAAAGCCCTCTGAATACTTGCCAGAGAACAACTCATAAAATTCGTTAAGATCACGCTCTCCCCTTATAATACCCGCCAGCAGCTTGGCCTCCTCCATATTCCTTATAATTATCGAGGCGGCATGTCTATCACTATGCGAAAACGTTGCCCGTGTTTCTTCGTGCTCCGACTTGCCGTGAATTATCACCGTGTGATCCTGGCCTCCTAATTTCTCAGCCCTGTTCCATACTTTTTCAACAAAAGGACATGTGGTATTATACTGCTCGGTTTGAATCCCTTTTGATCTCAGCTGCTTCTCTATTTCGACCGTAGTGCCGAAGGCCGGAATAATGACCACATCATCAGCAGTAACCTCATCCCAATCCATTAGACTATTGCCTTCGGTGTCCATAATGAAACGTATACCCCTGTCTTCTAAATCTCCATTCACTTCCTGATTATGGATCATTTGGCTGAGGAGATATACATTTTTATTCGGGTTTTCCTCCAGGGCTTTGTAAGAGATTTCAATAGCATTCTCAACACCGTAGCAAAACCCGAAATGTCGAGCTAAGTAAAATCTTACCGGCCCAAAATCAAGAACTACTGGTGAAAAGTCTCTCTTCCTAGGGTCTTGCAACCTGAGAAACTCCTTAACCTTCCCAGTAATCTGAGATTTGTACTGAACGGGTATGTCAAATTTCTTGATAGGCCTTCTGTTTAAAGGTTTTGTTTACGGATTAGGGTATTCAAAATTAAGGTATTGTGTACAATTAGCCGGCAGCGTAGTTAATATCTCGAATACTCTTACTCATTACTTCCTGTAACTAAATGTAATTAGGGTGGTATTTGTTTTTGAAAAGCAACCATTGCTTTGCTTGCCGGTCATTAATGCGCGATGCAAAAACTCAAAAACCATGATACGCCATAACTTATTGCTAGCTCTACGTAATTTTAGAAAGTATAAGAATTCTTTCTTTATAAATCTAATTGGCCTTTCAACCGGGCTGGCCTGTACCCTGCTGATTTTCCTCTGGGTGCAAGACGAATTGCATATGAACACGTTCCACGAGAAAGACGCTCGTCTATTCCAAGTTATGGAGCACCAGGAATATTCTGATCGAATATTTACTACCGCTTCGACTCCTGGTTTGTTAGCCGAAACTTTAGCTGAGGAAATACCAGAAATTGAATTTGCAGCAACTACCACTTGGGTGGAAACCCACACCTTATCTGTGGGAGAATTAAACATTCAGGCTGAAGGTTACCATGTCGGCCCGGACTATTTCAACATATTTTCATACGGACTGGTTGAGGGGAATCCGAGCCAGGTATTGGCAGATAAGAACTCCATCGTTATCTCAAAGGAGCTGGCCAAGAGTTTATTTGGAGAGGATGCTGATGTAATTGGAAAAGAAGTAGAATTCCAGCATGAGACCACCTTTCTGGTATCGGGAGTATTTGAAGGCACTCCGCGCCATTCTTCGTTTCAGTTCGATTTCGTGCTTTCTTTCGAAATCTATAAAGATGAAAATCCCTGGGTGACTAATTGGCAAAGCAATGGCCCTTCTACTTATGCCATTTTGGTTGAAGGGGCTAACGCTGAAGAGGTAAGTGAAAAAATTGCAGACTTCATCAGGCCCAGAAACGAGAATACTAACGTTACCTTGTTCCTTCAGAAATACTCGGATCGTCACCTTTATGGACGCTTTGAAAATGGCCAGGCCGCCGGCGGAAGAATTGAATATGTACAGCTGTTCTCGGCTATTGCTATATTCATTTTGGTAATAGCCTGCATCAACTTCATGAACCTGTCAACGGCCAGGGCCTCAAGGCGATCTAAGGAGGTAGGTATCAAGAAAGCGGTTGGAGCCCGACAATCTTCGCTGATTTTTCAATATCTCGGGGAATCGCTGGTACTGGCTTTCATTTCGCTTTTATTGGGATTATTGATTGTAGCCCTTGTACTGCCGCAGTTTAATGAAATCACCGACAAACAAATGTCCCTGCAACTGGATCCCATAATTATTATGTGGTTTCTGGGCATTACCGTGACTACTGGGGTAATCTCCGGCAGCTACCCTGCCCTCTACCTATCTGGTTTTGCGGCAGTGCGAGTATTAAAAGGAGAAGTGAAGGGTTCTCTTGGTGAGTTATGGGCAAGACGTGGCTTAGTGATATTTCAATTTACCCTCTCTGTAATACTTATCGTATCGGTTTTGGTAATCTATCAACAGATCCAATTTGTACAAAGCAAAAATCTTGGTTACAACCTAGACAACGTGATTTACTTTGATGTGGAAGGAAGGGCTGAGGAAGCCCAGGAGACATTCCTATCAGAGTTAAGGCAAATCCCAGGGGTAGTTAATGCTTCGGCAGTTGCCCATAGCATGGTGGGACGAAATAATAATACCAGTGGCCTGGTATGGGAAGGCAAAGACCCTGATAGCAGAATTCTATTCGAGAATATGCGCGTTGACCATGATTTTCTGGAGACGATGGATATAGAGATTTTGCAAGGAAGAGATTTCTCCAGAGAATTTAGCACCGATACTGCAAAGATTATTGTAAATGAAACTGCCCTGGAAATAATGGCTTTTGAAGATCCAATTGGACAGGGAATTAGGCTTTGGGACAGGTACGATCTTGAAGTGATTGGGGTAGTGAAGGATTTCCATTTCCAATCCTTGCATGAGACTGTCAAACCGGCATTCATTTGGCTCAGGCCACAACATGCCTGGAATGTAATGGTTCGTATTGAAGCAGGAAGAGAAAAGGAAACCCTTGACGAACTCTCAATATTCTACCAGGAATTCAACCCAGGGTTTACTTTCGACTTCGCTTTCCTCGATGCCCGATATCAACAGCAATATGCTAACGAGCGTAGGGTTGGCACCCTATCTCGTTACTTCGCAGGTTTTGCCATACTTATATCCTGCCTGGGCCTATTTGGTTTGGTAGCCTTTACCGCAGAAAGAAGAGTAAAAGAGATTGGTATCAGGAAAGTCCTGGGTTCTAGTGTAGCTAAAATTGTTTTATTACTCTCCGGTGATTTTACCCGGATGGTAGTGGTTGCTATAATTCTCGGACTTCCATTAAGTTATTGGTTAGTCAGCTATTGGCTAGAGCGATTTGAGTTCAGAATTGAACTTGGTGTGACATATTTTGCGGGAGCAGGCATTATGGCCCTACTGGTGGCCTGGCTTACGGTTGGCTTGCAGGCCTTTAAAGCCGCAAATATCAATCCTACCGAGTGCCTGCGCGATGAATAGCGACTAATAATTTTTTAGCCCGGATGTAACAATTGCAGACTGTCAGCATCAAACCCTGAGATTAACAGAAATAAGATGCAGACAACAGCAACTGACAACAGAGATTTACACAAGGAATTTAGAACTACTTACCTCGGTGCAGTACCCCACACAATAGTTTACGCTGTATATTGGCTAATAGCACCACTAACGGTTGACTTTATCGGACAAACCGGTGCTATTCTCCTTTTCCTTGTCCTTACAGGAGTAGGATTTCCGGTAGGAGAATTGGTGCGCAAGTTTATATTCAAGGCAAGGAGTACAGTAAGTAGTGATAATAAACTACCGCAACTACTAATGCTTATTGCTTTTACGGTGCCACTTGGATTACCGGTGGTTTATATGGCCGTTCAATCCAATATCAATTGGTTTTTCTCGGCTACGGCAATCATTGTCGGCGCGCATTACCTACCATTTTACTATGGATATAAAATGCCGAGTTTCCTGGTGTTAGGAAGTCTACTAATTATTATCGGCGTATTTTGTGCATTTCAATTGCCTCGGTCGTTCGCAATACCGGCCTATATCACTGGTATTGTCTTGATGGCTTTTGCCCTAATAAACCTCCGTTTGATTTTAGGGGAGACACGCCAAACAAGGTAATCAGATTAAGCCTGAACGCTGCCAAATCTCTTTGCTGCCCGGGCCTTGGCTTTGGCAGCCTCTTCTTCTCGGTTCTTAGGCGGTGCCTGTGTAACCAATGTATCAATTAACTCCCTGGCTATTTTGGCAACCTCGCTGGTGGCCTTCTCCATTACAGACAGGTTTGCCTGCGATGGTTTCTGAAAGCCGCTGAGCTTTCTGACAAACTGCTCGGATGCCGCCAGAATCTCTTCATCTGTAGCGGGAGGATCGAAGTTGAATAGGGTTTTGATATTTCTGCACATAAGTTCAAATTACAAATTTGAACTTAGTTTCAAGTTTAAAATCCAAAGTTTAAAGAGTACTCGGACCTTGAAACTTGATACTTTGAACTAACACCTACATACTCCAGACTTTCCTTACTTCCAAATCGCAGCCATCTAGTAGCGGGCAAGTCTTAGCCACCTCTGTCGCTTCGTCCATACTATCAGCATAGAACATTACGTAGCCACCAATTACTTCCTTCCCTTCAATAAAAGGGCCATCGGTATTAACTGATCTATCGGGATGAACCATTCTACCCTCATCCATTGTCAACGGTTCGCCTCCAATGTATTTCCCTCTCTCGGTTAGCTCTTGCATCCATACACCATATTGCTGTTTCTTACGTTCAACAGCTTCCGGAGAATCTCCTCCTCCTCCTCTTACTAATAGCATGTACTTATCCATAATTGTTGTTTTTATTTAAAGACTCCTAATTAAACCGAAAAAGGACAATCTGTGACTAAAATTGCAGGGAAAATGCTGTACCCTCTCCCACCTTGGATTGAACACCTAAATTGCCATTGTGTAACCTAAGAATTTGGCGCGATAAACTAAGGCCAACACCAGTTCCTTTTTGTTTAGTTGTATAGAAAGGAACAAATATTTTGTCTATAGTATCTCCATCTATACCCGGTCCATTGTCTGAAATACTAATGTGGGTTCGGCCTGTCTCCAGCTTCTTAATAAAAATTTTAATTACACCATTGTTGGTATTCTCCAGCGCTTCCATCGCATTCTTGATGATATTAATTATCACCTGTTCCATCAACTCAGAATCGGCATGTACCTTATGCGATTTCAAGGCAGATACGAATTTTAATTCAATTCCATTCTTTTCAAGGTTAGGCTTTAGAAGCGATCTTATCCTATCGATCATGGCTACTAAATCGAAATCAGAGTAGTTGAGCTCTGGTGACTTAGAATAATCTTTATACGCATTTACAAACTTCAAAAGCCCCTTTCCCCTGCTTTCGATGGTATCAATGCTGCCATAAACATCTTCAATTTCTTCATGCTGCAAAGAGTTAAGATCTCTCTTTGCGCCGTCCGTATTAGATAGCATGGTATTCATTGCGCTGGCAAGTGAAACGATAGGTGTAACGGAGTTCATTATTTCATGGGTTAATACACTTATCAACTTCTGCCAGGCTTCAACTTCCTTTTCTTCCAATTCACTATTAATATTTTGCATCAATATTAACTTGAAAGTCTTTTCTTTAAGAATGAACACTTTCGCCTGCACAGCCAGGTGAATAACCTCACCTCCGAAGACCACTTTCACCATTTCGTTCTCCCCAGACTCTAGTCGCATCACTACCTCATACAGCTTGCTGTCAATTTTGCCCAACTCATCTATACGATTCATAAGTGGTTTGTTAAGTAAGGCACGGGCAGCCTTGTTCACCATCTCAATCTTGCCATCTTCAGTAAAACTTATCAAGGCCACGCCAATGTTCTCGTTAATCGTTTGCAAGTATTGATAGTGCGATTCCTTTTCCAGACTCACCTTCTGAAACTCTGAAATTACCTGGTTGAAGGCCTCACTGAGTTTGTTATATGCACCTCCCCTTTTCCCATGGCTAAACTGGCTTGTAAATCCTCCCTGCTTTATCGCCAATAGAAAGTTGGCCAGATCGTTATTGGTTTTTTGTAAGTAGAAAATGAGGTTGATTGTAATTAGTACAATTGAAATACTGATTACCAGGGGAGTAAAGAACCAGTTCTTTGTACTTAACACAATGCCAAGCAGAATAGCCAACACGCAAATTACTATTACTCGAAGAACGATGTTAAGCGAGAAGTTACTAAAGACCATACTTCTGAATCTTTCGGTATAAGGTAGTTCTTCCTAAGCCCAACTCCTTGGCAGCCTTACTCATGTTACCCCTATTTTTATTGATGGCTTCTTGAATGGCCTGTTTCTCCACCTCATCAAGGTTTACGGATTTCGGCTTTTCTGCGGAAGTTGAAAAATCACCCAGTATGAAGTCGGTCTTTCGCAATACTGAGTCATCACTCATAATTACAGCACGTTCTATCGCATGTTGTAATTCTCTTACATTCCCCGGCCACTGATACTTCTGAAGATATGGATATGCTTCTTTAGCCAAGGCGATGTCTGGCTTTCGATATTTTTGCCCATATACTCCAACGAAATGTTTAGCCAGCAGAGGGATATCGTCTCGGCGCTCCCGCAGCGGTGGCATTTTTAATATAACTGTATTAAGCCGATAGAGTAAGTCCTCTCGAAACTTCTTCTCTGAAACCAACTCCTGCAGAGATGCATTAGTAGCACAGACCAAACGAATATCTATGGGAATGGCCTGGTTTGAGCCCACTCTAAAAATTTCCCTATTCTGAAGTACCGACAATAGTTTGGCCTGCAATGGCAACGACAAATTGGCCACTTCGTCAAGAAACAAAGTGCCGCCAGAAGCTACTTCAAATCTTCCAGCCCGATCTTCTTTGGCATCTGTGAAGGCACCCTTTACATGACCGAACAGCTCTGACTCGAAGAGTGTTTCTGGTATTGCGCCAAGGTCAACTTTTATGAAAACCCGCTCGACTCTGGGCGACTGATTATGAATGGCCTTAGCTGCCAGTTCCTTACCGGTGCCATTTTCTCCAAGGATCAAGACACTGGCATCCGTAGCAGCTACTTTCTCAACGGTAGTAAATACTTCCCGCAACGAATCGCTTTCTCCAACAATTTCGGTACTGGGCTGACTCAACACCTGGCTGAGTTTCGCCTGGGTCGACTTTAGTTGAGCTACTTCTTTACGAGACTTGCTCAGGTTAATGGCAGCATAGACAGTTGCCAGCAGCTTTTCATTTTCCCACGGCTTCACCACAAAATCACAGGCCCCAATTTTCATCGCCTCTACGGCCAGTTTTATCTGGCCGTAGGCCGTCATCATAATTACGTTTTGATTCGGCTCCTTCTCCATGATTGTCTGCAACCAACTTAAACCCTCACTGCCACTTGTTTCTCCAGCTCTAAAGTTCATATCGAGCAGGATTACATCGTACTTATTGTGGTTAAGCAGGAAAGGAATTTTCTGGGGATTACTCTCGGTCTCTACTTTCCCAAATTGTGGTCTCAGTACTACCCGGGCCGTTTGCAAAATGTCAGGGTCATCATCTATGACCAGCACGTTGCCACTGATCTTCTTCATATATTCAGCATTGATAATGTTTAATGCGAAAAACTAAGATCAAATGTTTCACAATGAAACACAAATCTGTTCCACAGTGGAACACGGAACCAGAGTTTTATCAGTATAATTATCTGCATACCAATTACTTACCTGATATGGCACAGATATCGTTAAAAACTTTGGAAACGCCAGCGCTATGATTAAAAATTACTTGAAGTCGGCTTACCGTAACCTGCTTAGGAATAGAATTTACACGCTAATTAATATTGTGGGGCTAACCATGGGCATTAGCAGTTGTTTATTCATATCAATCTATATTCACAACGAGCTTAGCCACGACAATTTTCATAAAGACAGCGATTCTGTCTTTCGGGTTAAGCGATACTTCCATGATGAACGCGGGAAGTACCATGCCGGTGTAACATCAGGGCCTTTTGCTGAAGCGCTGGTGCTCGACTATCCACAGGATGTCCTGGAAGCTGTTCGGGTATTTCCTGGTGATGGCCTGGTTGCAAATGGAGAAAGGTCGTTTATGGAAGATAGAATCTTTCTTGCCGATTCCAATTTCTTCAATCTTTTTACTTTCCCAATTATTAATGGTGATGCCGAAACCGCGCTCCGAGGTGGGAATAGTATCCTTATCTCCACTGAAATGGCTACAAAATATTTTGGGGACGAAGATCCAATTAACCAAACACTGGAAATTGATAATAGGACTATCTACCAGGTTACAGGAGTTTTTGATGCCTCCAAGGTCAAATCTCATTTGGAGTTCGACTTTCTCGGTTCCATTCAGCCTTTATCTCAAAGACGGTGGTTTAACGATTGGTGGTCGAATTCATTTTCTACTTATATAAAACTAAAGCCAGGTGCCTCCGCCCAGGCATTGCAAGCGCAGTTACCGGCATTCATGGATAAGTACTTTGGTGAAGATTTCAAGCGGGTAAATAGGCGCATTGATCTGCACCTGGAAAACGTCGAAGACATCTATTTTAATAATGAAACCCGGTTTGACCAGGTAAATCACGGAGATCGCCAGGCTGTAACCACTTTCAGCATCATTGCCTTTCTAATATTGTTCCTGGCATTGATCAACTTTGTTAACCTTTCAACTGCAACCGCATCTAGGAGGGCCGTTGAGATCGGCGTTAGAAAAACCAACGGAGCTACCCGGCAGTCACTTTTTACCCAATTTTTGGTTGAGTCAGCCATGGTATCTGCGATTGCCGTGCTACTCTCTCTATTTATTGCAGAAATAGGATTGCCAAACTACAGTGAGTTTGTGGGCAAGCAATTGCTGATTCCGGTGGACTTTACGGCCATCGTAATAGGGGCGCTAGGTGCCACGGCCTTATTAAGTTTTATTGCGGGCTTCTACCCAGCAATGGTGCTTTCAGCTTATCAGCCTTCAACCGTAATTCGTAATCAGAAAGTACAAACCAGCAAAGGACTTTTGCTGAGAAAGGGATTGGTAGTATTTCAATTTGGCATCTCTATCCTGCTAATAATCGCAACACTTATTACTGCTAATCAATTCGATTTCATCCAAAACAAAAACCTGGGCTTCGACAAGGAAAGTACGCTTATTGTACCAGTAAACAATCGCGACATCTATCAAAACCGAGAGGCTTTCAAGCAACGCCTGCTATCCATGGCTGATGTTAAGTCTGTTACATTCATTTCAGGTGAGCCTGGCGGATTCCACGACAATTACAGCTTTATAGTAGAGGGCTTTGACGAGCAGCAAGTACTAAGGACAGTCTTCACGGACTATGACTATTTTGATTTCTTTGATCTTGACATGACTCTGGGTCGGGGCTTTGACAGAGATTTTAGCACCGATGCCTCCGATGCAATTGTAATTAATGAAGAGGCAGCGAGATTTTTGGGGTGGACTTTGGATAATGCCATAGGAAGAGAAATTCAAAACAATTTCAAAGACACCATTCCCCGCAGGGTCATCGGTGTTGTTAGTAACTATCATTTCCGATCGCTTAAGGAAAAGATTGATCCGCTGGCTATAGCCATCGACCCTGATCACAGGGTAATTGCCATAAAATTTGCCACCAGTGATTTTGAAGGGCTCATTGGCAAAATCTCCAATGAGTGGGATCAGTTTGTTACACGGTTTCCATTTGCCTATGATTTTCTTGACGATAAAATGGCCACATCGTACCAATATGAACAGAAGCAAGCAGAGGTATTTGAGTTGTTTGCGTTGCTGGCGATTCTCATTGCCTGCCTGGGGTTATTCGGTCTTTCAACATTAGCTATTCAGCGTAAACTCAAAGAGGTAGGAATTAGAAAAGTGATGGGTGCGCAGGTTCCGCACCTGCTTTATGTGCTATCCAAAGAGTTTCTGGTAATTGTGGTTCTTGCTTCGGTATTAACCGTTCCAATTGGCTGGGTAACTATGGATAGTTGGCTAAACAACTTCCAATACCGCATCGATATAGGCATCGTATTCTTCCTAACGGCCGCGGGCCTGGCAATAGCTATAGCCTTGTTAACCATTAGCTATCATGCCCTTAGAGCTGCGCGCACAAATCCAGTAAATACTTTACGACATCAATAACCGCCCCAATCCAGAAATCTAGAAAAGAATGATTAGGAATTACATCAAACTAACGCTGAGAAACCTGCTTAAGAACAAGTTTTACACTGGCATTAATCTATTAGGGCTATCTGTTGGCATGGCCAGCGTGGTAATGATCATCCTATTTATAAAGGATGAAGTCAGTTACGATAAATTCCATGATGATGCGGAAGATATTTACCGCATTGCCTGGTTTAGTGATGATCCCCAAACCCGTACACCACATCCAATGTCCCTCGCTTTGGTGCGTGATTTTCCACAGGTAGTGTCCGGCACAAGTTTGTCCCCGTTGTGGGGTCCGGGCTTGACCAAGCGTACGTTCTCAGTATCTAACCCGGAAACCGACACCCAACATGATGAGACTGAAATTCTTAGTGTAGATAGCACATTCCTTGACGTTTTCAGCTTTAAGATCACAGGAGGAAATCCTGATAAGGTGCTAAGAGAGCCCAACAAGCTTTTGATATCGGAGAGTATGGCTGCGAAGTATTTTGGCGAAGAAGAGCCGGTTGGTAAAAACCTGGTGGTCAACAATGGCTCTGATGATTATCGCCTGGAAATCGAAGGCACGTTTGAGGATGTTCCAGATAATTCACACTTTCATTTCGACTTCCTGATTTCTTATGTGACACTTAAAGGCCCCAACCCTAGTGGCTACTATACTTGGGGGGATTTCGGCCACTTCAACTACATCCGCCTCCGTGCTGGTGCTGATCCGGCTTTACTGCAAGCTGAATTACTGGATTGGGTAACGCAGTACCTTGACTGGGTAACCCCTGAAGTATTAGAGCAGGTAAAAAATGCTGGTTATAATTTTAGGCTTCAACGGATAACAGACATCCATTTACAATCCCGAATTCGCTGGGAGCTTGAACCCAACGGCAATATTGCCTACGTCTATATTATGACGGCGGCGGCTGTATTCATACTGATAATTGCCAGCGTAAACTTTATGAACCTAACTTCCGCCAAGTCTACGGAAAGAGCAAGGGAGATTGGAGTTAGAAAGTCTTTGGGCGCATTTAAGCACCAATTAGTAATGCAATTTCTGGGAGAATCTATAGCCATTTCCTTCATCTCCATAGTGCTCGCTGGCTTACTGATAGAAGTAGCTTTACCTTTTTTTAATGAAGCTACTGGCAAATCTTTAGCGGTTGATTACATCAATCAACCGATAGTGATTTTGCTGATGGTAGCTGTAGGCCTTATGGTTGGATTATTGGCAGGCTTCTACCCGGCACTGGTGATGTCATCAGCAAAACCAAATATGATTCTGAGGGGGGAGTTTTCGGCTGGAGCAAAAGGTAACTTAATGCGCAAGTCGTTGTTGATATTCCAATTTGCCATCTCTATGGTATTAATAGCCGGAAGCACAATTATCTACAGTCAGTTGGACTTCATTAAGAATAAAGCCCTTGGCTTTGATAAAGAAGAGGTACTGGTTTTGCGCATCAAAGACAACTCACTGAGACCAAAGTTTGAAACAGTAAAAAATGAACTGCTGGCTATTGAAGGTGTCAGCAGCGTTTCTGCTGCATCAAATATTCCAGGTTGGCAGTTTAACCAAAATCCCATCTGGGAACTAAATGATGATCAAACCAGGGTAAGTGTTTCTGAGTTCAGGGTTGACTATGACATATTCGAAACATTGGGGCTCAATCTTATTGAAGGTCGGTCATTCGATATTGGAATACCAACTGACTCTGCTGAAGCCTACATAATTAACGAAGCCTTAGTAACCGCTCTTGGCTTAGAAGACCCGATTGGAAAACAGCTTATGCTTGATGCGGATGGCAATATGCTTGGTGGCACCATCGTGGGACTGGTCGAAGATTTCCACTTTCAATCGTTGCATCAGCCGGTAAGGCCGCTGATTTTTCAAGTGCTACCCAACAGCTACAGTTTTGCCTTACTGAAAGTACGTACTAACGATTTCGACAGACTGATTGGTGAGGTTAAAAATGTGTGGCAGCAATTTGATCATCGATTTGCATTCGAGTTTAGTTTTCTTGATCAAAACGTGGAAGGGCAATACCAATCTGAGCAAAGGCTCGGAAAAGTGTTCTCTGGCTTTTCTATATTGGCCGTTATCATAGCCTCAATGGGTTTATTCGGCCTGGCGTCTCTGATTCTTTCAAAAAGAACCAAAGAGGTAAGCATTAGAAAAGTTATGGGTGCATCGTCGCAATCGATCTTCATACTCTTGCTCAAAGGTTTTACGATTATGGTAATTATCAGCATTGCGATTGGCGGCCCCATTGCCTGGTTTGTGATGGATCAGTGGCTACAAGGTTTCTCATTTCGCATCCCGCTATCACCCGTCGCTTTTCTAATCTCGGGATTGGCGATTCTGGCCATTGCCTGGATTACTGTTGGCACATTAACTTTGAGAACCATTAATGCCAACCCTGTTAAGCATTTGCGCGAAGAATGATCATCATCGTGGTTTTGTTAATTCTTAGCGCTGAGTATCTTTTGAGCGATAAAAAGCCAGAATCTATCATTCAAATAAGTAAACCCTAGGAAAGGAATCGTACGGCCAGAAAAAAAGTATTTAAGGCCAGGGCAGAAAGCAGGTTAAGTCGCATGGTATTCTTGAAATCTGCCTTGGCTCTATTCTTCCTGACCTGGAAATACCACCAGTTAAAAAATGCTACAACCGGCAGCATGGCCGCCAGGAAGTAGTATGCCAGGTTATTATCGTAGAAGGTGAAATAATACCAGACGAAACCGGCACTGGCAAAGGTGAACATCACCAAAGTGAAATGAAAGGTACCTAGTATTCCCAACTTCAAGCTGATGGTTACATCCCCTCTTTCCGAGTCTTCCTCGTGCTGGTATACTTGGGTCATTGGATAAGACCCCAATAACATGGCGCTACTAAGGGCGGCCGGTACGGTAAAGCTCTCTTGCCAGAGGTAGTTGATGTCACCTCCACTTAGCCCGGCTATTGACATCAAGAAAGTAAAGAACCCCTGGAATGTGCCGATGGTCAACCACCCAACAATTGGCATTTTCTTCAATCGAATTGCCGGATGGCTATAAGCTTTGGATACCAAGCCATAGACAAGCAGCATTAAGGCAAATTCAATACTTACAATCAAGCCCAGAATAACTGCCAAGGCATCCATTAGTATGGCAACCCAGTAAAGTTGAGAAGAAACCGGGGGAGGGTTTTGTAACCCCCCAATGCTTTTTTCATCTTTATCATAGTAGCTGTTGTAAGCATTACTTGCCGGATATAGGAGGAAATGCAGAATAAAGAAGGTGAGAAAAGTGTTGAACATAGAAATTGTTCCAGCGACACTTAATGCAAATAGAAAGATCGGCAGCAGAAAAAAGCTGAAAGGAATTCTTAGGTGTAGAAAAGTTGATCTGGAGATCATGCTGAAATAAAATCAAGTATATTGTTTTCAGATAAAATTACCCAATGAGTGCATTCATTACTGATATTGGCACAGCAAATCCTGCCTATAAGATCGCGCAGGATAAAATTGCGGCTTTTATGACTGGCGCTCATCAATTAAGAGATGGGGAAATTGACAAACTAACCGCTCTATACCGTGCTACCGGCATACAATATCGGTATTCTGTAATTGAAGATTACGGAGTACGCAATGGCGCTTCCTTCTTTCCTAAGAACGAAGCACTGGAACCATTCCCCACCACTTCCAGCCGCATGAAGCTCTACCAGGAGAAGGCAATAGAATTGTCTTTAGATGCTATTGCCCGACTCAAGCAATTTGATCCGGCGGAAGTAACCCATTTAATTACGGTAAGCTGCACCGGCATGTACGCCCCTGGGCTTGATATAGATTTGGTGAAGCAATTGGGTTTAAGCTCGTCAGTGGAAAGAACCGCCATTAACTACATGGGTTGCTACGCGGCCTTCAATGCCATTAAGACCGCGAATGCCCTTTGCACCGCTGATCATAATGCGGTGGTGTTAATTGTTTGTACTGAACTGTGTAGCATTCATTTCCAAAAAGCCAAACATGAAGATAACTTCTTAGCTAACGCGCTGTTTGGTGATGGCTCTGCGGCGGTAACTATAAAGGCGAAACCAACCGGCGAGGTAGGTTTGAAAATTTCAAGTAGTCATTGTGATATTCTTCCAGATGGCGAAAGAGATATGGCCTGGGAAATAAACGACTTTGGCTTTCAAATGAAGCTCTCTACCTATGTGCCGGAGGTAATTAAGAACGGGATAGGATCATTAACCGCAAAACTCCTGCAAGATTTCAATCTGGAAGTTGCCGATGTGAAATACCTGGCTATTCACCCAGGAGGTAAAAAGATTCTGCAAGAAATAGAGCAAGTGTTGAATTTCGATAAAGAGAGAAACAAATATGCCTACCATGTGCTCAGGCAATATGGTAACATGTCATCACCTACTGTTCTATTTGTAATAAACGAAATCTGGCAGCAACTACAGCGTGAAGATAACGGCGAGAAAATTCTAAGTTTCGCTTTTGGCCCTGGCCTTACCCTGGAGGGTATGCTTTTGGAAATTGCCCGACAGTAGAATTTTATTTACTCCCAACTGTCAGTTTGATCAATAAAGCCCGTCTAGCTTGTAATGGATATCGAGCAATTTAAGTCGGTGGTTCTTCCACTGCAAAACCAGTTTTACAGATACGCCTTCTGGCTAACAAAAGACTCTGACGATGCCGAGGATCTGGCCCAGGAGACGATGATCCGCATGTGGAATATGGGTGCAAAACTGGGTAAGTACCAAAATTTCCTGGCGCTTGGCAATCGCATAACCAAGAATCTTTTCATCGATAACCAGAGAAAGCGATCCCGGGAAACAGCATTGGCTGACGACC
The DNA here is from genome assembly GCA_028285445.1 of Cyclobacteriaceae bacterium. Lineage (GTDB taxonomy): Bacteria > Bacteroidota > Bacteroidia > Cytophagales > Cyclobacteriaceae > JANQPQ01. Next base: position 142,677 of record JANQPQ010000034.1, on the reverse strand, counting down.
TGGAGATCATCGACAATCATTCAGCCTCTGATTTACAATTGATGCTGAGTGAAGGCGAACGGACCATCTCAGAACTGATTGAGAGGTTATCGCCCGTGCAACAAGAGATTCTTTATCTGAGGAATGTTGAGCAGAAGTCAATAAAGGAAATTGCGGAGATAGTGCGGATGAAACCAAACACCATTGAGGTAACATTATCCCGCTTGAGACGAAACCTGAGGGAACAATATTTAAAAATTCAAAATTATGAAAACCGAGGAAGCTAAAGCCTTGCTGGAGAAGTATTATGCAGGAACCTCCTCTGTGGAGGAAGAAAGTCAGCTGGAAGCGTATCTGCAAAAACCAGATATACCCGAGGAGTTCTATGCCGCCAGGGAAGAATTCTTTTACTATGGAAAGTTTAGGAATGAGGAAGCTCCGCTTTCATTAGAAACGAAATTGCTTGATGAGATAGCAACCAAGCGCAAGCCTGGAGGAAAAATACTAAACTGGTTCAGTCCAACCGGCATAGCGGCTGCAATTGCCTTTCTTGTTGTTGGCTTTGGAATCGGTCGTTTCTCGATAGAAGACTCAAAGGAACCCACCGAAGTAGATGCCCTTAGAGAGGAGGTGGCCCATATCAAGCAGATCATGGCACTCTCACTACTTGAGCAAAATTCTGTACACGATAGGCTCAAGGCTGTGGCCATGGCAGCCGATCTGGATACAAACCAGGATATTATAACAGCGCTTATCAAAACCATGAATACAGATAGCAATGTCAATATCAGGCTGGCCTCGATTGAGGCCCTATCAAAGTTTTTGGATCAGGATGTTGTTGTGCAAAGTATGATTGATGCACTGGCAAAACAGCAATCGCTACCGGTAAGGCTGGAGTTAGCACGCATAATGATTGCGAATAGGGAGAAGGCTTCGCTGCCAATTTTAGAGGAAATAATAAAAGATGGCAGCCTCGATGCGCAGGTTAAGGAAGATATTACCAAAGGAATACAAACAATAACAACAGGAATATGAAAAGGTCAAAAACTCTTATTCTACTTACGCTACTACTTATCGCCTGCAATATGGCGCAGGCGCAGCAGGAATCTTTTACCATTGAGCTTAGTGAACCTGGAGAGGTTGGTTCTCTAAAGGTAGATGTCACTGACAATCCCATCAAAGTGGTTGGAGAAAACCGCCGGGATGTAGAGATCGTCATTATCGATCGAAAGAACAAAAACCGCAACCCTTCCTTTTTCTTCGACTTTCTTGAAAACCGAAACAGAATTTACATTACAGACAGGGGAAGAGCCAAGGGGATTGCCCTGGAGATTAAGGTACCAAAAGAGTTTGAGCTGGGCATTGAAACTACGTTCGGAGACGAAATTGACATCTCATCTGTCTCTGGCAACATTGAGGTCAACGCTCACGAGGGAAACATTACCATTGCCGGTGGTAATGGTTCTGCAGTGCTTCACACGAATAATGGTGATATCAACGCAACTTATAATGCGCTATCCGAGAAGTATCCTTCCTACTTGAGTTCCATCCATGGCAATGTACGACTGGTGCTACCCACAGGTTATGGGGCATCGGTAATTATCGATTCCTTCAACAAAAAAGTTGATAGCGATTTCAAGCTGGAATTGGACTACTCACAAGGAAGGCGATCTTATGACGAAGGCGTCGCCAGGAAAATTAATGGCGGAGGCCCCAGAGTAGTGCTTAAGAACTTCTACGGAAGAATTGAGATTCGAGAAAATTAGTATCTACAGTTGGCAGAATTAAGGAGGCCCCAAACCCTCCTTTTTTTGTGCAGGCATCAAACGGCATTGGGCACCGTCATCAACTTGCTTTCCCTTATCTTTGAGATAATTCACCTTGCTTCCACTTGTCTAAATTCAAACACAGGTCCAAAGACGAAGAAATAATGGACGACCTTGACTGCTCTGGCGAGGTTGTGCATCAAACTTTGCGTGAGATTGATTATATCAATCAAAAACTGGGAGGTAATGACGTTACAATGAATGGTCTCGAAACGTTGCTTAGTGGCAACACTAAACCCCTAATTCGCATTGCAGATATTGGCTGTGGTGGCGGTGGCATGCTGCGATTAATTGCCCAATGGGCTGCCAAGGCCGGGTTGGAAGTGGAATTAATAGGCATCGACGCCAATCCGCATATAGTTGAGTATGCTCGTCAAGATTCCAGGGGCTTTGCCAATATTGAATACAAAGCACTGGATGTCTTTGGTGAGGAATATGCCGAACTCGAGTTCGACCTGGTACTTTGCACGCTTGTATTACACCACTTCACCGAAGAGCAGCTTAGCTACCTCTTCCAAACCTTTAAAAAACAGGCAAGGGTTGGCGTTGTGGTAAATGATCTCCATCGCCATTGGTTAGCTTACTATAGCATCAAGCTTCTCACCCGAGTCTTCTCCAAATCAAAGATGGTGCGATACGATGCCCCATTATCTGTGCTTCGGGGGTTTGTAAAGAGTGAGTTGGAAGCAATTCTCTCCACTGCCAACATCAACTCATTTGACTTAAAGTGGAGGTGGGCATTCCGTTGGCAAGTTCTAATTCCAGCATAGAACAAGGTGAAATCTGGCAGTCAGGATTTCTTGATTTCAATCAAGTGCTGCATTTGATGTTCGTGGATATTTTGGGCCACATCTAAATCACAGCACTTATGGACAACAATTTCAATCGCGCCGCCGGGTGGTCTCTTATCCTCGGCTCATTCCTCATGGTAGTTACCATGGTTTTACATCCGGTCGGTGGCAGCTTTCAGGCTATCCTGGCAGCATCTTTCATCGGTATGGTTTCACATTCCATAGCCATCGCCTCCGTTCCCGTAACTACCTTTGGTTTTTGGGGGTTAACACGCTCACTTAAGGAAAATCAGGGTTTGGCCATGCTATCTTTCTTCATTGCGGGTGCTGCCATGATTGCAGTAATGATTGCTGCAGCTCTGAATGGTCTTAACTTACCCATGTTCGTGCAGCGGTATGCCAATGCATCACCAGAGACTATTGACCAAATCATTCATATTATTAGGTACAACAGCACCTTGAACCATGCCTTTGACTTCATCTTCATTGTTGGCATTTGTGTTGCCATCTTGCTTTGGTCGATAGTAATGTTACAAGGAGAGCGGTTTGCAAAATGGATAGCCTACATGGGAATCTTAATTGGCTCTAGCGCTATTATTCTGCTCGCAGCCGGTTTTGTTTTTGTAGATCTCCACGGCTTCAGGCTGTTTATTTTCGCTATTGTGGGCTGGATAGTTTTAATCGGTTTCTTCCTGATTAGAAGCAAAGTCGACTAACCCTCTCGAAGGCGACCCTGAAACATACTGGCCTTTCCGTTAAATGGGTTTCCCGAAGAGCGTCTAAATGAGACGATTTGGCCACAATGCCAAACACAATCTATGATGGGACCATTGAGTAAATTCCAGAAGGGATACTCTCTGGTTCCATCCTGGTTCTGAAATACCACCTTGTAATTCTCAATGTCTTTGGCTGAGCTCTGTTTAAGAATCTTTGAAGCCTGTTCAATATTATCTAATGCCAGTTGCCTTTTTTCTTCGTAACTGAGGTTTGAATAGCCTCTTCCCCCTTCATTTACTTTCATCAGCGTAGCATTTAATAGAAGGCCCGTCATTCCAAGAATATGGTCCACTGTCTCCTCGGTGTTTCGCACTTCCGGACCGGGCCGATAGCTAAGGTCCTCCTTTCTCAATCCTTCTGTAGCCCAATAAAACCTAAACCACAATCCGTCAACCACTCGCGCGGCAACCAGACCTGCGCTATACTTTTCCGGATATTCTGGAATGGCCAAATGAGAAATATCTTCCATATCAGAAGGCTTAATTTTCTTTTGGCTAAGAGCGGTAAGTGAAATGACCGAAAGGGCTGTAAAAAGGAAGACGAGCTTCATAGTAGTTTCATTTATTGAAGAAATGAAATTTACGAAGCCCGTCAGATAATATCTTAAATCATTGGTACAATTCTGTACAAATGGCCTTTACTCGTATTGCAAGGTTTTGGTTGGCTTAAGAATTGCCACCTTATAAGTTTGGTAACCTACTGTAACCAGGGCAAAGAGCACCACAACTACTGTGGCCAATGCAATTAAGTACCACGGGAAGGCAATGCGATGAGCGTAATTGCCAAGCCACGAGTTCATAGCGTAATAAGTGAGTGGCGTACCAATAATCGCGGCTACAGCCAGCAGTTTGAGAAACTCTTTGTAGAAGATCAGTATGATGTTAATGAGGCCAGCTCCTAAAACCTTCCGCACACCAACCTCTTTGGTGCGTTGCACAGACATAAATGCTGATAACCCAAACAACCCAAGCATAGCAATGAGAATGGCCATAATAGAAAAAGCCCTTGATACGTCACCAAACCTTCTGTCCTGGTCGTAAAGGTCTTGAAAGCGCTGATCGAGGAAAGTGTATTCTAAGGGTGAATCCGCAAAAAACTTGCCCCAGGTGTCATCTATAAATTGCAACCCCGTTTGATAGTCTCCTTCGTTAAGCTTTACTACAATAGTATAAGGATTTAAGGCAGGCCAGTAAACGGTAGGCTCCACTTCAGTTTTAAGTGAGGTACGATTAAAGTCCTTTAGCACTCCTAGAAGATAGAAGGTCTGCGGCTCATCATCACTATCGCCAAACTGCACAAGTTCATCAACCACATCTTCTGCATTGGGTATATTTAGTTTGCGCAAGAAAGCCTCATTCACCATTACTGCTACTGAATCTGATGCCCGGTTTCGATCGAAGTTTTTGCCAGCCACTATTGTCATATTTAATGTTGGAATGAAGTTGTCATCAATCGATTGTAAATAGGTAGTTCCTCTCTTCTGGTCTGAATGTCCAACGATTCCCACCGATGTTGTGGTTGAGCTGATGTCGCTACTACCTCCTCCGGGCAGGTCTGAAGTAGAACCAACACCAAGTACAGAATTATGTTGCCGAAGTTCATCTTTGAAGGCGCCAATCTTACTTCGGTGTTCTTCCCGCCTATCTTGCTCTACTCTTGGTATGGTTATTCCTACCACGTAGTCAGTGGAGATGCCAAGGTCTTTACCCTGCATATAATTAATTTGCTGGAAAACGACTAAGGTACCAGCGATCAGTGTAATTGAAGCAGCAAATTGAAAAATCACTAAGCCCTTCCTCAGTGTAGCTCCTTTCTTAGAGCTTCGAAACTTTCCCTTCAAAACCACTACCGGCTTAAATCCTGACAAAACCAATGATGGATAGAAACCGGCGAGGAACGATCCGATAAAAAAGAAAATTGTAAGATTAATCAGGAAGGGTTGGCTCTCCCATACATGAAAAGCTATTTGTTTCCCAACTAAGGCATTAAAGTACGGAAGAAAAAGCTCGGCGATACCAATGGCAAATAGCGCCGCCAGTAGATTAACCAACATCGATTCAAATAGGAACTGCCACACCAGCTGTGCTTTGAAGGCACCTATTACTTTTCGCAGACCAACTTCCTTTGCCCTGTCAGCGGCACGAGCGGTAGCGAGATTAATATAGTTTACCCAGGCAATTATTAGAATAAAGATGGAGATCACGGTAAGAAAAGAAACTGCCTTTTCACTGCCATTTATCTCCGGCTCATAGGTAAAATCCGATTTCAGGTGAATGTCCTGGATAGGATGAACGTCGTAGAATTCTGTTGTTTCTTCCCCATACGTTTTCTTACAGAAGGCATCTATTTTTTCCCTTAATGCCGACATGTTCGTATTCTTATCCAACAGGAGGAAGGTATAGTTGTTGTTCCAATTCCATTCCATGTAGTCCCTTCTATGAACCAGGCTTCCCTCTGACATCAACACATCAAATTTGTAATGCGTATTTTCCGGAACATCTTCAATAACGCCAGTAACTTCAAAAGATCTATTGTAGCTACCAAGCACTTCAACCGTTTGACCAACAGGGTCTGTATCGCCAAAGTATTCCCTGGCCTTGGTTTTCGTAAATACCAGGCTATTCGGTTGCTTTAGCATAGTTTCTCTATCACCTTGCAACACCTCGTATGTAAAAAGGTGTAGAAAGTTTGAGTCGGCCGATACCACCTCTTCATAAACTACAGATTGGTCTTTTCGAAAAACCACCTCACCCAGCTTCCAGCTATTGGTGTAGTTGAGAATTTCCGGCATCTCCTTAGACATATTCATGGCCGCCGGATGAGTCATCATAGCGTCTTTGGTTTCAATCTGCCCATTAACCACAGAAAGTGTTGATAGCCTGTAAAGCTGATCTGACTGTTTAAAGAATCCGTCGTAGCTTTTCTCGAATCGCACGTACTCATTAATGAGTAGAAAAGCAGCTAAACCGAAGGCAAGTCCTACCACGTTGATGGTGGTAAATAGCCGCTGTCGTATGAGGTTCCTCACACTGATCTTGAAATAGTTGTTAAGCATGATGGTATTTATTTTGAGTTTTTGACTAAAGGGTCTAATTAACGATGGTCTAAAAAGACCAATTACTTGCAGCAGATATCTAAGCTGTGGAAAGCGACTCTCTTCCAGATTTCTTTGATACAGTTCTTCCAAATCTCCACTGATGTCGCCATAGAAATCAGGATGACAAAACCACTTAAATAATCGATCTGCTAAATGCTTTATCATCTTTGTTGAACATCCAGGGCAACATCAGGGATGGCTTCCCAAAGTTCCTTCCTTATGTCTTTTACATTTTGCAATGCCTGCTTACCGTAGAAGCTAATGGTAAAGAATCGCTTTGGTTTCCCTCCACGCAATGCATTGGGCTCCCCTTCCCGAGATTCCAGGTAGCCTTTCTTTTCCATTCTTCTTAAAGCTGATTGTAACGCTCCCACACTAACTTTTCTCTGTGCTCGACGCTCTATCTCATCCTTGATGGCCACTCCATAGGCTTCGTCATACAGCACGCCTACTGTTAGCAGCACTATCTCTTCGAATTCACCAAGTTGATACTTTTTCATCATCAATATCCTAATTGTAGTATTGCAATAATAGTAAAAAATTTACAATGTCCTAATTGTAGTATTGATATTTTCTCATAACGGAGCTTACAGAAAGAAGTTGCAGAAAAATTTAATTTCAGTCTGATGAAGCGTTTCTGCGTCTTTAGCAGTCTTAATAATAAAGTAAAGCCCAACCAGGATAAACTCTTAATCATTAGATCATGAAACGAAAATTACTTCCTGTCTTTGTTTGTGCATTAGTATTTGCTGGTTGCGATATCCACCGTGCCGATGTTGGGCCAGATTTTGAAGCTGAAATTTTGGTAGTACCCGGAGGACCTACCATTTGGAATCCGTCTGTAGCGTTGGGCAGTGGTGCCTTCGGAACCACCGTAGTGAGCGGCCAAAATGCTGAAAAAGGTGATATAGACCTGGTTACAGACTTCCAATACCTGAGGTATCAACCAAGTGCGTCGTTCACTGACGGAACCGACGCCTTCTCTATAGATGTTGTAGCAAGCGATGGCTCCGCCAGAAGGGGTACTATAAGTGTTAGAACACTGGAGACTACAGACTGCAGTGATGCTGGCATTTTTGATTATGCCCAGGTTAAGCAGGGCGAATTTATTGAAATAGATCTTCTTGCCAATGATTTCTTTTGTGGGGGGCCTGCAAATCTCACTAGTGGTGGAGTACGACAAGTTGTGTTGAATGCGCCCTCCGATGATGCAACAGAAACCTTAAGCATAAACATTAGTGGAGTTGATGAAACGGTTACCATAACCTTTACCGCCCCCGAGGATGTTACTGGTACCATTGACCTTATTTATGAAGTAGGCATAAATGGAAATTTTAACAACCATGGTACCCCATCAACTGATGCAAACGGGAATTTCATAGTGGAGAATTTCGATAAATACATTGTTGCCCAGGCAACGATAGAGATAGTAGAGTAAGCGATTCACCCAAAACGGTAGATGTCTGTCCTACGATTTTAGTGGGTCAGATATCTTTTTATGGAGCATTCATTACCTGAACTACTTGAGAGATGTGCGCATAAGGATCCTCTTGCGCAACGCGATCTTTTTGACCTCCTAAATGGTAAGGTGATGGGTATTTGTTGCCGCTATAGTAGCAGTCAAGATGAAGCCGAGGACATATTTCAAGAATCCATGATTAAGGTCTTCAGGCAGATTGAACAAAAAGCAACGGTAGATAACTTCTTTGCCTGGGCCAGCCGACTCACTATCAACACCGCAATCGACCATTACCACCAACGGAAGTCTGAGGCACTGGTGGATCTGGAAGAGGCCAGGGATGTACACTTTTCTGAAAATGACGCTCACAATCTGGATAGGATGAGCGCTGACGAGATAATAGAACTCCTTAGCATTTTACCCCAAAACCAGCGCATTGTATTTAATCTTCATATGGTAGAAGGTTTTAGCCATAGAGAGATAGCCGGCAAGCTTAACCTTGCCGAAAGCTCCAGCAGGGTGCTGCTCACCCGTGCCAAACGCAAGTTGATTTCAGTATTAAAAAAAAACGAAGTTCATGAAAAAATCTTCGGATAATCACATAAGGCAAATACTAACTTCCAAGTTCGACAATTACGAGAGTGACCGTGGTATTGGGCTTTGGCAAAATATTGAAAGAGATTTAGAAACCAAGGCTCCAGGTAATACGGGCATTGGCTGGAAAAAATTGTTCTCAATTGGAGTGCTTGCTCTTGCTATTTTTCTGCTCGGCCCGGTTGAAACGGCAAATGTGAAGTCTGAAGCGGGCATTTCGTCCAAAGAAAACTTCTCGCCCAAGGGAAATGAAAAGCCAGATAATCTCACCGAATTAACGCAGCCACCGCAGGGGATTAAGCAATTAGATCAGCTTAAAAATACTAACCCCCAACTGGCCGAAGGTATGCCACCAGAGGCCACCGCAGCAGAGAACTTCGTATCGTCCACGGTTGAAATTCGCGATGAAGATCACTTAAGCCTGGAGAATACTAACGATAAGCACCCTCTTCCCTTTTTATCAAATCGAAAACTGGTACTGGAGAATTACACTTTTTCCATGCCGGTAGTTTCAGCCGTAGAAAACCGAGTTAGTCGGGCCGCATCTACAAAGTTTCATGTTAGCCTGATGGCAGGAGTCACTTACAATTCCGTATCCACTACTCCTAACCCTGGTGATGCGTTGTTAATGCATCAGGTTCAGGGTCTTCCTGGAATTTCCTTCAAACGCCTGGGTTTTCAACCCGAAGTACAATTTGGTATTCCTCTCACTGAAAGAATTGAAGTTAATGCCAGCGTAATGGCTGACTACCGCGCTACCGATCTCGAATTTACCTATCAACATTTTGTTGATGTCGCTGAAAACCAAAACTTGATTTCTGAAAAAGTAACAATCAAAAACTGGTCTGTTGGTGGCTCTCTGGGGTTGGGCTACGCACTACCAGGACGAATTAAGAAATCTCTCGAAAGCAGGGTTGAAGTTCTAAAGCACATTGGAAACATGGGCAACAACCTTGTTGGCTTATATCAATTGCCAATTAACCTTAGAATGGCGGTGCCATTTTACCTGCAAAGTGGAAGTATAGACTGGATAGTGAGACCTTATGGAAGTATCAATCTAAACAATAGGCAAACCGACCAGGCCATTACAGTTTCTCCACTTACCGCCGGAGTAGCGGTAGGTATATCCTTTTAGAACCAGGTACCGATCTAACTAACCCATTTTACCTTGTTGGCAATTGCCTTTCGTGTGCTTTTGGGCCACTCTCCTTCAAAGGAGCCAATGTAGAAAATACCCAGGAACTGGTCATTTTCACCTAATCCAAGAAAGGGCTTAAATTCCGGATAGTGGATAATCTTAGGTGTACTGAGGTAGCTTCCCAGTCCGTAGGCTGCTGCGGTAAGCTGCATATTGTGCACTGCGCACCCCACTGAAATCACCTCCTCTATTTCTGGCACCCTCTCTTCAGGGTCTCTCTTCATTCCCACGGCAATAATATGAGATGCTTTAAGCGGGTTGTTTACAAGTTTTTGATAACGAACCTCGTCAAAAGTGCCATCAGCTTCTGCGTGTTTTTTATAGGTTGAAGACTGAAAATCAGCAAATTGCTTCAGGCCCTCACCATTGAATACTACAAACCGCCATGGCTCTGTGAATTTATGTGTTGGTGCCCAGTTCGCATTCTCCAGCATTTCTTCAATAATGGAATCTGCTACCGGTTGCTGGGAATAGCTCCGGGGAAAAATCGATCTTCTGCCTCTTATCAGCTTTGTAGCTACGCTGCTATCAATATCCATATTTGCTATATTTATATGCCTTTCCGCGAACATAACCAATTTCCACATGAGAGTATTCAGCATTTGCACTTTTGTTTTTCTAATCACAGTTGTTTCTTCCAAAGCTCAACTCACTACTAAGTTTGAAAGCTCCGGAGGTACGGAAACACCCACTTACGAAGAGGGGATCTCCTTTTATCAGCAGCTTGCTGAATCTTCTGATTTGATACAGATGCAAGGAATGGGCTCTACGGATAGCGGGCATCCTTTGCACCTGGTTACCTATTCTAGTGAAGGCCCTGTAGATTGGGAAAACCTTGACCGACTAAACAAGATTGTGCTCCTAATCAACAATGCCATCCACCCCGGCGAGCCTGATGGCGTGGATGCCTCTATGATGCTATTACGCGACTTAGCCGCTGATGCCACTGCTACGGAAAGATTGAAAGACATTGTTATTGCGGTAATCCCTTTTTACAACATTGGCGGAGTGCTCAACCGGAATTCCGGTACACGGGCAAACCAAAATGGACCGAAGGAGTATGGATTTCGTGGCAATGCCAGAAACTATGATCTTAACAGGGATTTCGTAAAAATGGATACAAGAAACGCCTGGTCCTTTGCTGAGATATTTCACCGGGTAAAACCAGATGTGTTTGTGGATAATCACGTAAGTAATGGCGCAGACTATCAGTATACTCTTACCCTGATTTCTACACAACACAATAAGCTTGGTGGCACCTTGGGAGGTTATATGAATGAAACCATGACGCCAAAGCTGATGCAGGGAATGGCTGAGAAGAATATGCCTATCACCCCATTTGTAAACGTCTATAATAAGGCTCCAGACGAATCAGGGTTTATGCAATTCATGGATCTTCCAAGATACTCCACCGGCTACACCACCCTATTCCACGTACTTGGTTTTATGGTTGAAACCCACATGCTGAAACCCTTCGACCAACGTGTTAAGGCCACCTACGAATTTCTCAATACTATGATTGACGTTTCTCTTGCTGAGAAAGCACAAATCAAATCTATGCGTCAAAAAGCCTTACGCGACTGGCCAGGGCTGGTAGATTATACCACAGAGTGGAGAATAGACCGCAAGTCACCAGCTACGATAAAATTTCTTGGCTACGAGGCTACAAAGAGAGAAAGCTCCGTTACCGGTAGGCAACGGCTCTACTATGACCGCTCCAAGCCGTTTGAAAAGAATGTTCCTTACTTCAACAACTACGTTTCACGCAAGTTCATCCAGATTCCATCTCATTACGTAATTCCACAAGGTTGGCATAACATCATTAAAAGGCTTGAACATAACGGCGTGGAGATGACAAGAATAGGTTCGGATTCCACTATTGCCGTTGAAAGATATCGGCTAAGAAAATTCAATACTGGCAAATCTCCTTTTGAAGGTCACTATATGCACACCGGTTTAGAAGTTGACAAAGAAATTGTCAGCCATACTTTTAGGGCTGGTGATTATCTGGTTGCCACCAATCAAGCATCAGGCCGTTATGCGGTTGAGGTACTTGAGCCGCAAAGCCCCGACTCCTTTTTTAGCTGGAATTTCTTCGATACCATTCTGCAGCAAAAGGAACATTTCTCCCCATACGTATTTGAAGATCTGGCAGCTCAACTTCTCGAAGAAAATGTTGGCCTAAGACAAGACTTCGAAGCTAAGAAAGAAGCGGATGTTGGTTTTGCCAACAATTCCTTCGTACAACTTAATTACATATATACACACTCAGATCATTACGAGAAAGCTCATATGATTTATCCTGTGTTTAGGATCACGAAGTAGCTTGCTCTTTCTAGTGCTGGGTGCTTAGTCTATAAGCTAATACCTCCAGCTTGTTAAGTCCGCACCCTCAGGAGCGCTCTCTTCTATACGCTTGATGATCTTACCCATATACATGGTGTTATAGCGCAGCCTTGAGATGCCGTTAGAGTTTTCATGATCGCCATTCCAGCAGTGTTCCGCACGGTCGCCATAATCCACCTCCCCGTCATAATATGGATCTGTAGTTGCCTCAAGAAATTCCTCCATCAGGTAAACTGCGTTGTTGAGGTAGTAATTATCCATATCACCACAGTAGATGTTTATTTTACCTTGGAGCTTCGGCCCCAGGCTGGCCCAATCGCGCTCAAGAATATGCCGTAGGTCGTAATTATCTTTCCAATACGCAGCAACATCCTGATTGATTTCACCTGTATACTTATCCCAAAGTCGCTGAGGATAGCCATCGTCACCTTGAGGTGAGTAAACGGCCTCCCAGATATCAAACTGCTGGCCAGACCTGGATTTAGTACCTAATGCTAATTCCTTATGGTTCATGTCTTTAATACTGGCAGTTACATGTCCCAGGTAATCTCGGCGACCAGGCCTGAGTACTTTCTTGTAGTTAGAACTGTAGTAATAAGCATTCTTATCCTCATAAATATTAGTGGTCATGTAAGCCCGAAAATCTATGGGGTCGGGACAAGCTGCAAAGCAACCATTATACTCGTCCGGATATTTCACTTGTACACCCAAGGCCTCCCAACCGCCGGTTGAGCCACCATAAAGGAACCTGGCCCAGCCTTCGCCAATTCCCCTAAATTGTTCCTCGATATGTGGAATTAGTTCATAGGTAATGGCATCACCATACGGGCCCAGGTTGGCAGAGTTTACGGCGTAAGAGTCGTCGTAGTAGGGATTCTGGTGCTGAACTTTTATGATCAGCACCCTGGGAAAGTCTTTGCTGGTCCACGTCTGGTAGAATTTATATGCCTCCTCTTGTTGAATAATGTTATATCCATCCAAATCAAATCGATCGCTATGTTCGGGCTTTAGGTCCGGGTCGGGAGGCTCAGTTCGAAAACCACCAAAGTCGGCGGGGAAATGTCCATGAAAAACCATCAACGGGTAGCGGGCATTGGGGTTTTCATCAAACCCTTCCGGTAGCAACACATGTGCACCAAGAAACATCGGCCGGCCATAGAACTTCGATAGCAAGTCACTCTGAATTTTTATGTGTTTTATGTACTCGGTATCCTCCGGTTCTTCAATAGGGGGAATAATCTGGTCCATTGTAATACTAATGCTGCCATTACTTTGGGGATCTATTGAAACTTTGGTTGGCGTAGAATAAAGATTGCCGGGAGAGCGATTCCAACGTTGCCCTTCTCCATTATCCTTAGGGAGCTTAACCGTATGGCCGGTAGATAAATTGAAAGTTTCATAGGTGTGCAGTAGGGCTTGTACATAATATTCACCAGCTGGAATACTATTAACACTTTCAACCGGATAGCCAAAAACTGAACCATCAATCAAAATCTGTTTTCCTGGTTGCATCTGATCAACATCCACGCCATAGATCATCTGCGTGTTTGGTCCATCATTTATTTGAAAACGAGGTTCACCTTCATCACTGTTTGAGATCATTAGCAACAGGCGGCCATCAAGTTTCTGATTGCTGACCATTTTTGAGAAAGAGATTGCAAACTTGAGATTGCCCTCATTTGGGCTGGAGCAAGAAACCAGTATTGCTAGTAGGCCAATGCAAGCCAGCTTAATAATATTCATCCTAGGTAAGTGTTGGTTTAAGGTAATTTACGAAAAATGTGGTTTCGTGCCCTGGTCCAGGTTGGGTAGCTGGTGAAGGACCTCCGGCCTGTTTAGCGTCACCACCAGTTCCAGGGAAATTCAAATCTCAAACTTGAATTTTGAGTGGATAATAATTCCCGATCCCTTCCTTAATAATATCTACAAACATGAACTTTATATATATTATTTCGTAAGATTATATCTACAAACATGAATTTTATATTGTGAAAGGAACCTACCTGGGAGAATTTGAAGAATTGGTGATGTTAGTAGTTGGAGTGTTACACCCGAAGGCCTACGGGGTCGCCATCAAGAAGCAGATTCTTAGTCAAACTAAACGCAAAGTCACCCTAAGCGCTGTCCATGCCGTTTTGCATCGACTGGAAAATAAGGGATATCTAACAAGTGAATTTGGTGAAGCCACTGCCGAGCGTGGTGGTAAAAGAAAAAAGTACTTCACCATTACCATGGCTGGCTCCAAGGCTCTCAGTATGGCGATGGAAACGCGCAAAGATCTTTGGAGTCAAATTCCAAATGTAGCATTGCATCGCAGCTAAATGAAGCACCAACCACCAAGTCTGTTCACAAGATTTCTGCGCTGGTATTGTCATGAAAAATACCTCGACGAAATTGAAGGTGATTTTAACGAGGCATTTCACGAGAACGCCGCAAAGATGGGCCTATTCCCTGCAAAGTTACGCTATGCCCTGAGTGTTATCTCCTCTTTTAGGCCCCTGAACTGGGACTTAACAAAAACTCAAAACTCAAATGTTATGACGCAGACCAGCAGCAACATCAAGTTAGCTTTTCGCAATTTGAAAAAGAGCTCGGGATTTTCGGCCTTGAATATTGTTGGCCTGGCCATGGGGCTAGCCTGCGCTTTGCTGATAATGACGCATGTAACACAAGAGCTAAGTTATGATAGTTTTCACAGCAAAAAAGACCGGATTTATCGGCTAGTCAGAGAACGTTTGATAAGTGGTAACCTGGAATCATCTGTGGGCCAGCCTGTACCAATTAAAGATTTTCTTCTGGCAGACATTCCTGATATTGAAAAGATAGTAAGGTTTTATAAGACATTTGGGAAGGTGCCGTTGCTGGGGCATGAAGATAAGAAGTTCTATGAAGAGCGCTTGTTTTTCACGGATCCTGAGGTTTTCCAATTGTTTGACTTCGAGATGATCTCCGGAAACCCAGCGACGGCACTATCCCGACCTAATACCGTTGTTCTTACCGAGTCTATGGCGGCAAAATATTTTGGCAATGAAGAAGCCCTGGGCAAGAGGTTGGTTTATGAAAACGGCTATGATCTCATAGTCACTGGTGTGCTTAAAGACTTACCGGCCAATTCACACTTCAAATTCGATTTCCTGGCCTCATTCCAGGATGTTGAAGGTGTTCTTGCTGCGGCTGGAACCAACACAGGCTGGCGAGACTCCTGGTACTGGAATCCATCTTGGTATTATCTGCTTCTTGCAGAAGGAGCTGAGGTAGCAAGCGTAGAAAAGCAATTCAAGCAATTTATCGACAAGCATATTGAAGGAGGGCTTAAGGAAGTATACCAGCAAATGTTCCTACAACGCCTAACTGAGATCCACCTTGACTCTAACTACAATTCAGAAATTGAGACAAATAGCAGTAAAGCCTCAGTTTACATCTTCGCTATAATTGGAATTTTCATTCTGGCCATAGCAGGGATAAACTATACCAATATGTCTATTTCTAATGCGCTAAAACGAAGAATTGAGACTGGAATCAGGAAGTCTATTGGTGCTACTACTGTCCAATTGATGTATCTCTTTGTACTAGAGTCTTTGATACATACCGTTGTAGCTATTGCGCTGGCTTTGGGCATACTGAAGTTGACAATTCCCTGGATCAACCAAAGCCTGAACCTGCAATTGTCGGTAGACCTTACTTCTCCGATGATATTAGTTTCCCTGGTTCTTTTCACCATGCTCATGAGCCTTTTCTCTGGAATATATCCGGCAATGTCGTCAATTGCGCGGCAGTCCTTAAGCAGAACTGGAGTAGTTGCTACGAGTCACCGAAAATTCACTTTGAAGAAAGCGTTGGTTTTGTTTCAGTTCAGCATTTCTGGTGCTCTGATCATCGGTACGTTGATAGTTAATGCCCAATTTAACTTCTTACTAAATCGCCACCTCGGCTTCGACAAGGAGGCTTTGGTATATGTTAGCATTAGGGGCACGGAAGCGAAGCAGAAGAATCCAAGCTTCAAAACTTCATTGCTTTCTTCAAGTCATGTATTAAATGTTTCTTTCCTGTCGAACATTGTTGGGGAGGAAATTGACAATCGACCTTTCGTTGGAGAAGGGACGGAGGAAGGCTACAGTATACCAGGTCTCTATGCTGATCTCGACTTGATCGAAACCTTCAATATGAAATTTGTGGCTGGCCGAAACTTTGATGGCTCACAAAATGATCGACGTTACGGTTATATCATCAACGAGAAAGCCCTTGAGACATATGGGTGGCAATCTGCTGAAGAGGCTGTAGGCAAGAAATTTGAAAATAGTCGCAGGCTGGGTGACACTCCAGGCTACGTGGTTGGCGTTTTGGAAGACTTCAATTTCAGCCCTTTGCACGCACCAATTGAGCCCCTTGTAATTCTAGACAGACCATGGTGGTATAGCTATGCCGCGGTGAAAATTAGGACCGAGAATATAGGTGATGCCCTCAAGCATATGGAAAACGTATGGCACGATTTCGAGCCGGACAGGCCTATGAGTTTCTTCTTCCTCGATCAGCGTATCAACGATCAATACCACTCAGAAAAGCAACTTTCTTCCCTGTTCTCATTCTTTACCGGGCTTGCAATGATTATAGCCTCCATAGGTCTCATAAGTGTTGTGTCTTATAGCCTGCAACAGCGACTAAAAGAGATGAGCATTCGGAAAGTATTGGGGGCGGGCCCGGCTCATATTTTCAGAAAAATGTCTGAGAGCTACCTACAAATAGCGCTCGCAGCAGCACTACTTTCATCTCCAATTATATACCTGGTCGCAAAATCTTGGCTCCAGGATTATACCTATCGAATAGAAATAAGCTTTGGGCTATTTGTAATAAGTGCTGCCATTCTCACGGGCTTGTGCCTGCTACTTGTCTCAACTTTTGCTCTCAAAGCCATTTTGGTAAACCCAGCACAAATCCTAAGGAATGAATAACAACGAAGATAATATGCAGCCTCCGAAGTTAGCCCAGCGATTTCTCCATTGGTTCTGTTCTGCCGAATTGCTGGAGCAGATAGAGGGCGACCTTAATGAAGAATTTTACCAACGAACAAGAGCAGGCCAAAAGACGCTGGCAAGATTCTATTACTTTCTTGGAGTACTCAGGTTCTGCCAACCATTTGCCTGGAAAAAAAGACAACGCACCAATAATACAGGCCTGCTACTCAACTTCATTAAAATCGGTTACCGCAACATCATAAAATACCGATCATTTTCGGCATTGAACATTGTGGGGTTATCATTAAGTATGTGCCTTTGCCTGCTGATTATGCTATTTGTTCGGGAGAAAAGCGCCATGGATAACTTCCACACAAAAAGAGATTCCATATACAGAGTTATTACGCATGAACAGGTATCTGACCGACACCTCGCCTATACGCCACCCAATGTTGCCACTACCCTGGGCCGGAGCTATGCCGGTATTGAAGGGGCTATTCAAATGGTTAGAAGTGGATACCAGTTCAAGTACGACAAGAAAGAACTTTGGTACAGTGGTATTTTCGCGAACGAGCAATTCTTCAATATTTTCTCGTTTGAGTTGCTTTCCGGCCAGGGCGAGACTGCGCTGGAGAATAAATCGTCAATTGTGGTCTCGTCAGAATTAGCCTCTGAATTCTTTGGCAATCAAAATCCGCTCGGTAATACCATTGAGCTCTCCGGCTTCGGGGAATTCACCATTACCGGGGTCGTAGAGGCAGACAGGCATTCTCATATCAACTTTGACTTTATTCTGCCATTCAACAATATCTCACAGGAATTTATTGATAGTTGGCAAGGGGCACTGGATTTAAATTCAGGATTCTACTATTCCTATATAACAGTAAATGAAGAAGCTGACCTTGCCGGAATCGAAAATGCGTTAGCACAAATTGCTAGCGACTTCAACCTGAGAAATGATGAGGAACGATTGAAATTTTCACTGCAGGCGATGTCAGATATTCCGCTTGGCGATGCACTAGATTATGAGATGAGTGAATTTCCACCCCGATTTGCAGTTTACTTTCTCTCGATCCTTGCCTTAGCGGTAATTGCAGTGGCTTGCTTCAATTATGTTAGTCTTAGTACAGCTCGCGCTGTAAAGCGGGCAAAAGAGATCGGCCTGCGAAAAATCTCAGGTGCCAAACGCTCCACGGTGGTTATGCAATTTCTCTCCGAATCAGTGATGTTGGCAATCTTTTCCCTGCTAATCTCAATTGGGGTGCTGTACTATCTCATCCCAGGGTTCAACAACCTTGAAATTATAAAAGAGGTAAATGCCGGTATCAGCCTTGACTTCGTGGCTGACTACAAGGTCTACCTGCTATTTCTCGGATTCAGTGTGGTGGTTGGCATTTGTGCTGGGTTGTATCCTGCCTTCTATTTGTCATCTCTAAAGCCCATTGCAATTGTTGGCAATAGTGGCCAGCCTTCTGGGAGAGGCAAGCTGAGGAAGATCCTTCTGACTATCCAACTGGCCTTTTCACTGATATTTATCTTAATCACCACTGCTCAATTTAAACAATATAAACACCTGCTGGCCTTCCAGTATGGTTTTCATAATGAGAATATAATAAACCTGGATTTACAAGGTGCCGATTATCTCCAGCTAAAATCAGCGCTGTTGCAAGACCCTGGGGTTGAGTCAGTGGCGGCCGTATCCAGATTACCTGGACTGGCAGGGGCGCGGCCTCACGCGGAACTAGAGAGAGATTCTATCAAGGTACCATTTGTTGGGTTTAGTGTAGATGAAGATTTCATTGAAACCCTGGGGCTTGAGTTGGTAGCCGGTAATGATTTTAGTCCGAATTCTGGAAGAGAAATTATCATTAATGAAGGGGCAGCCATGTCGCTTGGCTTTGATCAGCCTGGTTTCAGCGTAAATTCTATTCTGAAGTGGAATGACGAAGAAGTCATTGTACGGGGAGTGGTGAAGAATTTCCATCATGGCAGAATCGATAGAGTATTGCCGGAGTCACCGGTAGTAATAGCATACAATCCCGAGAAAACGCAAATCGTGAATGTTAGGATATCAGGAGGAGATGTGCCAGGTACCATTGCAAGACTTTCCGAAATATGGTCGCTGCATAACCCCAATTTCGATTTCGAATATGAGTTCTACGATCTTGTTCTCGATCAGCGTTACTCCGTTTTCAGAGATTTGATTAAGATCTTCTCCTTCGCGGCCATCTCTGCCATCTTTATTGCTTGCATGGGACTCTTGGGAATGGCGGCGTATAATGCCGACCTAAGGGTTAAAGAAATCGGAATACGTAAAGTTATGGGAGCCTCAGTATCAGGCATCTTCCGTTTGCTCAACCAGGGTTATCTGAAGCTTTTGGCAATCGCCGCGACTTTTGCTTTACCGCTTGGGTGGATCATAGCTACAAAGCTTCTTGATAATTTCTCTAACAAAGTATCAGTAGGTTTTGATATTCTCATACTGGCAATCGCTTTGATAATGGTACCCACCATGCTTGCCACCAGCAGCCAAACCATCCGGGCAGCCAAAGCAAACCCGGCAAATTCATTGAGGGAAGAATAAGCTGATATTTGATTTGAAAAATCGTAAAACGATAAGGCCTCCTTCATTAACACGCAAATTTCTACACTGGTACTGTCCTGAAGATTATCTTGAAGAGATTGAAGGTGATCTTAGTGAAGAATTCAATGAAAACCTCCTTAAAAATCGATTTATAGCAAATATTAAATATAACCTACAAGTACTAAGTTTTATAAGATCCCTGGCTTGGAGAAGAAAGAATACCAGGTCAAACTCAATAAACCCTATCGCTATGTTTAGGAACTACTTTAAACTCACAATTCGGAATTTGTTAAAGCAGAAGCTTTTTGCAGTCACCAACATTGCCAGTCTCTCTATTGGCATAACCTGCGTTGCTCTTATTTACCTCTTTGTAGCTGATGAATATGGTTTTGACAAAATGCATGAAAAAGGAGATAGAGTATTTAGGTTGAACAAAGTTTCTTACGATGCCAGTGGGCAGGTTGTTAACCAGTCTTCATCGCAGCCATTCCTATTTACAGAGGCTATTGTCGATGACCTGCCAGAGATCGAATATCTGACCAAATTGGTAAGAAACGAAGCTGAGGTTCGGGTAGGTAACCGTGATTTCCACGAGAGCATCCTTGTTTCCGATCAGAATATTTTCAATGTATTCACCATTCCGCTGCTGCATGGAGACGCAACTAAGGCATTAGGCACCAAGTTCAGCCTGGTAATAAATGAAGAACTGGCCATGAAATATTTTGGCCGCACAGCAGTAGTTGGTGAGCCTATACAACTTAGCATCTATGGAGAGTTTCACGAGTTTACCGTTACTGCTGTGGCGGAAAAGTTCTCCTCCAATAACAGTGTTGAGTTTGATATGCTTGTTTCCTTTGACTATGCTAATTCCGAAGGCTGGCTCCACCGCAGCCAAAACTGGCGCATGTCTTTTTTGGTAGCCTACGCCTACATCCCCGAGAAAATAGATTTAGAAAGGCTAAAATCGAAACTACCAGCAATTCGTGAGGCTCATTACAAAGAAGTTGGTGATGCATATGCCAATCCTGACCATACCGTTACCTATGGTCTACAGCCGCTCTGGGATGTCCATATGAATACACAAATTGGCGGAGTGCTGGCACCTTCAAGTGACCCCATTTATTCTTACATACTTGGTGCCATTGCTGTAGTAATCTTACTGATTGCTGCTATCAACTTCACGTTGTTGTCATTGGGAAGATCGGCCTACCGGGCAAAAGAAATTGGACTGAGAAAAGTCATAGGAGCTAACAAGAATCAACTGGCACTTCAGTTCCAGCTGGAGGCCATCATAATCAGTTTCCTAAGTCTAATATTCGCATTATGCATCTTGTATTTTGTGCTGCCGTTATTTTCCGATCTCGCGCAGAAGACACTCAGCTTTAAAGGGCTATTGAGCCCAACACCGGTAGCCGTACTTTTGCTCATTACAATTTGCACCGGCATGTTTGCCGGTGTTTACCCTGCATTTGTCCTTTCAAAACTGCAAACCATAGCAGGGCTCAAGAATCAGGCAAGGGTTGGAGACTCAAATTGGTTTTCCACCTCGCTGCTTACTGCTCAATTCACCTTGTCTATCATTCTGGTAATTGCAACACTGGGCATGGGAGATCAGCTTCATTTCTTAAGGTCCAAGCATCCAGGCTTTAACAAAGAACACCTGGTTGTTGTTGATGGCAGTGGCGCTGATGAAAAACTATATGGACACTATATCACTGCGCTTAACTCCGATCCCAACATCTTGGCCATATGCGGAACCAACCCAGCCTTCACACATGGCAGTTGGTCATCTCTATTCGAATATGAAAATGAGAAGATTCCCTACGACATCTTTTTTGTAGATGCCAACTATGTAGAGACTTTCCAAATGGCGTTGACCGCGGGCAGGAATTTCGTATCTGCCAGCCGAGCCGATAGTACTGAGTACATCTTGGTTAACGAAGCAATGGTTAATGCTTTAGGTTGGAAAGATCCTGTAGGCCGACCAATAACTGGTCTGAAAAATGCAGGATACAGGGATCCTATCATAATAGGTGTAGTAGAGGATTTTAATTACTCATCACTTGAAAACGAAGTAGGGCCCGCATGGTTGGCATTGTCCCCACCCGATCACTTCTCAGACCTGGTAATTAGAATATCTCCCACAGATATTCCAGGAACTATTGGCAAGCTGGAAGAAGTGTGGAACGACTTTCCCACCGACCAGCCCTTCCGCTACACATTCATGGAAGATGATCTGAATGCTTTATACCAATCTGAAGAAAGATGGGTAGCTATAGTCAAGTATTCCACTATACTGGCAATGATAGTTGCAGCCCTGGGCCTATTCTCACTGATGGCTCTAAGCCTGGCCTCCAAGGTTAGAGAAATTGGAATCAGAAAGATATTGGGAGCATCGATGACCCAGCTGTTGGTGTTGCTCTCTCGAAATATAGGTTTAAGGTTAGTTGCCGCATTCGTGGTGGCTGCCCCTCTAGCCTATTACACGCTGGAATCGTGGCTATCAAATTTTGCCTACAGGGTATCCTTAGGGATAGAGCTTTTTCTAATAGCAGCTGCAGTAGCATTTGGCATATTCTCTCTAACAATTGTCTACACTTGTCTACGAGCTGCATTGGCCAATCCAGTTGATTCCTTACGTGAAGAATAGCAATCAACATATTGAACCTACTTATAGCACCCGGCGCCTTGGTGTCATTCTTAAATGGTGGTATCCTGCAGCTCTCCTGGAAGAACTGGAGGGAGATCTCAATGAAGAGTATAGAGAAAATCTAAAATCAAGCAAGTTCAAAGCTGAGTGGCTCTATGCAAAAGATTCTATTGCCGCCGTACTCAGGCACTGGCTCTGGTCTTTTACCAACTACCTAAAACAATCCATTATGATAAGTAACTATGTTAAGACCTCCTTTCGAGTGATGTTGCGTCATAAGTTTTATTCAGTCCTCAACATTGTGGGCTTAGCACTGGGACTTAGCTGTTGCCTCCTCATTTTTCTATTCGTTAACCATGAAACCAGCTACGACAAGTTCCACCAAAAAGCTGAGAAATTGTACAGGTTAAATCTGGGAAGTATCGAACGGGGCTATGGAAGCTACGCCAAATCTTCCGGAGCCATGGCGCAGGTGCTGCTTGACAACTACCCCGAAATTGAGTCAGCCGTCAGACTTCGTCACTTCCCCTCTTTAGTCGCTAATGGCGATACCCGGTTTTATGAAGACAAATTTTTCTTTGTTGACTCTACAATGATGACGGCCTTCTCCTGGGAAGTGGTTGCCGGCAACGGACCTGAGGCTCTCACGCAACCTAATACCCTGGTAATTACTGAGGAGGTAGCTCAAAAATACTTCCCGAATGAGCCAGCATTGGGTAAGCAGCTAAGCATAGATAATGTCATGAATTTCGAGATTACCGCTATTGTAAAATCTCCTCCTCGGAACTCACATCTTGATTTCGACATATTGGCATCTACCATGTCCATTCCTACTCATCATAGTGAGCCGCTACGTACCTACCAATCGCATAGTTGGTACGCCGTCTACTTCTATACCTATCTGCTACTAAAACCTGGAATTGATCTGGAAAATCTCGAATTGAAGTTATTAGATGCACCAAGGTTATATTCTGATCCTGAACAGTATGAGCTCTATGGGCGTCGTCAGGGATTGTATTTGCAGCCCTTGCTCGACATTCATCTTGATCCGGTAAGCGCCGAAATCACTCCTCAGGGCAATATGACTTATGTCTGGATTTTCTCCGTTATTGCTGTGTTGATTTTGGTGGTAGGCTGCGTAAACTACCTCAACTTAGTAACAGCCCGGGCTTCCACTCGACTTAAAGAAATTGGGCTTCGAAAAGCAATAGGCGCTTCAAGAGCTAACCTCAAATACCAATTCGCCTGGGAATCCATCATCATAGGCAGCCTGGCATTGGTCCTGGCCTGGGTAATTGTGTTGTTGGGCCTACCTTTATTTAACGCTATCACTGGCAAGCAATTCTATTTCGAAGATCTACTTACTCTTGAATTTATACTTGCTTCAATGGGAGTAGTTACCCTTACAACCATGATCGGAGGCTTATATCCGGCATTTTACCTGGCTAAGTTCCAGGCAGCAACAGCTATCAAAGGAGACTCTGCTGCCACTGGCAAAGCCTGGATCAGAAAGTCTGTGGTGGTAATGCAGTTCTCTATTTCCGTCATACTAATTGCAGCCACCTTCTTAATTCATCGGCAAACGTCTTTCATGCTTTCCAAAGATCTTGGGTTGAATACTGACAAAGTGATAGTAATTCCGACTCGTGGGGTGGCAGAGCTAAACAATACCTATCTATCGACATTGAAACATCAGTTGGATGTGCTCCCTACTGTACAATCTTCCGCTATTGGAGAACTGAGCCCAGGTGAGTTAGGTGGTGGCATTATTGCGCGATTTGAGGGCATGGCTGAAAACCGAAACTTCAAAACCATTATTATTGGTACTGACTACCTGGATACCTACGGCATCGAGCTAATTGCCGGTAGAGATTTCTCTGAGGAAATTGTTGAGGACACCCTGGAGAATGTGATCATTAATGAAACCCTCGCTAACCTAATGGGTTGGACTCCAGAGGAAGCTCTTGGGAAAAAGTATGACTTTGGTGATGACGGAATCAATCCGGGGCAAGTAATTGGAGTTACTAAAGATTTTCACTTTAGAACCCTACACACGGAAATTGTACCTACTGTTTTCTCGGGGAACCATCGCTTTCTCCAGAAGATCGCTATTAAAGTCAAGGGTGATAATCTTCCCGAGGCATTAGTCGATATTGAGGAAGTTTGGAAAGGACAATTGCCGCAATATCCATTTGAATACTATTTCGCGGATGAGAGTCTTACGCAGCTCTACTTTAATGAAAAGAACTTCGGTCGCATATTCCTTACCTTTTCGACACTGGCCATCTCGGTAGCATTACTAGGCTTAATCGGCCTTACTGCCTTCTTCGTTGAAAAACGACTAAAGGAGTTTGGCATTAGAAAGGTTTTGGGTGCTACCGATTCTCACCTGTTTGTTGCTTTTTCCAGGAACGTAGTTCAGTTGCTTGCTGTCGCCTTGGTGATTTCGTCACCGCTTGTGATAATCCTGGGTAATCGATGGCTCGAGACGTTTTCGTATCGCATCAGCATGAGTGCAGACATTATCCTGCTGGCAGCAATCATTTCCGGCTTAGGATGCTTTGTTATTTTGATCTGGCAAGCTACCAGAATTATCTTCTCCAACCCTGCCGATGTGCTAAGAAATGACTAGACAAGCAAGCAAGGGGAAAGGCCCCCCTGAATGGATCACAGCTCTGCTGAAGAAGCACTTCTCACCCGACATGTTTGAAGAAATAGAAGGGGACTTACGAGAGCAGTACGAGATTAAGCAAGAAAATGCCGGCCGGCTAAGGGCCAATTACCAATACCTGATGGAGGCTATCAGGCACCTGCGAACCTATAAAAGTCATAGCAAAATGAAGTTTGGACATTCTCGACTCCTTACCAATTATCTCAAGGTTGGATTTAGAAATCTCATTAGGCAAAAAAGCTACTCGTCAATTAATGTGGTTGGGTTAGCTGTTGGTATCGCCTGTGTACTGCTGATTTATTCCTTCGTAAGTGTGGAGTTGAACTTTGACAGATTTCATAAAAATGCAGAACAAATCCACCGCCTGCAGCACATATACAGTTTCGTTGGTGCCCCTATCGCTCCTAGAATGAAAGAAATTTATCCTGAGGTTGAAGACTTTGTACGGGTACATCCGTGGAGAGAGAACAACAGGGTGATGGTAGGTAAAGACCAAATCTTCTACGAAGACTTCCTGCTGGCTGACGATAACTTCTTTCAAGTATTTTCCTTTGAATTAGTCAAGGGCGAGAAGGCTACATGCCTGAACGATCCCAGTAGCCTGGTGATTTCAGAATCCAAGGCAAGGCAGTACTTTGGTGATGAAGATCCAATAGGAAAGACCATTGTTGCAGGCCAGTTTTGGAACGGCCAAGACAGAGAACTGGTAGTTACCGGGGTCTTTAAGGATGTTCCCAGCCATTCACATCTGCAATTTGACCAGGTGGGTTCCTTTAAACTCATTGAAACCGATCCGCAAATTTCCATCATGGATAGCTGGATAAATGATTGGATCGTTTCTTACCTGGTGCTTAAGCCAGATGCTGATATAAAAAAAATCGAAGCCGACTGGCCGCGGCTGTGGCTTGAGCATACCGAATTAGAATGGAATGCTCCTTTTGCCATTATGCCACTTGAAAAGATACACCTTTATTCTTACGACCTGGTGTTTGACACGGCGGTTAGGGGAAACATTAACCAGGTAAGAATCTTTACCGCGGTAGGTGTAATGATACTCGTTGTGGCGTTTATCAATTTTGTTAACCTGGCCACTGCCAGGGCATCTAAACGTAGTAAGGAAGTAGGTATGCGAAAGGCACTTGGCGCCTATCGCTTTCAATTGGTGGGCCAATTTCTTGGAGAGGCAGCGGTAATTACCATGGCGGCTATTGTGTTGGCTCTGGTCATCGTTTATGTAAGCCTGCCAACGCTTGAAACCTTGGCTGGCACAAGCTTATCGGGTGGTTTTGTGAATTTCACTAGCCTCGGAGTTGCTATCCTGTTACTATTCATTGTCACTGTTTTAGGTGCTGGTGGCTACCCCGCTTTCTACCTTTCATCTCTACAACCTACTACCATTCTAAGAAGCGGCAAATCGAATAAATCAGGCAAAAGTATTGGTAGAAAAGGTTTGGTGGTTTTTCAATTCGCCGTCTCTATTGTACTTGTTGTTGGCGTGCTGGTCGTCTTTCAACAAATGAATTTCATGAAAAACAAGAGCCTAGGCTTTAACGCTGATAGAGTAGTTGAGCTAGATTATGGAATTAGAATGCCCAACTCCAAATGGCAGACGGTTCACAACCAATTAACAAACATACCGGGTATTGAAACTGTTATGGGCACCCAGCTGGTGCCCGGCGACAACGCCTATAATTGGGGCTATAAGTTCGAAGGAGACACGGAAAACGAACACGGCGAAGCTTGGGCTGGATTCTACATTGGTGAAAACTTCATCGAAGGCCTGCAGTTGCAGGTGGTGAAAGGTCGGCCTTTTGACGCGAACGTAAATCTTGACTCAGCCAATTTTATGCTCAATGAGGCAGCCTGGAAACAGGCCATTATGAGGTACGGCGAATCATGGTCTGACCCCATCGGCAAAACTATCGAATACTATACCACCAACAATGGTGGCCGTATTAGTCTTATAAAGCGCGGAGTTGTCGTGGGAATAATCAGAGATTTCCATAATAGAACTTTACAAAACCAGATTCAACCTATCGTTTACCATTTCATTAACAACCCAATTAAGATCTTGGTTAAGATTGAAGGAGGCAGGCATGAAGAGACGTTAGATGCTATCGAAAGCAGTTGGGAGCAGCTTGGTAGTACTAAACCATTCAACTACAGTTTTGTGGAAGATACTTTTAATGACGATTACCAAACTGAAGATCAATTCAGTAGCTTTCTAATTCTATTTGCCGGCTTGGCCTTGTTTATCGCCTGTCTTGGACTTTTTGGGCTAGCTTCCTTCACTTTCCAACAAAGAGCTAAGGAAGTAGGTATTCGCAAAGTTTTAGGAGCATCAGCCGGTGGAATTGTAGAGCTATTGTCTATTGATTTCCTCAAGTTAGTAGGTGTTGCAGTGCTACTGGCGGTTCCAATTGCTGCCTTCTCTTTTGATCGATGGCTCTCAAATTTTGCCTACCGTATTGATCTTAGTTGGTACTACTTTCTGCTGGGGGCGGTAGGAGCAGCCCTCGTGGCGCTAATAACGGTATCTTTGCAGTCATTCAAAACGGCGTCGATTAACCCAGCAAAGGTTCTAAGGAATGATTAATTTCATTTCAGTGTTATCAAGCTGGACCCAAACCCAAAACCGCCATGAAGCAATTGCTACTTGTTGTGTTAAGCCTGATTTTTTGCAACAGTCAAGGCCAAAATAGCCACCCTATAACAGCCGAGCTTGATCATCAATTTGATTTCTGGGTTGGCCAGTGGGACGTGAATCTGCTTGTACGCCAAGGTGATTTCTCCTGGAAAAGTCAGCACCAATCTGTGGCGAAGATTTTCCCGGTACTCGACGGCCGGGCCATACTTGAGCTTTGGGATGAACCTGGCAACCAGGGCATTAAAGGCTTTAGTTTGAGATATTACGACTTCGATTTGAAAAAATGGGTGCTATGGCTAAACTGGCCAACTAAGAATCGCTCTGGCACTTCCAGCCTTCAAGGAGAGTTCAACCACGGCCGTGGGGAATTCTTTTCAACATTTAAAACACAAGACGGTAAAGATGGTATTACCAGGTATTCTTTTAATGATATCACTGCAACCAGCCTCCGTTGGGATGATGCCTTCTCTACTGACGGAGGAAAGACGTGGTCTAATAACTGGATCATGGAGTTCAAAAGAACCAAAGACAATGCGGAGTTTGAAAATGCAACCACAGCGCATACTTACGAATCTGGCGGAAGATGTGACCTTGCTGAATTTAGAAAGTTTGAGAAGCTTGCTGGCACCTGGGATGGCTTAGTTGAGGAAATTGATGGTAATGGTAAGCCCACCACAACCAAAGCAACTTTAACCTCCTACAAAGTTCTCGGTGGGTGTTCAATTATTAGTTTCCTGGAATATGGCGATAAGGGGAGTCAGAAGATATTCAGTTTGAAAACTTACAATACGTTTATTAACAAGTATGCAGACCTGCAATTAAGTAATGAGGAGAATAGCAAACTAGTGCGATTCTTTGGGGATGAAAAGGAGAATGAGATTGCGCTAAGCGCTTCTGGAGATGATAACACAGAATTATCATGGCAGCTAAACGATGATCAATCGGTTAGCTTTCGGCTTCATAAGAACGAAAAGCAGGTACTTTCCGGAAAATTTTTGAGAAAGTAGAAAATCAGGCTTTGTCGAACTCTACAACAAATTTGGCACCTTGGCCGAATTTGCTTTCGCACCATACCTTGCCTTTCATGGCTTCTACATACTTTTTTACAATAGATAAGCCCAATCCCGTCGAGGATTCCCCGCCCGTAGGCCGAGCGCTCAACTTTTGGCCTTTGGTAAATAGCTTTTGTTGATCCTCCTCGTTTAAACCCGGTCCATTGTCGATTACTTCCGTCTTGATTTTTTCATCGTCCTCCTCCATGCTCACCACTATCTCCTGATTTGGGGGCGAGAATTTGATTGCGTTCGATATGAGGTTCTCATAAACCTGTATGGTATAATTGGGATCTACAAGAGACGAAAACGTAGCTCCCGTTACTTTTGTGCGAATGGAAATCTCCTTTCTCTCAGCCTGCTTCTCAAAATCGCCAACAGCTTTAAGAAGCAACTCGTCAAGCTTGCAAGTCTGCAATGCCAGGTTTATTGACTTTGCTTCCACAGCGCTAACATCAAGTATCTTGTCAATCAACTCAACCAGCCGACCACTGGATCCGGTGATCTTCTGCAAAATCTCCGCCTGGTCCTCCGTCAAGTCTTTAACTTCGAGCTTTAATAAATCTGCCAAACCTTGAATTTGATGCAAGGGGCTTTTTAGGTCATGGGCTACTATTTTCATAAGGTAGTCCTTCTCCTCGTTCAAGTGATTGAGATCCGCGTTGCTCTGTTTCAACTGAGCTAGTGCTTTCTCTAACTGCGTCTGCTGATTTTTAATTTCGTTATTCTGTGCAGCCAGCACTTTATTCGTTCTTGTTTTATTTACCTGGAAATAGACTGCAACCAAAAGCAATACTCCTGCAAAGATCACCAGTGATAGCAGTAGGTAGTTCTTATTGCGCTCTCGGCCCAAGGCCGCTTCCTGTAAGGCCTTATCCTTGTTGAGTATCTCGATTTCTTTGCCCTTCGCCTCCAGTTCATATTTAGATTGCTGCTCTACCACCCGCCGATTAATCTCTTCATTGTATACAGAATCTCTTAATGCAATGTATTCATTCCTGGCTTGTAGCGCCTCTTTATACATTTCCAGACCTTCCTGTGCAATGGCTTGTTCCTGCAAGAGCGCCAGCCAAACAGGCTTCAAACCAAATTCCCGGGCAACATTAATCCCGGCGTTGGTCATGCGCAGTGCTTCTCGGTAGTTGCCTGTTATATTCATTATACCAGCCATGTTTGCTTGCACCTCGGCCAGATCCTGGGTTGAACCCAAGCTATCAATTAGATTGTAGCCTCTTTGGTGATAGGCCATGGCAACTTGGTAGTTCTGTAAATTTTGGTGAGCCCGGCCAAGATTAGAATATAGCTTTGCTGCCACCAACACGTTACCAAGGCGCAATTGCAAAGCCAAACTCTTACTGAATTGATTTACAGCTTCTTCGTTTTCACCAAGACCCAGGTAGCTCAATCCTATATTGCTGATGGTATTAGCCTTATTGGGCTCATTGTTCAACCGCTCATAGATGGCCATACTCTTATTGTAGTGAAGGATGGATTCCCTGTAACGTCGGATACCGTGATAAATCAAACCAATGTTATTGTTCAGTTTTGCAATGTTAAGGGAGTCGCCAAGTTGTTCGAAAAGTTGAAGGCTTAGGAGATATTCCTTCAGGGCACCTTCATTGTCTCCTTGTATCTGCTTAATGGCCCCAAGAACATTGGTTACTTTGGCTGTACCCTCTTTGTATTCAATCTCTTCACTGAGCTTGATGGCGGAAATGGCATATTCGTAGGTTTTGGTGAGGTCACTATGCCACGATAACCGGGCAAGTTGGTAGAGAATCTCAACTCGTTCTGTATTATTACCTGCAGAGGTAAGAGCCTGCCGGAGGCTATCCACCTGGCAATTCCCAACTGTGTGTAGCGCCAATAGAATTACTGGCACTGCTAGTATAGGTCGAATAACTACTTTCATGTCAATGTCTTTAACCATTTCCAAGTCAATCGACCATTAACGCTGGCACAATTTTGCTACAATCAAGCGGCTTTGACAATCGTATTTTGAACCAAACGGTACATTGCCGAAGCCTGGTGATATTCCGATATTCTTTTGGGGTAAGTCTATAGCCAGAAAGGAAACCTTAAGCTAACCCGCCTTTGCTGCTATGCGTAGTGAAGCGCATTAACCTGAAAAGTAAGAAGACTCTGCATACAGTGTCAATGCACTGTCACGAAGTCAAGGATAACTAGTAGCCCCAACTTGGCGGGGATTAGCTTTAAGGTTGTGCCATTTATACTTGCAAATTCATGCAAGTAACCAAATAGATTATAGAGATATTTTGCTAGAAATCAAAGCATTACTGCATCAGGCGGCTTCTAACCTTTGCGTACTTTATCCAAAAGCTTGTTGAGGGAAGCTGCTTCTTTTAATGACAGGTTCCTGAATACTTGTTCAGTACCGGCTACTTGAGTCTCCATGTCATCCAGTAATTTCATGCCGATTTCAGTAATCAGCACATCAACCAACCTGGCATCTTTCTCACATTTATTCCGTTCAGCATAACCCTTTTGCACCAAACGGTCTACAATCCTTGAAGCATCAGACATCTTATCCAGCATTCTGTCTCTGATATCTGAGGTAGTGTAGGGGTTCGGATAATTTCCCCTTAGAATTCTCAATACATTGTACTGCTGCGGAGTGACGTCGTGATCTCGAAATAGAGAATTTATCCTGTCTCTGGCCCAATTGTGCGTGTAGACCAGGTTAATACTCAACTTCTGGTATTCGTTCTTAAACGTCTTCTGATGAATCTCCTTTTCGAGCTCCATATTACCATTTTCTGTTGAACACGATCTCCTCCAAGGGTTTGCGGATTCGGGGGTTTGACTCCCGTTGTTTTTGGCTCTCGTCTAGATTTGATCCATCCCCTAAATAACCTACTGCGATCACGCTAACCGGGTCAAACCCATCGGGGACGTTAAAGTTTTCTCTAGCCTTTTCAGCATTGAATCCCGCCATTTGGTGCAAATATAAATCCAGTTCCGTGGCTTGGACAGAGAAGTTACCAACCGCCAAACCCACATCATGCCAGGCATGGCGGTTTACTTTGCCATTGCGGGCAAAGGTAGAACTTGCCAAGGTTAGCACTAATAAAGGTGCATGCCGGGACCAACTTTGATTGGCTTCCATCAGGCAGTCAAGCAAGTCATCGTAAAGAGGCTGGCCCTTGGTGGCATAAATAAACCGCCAGGGTTGCTCATTGTAAGATGAAGCCGCCCACCTGGCGGCTTCGAATAATGTATTTATGTCTGCCTCACTTATTGCCTTATCAGCAAATGAGAGAGGGCTTCTTCTCTTTTCAATCAGTGTATTCATTTTTTATTGATTTTGAAAATGCTGTTGCATCCGTTCAACGTAGGTTAAATAATCAAGTGTAGCAGGTGATTGAATTACAAACCAACGACTATCTGCCTTTACCTCAACCTTCACTGACTCAGTATCGCCAATTATTGCGAAATCCTTAACCTGCAACTGCTCGCCGTCGACAGCAAGGTCGCCACTAATCAGATAGGCCCCGTAGGCCGCATTGCTGTCGAAAGGCAATTCAAAGCTACCGACAGGAAATCGGTATTCCTTTATCACTACATTCTTGCTGTCCATTTCCATGATGCCATCCGCTCCACTATAAACCTTGACTTCGTAGCCACCTTCCTTTACAATAGGTATGTCAGAAGACTTATAATCATTATAAGAAGCTGGTTTACCAAGCGTTACATCAAGATTAGGATCGAGCCAGATTTGAAAAAACTCAGATTCATCATTTACCAACTCCGCATGGGTAATCCCGTTGCCAGCTCTGATAATCTGGGCATCGCCTTCTTCAAGCTTTTTCCAGCCCTGTTGTTTACTATCGTAGTGTTCGATTGAGCCCTTAAGTACAAAAGACATGATCTCGAAACCCTGGTGGGGATGTTCGCCAATTAGACTTTTTTCGGCCGGAGTCCAGGCATGGGCCCAATAAAATAGGTTTGAAAATGGTTTACCCTCACCCCCGTCTTGTGGAAAGCCAATCGGCTTGTTTTCCAGAATGGCTCCTCCATTAAACTGACCATAGCCTTGTCTACCTTCGGGAATTATCTTAACTGACATTGTTTACTCCTTTCTTGTTTTTTTTATAAACGATGTTATAACATCAATGTTACAACATTAATTTTAAATTTCCAATAGTATTGGATCTTTTAGGAACTGAACTACCTGTACTTTAATGTTGTCAGGAGGCCGATAAAATGACCATTCTGGATTATATTTGATGCCTTGCATATGGCAATCCGTCACTTTAAAACCTATTTACTGTAAATGTCAGAACACACCGAGACCGAAAGTATTTCCCTCCCTAGCTCGGTGCAGGTGCCTCGTTTACTCGGAGAGTTCAAAGGTGCCCTTAACGGTCCAAATCACATTTTTATAGCTGGTATTCACGGCAATGAGCCTTCTGGAGTATTAGCCATGCAAAGAATTTTAGCTCAATTAGAAGAGATTAGGCCCAACTTCCATGGTAGTCTTCTCTCAGTCAGTGGCAATCGACAAGCACTTGAAAGAGGTGAGCGTTACGTCGATATTGATCTAAACCGCATTTGGCACAGAGATGCCAACCCTGCACAACCGCTGGCAGAGGAATCCGAAAAGACGGCTCTGCTGGAGGTGATTGTCCCTTACATGAGTAGCGATAAGCCTACTTTCTTTTTTGACCTGCATTCTACTTCATCGGAGAGTATTCCCTTTATCGTATTGTGCGACAGCCCTGGAAACAGGGAGATTACAGAAGGCATGCCAGTACCGATTATTCTTGGTCTTGAGAAGTATATGGAAGGTACCCTGTTTAACTACTTGACTAAAGAAGGATTTACATCTGTTATCTTTGAGGGCGGGCAGCACCTGGCCCCATCTTCGGTAGATTTTCATGAATCTTTTGTTTGGTTAATGCTGGAAAGAACAGGTGCATTGAATAATGAAAATATTCCAAACTACAATACTCACAGGGAGCGACTGACTGAAGTTTCTGGGGCCAATATCTTGAAATTTGAATCCGTTTTTCGGCACGCATTGATTGATCGCGACGGATTTAAAATGGAACCTGGCTTTGTCAACTTCGAGGCCATCGACGAAGGGCAACTCCTGGCTTACAATTCGTTTGGTCCCATATATGCGAAAAACCGCGGCAGAATTTTTATGCCGCTATACCAAAAGCAGGGAGACGATGGGTTCTTTATAATTAGGGAAACCACCGATTAGGAGATTATTCCTTTAACTCAACGATCATTTCAATTTCAACCGCAATACCACTGGGCAAACTTCCCATACCAACAGCCGCGCGCGCATGTTTGCCGTTCTCGCCGAAAATTTCAACTAGCAAATCTGAGCACCCGTTAATCACCTTGGGTTGATCCTTAAAGTCCGGGGGGCAATTCACCATTCCTTTCACCTTCACAATTCTTTTTACCTTGTTAAGGTCTCCTATCTCCGCTTTTAACGAACTGAGTATGGAAATGGCAGTAATGCGAGCAGCTTCATAACCTTGCTCTATAGTTAGGTCTTCGCCAACCTTACCCTGGATATATGACCCGTCTGCCTTCTGCGGGCCGTGCCCAGCCATGAACACAAGATTGCCAACCTGTACTGCTTTTACGTAATTGGCTATTGGAGGCTTAGGCGTGAAAAGCTCAATTCCGAGCTCTTTTATTTTGTCCTCGGCGTTTTGCGCTATTGCCGCACCGCAGAAGAATATCATCAAGATGGGTAGTAGAATCTTTCTCATTTTTAGGCTAGAAATTAGGTTGTAAGCTAAGATACATCATTTGACCGCATTAAATTGAATTTTTAAAATGAGCAGAAAATGTTGAAAAGCAGAAGCGCAAAGATCTGGTGGATAGTGGTGGCCTTTTTTGGGCTATCTGTTGGAATCTACCCGGCACTGTACTTTGTTGTTGAGATGGGATTTCTAAAGACAAAAGGAATCTTAGCAGACGATTTCGCATGGAAGTTGGCATTTAATGCCCATATAGTTGGTGGTGGCGTGGCCTTATTAATTGGTTGGCTGCAGTTTAATGGCAATTTGAGAAGGAAGCGCCCGTCGATACACCGGCTTGTCGGTAAAATATACGTGTTCTCGGTGCTTGTTCCTGGCGGTTTGGGTGGGCTTTATGTTGGTTTTTTTGCTAATGAAGGAATTGTGTCGCAAGTTGGATTTGTTGGCCTGGCCCTGGCATGGTTATTTAGCACCTATAAAGCCCTTAGCGCAATCCGGCAGAGACAAATCGAGCAGCATAAACGCTGGATGATAAGAAGCTATGCACTTACTTTCGCTGCGGTAACCCTAAGAATTTGGCTACCATTGTTAACCTTCGGGGTTGGTGTGTCATTCGCTATTGCTTACCCCATCATAGCCTGGGTTTGCTGGGTACCCAATCTTCTATTAGCAGAATTCCTGATCTCTAAAAAAATTGTACCTTAAGAACCAATATGAAACTTTAAATGTTACAATTCTAAACATAAATATAACTAAGCATGAAAGCTATCTGGAACGGCACCGTGATTGCCGAAAGTAACGATACAGTTGTGGTAGAGGGAAATCATTACTTTCCACCCAACTCAATAAATAAGGAATATTTTAAGGAGAGTGACACTCACTCTACATGCCCCTGGAAGGGATTGGCGTCTTATTACACTGTGGAAGTAAATGGGCAACAAAACAACGATGCGGCATGGTACTATCCTCAGGCGAGTGACCTGGCTAAGCAGATTGAGGGATATGTTGCTTTTTGGAATGGCGTTGAGGTTGTGGATTAATGACTGAACGTGGTTGGCAATCGTTGGTCGCATCAGACCATCTATCTCTCACGGATGCTCGTGAGCAATTACATCAAGCTGTACAGCTAGTAGCCGCGGTTGCGCGGTCTTACCATCCCGAGGTGGCTGATGACCATTTTGCCAATTTAGGATGGTCTTCGGAATTCCAGGCGTTGATATCTCAGCCCATCGAAAGTGAGGGTGGAAATTATCAAGCGGCCTTGCAATTGGATGTATTCAAAATACTATTTATCAGAGAAAATACTGAGATCGGCTCCATTAACATCGCTGGCAAAACTCAAGATGCTATTATCGGGGAATTGAAATCTCTTCTCAGTGATGCTGGATTTGAAAAAGAGTCATTCGGAATAAACCTTCCTTATGAAATTCCTGAATATTCTACGGCCAAAGGAGCAACTTTTACATCTAGCGCTGGAGCCGCCTTCCGGGAGCTAAGCTCTTTCTTTCACAACTCAAATTTGCTGCTACAGAAAGTAGAAGTAGAAAACGATAATTCATCTCCTGTTAGGTGCTGGCCTCATCATTTCGATATAGCTACTTTAATTACTTTGAAAGATACCGGTGATCCAGAAACTTCGTCGAGTATTGGTGTAGGGCTTTCTCCGGGCGACGGATCTTACAATGAGCCGTATTTCTATGTTACTCCCTGGCCATATCCTGAAAAAGGCCAGCTGCCTGAATTGTCGCAAGGCCATTGGCACACTGAAGGATTTGTTGCCGCCATCTTGAAATCTTCTGACATTATTATTTCAGACGAGCAGGAGCAAATTACTAAAGATTTTCTTCGAGAATCAGTTTTGCGATTGAAAGAAATGAGTCTTTAGTATTCTACAGGCCAACATTTATTGCTGGTTAAGAACTATTGGTTCTCTGAGTTTGGCAATTACCTGATCGAAGAATTGTTGGAGGGCTGCGTAGTAGTTCTCGGGGATCTTCACTTTATGTAATTGGAGAGTGCTGGTCACATTGATATTTCGCCCAGTCTGCTTGGCGGAGTAAGTGAATGTGGCATATTTGTTTGGTAAAGCCAGCACCACCTCTTTAGGGATTTCATCTACTGCCATACCCTCTGGCACCACAATAACATTGGTATGCCGATATAAGAAAGGGTAAGGAAATTCAACGGGGTAAATTCTTTTCTTTGATATGAAGGGGTTTTTTGCCAGGCTACTCGAAGTTATTGGTGATATCAAAATGACACCATCGGCTACACTTTCCAGCGGCGCGCTAACCGCGGCCTTTACCTCTAATGGCATTTCAATTTCCTTCCAATTTGTTACAGCAAAAGAATCAATTTCAGCCTCTGGCAACGGTTCAAGAGATGCATACAATTCAGATTTTAGCCTGTCGATGTCTTTCCTCCTTCTGTCTCCAGCATGGTGCCCATCGAACTTGATTCTCGTTTCGAGCATGCCTTGGGCTATATCATACTTGGCAAAGAAGGTGGTTCTGTTATCAAGACTTGCGGCTACCGGAATCCAGCGGGGGTTACCTTTATCAAGCAAGTACGCTTCCCCATTCAAATTTTCAGCTTCTAAAACTCCAAATGGTAGCGCAGGGTTGGTAGCGTCTAACAAGAACTCTTTGCCACCGACCTTTGCATAGGCCAATACCTGATTGAACTGGGATCTAAGGGGATAGCCTTTCTGAACAAACCCATTACTTCTTGTACTCACCAAGGCCGGTAGCGCGTCAATGCCCGCCCCTTGCAGCAAGCCTACGAGAAAGAGGTTAATATCTCCGGAGCTTCCCTTCTTGCTCTCAATCAATGAGTTCCAGGTCTGTTCAGAGAAATAGCGACGATTGCCATTCCATGAAAAAGTCTTTTGTACGTAGCTGTAGATATTTTTTGCTTTTCCCTGTTCAC
The DNA here is from genome assembly GCA_028285445.1 of Cyclobacteriaceae bacterium. Lineage (GTDB taxonomy): Bacteria > Bacteroidota > Bacteroidia > Cytophagales > Cyclobacteriaceae > JANQPQ01. The sequence continues at coordinate 105,382 of JANQPQ010000034.1, read as the reverse complement.
TCCTATCCGCCACTATCTCTTCCAGGATGGGCTTGGCCTTAGCCGGCCTACTAAGGTACCTGGCAACTTGCTCCATAGTTAAGATTTCGTCAGCCAGCTTTTCCCATGTGGTAGAGGTTGTCACATATTCACTACCTCCAGACAAATCCTTCTTTGGGGTGTAATACCCCTCCAGTTGGAATCGGATGGTCTCGCTGTAATTCCAGCGATTGGTAACATAAGGCTCCTCCTTCAAAGCGGGAATATTTGCCAACTTCCAAACGTTGGTGGGTGCCGTGGCATACTTGCTTATTAGCCTTTTGCCCTGGTAGATGGGACGAAAATCTATCCCCTTGGGGATCAATGCCGTAAATTCACTCTCAAGTGTTGGGATATCGGATTGAAAGCTCCAACCTTCAAGGAACCTCACGCTTTTGGATTGTATATCGTAACTGTACTCCAGTATAGATCCGACTTTTACAGCGGGAAAGGTAAAAGTGAGTTCGCTCCAATTGGCACTTACTTGCTTGGTGAAAATATTACTCTTCTGAACTTCATGTTTTGTTGTTGTGCCATTTTCGGAATTGATGGTAACGGCCTTAATGCCGGCTACCCTGTCTATGTTGTCTCTTGAGTAGAATGGGATGGAAATATTTGCTCTATCGATGCCGTTAGTTTTAAGGATCTTTATTCGATAATGCTTTTTGATCAGAAGATCGAATTGCTGTGTAAACTCCGTTCTCCCTGATGCTGCCAACACTACGGCTTCAGCCTCTTCATCAAAAGACACCTCAGTAAGTGCCAATTCTGCTTTTGTTGGTTTTGCCCACTTTATCTTCTTGGACTGGCCAATCGCAGACAGTGCCAGGCTAGCACACAGGGCCAATAGAAGTATTCCTCTCATTTACAGTACTCTTTTATTGCTGCTTGCGCCTCATTTAATCCTAACTCCAGGGCTGTGTTAAAGTCGAGGCAGCCATCGTAGTTGTTTCCCAGGTTAATTTTTGCTAAACCCCGGTTGTAATAGGCCTCCGGATCATTAGGAAACAGGGCTATTGAAGTTGTAAGGTCTTGAACGGCACCCTTGTAATCTTGCAATTGAATTTTTGAAAGAGCTCTATTATCGTAAAAAAGTGCTTCTTCAGCATCCAATGCAATGGCCGTGTCATAGTCCTGTATAGCTCCTTCAAAATCTTCCAATACATATTTAATACCTCCCCTTTGGTTGAAAGTGTCTGGATCTTCCGGGAACAAAGCCAGTGACCTGTTATAGTCATCCAGTGCTCCCTCATAATCTTCCAGGGCGCTCTTCGACATAGCCCGGTTGTCGTACTTTACCGCATCGGTAGAATCCATTGCTATCGCCTTGTCGTAATCTGCCACCGCTCCAACAAAGTCGCCAATATTGTATCTTGCCACCCCACGATAGTTGAATACTTCCGGGTCGGTGTTGTCAATTTCAATTGACTTATTATAATCATCAATGGCTCCGACAAATTCTTCCAGTTCCACCCGTACTACGCCCCTGTTGTAGTATTTATCAGCATCGTTCGGATCATACTCAATGGCTTTGGAGAAATCGAAATAGGCACCTTCAATATCTTCCAGGTTAAACTTCGAGAAACCGCGATTACTAAACGCATCCGCAAAGTCTTGCTGCTTGGCTATTGCCTTCGTGAAATCCAAAATCGCACTTTCGTCATCTCCCAAATAGAACTTTGATAGTCCACGGTGATTGTATGCTTCGGCATAATTAGAATCAATTTCGATGGCTATGTTGAAGTCGCCAATGGCACCGTAGAAATCCTCTTGCAAATTCCGCAGTTTTCCTCTTTCAAAATAGCCTGGAGCGTACTTCGCATCAGCAGATATTGCCTTAGTGAAGTCTAATTGCGCCGCTGCGAATTCCTGTGATTCTACTTTCTTTATGCCTGCTTGCACCAGTTGCTGAGCCGAATCTTGTGCTTGAGCCCAGGTGCCAATAGCCATACAGAAAATTACTAACCTCTTTGTCATCAGTTGTTTTGGTGTTGCTTATACCAAATTAACTAAAAGCTGAGGATTACAGTATGCTGGTGAAGGATTACTTTCTTTCGCCGACTGCCGATTTAAAAAAGTGATTACCTACTTAGGTATCGCTCCTTTAATATATGCTGATGATGTCGTTGGTGACCAACGATAATACAGGCCAGGGCGTTCACTGTCATCGGCAGGCCATTGGCAGTTCCGTGCCGCTCGTATATATCCGCACTAAAGCTCTCAAAGAGGTCAATAGTAGATTGCCTTAGGTTTAGGAACTCTGTCGCCAAACTCTTAATTGAACGACCAGAAACATCGTTAATCTGGGCATAATCGTTCTCCTCAAAGCCTGGCAAATCTGTTTTGTCATTTCTGGCGAAACGCATCGCGCGGTATTGCATTATTCTTTCCGTATCGGCCATATGCCCCAGCAGTTGCCTTACTGTCCATTTACCTTCGTCATAGCTGAAGTCTTTCTTCTCATCAGGAATAGAATCGGTCAATTCCTGATATTCATTTGCCGAATCTTGCATTTGCTCTACAATTGAATTTTCGTCAACAAAACCCATGTAGCGAAGATAGAACTCAGGAATCTCGTTTTCTTTATATACTGCCATAACGATTAGAATTCGTAGTTAACTGAAAAAATCATACCTCTCGGAATTTGTACATCTAAAACAAACCTTTCTCCGGGTATGTCGGTGGGTGAAAATATAAAACCACCTAGAGTAGTGCCCAGATCCAAGGCGTTGTAAATATTGAGGTTAAAAATTAGCGGATGATCATTTAGTTGGGTCTCGTATTTCAACCTATACTCAATGTTGAAATAGGCGCTCTCCCTGGTCCCAAACTGTCCGGTGAAAGGGTTGATGCCTTTAATATTCTGATCCCAAATAGCTAGTTGATTTTGATTACCGTTCTGTGATAAGGCAGCTTGATTCAGGTTGAAGGGTTGTCCATCTTTCCATAGAATAGAGAATGCCAGGCCCCATCGTCTTCCTATTTTAAATCCCATCAGCGTTCTAATAATGAATGCCCTATCAGAATCGTAGCGGCCAAGGAAGTTGAAATAGTTATTGGGGTTAGCTGAAGTCTCACTCAACACACCTGGTGTGTTGTGTAATACACCATTGCCCTGTCCTCCGTAGCCGGTTACCATATACGCAGTGAATGAACCAGCGTAGAAAACACGATCTGTTTCCCTGACTATCTTTATTGAGGTTCCCCCATAGAAAGGCTGCTGAAAGAGTGGCGAAAGTTCTTGTTGTGCTCCTTGCTCCATTAGATCTTTATTGAACTGCACAATACGGTAATCAATCTGCTGGCCTCCGTCGAGAAAGAAGATATCTCGGTTATCAATGGTTGTGAAAGAGCCTATGTCTTGAACTGGTTGTACATACTCAACAGTCCACAGGCTGCTAAACAGCCTATATTGGCCAATGAAATACAGCGACCAGTTCTTGCCAATTTTCCAATCCCACTCCAGGTCGATGTAGTACATAGCAGGCTGCTTCAGGTTATCTCCAATATGGTGATAGCGACCGCCGGTAGTACTAAACTGTCCGTTTCTCTCTCCAACGTCAAGCGCCTGGTTAGCATTGATATCATTCCAGTAAAACGATTGGCCAGACAAATAATCATTGGATAGAAATCTAACCTGGTCGAAGTGAAATGGAATTCTTGATCGGCCTGTTTGAAACTTTACTCTTGATTTCCTTCCGGAAAGGAAGGTAAGCTGTGCGTCAATCTGGTAGTTGGGTCTTACAATTGATTTGTCATCCAACAAGATGCCATCAAGTGTAAGATCCAGGCTGGAAGAAAATCTCCACTTCCTGCCTAAGTCTTTGCTATAAGTAAGTCCTGCGGTATTCTCTAGTAAGCCGGTTGTGAAATTGCTCGATTGCCAATCAATAACCTGTAATGGAGTGAAGTTATCAATAGTATCCTGGAAGTAAGTAGTATTGCTAAACTGGCTTTGGGTTGGATTATGGAAAATCAATCCATTGTAAGTATCTGCATGGAGACTTAATGCTGGCTGAGATTTAAAAGCCTTGTTTAGATTGAATGCGACTGCAAGGTCATTGACTTTGGCATCAGGGTACCAGGGCTCATAACCTTCACCATCCTGGTCAATCAAATTCCTGCTGAAGTCGAGCATATTATGCTCAATCTTTCTGTGTGCATAGTTTAAGCCCAAACTGTAAGTGCTCCCTTCAGTGGTTTTAGAGCCGTACACAGCTGTCACAAAGCGATTGTATTTGGCCGTTTCGGTAACATCGTAATAGAACTCGGAGAAGAGGTTATCCCTGTGGTCAATTCCAACCAGGTAGTTAGTATTATCGAATAGCTTACTGCTGATGTTGGGCAACTCACCACTTAGCGAAAGCTGAATATGATCCTCAACCCAGGTCTTGTCAATACCAGCGTAATTAAAGCCGGTGTGCTCACGTGCTCCGATGTTCATCGACAATTCCTGGTGTAATGGGCCATTCTTTGACTCAATAGTCTTGGTAAGAAATAGATGTCCATTCTGGGTAGTACGCTTCCGTTCCTCAATCGGTACATAAGCCATCTGGAATGAAGAGGGGTGATCTAGAATCCAGTTGATGATTCCATCGGCATCAGGTAATCTACCTCCGAGGTAACCATTATTCCATTGGAAAATCACCCGGTCGTTATATTCTTCATTTCTTTGAAAGCCAACAGAAGCCTTCACCATGTTTAGCGTAACGTCCTTATCGTATAAGTACGGCTTGTAAATTGAAGAACCAGGATAGTATTGATCGTTAATGCGATGACCTCCGAGGTAGTATCGATTCCACTGATAAGATTGCCCGGTAAATGAAAATGTGTAAGGGTCTACCCTGCTAAAATCACCAATAGTCTCCGACTCATAGTAGGCCAGGTCGTAATAATTCTCGATGAAATGTTCTAGTGAGTAATGGTTGTAGAACTCATTCATAAACTTGGCAGTAATCAGTTCCTGGTGAACCAATTCACTAGAGTAGTAATGCTGCTGCGAAGTAGAATCTTCCTCCTGAGCATTCACCTTAAACAAAATAAAGCACAGGAGCAGAAGAGTTAGTAGTCGGTCTTTCATGCTTAAAGACGCGAAAATATTCAATTTAATTCGAATTTGTGCCCACCACATAAATGTAATTGCGAGATTGACCGAGCTGCCACAACTTTGATTTACCAGCCATGCTCAATTAAAATTGTAACTTATCATTTCTTAAAAGAGATTGTGCAGAACTTCCGCTTACAAGTCTTCGCCAGCGTTGCTAAAAACCTCAGCTTCACCAAAGCTTCACGGGAATTGTTTATTACGCAACCAGCAATTACTAAACACATAAAAGAGCTGGAGGAGGAATTTGGTCAACGGCTATTCGACCGCACTGGAAACAAAGTCGCCTTGACACCAGCAGGGAAGGTCTTTCAACGCTATGCTGACCAAATACTGGAATTACACCGACAGCTGGAGTATGAGATTAGCACTCATGGTAAGGAAATAGCCGGGCAGCTGAGGCTGGGTGCCAGTACAACTATCGCGCAGTATGTAATCCCCCAGGTAATCTCAAAGTTTCACAAGAAATTTCCCAAGGTAAACCTCTCACTTCTCAACGGGAATACCCATCACATTACTGAAGCAGTTGCTAATGGTTCTATCGATCTTGGTATTGTCGAAGGAAAGTACAAGAACAAAGATGTGCGCTATGATGCCTTTATTGAAGATGAGGTAGTAGCTGTTGTTAGCACAAAAAACAAGTTGGCAGATTTGCGGGGAGTTACTCTCGAAAAGCTCCCGGAAATACCTATTGTTTTGAGGGAAATCGGCTCGGGTACCCGCGACGTGATAGAATATGAACTTAATGCTAAGAAGATCAAGTTGTCAACCCTGAACGTAATCATGTACCTGGGAAGTACAGAAACCCTAAAGTCGTTTCTGCTCTCATCAGATTGCCTGGGGTTTGTACCCATTAGGGCTGTTCGTAAAGAGCTCAATGCCAAGCTCTTTAAGATCATCCGCATAAAAGATTTCCAGATATTCAGGAAGTTCGATTTCATTACCATCCGTGGCCCAAAACCCTCTGGCCTCAATAAAGAATTCATGCGTTTCGCTGGCAAACACTATAACTAAAAGTTATAGGTCATAATTATTAATCATTTGAATGCCCTGCGCAATAAGGGTAACTTCCGGTTTACTTATTAGTGGAAACCGAGAACGAGAAGAAGATGTCTATTATCTACCTTAAGTACTCCAGCGAAAAACTCATTGCCGAGAGTGATACCTATTTCAGCAACCTACGGTGCTCGGGATGCGGCGAAACGTTTAGCAAAAGCGAAGTGCAAACCTATTGCCATCAATGTAATAAGCCTTTGCTGGCTGAGTACAACCTGCCTCTTCACTTTGACAAGAGCATGTTAAAAGGCAGGGTAGAAAGCATGTGGCGGTATCGGGAGTTTCTACCAATTGAAAACGACGCCAACATGGTGAGCCTGGGAGAAGGATGGACACCTATCAGCCCCATGCAACAACTGGGAAAAATTGTTAAGTCCGATAACATATTCATGAAAGACGAAGGGTTTAACCCTACCGGATCCTTCAAAGCAAGAGGATTGTCAATGGCTATCTCCAAAGCCAAAGAGTATGGCATTAACAGGGTAGCAATTCCTACCGCCGGCAATGCCGGTGGAGCGCTGGCCGCATACTGTGCAACATCAGGGATGGAAGGCATGGTAATTATGCCTGAGCATACGCCAGATACATTCAAGTGGGAATGCCAGTTTCTAAATACACAACTAAGGCAAGTAGCTGGCACCATCAGCGATTGCGGTAGGGAACTAGCCGCAATAAAAGAAGATCAGGATTGGTTTGATGTATCTACGATGAAGGAGCCCTATCGGCTAGAGGGTAAGAAAACTATGGGCTATGAAATTGCTGAACAAATGGAATGGCTACTACCGGATGTGATTGTTTACCCCACTGGAGGAGGCACAGGACTTGTTGGCATTTGGAAAGCGTTTGATGAAATGGAGCAAATGGGCTGGATATCCGATTTTAGGCCAAGAATGGTAGCAGTACAAGCCGAAGGATGTAGGCCGGTAGTAGATGCATTTGACGCTGGCCTTTCAGACGTATCTTTCTATGAAAATGCAAACACCGTAGCTAATGGGTTATGTGTACCCAAACCTTTCGCCGGCGAGTTAATCATGAAAGTGCTTTATGAAAGCGGAGGTAAAGCCATTGCGGTTAGTGATGGAGAGATAAATAGCTCCGTGAGGGAGATTGGTGAAAACGAAGGAATTCTGGTTTCCCCGGAAGGTGCAGCAACCTGGGCTGCAACCAAGCAATTGATTGAAACTGACTGGATTCACCCTGAAGAGCAAGTTCTTTTGTTGAATACCGGGTCAGGATACAAGTACCTGGAGAAAATGAATTGAGGCTCGGATCTTGCCCTTCTCTAAAGCTAACAACCTACAAGCTTTTGATTTCGGTGGCTTCAATTTAACTTCGCTTCCATACTATGACTATGGAACTACCTTCGCTACAGGATTTAGAAGATGCTTATAAACGGGTTAAGCCACTGGTACATCGAACACCGGTGCTCACCTGCAAAGCCATTGATGATATTGCCGGATGTGAGATCTATTTTAAATGTGAAAACTTTCAGAAAGTCGGAGCATTCAAATTCAGAGGAGGTAGTAACACTTTGCTCTCACTAACTGACGAGGAAAAGCAAAATGGTGTAGCAACACACTCCTCTGGGAATCACGCGCAGGCGGTGGCCCTGGCTGCTAAAATGCAAAACATTCCGGCCTATATAGTTATGCCTAGCACGGCACCTTCTGTGAAGAAAAATGCAGTAAAAGGTTATGGGGCTGAAGTAATAGAATGTGAGCCCACTCTCCAGGCACGGGAAGAGACCCTGGAAAAAGTAATAGCGGATACGGGGGCCACTATGGTCCACCCTTATAATGATTTCCGAATAGTGCTGGGGCAAGCAACGGCAGCAGTGGAGCTATTTGAAGATGTTGCTCAACTGGATTACCTGCTAACACCGGTGGGCGGCGGAGGGCTACTTTCAGGCTCTGCTTTAGCTGCCCATTACTTATCACCTGAAACAAAGGTGGTCGCCGGGGAGCCCGAAGGTGCTGACGATGCATACAAGTCATTTCAAACCGGAGAGTTACACCCATCTGTAAATCCTAAAAGCATCGCTGATGGCCTGCTCACTTCTCTTGGTGAGAAACCCTTTAGCATAATTAAAGAGCTTGTTGAAGACATAATTACCGTTAGCGAGGAGGAAATTAAGTCTGCCATGAAGTTGGTATGGGAGAGAATGAAGATTGTAATTGAGCCTTCCTCAGCAGTGCCCGTAGCTGCATTGCTCAAAAACAAAAGCAGGTTCAATCAAAAAAAGGTGGCAATAATAATAAGTGGTGGAAACGTGGATTTGGAAAAAATCTCCTTTTCCTAAATTTCTACTGAACGCTCATTGTGCAGCCAGTAAGCTCTCCCCAGGTTTTCTGTGCTAAATCCAAGAATATCAAGAAACCAAATACGGCAATCATTAGCGAACACTGGAATGATACCGCCCTTTAGAAACCGTCTGGGCGAGGTTAATACACTTTGAGATACAATTTTAAGTTTGCCCAACCGACCCAACGTTCTGCAGTAATGGGCTGATTCCAACATCAACTTCCCCGGATAACCACCGGTTTGCAAGAAAAGATCTTTCCGAAGAAATAATCCCTGATCCCCAAAGAACCTTTTAGTAACATGATACCGGGCGCGGTTTAATTTCTCGATGAATAGAAGTCTCTTATTCTTACGAGAAAATTCAAATTCAAAAGCTCCGGCCACAACCCCCGTGCTGTTGAGTGCTTCTTCAATAAGTTCATCAAATTTCGCAGGAACGATACTATCAGCATCGAGGAATAATAGCGTATCACCAGTTGCAACCTCTCCGCCAAAATTTAGGGAAGCATACTTCTTACCTTTTAATTCTGGCTTATGATAAAACTCAACATCGTATTCCTGGGCTCTTTTTTTTGTGCAATCTCGAGAGCCATTGTCCACGACAATAATTTGCCATGGTTTGGTACCGGCATTCTTGAGGATGGAGGAGATTGTGTTAGCTATATAACGCTCCTCGTTAAGCGTCGGGATGATTACTGACAACTTCATTACTGCTTATTCAACTTTTTGTTTAGCAAAATTCCCTATTCAAGAAAATCAATAGCGAGCATTGATCCAATCGAAGTGTGACATCTTTTTCGATTTTGGTTATGGAATTTACAAAGCCCTTGCATCATAAACACAAAATCTTAAAAAAATGAAACACGCTGCAATAGTATTTGTTTTCGCCTTGGCACTTTTAGGATGTGAGAATGAGGCTGAAGTATCCACATTTTCGGAAGTGGCGGAGGTAGCAATGGTCTATGATGAAGAGGAAATAGAAGAAGCTGACATGGCGTTTTCGCGAATTGAGGGCAATGTTGATAAGCAGTCCGTCGATGCTGGGAAGAAAATAATCCGAACCGCATCCGCCAATATTCAGGTTGAAAACCTCGAGAAAAGTATTGAGTCTTTCACCGCGCTCGCCTCAGCATTTAATGGCTATGTTCAATCCTCCAACTCCTACGATAGTTACTCCCAACTGAATGGCGACCTGCAAATAAGAGTACCTGCTGAAAACCTTGATAGTTTGTTGAAAAGAGTATTTAATGAGGCCATTTACGTGCAAAGCAAAAACATTAGTTCGAGAGATATTACTGAGGAGTTTGTAGATACTGAAATTAGATTGAAGAACAAGAAAGCCGTTGAGCAGCAGTACCTGGAAATATTGAAGTCTGCAAAGACCATCAAGGAAATTCTGCAAGTTCAGAATGAACTGCGCGTTATCCGCGAAGAAATAGAATCTAAAGAAGGCAGGCTTAAATATTTACGCAACCAGGTTAGTTATAGCACATTAAGTCTTTCAGCTTATCAATTGAAGGAGTCTGTAGCACAGGCGCCTGGAAAGAGCTTTATGGCCAAAATCAGGGATGGAATAATAGGAGGTTGGAAATCTATGCTGGCTGGTGTTGTGGCAATTTCGTACCTCTGGCCTTATCTGCTATTAGCAGCAATGAGCGTCCTCATAATCCTAAGAAGATATCGAAAGAGAAAAACAGTTGTGGGTTAGTTTTTTTGAGTAATGACCAAATGGAGCCTCAATTTGTGGGGCTCCATTTCTATTGTTAGTGTTGAAATTTTTGCTTCAGATAGTCCAAACTTAATTGGTTTGCCTCCTGTGCCGCCTCTTCATTATAACGTTGCGAACTTGGGTTAGCAAACCCGTGGTTAGCTTCGAAAGAGTGCACCGTAACTGACTTACCAGCCTTTTCCATATTCTCCTCAAACTCTTTTACCACCTGGGGGTTTATCCACTGCTCCTGTGCTGCAAATATGCCTAAGACGTCACTGTTTAGTGTCTTTAGCTTCTCCACATCCTTCTCTGGCATGCCATAGTAAATTACACAACCGATAGACTGCTCTCCTGAAAGCAATGCAGATTGTAAAGACCATCCTCCACCAAAGCACCAACCGATGGTAGCAATTCTGGCATTCTCACCAGCATAAGCCACCGCCCCCCTGATAATACTCTCCAGCCTCGCAGTTTGTGCTCCGCGCATGTATTTGCCGGCATCTTCGCGGGTTGTGGCTACTTTTCCGTCATATAGGTCTAATGCCAATACATTTACATTTCCGATTTCATTGTAGAAGCGCTCGGCTTCTTTCTTGATGTGCTCGTTAAGACCCCACCATTCATGAATAACAAACAGGTAGCTATTACTGTTACTTGAGGCCTTCAATTCAAAGGCCTTACCATCCTCCCCGTTCTCAACCGGGAAGGATATCATTTTACCTGACTTGCTCTCGTGGATATAATCAGCTGGGAGGTCGTGCTTCTCGTAGAAGCCATCCTCGAGCGAAAGCATGGCAAATTGTTCGGTGGCCGGGGTATGGCAAACGGTTATTTCGGCATCATCCTGAGCGGCGGCAATCATTGCCACCAATAGGATAGGTAATAGAATCAGCTTTTTCATGAGTGTTGGGTTGTAGCTTTTCCTAAAACAAGATAATGAAAAATTAAGTGCCAGATGCAGTGGATTTCTTAGGGAGCGGTCGGATTTAGCCTTGAATTACAGATTATGCCTCTAGACTTTTACCGCCACATATTAAGAATGTCTATTGCCTGATCTTCCGTTTGTGCTACCGCCAGGGCTTGCGCATCCACTTCTTTGAGCGCGTGGGTAAATTCTTCCGGGTGAATAACAATAATTGATTTGCCTAACGCTGCCGCAAATCCTGCATCAAAAGCAGCATTCCATTGGCGGTATTTTTCACCAAATTTTACCACCACGATGTCTGCTTTCTCAATAGCAGCTCTAATTCTCATATTGTTAATTTTAGCAGCTTTGTGGTCTTTCCAAAAACCCTTCTCTTCATCGCCCAGTATATCAATTCCCACATTGTCACTGGCTTCATGGTCAGTTATTGGAGCTAAAAAAGTTATTGGCAAATTGGCTGTTTCAGCCTTTTGCATTATTTCCTCACGCCAATTCGAATGGATCTCTCCCGACAAGTAAACTGTTAATTCCATTACCTAATTTCTAGTGTTTTAATTGTATTAATGAAGTTATTTCTAATCTCATACCCATCCTGGTGATGGCCTTCTTTAACCATCCACTTCCCATTAACTATAGTTCCTTTCAACCATTGACTGTCTCCTGCATATACTATGGTAGAAAGCAGGTTTTCTATGGAGCACCCCGCCAATAATGGTTGGTCAGCGTCATATACCACAGCATCAAACGCTTGTCCAACTGCGAAGTATTTTTGATCATGGTTGCCCATAGCTGACCTACCGGCAGGTAAGCACTGGGCAATACTATAGGGCCCACTATCTGTAATTCCCTCCCCATAAAATGAGTTTCTGCTGTGAGTTATCAACCTTTGACCGTAATCAAGTATACGCAATTCCTCTAAAGGGTTTAGGCCAATATGGCTATCTGTTCCGATTGACCACTTACCGCCATTTTCTTGAAAATCAGCAAGTTTAAAGATGCCATCTCCTAAATTTCCTTCAGTTGAAGGACAAAGAACAACGTATGCCCCTGCCTTAGTGATGCCCTCCACTTCGGAGTCGTCAAGATGAGTAGCATGCACCAAATGAAATCGGGAGTTTACGTTTTGATTATCCAGCAACCATTGCACAGGACGCTTTCCCCAGTATTCCAGTGCGTCTGTCACCTCTTTCAATTGCTCTGAAATATGAATATGGACCGGCAAATCATTTGGGAGCATTTCAAGCACCCGGCTTATGCTTTGCTCTTCGACTGCCCGTAATGAATGAAAGCCCATCGCTATCGAAGCACCATCGTAATGCATGATGGCCTCATGACTGGCCTCCCAAAGTTTAACATATTCTTCAGCATTGTGAGAAATAAAGCGTCTTTGTTGGTCGTTATATTCCATGCCAAAACCGCCTTTTTGGTAGAAGATCGGAATTAAAGTTATGTTGATTCCGGTCTTCTTTGCTGCCGCCACCAATCTTGACCCCATTTCTGCGAGGTTGTTGAACTTGTTCCCTGCCTTATCATGATGAAGGTAATGGAACTCCGCTACCTGGCTATACCCATGCCTGAGCATTTCAGCATATAGCATGGTAGCAATATGTTCTAATTGTTCCGGGTCTATTGCCAGTGCGAGTTTATACATAGCCGATCTCCAGCTCCAGAAATCATCAGGACTCTCTCCTGCAGGGTGCTTCTCTGCAATACCGGCCATAGCATACTGAAACGCGTGGGAATGGGCATTTTGAAATGCGGGGATGGCGAATCCCTTTACTTCCTGAGTAGCTTCTTTGGGGTGCTCACTAGAAAGATAAGTGATTTGGCCTTGCTCATCACAACCGACATAGGCCGGTGTTAGCCAGGTGTCTTCAAGAAGTAGTCCTTCGAAACTGTAGTAGTGCGTATCCATTCAAATAGAAAAGGTGCCTAACAATTGACACAATTTACAATTTTGCTATAATCTTTACTCGTGCCCTAAACCCACTCCAATCGGCGTCAGCACGATTCCCATTAACTTGCAAAAAGACTTCATTATTCTCCTTTAGATGTAGGGCCTGCCGCCATCCGAATACCATGTAACCAAACTCGGGAGCTATTCTAAAGATTTCTGTGATCTTAAATTCATATTGAATGGCTGGTTGCACGGCCAGGGCACTGGAAACAAGTTCTTCAGTAGTAATCTGAGTAGCTCCTAATATGGTTACCTCATCTCTAAGGTCGAGGAACGACCTGTAGTAGAGGATAGCAGCACTGAAACTCAGGGGGCTATCTTGCTTTAGTCGCCGGCTTACAAACGGGCCTACCGCAATAGAGCTTAGCAGTTGATCCGAAAACAGGCTTCCGGAGAAATCAGAGTATGCCAGCCTGCCCCCGGTCGATTCAGAAAATGCTATGAGGCCAACTCCGAGGTTTTTGCGGTGATAGCTTATACTTCCTGAGAAATTTACAAATACAGGAAAGGATTCCGTTTTCTCCAATGGTAAAGCATTGATTATCACAAGCAGGTTTTGCCAATCCTTTAAGTCTGACATCCGGTACGACCCAACGCCTACGGCTCCAGAAATTTCCACTGATTGCCCATAAATGCCCGAAATCAGCATCAGTGTTAGAAATATGGTGCTAAGGATTTTAATACAAGTTCTGAAGTACGAAGCCATTGGTCCCAAACAGATGTTTATTAATAACAAAGAATGTACCCGCAGTTATTGGGGCTGCCGCAATAGGCTCACCGGTTAATCTCTCTTGTAGAAATAATGTTCCTCCTCCGGAAGTAAGAATCAAATTTTGAGGCATTAGTCCTTGCAGATTTGTTCCAGAAAGTGACTGCTCATTTTTTACTGAGAAGTCTTGGGTATTGCGAGTGACCAGGCGCAGCGGGTTAGATAGTAAAGTGTAAACTTCCTCACTGTCGTTTTCATTGAATCCAAGTAACCCTGGGTATGTCTCAATTGGTTGTGGTCTTTTTGCTCCGGGTACAAATTCAAGTAGAAACTGGTCCTTAATCACATACTTCAAGTCCCTGGATATTATTAGCTTTTCAGTGATATTTCCCAATGGCAGTGATTTTACCAACGTTAAGGTTGCTGGATCGACGACATGGATGCTGTCAACTACACCATGATCTGGAAAGTTGTTCTGTGTTACAATTGCTAACTCATCTGTACTGGTCGCAAACAGTGAGTGGATTGAGGCCTGATATCTGAGGATTGCAGGAATGTCCAACTCCTCAAGGATAATCAATGTCCCCGGATCGATCTTCCAAACGCTACTGTTTTGTCTGGCATAAGCTGAATTGCTTGTGATCGCAATATCATCATAACTGCCAGTTCCTAGGGTGCTCATGCTTTCCAGGCTGTAGGCTTCAACTTGTGCTTGATTAAACAGATAGTACAAATCTTCAACACCGTTGTAGACAATATCCTGAAATGGAGGCATTGGGCTTCCAACCTCCAAAGTGAAGGTAGTATCAGCATAGCTTAGAAAAGAACCCAAACTCTTTCCGATGGTGCGGTGGGTAATGGTAGTCTTGCTGCCAAAAGACACAGGGTTAATGGTGAAACTGAGGTTGTTAGTATCTGCAGTTCGATGTAATAAGCCGGCGGTATTTCTAATTTCGTATTCCTGTAGATTGGCCGGAAATTCAGTTGGACCCCAGGTTATGGTTTGCATAAAGGGTGAATTCTGAGTTACCTGCACTTCAGGAAAATCTCTGGAGAACGGAACAACCACGCTTTGGGAAGTTTGGCCATTCCAATCTTGAACAGTGAGACGGTAATTGCGACGCCCCCCCACGTAACTGCTATCGAATGTAATGTTTTGGTCTATGTCATCAATAACAGCTACGGTCCTGAATTGTCCCTGTATTTCGGTTTCAACGGTATACCGACGAAAGTTAATCCTGCTATAGTTTCCCCAGGAAATCTGCAATGAGCCGTTGCTTGGAGTTATAGATCCAATTGATACTTCTGATGGAGCGTCTAAATCAATTTCGATATGCCATATCTTTTCAAAAGAAAAATTTTCGGCACCGCTCAAATCAGCAATACTTCCCGATCCACTATTAGTAATTGCAGTGATAGATAATTGATGGAAACCTGTTTGGTGGTCCGTAGGATTGAGATAGAATTCTCCCGACACGACGGAATTCGAAGTTGAGGTTATATTGTTGGATACTTCTGACCCTCTGAAAATCACGGCAACTCCTTTTAGTTGCTTACCCTTGGTATCAACAGTAAATAAGAACTTTGCCTGTTGGGGCAAAGCAATGGTATCTTCGGCCATATCCAGATCAATCTCAATAGAGGTTTCGGTAACCTCTTCCACAGTAACAAAATTTAAGCCGTCTGGGGCAAACCTACACGACAGCATCTGCGAAGCAGCTAAGAATATTATAGCCAGACTTAACCTTCCTGGGGCCATTAACTCTATCCTATTTCCCTACTCTAATTTAACCTAAACACTCGGGTATGCATCAATGCAATTGCCTGGATGCAACCGGAATTGTATTTCTACGTTAATGCTAAAAAATTAGCAATATTGTTGACTTTAATCCCCATTCTATAAAAATTGCTTTCTGGAATCTGATCAATGGCAAAAAACAAAGACATTTTTAGCAGTCTAAGTAAAAGGGAGCGACAGATTATGGATGCCGTTTTGAGGTTGGAAAAGGCTGATGCGCAGCAAATATTGGAAAGCCTCCCCTCTCCACCAAGCTACAGTTCAGTGAGGGCATTATTGGCTATTATGGTTAAGAAGGGGCATCTGAAATATTATGCAGAGGGGAAGAAATATGTCTACGAAGCGGCAATTGTGAAAGACCGGGTTAAAAATTCCGCTGTTTCTAGTATGCTTACCAATCTGTTTGAAGGCTCCCCGGCTAAGGCTATTTCCACCATCCTGAATGTCTCTTCCAGCGAGCTATCGGAATCCGAATACGAAGAGATTAGAAAAATGATCGAAGCTGCAGAAAAGAAAAGCAAATGAGCAAGTTGATCACATCAATTCACGATATGATAGCCATGTTCTTCGAGCCAGGCTTCTTGCTGAGTTGGAGCATAAAAAGCTCTGTTATTATAATCCTGCTGTACTTACTTGTAAACCGATTAAGAAGGTTTTCAGCAGCCACAAGACATTTTATCTGGACTGCAGGTTTCGTAGGCCTTCTTCTGCTCCCAATGCTATCCGCAAACTTCTCTTTGTGGAATGTAGAAATCTATAGTCATGAGTTCGTTGCCCCGACACCTACTCCTGCTTCACCTATAGGCAATAGCTTAGCTAGCAATTTCGATACTTCCGTGACGGCGATAAAAGAAACACCTCTGCCATTAAGCCATGAAGAAAACACAGTGAGTTTTTGGCAAGTGGCTTCTGCTATCTGGTTGTCTGGGGTTTTAGTATTGGTTATCATCATGGCTGTTGAGGTTGTGTGGCTCTTGTTTATTGCCACGGGATCAAGACCGGATTCGAATTTTCTTACAAAGATGCTTGCGGAAGCCAAAGGCGATATTGGGCTCATTCGGAAAGTGAAACTAGTAACCAGCAAGCGGATTGGTGTACCATTAACATTTGGACTACTAAGGCCAGTTATAGTGCTGCCCTTGCTGGCTCAAGCTTGGGAACCAAGCAGATTACGAACTGTTTTGGTACATGAGTTAGCACATATAAAGAGACAAGATTATTCCACCAATGTAATTGTCAACGTGTGCTGTATTGTCCTGTGGTTTAATCCACTGATTTGGTTGGCTGCTTATCAGCAAAAGATCTTACGTGAAAAGGCCTGCGATGATCTCGTCTTAAGTCGGGATATAAAGGCCTCTGAATATGCACGGCAGTTGCTGGAAATCGCGCGGCTCAATTCCTCCACCAATTGGGTAATCAATAGGAAGGCGGTAGCCCTTGCTGATGGCTCTGGGCTTAAATCCCGGGTGGCGGCCATCCTTGATTCAGCTGCGGCGAGAGGGCAAATGAACAGGAAATGGTCTTTTGCCGCTTCAGTACTGGCTGCAATTGCAATCCTGCCATTGGCCGCCCTAAATATGAAGGCTGACAAACTGGTAGTAATGAGAGAAGAGGCCACCGCGGAGGTAGTTCCGTTTATTGATGATGAGGCCTACTTAAAGAAGGAAGTTGCCATTTTATCTTATAGCAAAATGCCCGGCTTAAACGGTGTTAGGCCTCTAATGTCAGCGTTGGCAGTTGAAACTGATTACAGGCTAAAATCACTGATCATTGATCAGCTGGCCCGGTATAAATCGAATTATACTTTTTATGATATTGCCGTCCATGTGGGTGACAAAAACCCTCAGGTTCGATCATCTGTAGTAAAAGCCCTGGGCGCCATCAGTTGTCTACCTGCCTACCTAATCCTGGAAGAAAGACTTAACGATCCTGACCCACAGGTTAGACAGGTTGCTCAGAATACACTCACTAGCGTTGATTTTGAGAAGCTTCGAAAATCCATCAGCGGATTTAGCTATAATATAGTAAAAACCTCTGCAGCGGAAAGAGAGCAATCGGTAAGCAGGTTAGCGAAGATTACCCAGTCTCCCATTATTGATAAGCTTAAGACCATTTATGGCCTGAAACATGCGTCCCGGGATGCAGCCATGCGGAGCATGAAGGCACTTGCCAACAGTGGTAGCTACAATCAGCTTAGCACTGTGGTTAAAGAATATTCCAACTAAAAAAATTTATTTACAAATGCTAAAAAATTAGCATACATATAACGACTTGAAATGAGACAACACAAATTAAAAATCACCATGGGCATGCTCGTGTTTAGCATGCTACTGCTCGCAACGAATAATGGCACGAAATACCCAAAGGCCAAAAGGATAACCCATGAAGACAATTATCATGGCACCGTGGTTTCTGACCCCTATCGTTGGATGGAAGATGTAAAAAGTGAAGAGGTGCAAAGCTGGGTAGATGCCCAGGAAAGTTTTCTTGAAGATCACCTCAAAGAAAACGCCTTTCGCAAGCCCATAAGTAATAGGATTGACCAACTGGGTAATACTGGCAAATCATACAGCACACCCTTAAAACGGGGTAACAACTATTTCTTTAGAATTTCAGAACGTAGTTTGAGGTTTTCCCGCTACTATCGGCAGCAGGGCAAGGATGAGAAATTGCAGTTGGTCTACGATCCGAATGAGGACCTTGATGAGGGCTATTCTCCCGGGGGTTATTCAATTAGCCCTGAGGGAACATTTATGGCCATTAAGGTTTCTCGCCCGCAGGCTGTCTATGGTGATGTAAAAATTCTTAATACAAAGTCAGGTAAGTTCCTTCCCGATAACCTTTCAGGCCTGTCAAACATGGCCCTGGCCTGGGCAAAAGACGAAACTGGATTTTATTACATAGACTACGGTTCCACCAAAGAGTTATCTGATCAGAGTAAGGAGCCTACGGTGGAAGTAAAGTATCATCTCCTCGGCGATAACCACAGCGCTGATGAGGTAATCTTCTCAAATCTGGATAATCCTAATATGGTGTATAGGCTAAATATGAGCCCGGATTTTGAACACCTTGTAATTACTGTGTTTGAAGGAACCAGGGCCAAAAATAGGGTGTACATAAAAGATCTATCCCAAAAAGACAGCGCCGTAGAACCACTTCTTGAAAGCAATGATAACGCCTACACCTACCTTGGAAGTGAGCAAGATCGATTTTGGTTTTACACTAACAATAAGGCAGCTAACGGTAGAGTTATCTCCTTGGCAAAGTCAAAGCCCCAACAGAATAATTGGGTTGAGGTTGTTCCGGAATCAGACCAGATAATAGCAGGGGGAAGTACAGCTGGTGGTAATGCCATGGCCATGGCCGGCAACAGGTTGGTATTGCTTTATAGAGATGGCCCCGTTAGCACTATAAAAGTTTTTTCCAAAGAAGGGCTTTTCGAAAGAGATCTAAAACTGGAAACAGGTTGGCTGGGTTCCGGATTGGTTGGTACCTGGGATGCTAACGAGATCTGGTTTAGTCTAACCACGTTCACAGCTCCAACAGAGATTTATAGGTACGATCTTACTACAGGCGAAGGCGGCACCTACTTTGAACTAGAGTTGCCTATCAATAAATCTGATTATGTAACCAAGCAGATATTTTATAAGAGCAAGGATGGAACTCGCGTACCTATGTTTATAGCTCATCGTAAGGAAATCGAGCTAGATGGAAGCAACCCTGCCTTAATCTACGGCTATGGCTTTGGTGGCTGGGTAGCGACTCCCTGGTATCAGCCGCATATGCTAACATGGCTGGATATGGGTGGTGTTTATGCCATGCCAGGTATAAGAGGAGGCGGTGAATACGGCAACCAGTGGATGGAGGATGGAATTCGCCTTAATAGGCAAAATGCAATTGACGATTATGTAGCAGCAGCAGAGTGGTTGGTCAAGCAAGAATATACGTCCAACAAGCTTCTTATTGCCAATGGATGGAGCGCTAGCGGATCGCTGGCTGCTGCAGCAGTGATGCAGCAACCCGAACTGTATGGAGCTGCCCTCATAGGCATACCCTCTCTGGACATGTTTCGGTATCAGTACTTCACCCCTTTCTCTGGCTGGACTCGCGGCTTCGGCTCGTCCGAGAACGCGGAAGAGTTTGCAATACTCAAAAGCTATTCTCCCTACCATAACATCAAAGAAGGCTTTTGCTATCCCCCCATGTTAATAACTGTCGGTGAGAAAGATGAAACTACTCCTCCACAACATGGCTACAAATTCGTAGCGGCCATGCAATTCAATCAGAAATGCGAAAACCCCGTTATGCTGAAAATTGTGAGGGGTTCAGGGCATAGCTTCGGTGTAACCTCAGAACAAACTAATCAAACATTTACCGATGAATTGAGCTACCTGGCCGAAGTTCTTCATCTAGATGCAAAGTCAATAACAGCAAAACTCCAGCAACTATGATTGGAAACTATTTCAAAATCGCGGTCCGTAATATCCTCCGGAGCAAGGGGTATTCAGCCATAAATATTTTTGGTCTTGCAATCGGAATAGCCATATGCATACTGATCATGATCTATACGCAGCATGAATTAAGCTTCGATCGATCTCACCCCTACGCTGAGAATACATTCAGAATTGCCTATGCCCCCAACGAAAACACCGGTTTCAAAGGAATTGCAAAATCACCAATCCCACTGTCGCCTGCAATAAGGGCGGAATACCCGGAAGTGCAAGAAGCGGTGCGCTTCTTCAAAGTGGGGTCTGGCTCTGCTACTGGCCCTCCGGTCAGGTATGAAGATGTTAAATTCACTGAAGATAACTTCTACTTGGCAGATCCCAATGTGTTTGACGTGTTTGATGTAAAATTAGTAGTAGGTGATAAGCAAACAGTTTTTAAAAACACGCATTCTGTTGTACTCTCTGAGGAAACTGCCAAACGATACTTCGGTAATGATAACCCCATTGGCAAAGTAATCCATCTGGAATCAGCCCACGACCTTGAAGTCACTGGCATATTCAGATCAGTTAACGATAAAACTCACTTTAACTTCGACTTCCTTTCGCCATTTGAATTGCTGCGTGTAATGTGGCCTAATTGGAGCGGTCATGAAGATAGCTGGGGCACACCCTTTACGTGGACATACCTGGTGTTAAACAATAGCGATCAGGTACAAAGCTTACAAGACAAATTACCAGACTTTATTCAGAGGTATTATCCCCAGCAGGTGAGAGATCGCGCCGGGAACTTCAAGTTTACTCTTCAACCCGTAACTGGTATTCATTTCGACTCCCACATGAGTCGTGAAATGGAGCCTAATTCTACCAGGGCCACCATATACACACTGATTGCCATTGGGGCACTGGTGCTCATAATTGCCTGTATCAATTTTATGAATATGGCCACGGCACGATCGGTGCGCAGGGCCAGGGAGGTTGGGCTGCGCAAGGTGTTGGGTGCCAGCCGGCAATCGTTGGTGAAGCAATTCATTGGTGAAGCTTATGTTTTCTCTTTGTTAGCTTCGCTGGTGGGCGTAATTCTCGCTGCGCTATTCTTACCACTATTCAACACACTTACCGGAGCAGAAATTGGCTTCAACAATGTTGGCATACTACAACTTTTAGTTGCATGCGCCTTGCTGGCTTTCATTGTGGGTCTATTTTCAGGTAGCTACCCTAGCTTATTTCTTTCTGCCTTCAAACCAATAAGAACGTTGAAGGGTGAACTCACTGCCGCCGGCGGTTCCTTAGTTCGAAAGGGCTTGGTCATATTTCAATTCATAATCACCATAGTGTTTATAATTAGCATTGTTACCATTAACCGACAAATGCAGTTTATTCAAGCCAAGGAACTGGGCTACAACGAAGAGGAGTTGCTAATCTTAAGCCGCCCCAATGGCGACCTTTCCATAGAAGCAATTCGCCAATCTCTTATGTCAGTACCCGGGGTAAAGGGCGTCGTGAATAGCGCCGGCAGTTTACCGGGCCAAACCTTACAATCATGGACGTACCTACCAAACAGTAACGCCGAAGAGAACAGAAAGGGGATGCTGACCATCTGGGCCGGAAGGGATTTTATCAATCTGTTTGGATTGGAACTAATTGATGGACGAGATTTTAGTACGTTAGGCGAAAGCGACTCATTGGAGCTGGTAATTATTAATGAAGCCGCTGCTAAAGAAATTGGATGGGAGAACGATGTAGTCGGCAGGTATTTCGGAGAGGCCGTTTGGCGCAGCGATAAAGTGAATGATGGAGTAGTGCTTGGCCTGGTGAAAGATTTTCACTTTCAGACCTTGCATGAACCCGTACAACCACTGGTAATAATATACGCTGAAAATTTTGGCAATGTGTTGATAGAAGTAAGTATGGACAACGTTGCAGAGACCCTAAACGGTTTAGAAACAAAATGGAATGAGATGGCACCTAATGCGCCGTTTGATTACGCGTTTCTAGACGATAGAGTTGAGCAGCTTTATGAGAATGAAAGCACAACGAGTGATGTAATTTCAACCTTCACTATTATAGCTGTGTTAATATCCTGCCTCGGATTGTTTGGGTTAGCCTCTTATACTGCCGAACAAAAGACAAAAGAAATTGGGATTAGAAAAGTACTTGGAGCCTCAATTTCTCAAGTGTTGGTTATGCTCTCCAAAAGCCTAATTGCGCTCTTGGCCCTTGCCTTTATTGTTGCCGTCCCCACAGGCATATATTTCATGAATAAGTGGCTGGAGGGATTTGCTTATAAAATTGAAATTGGCTTGGGCACCTTTATAATTGCTGCAGGCATTGCCCTGACTATCTCTGTTATCACCATTAGTTCGCAAACCATCAGAGCCGCCTTATCAAGCCCGGTAGATGCGCTAAGACAGGATTAAGTCACTGATATTATTTGGATTCCAGATTGATTGGCTCGCCTTTTACATATTGCTTGTACCATGCCAGGTATCGCTCCAGCCGATCTTTCTGGAAACTTGGTTTTCTAATACCATGGTGTTCTCCGGGGTAAACTATAAGCTGAGTGGGTGCTTTGCCAATTCTTTTGAGCACCTGGTACATCTGCTCAGAATTATGAATTGGCACATTCCAATCCAAGGCGCCTCCCATTACTAAAGTAGGCGTGGTTACATTCTGCAAGTAGTTGAACGGTGAGATCTTCTCCCAAAGTTCTCTATTCTCCCATGGCAAACCCAACTCCTTTTCCCATTGCCGCTGGTAATGATCATGACCATAATTTGCCACATAGAGCACTTCACTGGCGCCTGATATGGCGCCTTTAAAGCGGCCGGTTTTGGTAATAACATAATTGGTCAAAATTCCACCGTATGACCAGCCACCAACTCCCAGTCTATCCGGGTCAGCATATCCTTTCGATACAACATAGTCCACTGCGGCATTTACATCATCGAAATCTTTATTGCCCCAATCTTGCCAAATCTGTTTTGAAAACTCTTGCCCATATCCTGAGGAACCACGGGGATTGGCAAAAACCACCACGTAGCCCTGGGCTGCGTACATCTGCATTTCGAAATAGAATCGGTGGTCATACTGTGAAACCGGGCCGCCGTGAATTTTCAAAATAGTAGGGTACTTAGTACCGGCCTTAAACTCAGGTGGCTTAATAACAAAGCCCTCCACTTCTGTCCCGTCCTTACTATTAAAAGTGATGTTCTCAACCGACCCCAACGCTATTTCATCCAAAAGTCCCTCATTGGTTTTTGTCAGTTGTGACATCTTTCCATTTTGGAGTTTAAACACTTCCCTTGGCATTTGTGGTGTACTTACCAGCACCGCCGTGTTACCTGATTTACTTCTACTAAATCCAGTTAGACTAATTCCACCAGAGGTGAGTCTACTGATTGAACCTCCATTTTTACCAATGCTCGCCAGATGTCTTTCAGCGCTATCTTCAAGTGTGAAGTAAATCGTGCTACCATCTTCTGAATAACTGGGATTACCCACATTACGGTCTAGTTCTTTGGTTAGCAGTTTTGGATTACCGCCAGAAGATGAAATGGTGGCCAGGTGTGTTGTGGCGTACCAAATTATTTCAGGTTCAATACCAGTGAGGTAGACAATTGTTTTGCCATCAGGGCTCCAACTTGGGCTTCTGTCGGATCCAGGGTTGGTTGTTATCCTTTTTGGTTCCTTCTTATCGCCATCAGCTGAAATAACCCATATATCAGAGTTGCTATTATTATCAGGTTCTTCCGTGCGGTTACTCACAAAAGCTATGGATTTACCATCAGGGCTCCAGGCCGGCTGAGAGTCGTCGTAATCACCAAATGTTAATTGAGTGGCGGCAGTATCTCCCAAATTGAAGACATAAAGATGTGTGCGACGTCGGTCCAAATAGCCGGCGTAATCCCGCTTAAATTGCAACCTGTCAATTACATAGGGCTCTGGTTTGTCCTTGTCTTCTTTGTTTTCGGGCTCAGGCTTTGGGTCCTTTACTAATAGTGCTAGCGACTCACCATTAGGTGACCATACGTAACTGCTAACACCTTGCTTAATTTTTGTCAGTTGTTGAGCCTCCCCTCCTCTCCTGTCCAATGCCCAGACTTGTGACTTGCCTTTATTTCTGGATGCCGTGAAGCTCAGATACTTACCATCAGGACTCCACCTGGGGTTTCCCGCCGATGACCCCACTGTTGTCATACGCAATGGCTCACCACCTTCATGGGGCACCATCCAAATCGAAGTCTCTCGCTTGTCGTCCTTCAAATTGGTCTCAGTAACAGTGTATGCCACCCACTCCCCATCAGGGCTGATTTGCGGATTACCTACATTTTTTATCTTAAAGAAGTCGTCAACTTCTATTTTTCGGCTTTGTGGTAAAGCCACATGAGTTATGAAGAGGGTGATAATTAAGGCGGTTATTCTCGTATTCATGGTGTCAGAAATTTTGCTTTCAAGATACAATATATGGGTCCAAAATCTAACAAGAATTATATAACGGATATCAAGGAACTTATTCTGTACTTTTTTCGTAATATAGTATGCATGCATACTATATTTATCTATATTTGAAGTCCTAAGCATGAAAAGAGAGGAGACTATAGACTTCAACATTAAGGCTGCCTGGCATGGCATTTACCGAATGTACAACCAGGAAGCAGCTAAGCACGATAGCACTGCTGCCATGGGCTTTGTTCTATTAAATATTGACATTGAGAATGGTACGCCTGCCACAAAGATTGCCCCATTGATGGGTATGGAATCGCGCAGCATTACTCGATTGCTTAAAGCATTAGAAGAACAGGGCTATATACATAAGGAAAAAGACCAATCGGATGGAAGGTCTGTAAGAATTTGCCTTACCGATGCGGGAAAAGAAAAACGTGAAATTGCCAGGCAAACGGTGCGCGCTTTTAACAAGGCAATTAAGTCCAAGGTAAGTGAAGCCCAATTAAGCAGTTTTTTCAAAGTGGTTAATGTGATCTTCTCCACTATCGAAGACAAGACGCTGTTTGAAAATATTAGTAGTAATTCAATCCCAAAAC
The DNA here is from genome assembly GCA_028285445.1 of Cyclobacteriaceae bacterium. Classification (GTDB taxonomy): domain Bacteria; phylum Bacteroidota; class Bacteroidia; order Cytophagales; family Cyclobacteriaceae; genus JANQPQ01. Next base: position 80,313 of record JANQPQ010000034.1, on the reverse strand, counting down.
TGAAATTAGTAGATGAAACGAACCATAAATAAGGTAGCCGTTCTCGGTTCCGGCATTATGGGCTCAAGAATAGCCTGCCACTTTGCCAACATCGGAGTGGAGGTGCTTTTGTTAGATATTGCCTCCAAGGAGCTAAACGAAAAGGAAGAAAAAGCCGGGCTAAACTTAGATCATCCCAAGGTGCGAAATCGCATTGTGAGTGATTCCTTTCAGTCGGCAATAAAGGCCAAACCCGCAGCTTTGTATCATAAGAAGTTTGCCAAACGCATCTCGTTAGGAAACTTCGATGACGATATGCCTAAAATTGCTGATTATGATTGGATAATAGAGGTGGTAGTTGAAAATCTAGATATCAAAAAGAAGGTTTTTGATCAGGTTGAAAAACACAGAAAAGCCGGCAGCTTAATTACTTCTAACACCTCGGGTATCCCAATCCACTTAATGCTAGATGGCCGCAGCGAAGACTTTCAGAAGCATTTTTGTGGAACTCACTTCTTCAACCCTCCCAGGTACCTCAAGTTGTTGGAAATAATTCCTACTGAAAAAACTGATCCCGAGATCGTTGATTTCCTAATGCGATATGGAGATCTGTATTTGGGTAAATCCACCGTGCTTTGTAAAGACACTCCAGCTTTTATTGCCAACCGTATCGGTATTTACGCCATTCTCAAAGTGATCGAATCGATGCAGAAGCTGGACCTGACCGTAGATCAAATTGACAAACTCACAGGCCCCGTGATTGGCCGGCCTAAATCAGCCACGTTTAGAACATCCGATGTGGTCGGTCTTGACACGCTTGTTAAAGTAGCTAACAACCTGTACCAGGCGCTAGAGCAAGATGAAGGACGTGAAACATTTAACTTGCCCGAAGTTGTTGGCAAACTCGAGCAAAACAATTGGCTAGGAGATAAGACTGGGCAGGGTTTCTACAAGAAAACAAAAAATGAAAAGGGCAAAACGGAGATCCTCACACTTGATCTGAAATCGTTAGAATATCAGCCCAAGCAGAAAGCGAAATTTGCCACCCTAGACTTAACTAAATCGATCGAAACTGTCAGGCCTAGATTCAAGGTACTGCTGGGCGGAAAAGATGTTGCTGGCGAATTCTACCGTGACAGCTTCTTTGCGCTGTTTCAATACGTTACAAACCGCATACCCGAGGTCGCCGATGAACTTTACAAAATCGACGAAGCGGTTTGCGCTGGCTTCGGTTGGGAAGTAGGGCCATTTGAAACCTGGGACGAGGTAGGACTGGAAAAGAGTCTGACCCAAATGGAGGAAATGGGCTATCAGCCTAATGAATGGGTCAAAGAGATGATTGCATCTGGCGCCACTTCATTCTACAAGGTTGAAGATGGCATTAGAAAATATTATGACATTGGAAGCAAATCTTATCAGCCCATTCCAGGAAAAGAAGATTTCATATTACTAGATAATATTCGCAAGACTAACGTGGTGTGGGAAAACACCGGAGTTACGGTGTTTGATATTGGCGATGGAGTGCTGAACCTGGAGTTCCACACGAAAATGAATACCATGGGCGGGGATGTAGTACTTGGAATCAACAAAGCTATCGAGCTGGCTGAGGACGGTTACCGCGGACTTGTGATTGCGAATGAAGGAGTAAATTTCTCTGCCGGAGCCAACCTGGGGCTAATTTTCATGAATGCCATCGAGCAGGAGTATGACGAGATTAACTTCATGATAGCTCAATTCCAAAAGACTATGATGCGCGTGAGGTACTCTTCTATTCCAGTAGTTGTTGCACCGCACGGTTTAGCTCTTGGCGGTGGCTGTGAAATGACTCTCCATGGGGATAGAGTGCAAGCTGCGGCCGAAACTTATATCGGTTTAGTGGAAGTGGGTGTGGGCCTTATCCCAGGTGGGGGTGGAACCAAGGAGCTTACAAAAAGAGTTTCTGATGCCATTGAAACAGGTGATGTGGAGCTAAATGCCCTGCAGAACGCTTTTATGAATATAGCTACGGCCAAGGTAGCCACTTCAGCTCATGAAGCATTTGATATGAATATCCTCAGGCGTGGAGATGGCGTATCCCTGAACAAAAATAGACAAATAGCAGATGCTAAGCAGAAAGTATTAGAACTGGCAGATGCCGGATATACGCAGCCTGTGCAATCGAAGAGCATTCGTGTACAAGGTCGAACAGGTATGGCCTTGTTCCTGGCTGGAGTCAACGGCATGCGCATGGGTGAGTATATCTCGGATCACGATGTGAAAATTGCCAAGAAAATCGCCAATGTAATGTGCGGCGGGGAGCTCTCCTATCCGCAAGACGTAAGCGAGCAATACCTACTGGACTTAGAAAGAGAGGCCTTCTTGTCTCTAACGGGTGAAAAGAAAACATTGGAAAGGATACAGGCTATAATTCAAGGTGGTAAACCGCTTCGTAATTAGACGTGAGATTTGAGATGTGGGACATAAGAATTTAGACAAGACATGCATAATTTAAAAGAGATTAAAGTCTGGAAGAAAGCCATTGAGCTCTCAATGCGAGTTTACGAGGCTTCCTCCACTTTTCCTTCAGAAGAAAAGTATGGCTTAACTTCTCAAATTCGCAGATCAGCTGTCTCTATTCCTTCCAACATCGCTGAAGGAGCCGGTCGAAATTCATCAAAGGAATTCTCACACTTTTTGGGTGTTGCAAGAGGGTCTAGTTACGAATTGCAAACTCAAATTATAATCTCAAAAGAACTCAACCTAATCCCAGAACACCTGGAGATAGAGATCCTTCAACTAATTGAAGAAGTCCAAAAAATGATTTACGGCTTCCAGCAGTCTCTTGTCTCTGATCTAACATCTAAAATCTAATAAGTTATGGACGCATATATAGTAGCAGGATACAGAACAGCAGTTGGAAAAGCTAATCGAGGTGGTTTCAGATTTTACCGCCCGGATGATTTAGCGGCGGATGTAATCAAGCATCTCATAAACTCGGTGGACGGATTTGATCCACACGATGTCGATGATCTCATTGTAGGAAACGCCGTGCAAGAAGCGGAGCAAGGCATGCAGATGGGTCGCATGATCAGCCTGTTGGCTTTGCCTCAAGAGGTGCCGGGAATGGTTATCAATCGATACTGCGGAAGTGGACTGGAAGCAATTAACATCGCTTCAACCAGAATCCACTCCGGCATGGCCGATTGCATAATTGCCGGGGGCACAGAATCAATGTCTCTAGTTCCGGTCATGGGCTACAAAACTGCGCTCAATTATAAGATAGCATCTGAGACACCCACCTACTATACAAGCATGGGCCTCACAGCAGAACAAGTATCAAAAGACTATAATATTTCCAGGGAGGATCAGGACGAATTCTCCTACAACTCCCACATGAAAGCAGCGAATGCTTTAAAAGAAGGGAAGTTCAAGGACCAGATAGTACCGATCACTATTGAAGAAACATTTATTAATTCCGAGGGAAAAAAGGAATCCAAAGAATATACGGTAGACACCGATGAAGGAGTAAGAGCAGACACCACCAAAGAAGCCTTGGCAAAATTAAGGGCAGTATTTGCACAGGGTGGTAGTGTTACTGCTGGCAACTCCTCACAAACATCAGATGGAGCCTCTTTCGTTATAGTAATGTCTGAAAAGAAAGTGAAGGAATTGAATGTCGAGCCAATCGCCAGGCTGATGAGCTACCAGGTGGCTGGCGTTGAACCGCGCATCATGGGCATTGGCCCAGTGAAAGCAGTGCCCAAGGCCCTGGAGAAAGCTGGCCTGACCCTTAATGACATTGAGCAGATAGAATTAAATGAAGCTTTTGCAGCTCAATCACTCGCTGTAATGAGAGAACTTGACCTGGATCCGGAAAAAGTAAATGTAAACGGAGGCGCAATCGCACTAGGCCACCCGCTGGGCTGTTCCGGAGCCAAGCTTTCAGTTCAGCTTTTTAACGAAATGCGAAGGCGTAACCAGAAGTATGGAATGGTAACAGCATGCGTTGGTGGCGGACAAGGTGTGGCTGGCATATACGAATTGTTGAACTAGACTCTCAATTAGATAAAGAATTAGAAACGAAAACAACGAGAAAATGGAAACTACGACAAAAACAGCAATCAAAGGAGGTGAGTTTCTAATCCGTGAGACGGAAGCTGCGGAGATATTCACTCCAGAAGAGTGGACGGAAGAACAATTAATGATTAAGCAGACCTGCGAGGAATTCCTTCAGCAGGAAGTTTGGCCAAAACTGGATGAACTAGATTCTATGCAACATCCCGAGTTAATGCCGGGATTGTTGGACAAGGCTGGTGAACTGGGCTTACTAGGCACTTCCATCCCCGAGCAGTATGGCGGTTTCGGTATGGATTTCAAAACTACGATGCTTGTGGCAGAAGCCACTGGCCCTGGTCATTCCTTCGCGGTAGCCATCTCAGCCCATACTGGCATCGGCACCTTGCCGATCCTTTACTATGGCGATGAAGAGCAAAAAGCCAAATACATTCCGAAGCTAGCAACAGGAGAATGGAAGGCAGCCTATTGCCTAACTGAGCCCGACTCAGGTTCTGATGCTAACTCTGGAAAGACAAAAGCACAACTGACAGATGATGGTAAGCACTATCTAATCAATGGTCAGAAAATGTGGATCACCAACGGAGGCTTCGCGGATATCTTTATCGTTTTCGCAAAAATTGATGACGACAAAGATCTGACCGCATTCATTGTTGAGAAAGACTTCGGTGGCATCACCATGAATGAAGAAGAAAAGAAGATGGGGATCAAAGGCTCATCTACAAGACAAATCTTCTTCAATGACTGCAAAGTACCGGTTGAAAATATGCTCTCTGAAAGAGAAAATGGATTCAAAATCGCAGTGAACATACTCAACATCGGCAGAATAAAATTGGGTATTTCATGTGTTGGCGGAGCCAAGGCAACTTCATCACTGGCCATTAACTATGCTAATGAACGAAAGCAGTTTGGTACCAGCATCGGCAACTTTGGTGCTATCAAGCACAAAATTGCAGAGATGGCCATCCGCACTTTCGCCTCTGAATCGGCACATTACAGGGCCGCGCAGAATATTGATGACGCCTATGACGCTTTTGTTGCAGATGGCATGGAGCCAGCCAAAGCCCGGCTTAAGTCATTATATGAATTTGCTATCGAGTGCGCTATTCTCAAAGTACACGGTTCGGAGATAGCCGATTATGTGGTAGATGAAGGTGTACAGATCTATGGTGGCATGGGCTTCTCGGCTGACGCACCCATGGATCGGGCTTACAGAGATTCTCGAATCAATAGAATCTTCGAGGGCACGAATGAGATCAATCGCATGCTGACAATCGATATGATATTGAGGAAGGCCATGAAAGGCGAACTGGACTTGATGGGGCCGGCACAAGCTGTTGCTCAAGAGTTGACTTCCATCCCGGACTTCGGAGCCGAGGCAGATACTGGAATCTTTTCAGCAGAAAAGAAGGTGCTCAGTAACATGAAGAAGGCTGGCCTTATGATTGCCGGGGCTGCAGTGCAGAGGTATATGCAGAAGCTCAGTGAGGAGCAGGAAGTACTCATGCATCTGGCCGATATGTTGATCGAAGGTTACGTGGCTGAGTCGACGTTGTTGCGTGTAGAAAAGATGATTGAGAAGACCGGGGAAGAAGCCAACAGCCTACATGTTGACATGGCAAGGGCATACTTACACCATGGGCTAGAAGTAGCAGTATCTGCTGGCAAGCAAGCTATCTACGCTTTTGCTGAGGGGGATGAACAACGAATGATGTTGATGGGCCTTAAGCGTTATTCGAAAATTGATCCAATGAACCTCAAGGACGCTCGCAGAAGAATAGCAGATCATCTGCTTGCTGAAAACAAATACACGTTCTAGTAGAACATTAATCAAGAGTACTAGGGGATTCAAATTGAATCCCCTTTTTTGTTGGCCGGAGTACCGTTCAAATTCAAAATAGGGTTACATTTTGGCCCCTCCTTTCCCAGAGGAAGTTACTTGCTTTGTTGAAGAAGCCTGTTCGTTGGTTGAATATCTTTTAGTACTACCCAAATTCCGCTTATTCTTACCGTGTAAAAGATATGTGTAGGACAGAAAATTATAAGATCATGAAAAGAGATTTAAGTTTACTATGGATGGGGACGTTGGCTTTAGGCCTACTCACCTTTATAACAGTTACAGCATTTGGGCAACATCCTGGCCAAGAGAATCGAAAAGAAGTTCGCAATTATATCAAAGATGAAGTGTTGCCTGTTGTAGTTGAGCAGCGGGTGAAATTTGAAGCCTCGTTAACCCAAGAGGAGCGTAATCAGATCGATGAGCTAAGACAGAGAATGGAATCGCTTAATGAAGCCCGGCCGTCCAGAGAGGAAAGGCAGCAATTAAGGAAACAGGGGAGAGATACTGGTGACAGACCAGAGCTGACAGAAGAACAAAAGCAGCAGCGCAGAGAGCATATGAAAGAACGTAGGAAAATCATGATGGCTACATTTGAGATTGCTGATAATCACGAAGATGACCTGGAGTTACTATTCGATGAGATAGAAGATGAGCGACAGCAGTGGAGAAGTGACCTTAGGGCCATGGCCGGTGATGAGGAGAAGCAGCGAGGTCGTTTTGGCCATAGAGGAGGCCGAATGCACGGAGGGCCCGGGTTCCAAGGCCTGCTGCAACCTGCAGGTTTCATTCTAATGGACCCGGCCAATGTTCAGGAGCGCTTCGGTCAGTTGGAAAAGGAGACTTCACTGTATCCTAACCCGGCCTCCAACCTGGTGAACTTAGAGTTCAACGTGCCAAAGAGGGAAATCGTGGCTGTGACATTATATGATGACAAGGGTACTCCGATTCAGGTAATTTCTAATGCGGTTAGAGAAAAAGGAAAGCACAAGCTTTCCTTTGACATTGGTAACCTGGAAAGCGGCACCTACTACTACGAGATACAAGGGACAACCATATCGGAAAGACAAAGGGTTATTAAGCAGTAACCAGATAAGCTAAGTTTATATCTAGCTCACTTTTCTCCTCCTGTTAATATCATTAACTTGATATTAGGAGGAGAATCTTTTTTATGGCCCAAATCCATATGCTACCAGACGATATCAGGATGGACGTTAAATCCGACGAAACCATCCTGGATGCTTCATTACGCTCTGGAATATCACATGCCCATGCCTGTGGTGGCAATGCTATTTGCTCAACATGCAGAGTTGTTTTACTTGAAGGTGAAGAAAATGTACAGGTCCGAAACTCGGAAGAAGCCCATCTTGCTGACAAACTGAAGTTTACTAATGACGTAAGGCTTGCTTGCCAGACAAAAATAGTTGGTGACATTAAGCTAAACCGGCCAGTTTTGGATTCTATCGACGAGGAACTAGCTAGCCAATCTATGTCAAATGGTGAAATCAGCAGGATTGGTGAAGAACGCACAGTAGCTTTGCTTTTTGCTGACATTGCCAGTTATACTCCATTTGCTGAAGCGCTTCCCGCATATGATGTAATTCATGTTCTCAATCGTTACTTCTACCTCATGGGCAACATCATCGTAGATCACCACGGCCATATTATCGACTATTATGGCGATGGGATTTTCGCAGTATTTGGTATCGATGAAAGAGAAAACCCAGCACTGGATGCCGTTAAGGCTGGGGATGAAATGTTTATGGCATTAAAAAGGCTGAACCCTTACCTGGAAAAGATGTATAACCGCGGCTTCGATATTCGTATTGGCATTCACTACGGAGAGGTTATAGCAGGCTCCATTGGGATCAATGAAAACAAAAAGTTTGCTGTCATTGGCGATGCAGTCAATTTCGCCAGTCGCATTGAATCTGCCAACAAAGAACACGGCACCAATTTTCTTATTTCTCAATGCACTTACGAAGAAGTGGAAGAACAGGTAATTGCTGGCAAAAGTGTAGAGGCCAACCTCAAAGGCAAGTCTGGTTCTTACAAACTCTTTGAAATAAAGGGAGTAAAGTAATTAGCGACTTTAGTTGATGGCACCAGCCATTATCTCATCTACCACACTTGGATCCAGCAACGTAGAAGTATCGCCGAGATTAGAAGTATCACTGCTGGCAATCTTTCTCAGTATCCTTCTCATGATTTTGCCTGACCTGGTTTTTGGCAGGCCACCCACAAATTGAATCTTATCCGGTTTGGCAATTGGTCCGATAATATCCGACACTGTCTCAAGAATCTCCTTTCTCAATGTATCTTCATCTGAAGGAGCCTGGTAGCAAATTACAAAAGCATAAACTGCATTCCCTTTTACATCATGCGGAAATCCAACCACTGCAGTTTCACAAACCTTATCATGCTCATCAATGGCACTCTCAATTTCCGCCGTTCCAAGGTTATGCCCTGAAACTATTATCACGTCATCCACTCTCCCCGTAATTCTGTAGTACCCATCTTCATCTCGTTTGGCACCATCACCAGTAAAGTATTTACCTTCGAATGCGGAAAAGTAGGTTTGCTTAAATCGTTCATGATCACCATATATGGTGCGAGCCATACTGGGCCATGGAAACTTTATCGTGAGCCTACCTTCCACTGCATTGCCACCTATTTCGTTGCCATCTTTGTCCATCAACGCTGGTTGCACGCCAGGCATTGGCAACGTTGCAAATGCAGGCTTGGTCTCGGTAATGCCAGCAATAGGCGAGATCATAAATCCGCCAGTTTCAGTTTGCCAGTAAGTGTCGACTATGGGACAGCCGCCCTTGCCAATATTCTTATCGTACCAATGCCAGGCCTCCTCGTTGATGGGCTCTCCTACGGTTCCCAGAACCCTTAGTGATGACAAGTCATATTTCTCAACAAAACTTAAATCGGCTTTCTCCAGGGCCCTAATTGCTGTGGGGGCAGTGTAGAAAATATTCACTTTATGTTTCTCAACCACTTGCCAGAATCTACCCATGTCCGGATAGGAAGGAACTCCCTCAAACATCACAGTAACTGCTCCCGCCGAAAGTGGGCCATATAAAATATAAGAGTGCCCCGTGATCCAGCCGACATCGGCAGTACACCAGTACACCTCGCCATCCTGGTATTGAAAAGCATTTCTAAATGTGTAGTTGGTATATACCATGTAACCAGCAGATGAGTGCACCATGCCTTTAGGTTTGCCCGTGGAGCCGGAGGTGTAAAGGATAAAAAGCATATCCTCCGCATCCATAACTTCGGGTTCGCAGGTATCAGCCATGTCATCAATAGCATCGTGCCACCAGACATCCCTATTCTCTTGCATGTTTACTTCCTTTCCGGTTCTTTTCACAACTATCACCTTCTCGATGCTGGCACAGGATTGCAAGGCGTCATCAGTTATTTTCTTAAGCTCCACTATTTTCTCACCCCTGTAGCTACCGTCGGCAGTAATTACCATTTTGCACGAAGCGTCGTTGATGCGATCTGCCAAAGAACTTGAAGAGAAGCCAGCAAAAACCACGGAGTGTATTGCCCCAACCCTGGCGCATGCCAACACAGCAACAGCTAGTTCGGGAATCATGGGCATATAAATGCAGATGCGATCTCCTTTGACTACACCCATGTCTTTTAAGGCATTTGAGAACTGACAAACCCTCTGATGAAGTTCGTTGTAAGTGATGGTAATGTGATCCTCCTGCGGGTCATTGGGTTCCCAGATAATGGCAGTTTGGTCACCCCTCTCCAACAGATGCCGATCCAGGCAGTTTTCGGTGATGTTGAGTTTGGCCCCATCAAACCACTTTACCTCTGGCTTGGCAAAATCCCATTGCAAAACCTGATCCCAATTCTTTCTCCAAAGGAAGTCTGAAGCAACCCCGGCCCAGAATTTCTCCGGATCTTCTACGCTCTGTTGGTATGCCTGTTTGTATTCATTTGGAGTGGTTATTGTATTCATCAATGCCGATGCTTGGTTCAATAATTAATCGTAATTTACATATTTTGATTTTCCTATTTCCTTTAATCAGGCCAAGCAGCCATAGCAGTAGAACTAAAGTAAGGTAAAGCGATAGCACGCGTGTCGGAGGTCCCTAACCTGGATATTATCATTAAAGGCTGTTCCAAAAATGACAGGGAAAGCCAGAAGCAGCTGTATAAGTTGTACTACAGCTATGCTATGAGTATTTGCTTAAGGTATTCTAGAAATTATGACGACGCTGTCGAAGTGCTGAACGATGCCTTCATGAAGGTGTTTTCTAATATCGATAAATATGATACAGCCCGCCCATTTAAGGCCTGGCTGAGGGTTATTCTCATAAATGCTTCAATTGATCATTATAAGAAGAACTTAAAACACAATAAGAACCAGGAGTTATCAGAAACCCAAGGCATGACATCTGATTTCAGACCTGATAACGAGATAAGATATGAGGATCTAATGCGATTGGTCCAAAAGTTATCTCCCGTCTACCGTGCGGTTTTTAATCTCTATGTTATTGATGGCTATAAGCACAAGGAGATTGCAGAAATGTTAAACATAAATGTAAGTACCTCCAAAGCAAACCTGACAAAGGCCAAAGCCAACCTCAGAAAGATGCTAAAGGTTTACGAGGATGCAGCCATATAAAGACGATATCGACCAGTTGTTCCAGGAAGGACTTAGTTCCGGGAATATACCATTTGATGAATCTGCGTGGATCAAGATGGAAAAGCGGCTTGATGCCGCAGATACTATTGCTTTTGCTTACTGGAAACTGATATATCCTCTTGCGGTTATCCTAGTAATAGTATTGGCAATTTGGCTGTGGCCCGGCACCAGTGATAATGCTGAAAGTGCACCGCCGGTAGTCACAGAAAATATTGAAACCCACAACAACACGGATGCAAACCCTAGTAGTGCAAATAACGAAAGTAGTACCACACCGGAGATCGGTGCCAAGGAAAAAGAAAGTTATAAGCAGGCGCCTGAGGAGGAAGACAACGCAGAAACTGACACCACCACTTTGACGGAATCACTGGGGCCTTCAAAGATTTCAGCTGAAAATACTGACGAACCGGACGTAGTTCGGGCCACTGTTTCTGAAAATGAAGCAACTGAGAATTCCCCGTCATTTACAGGTGGCGGGGAGGAGTACCAAAGCAGGTTTGGTGGTGACCTGAAGATTCTTGAAGGCCTGGACTGGATGGCGTTAGATGGCTACCGGGGCGGAGAGGTTGAGATGACTGAGGTCCCAATGGATACGACCAGGGAAGAAGTAATCAAGAAATCAAAGCTACTGTTCGGCTTAACCGTTTCTAATGACTGGAGTGCGGTAGGAGTTTCTGAGTTTACAAACTCTGGCCCCAGCATTGGCGCCATTGTGGAGTACCTGGTGCTAAAACGTATTAGTGTTCTTGCTGGCGCCTCAATAGGAAGCCGAAAGTATTCTGCTGTTGGCGAAGAATATTGGCGCCCACGTTGGATGGACCGATCGCCGGGAAATGAAATTAACACCATAGCTGCTAATTGCCGCGTGGTAGATATCCCCGTTAATATCTATTACCACTTCGCTCCCAAAGGGCTCAATCAATTTTCAATCGGCTCTGGAATCTCGAGCTACCTCATGCTCAGAGAAGACTACGCCTATACCTACAACTTCGCAGACCCTAACCTGCCTGACACCTGGGTTTGGGAAAATAGAAACAAGCACTACTTCGGTGTCTACAACCTCAGTGTTGTATACCGCAGACAGCTGAGCGACAAGCTTTATTTGGGCGTTGAGCCTTACTTCAAAATACCCCTTACTGAAATTGGTATTGGAGAGGTAGATCTCTATTCCTTCGGAACTACTGTGAGTTTGAAGTTCAAGAAGTAGATTTTCTACTAAATGCTGTGATGCAAACTCAATTGTATTTGCCCCTTACTAAAATTGATATTGGTCTGAACCATATAGCCTGCTTGCACCTTTAGTTTATCCGATAAGGTTTTGCCCAGGGCAAGATAAGCACGGTTCCTGTCGAACAAATCCACTTCAGTGTTGTTGCCAATATCTTTCTGGCCATTTATAAACAACTCATTATAGAACGCCAGGTAGATTGCACCCTTTTGCAAATTGTCCTGATTCAAGGGAACATTTATAAATATGTTGTATCGAAAACGTGTTCGGAAGTCCTGACTCTCGACCCATCTTTGTTCATATCTAAACCGATGCGTCAGAAACAGCTTAGACAACAAACTATGAAATAGCAAAGCTTCCTGATAAACACGGCTCTCGTTTACCGTGGCGTCACTATCTCCAAAAGCTCCAGTGGTAATGTTAGCATAGCCCAGGGTGAACTTATTTCTAGTGGGGTTTGCCGACCAGGTAATTCCTCCTCGCAGTAGCAACTGTTCCAAATCTCCAATTACATTCCAATTCCGGTATTGAATATCTCCCTGGGCTCCAAATTTGCTGTCGCTAAAACTTGTGGTCCAAAAATACATGTACCAGGCTCCAACCTGGTCGCTCTCAACTTGGGCGTTTACCGCTTTGGGGAATAATAATGCAATAGCAATTACCAGAGAAAGTCTAAATCTTATCATGAATGAAACAAGCATAACATTAGTTAGGAAGTAAAATAACGCGAAAAAATTAGATTAACCGCAACAACCTTCATAACAAAATAGGAGAGCCGACTGTTCTTACATAATTTGGCGTTAATGGCTAAAACAATAGTAATCATTGAATTCCACCAGGAGACTAACTCCTTCTCTCAGGTTCCAACCACAATTCGCGAATTTGAATCATTGGCGTTGTACTACGGAGACGATGTATTCCTGGCCACCAAAAAACTTAAATTCCAGCTTGCTGGATTTCTCAAAGCGGTAGAAAAGTCCAACTGTAGCTACAACATAGTGCCTACAGTGGCTGCATGGGCAATTTCCGGCGGGCCGATTGAAAGGGAGGTATACGATCACTTTAAGAATTATATTCTAGAGATAATTGCTAGTCAGCCTCAAGTGGATGGAATCTACCTCTCTATGCATGGAGCGATGGGGGTAGAAGGTTTGCGCGACCCTGAAAGCGACATGCTAGGGGCCATTCGAGATTTGGTGGGAGATGTTCCGTTAGGAGTTTCTTATGATCTTCATGCCAATATTACTAAAGAGAAAGTAAGGCTTGCCTCTTTTATCAATGCCTATCGCACCAATCCACATCGCGATCATTTCAATGTCGGTTACAAAGCTGGTAAAATTCTGCTGGATATGATTGAGGGTAAGGTGAATCCGGTAATGTCTTTTTTGAAAATGCCATTGTTGAAAGGCGGTGGAATGACACTGGATTTTTTGGGACCCATGCGTGCCGTTTTTTCCAGGATGAAGAAGATGGAGAGCAACCCCAAGGTGTTAAGCGTTTCAAACTTCATGTCTCATATTTGGCTGGATGATGAAGAAATGGGCTGGAGCTGCATTGCCGTTACCGACGGTGATAAGGCATTAGCCGATCAGCTTGTAATGGAACTAGCAGAGCTCAACTGGCAAAGGAAGCACCGTAAGCACCCTGAGCCAATCTCAATCGAAACCGCGCTAAACAGAATCAAAGCAGCATGGTTTAGACGACTGATTGGTACTGCCATCATCTGTGACGTTTCTGATATAGTCGCTGCGGGAGCCCCGGGTGAAAATACACATATTGTAGATGCATTGATTCAGCATGCGCCGGGCCTACGTAGCTACGTACCTCTAAGGGATGCGAATTTAGCGCTGCAACTTTCTGAATTGCCAATTGGCCAACAAGCTTCCTTAGATATCGGACAAAAACTAGACACCCAATACAACCGGTCCCTCAGCCTTACCGGAATTATTATGTCTAAGAATGAAACCGAGTTTGGGAAAACCGTAGTGGTTAAGCACAAAAATGTTTTCCTGGTTATAACCGAAATACCCAATCCTGTTTATAAGCCAGCCTTCTTTAGAAACCTGGGTCTAAGTCCCTGGAAAGCAGACATCATCGTGGTAAAAAACCTTTTCCCCTTCCGACTATTCTACTTTTGGTACAACCGTCAAACACTGAATGTAGCTACTAACGGCACTACCAACCTGGATGTTCATCAACTTGCGTACACCAAAATTCCAAGGCCGATATATCCACTTGACGAAATTGAGGATTGGCAGGTTCATGTAGACGCATTGTAGCCTAAATGCCAGCTGCCAAGTCCTTTGGTATGGCTACATTTCCATTATAAGCTCGAAAAGGCAGCCAAATGCTTTTTTTATCGGTAGAGTAGCGAGAACCCTTGCTGAAGACTTTGATGAGAAATAACAGGCCTTTACCCGCAATTGAAAATCATAAGCAACTCTCCCCAGTGGCGGCGGGGATTGTCAGGAATCTTATCTACTCAGATATTTTTTCCTATCCACTCAATGTAGAAGAGATAGTCAGTAGGTCAGATGTTCCGCGGGTTACTGAGCTTACCATTAGGCAGGAGCTAAACGAACTTGTGAAGAAAGGCCTGGTTCACCGCCTTGGCACCTATTATTCCACCCAGAAACAAAATGCCTGGGAGCAAAGGAGAAAAGTTGGCAACCAGGGGGCGCTAAAAGCAATGAAGTTGGCTAAGATGATGTCGGGGTTTATATCATTGTTCCCCTTCGTGAGGGCCGTCATGATTTCTGGTTCCCTGTCCAAAGATTACATGGATAGTAAAAGTGATTTGGACTTCTTTTTGGTAACTGCCCCAAAACGCCTTTGGATTGTAAAAGCCCTGATGGTTCTAACAAAGAAAGTGATATTCCTCAATTCCTATCGCTACTTCTGTGTGAACTACTTAATCTCCACAGACAGATTGGAAATTGAGGAGAAGAATCTCTATACCGCCACGGAATTGGCCACCGTGATTCCTACCTATGGCTCCGATGTCTACGTCGAATTTAGAAAAGCCAACTCCTGGGCCCTGGAATACTATCCAAACTTTCCGGAACGTCTCTTTGCTGCTGAGAAACCATCAAAAACTTCTGGATTTAAGAGCTTCTGCGAATGGTTTTTAAAGTCAGCAATTTTTGACAAATTAGATAGTTGGCTGATGAAGAAATTCCTGGCGAGAGCCGAGAGAAAATTTCGCTCCGGGATGGCAAAAGAACACTTTGGTGTCGCATTCAAGAGCAAAAAATATAGTTCCAAGTACCATAAGAAGAATCATCAGGCCAAGGTGATGGATAGATACCATCAAGCGGTAAAAGACTTTGAGTATCAAAACAGCGTTGTCCTTTAGCAATGGCCAAGATCTTATTTTGCAACAGCTATTTCTATCGGCTGGATCCTAAACAATGGAAAATGAAGCAGCCGTATCCCCCATTGGGAACAATCCTGGCAGCAGCCGTTGCCCGGGAGGCTGGGCATGATGTCGCGCTCTTTGACACCAATCTCCAAACATCTCCAAGAGCCATTGAGCAGGAATTGAACAGGCATCAACCTGACCTTGTGGTGATTTACGATGATGGTTTCAACTACCTCACCAAAATGTGCCTAACTGTAATGAGGCAGGCTGCAATTAGCATGGCGAAGATAGCTTCGGCCTCCGGAAGTAAGGTTGTAATCTGCAGCTCTGACTCAACTGATCATTATCAATACTACATGGAAAACCAGGTAGATTATGTGATTCTTGGTGAGGGCGAAGAAACATTGAGTGAGCTTCTGGGCTATTTTCAGGAAGAAAATATTGAAATTTCCGAAATACTTGGCCTGGCATATGAATCTGAATCGGGGGAAATTGTTTCGAACGGAAAACGACCGGTTCTTCGCGAGCTGGATGATTTGCCTCTACCTGCCTGGGACTTGATAGACATAGAACCCTATCGTGAATTGTGGATGGCAAACCATGGATATTTCTCATTGAACATTGCAACAACCAGAGGCTGCCCCTACAAATGCAATTGGTGCGCCAAACCCATTTACGGAAATCGTTATAATATCCGGTCGCCTCAGCGTGTAGTAGATGAGATTGAGTACCTAATCGAGCACTTTGATGTGAACTACTTCTGGATTTGTGACGATATCTTCGGATTGAAACCTGGGTGGGTTCAGAGCTTTAGGGACATTGTACGCTCTAGAAGCCTCAACTTCCGATACAAGATCCAGTCTCGGGTAGATCTGATGTTGAAAGATGACACTATCGACGCGCTGGCAGAGTCGGGGTTGGATACGGTTTGGGTTGGAGCTGAATCTGGCTCTCAGAAAATATTAGATGCCATGGACAAGGGCACGACTGTTGGGCAAATCTATGAGGCGACAAGTGCCCTACAGAAGAAGGGCGTTAAGGTAGCCTACTTCCTGCAATTCGGCTACCTGGGAGAAAGCAAAGAGGATATTGACAAGACTATCTCCATGGTACTTGACTGCATGCCCGATGAGATTGGGATATCAGTTTCCTATCCCCTTCCCGGCACCAAATTCTATGACACCGTAAAACAAGACTTACAACTAAAGGCCAATTGGACTGATAGCGACGATCTTGATATGATGTTTGCCAGCACCTTTAAGCCAGCCTATTATAAGAGACTCCATCGCTATGTGCACAAGGTCTACCGGAGAAAACAAGGGATTATTCAACTAAAGAAAATTATACGAAACCCGTTTTCTCTTCACTTAAATCAGTTTAAGCAAGTGGCCAAAGCTTTTTATTACTCATTTGCTGCCATTGTTGATCGCTCAAGGTTAAGAAAACTCGAATTGCAGAAATGAGTGTAGTTTTTGACCAGATGGCTCCCAGTTATGATGAAGTGTTTTCGTCGAGTCCAATCGGCAAGATGCAGCGGGACAGGGTGTGGAAATACATGGATGAGGTCATTACAAGTGACAACCCCCGAAAAGTGCTTGAACTGAATTGCGGCACTGGTGAAGATGCCATCTATCTGGCAGCCAAGGGGTGTTCGGTACTGGCGACAGATTATTCACCAGCGATGCTGGAAGCTACAACGTCCAAATTAGCTGCCACCGAATTTGAAGGTCGTGTAAGGGTTAGCGAACTGGACATAACGGAGTTATCAAGCTTTCACGCTGATGAAAAATTTGATATTGTTTTTTCAAATTTCGGAGGACTCAATTGCATCTCCCGGGAGGAATTAAAAACACTGGCTGATGCTGCCGCAGAAAAGCTTAACCCAAGGGGGAGATTTATCGCCGTAGTAATGCCCAAATTTTGTATGTGGGAATTTTTATATTTTGTTGGTAGGCTGCAGTTTCGTAAGGGCTTAAGAAGGCTCACCGCCAGCCCGGTACCTTTCGAATTTAACGGAAGTCACATCTCTATTAGCTACCATAACCCAAAACCTCTTTTTTCGGCCTTCTCTCAAAATTTTCAACTAAAGAGCAAAGCCGCTGTTGGCTTCTTCATCCCTCCCAGCTACCTCAATTCCTTCTTTCGCAAAAAAAGAAGATGGCTACGATCCCTTAGTAAACTTGAAAATTTTTTTGGCAGACTCTCGTACGGCGCCTCCGCTGCAGATCATTATCTCATCGACATGGAATTAAAACCACGGAGGGCGACGCCGTGAGTGTACTACTTACACATGGCTACTTCCTCAATGAAGATGCCAAAGAACAAGAGATAATGAGGCCTTATCCTCCACTAGGCTTGCTTTACATTTCAGCCTTTTTAGACCAATACCAGGTAGCCAACGAAGTTTTCGATTCCACTTTTCAATCGGAAATGGATTTGCAAAAGCATATGCTGAATACCAAACCCAATTACCTTGGCATCTATGTAAACTTAATGACTAAACTTAAGGTGCTGAAAATTCTGGATTTTGTCCGCAGCCAGCAAGCATTGGAAGACACAATTGTATTTCTGGGCGGACCCGATGTTCGCCATAATGCAGAGGAATTGCTTAGTTATGGTGCTGATTACATTGTAATTGGTGAAGGTGAGGAATCTACTCTCGCCCTGATAACAACCCTGGAGGAAAAGCCCGAACAGGTAGAGGAAATCTATGGCATTGCTTACAAAGATGAAAAAGGCCAAACCGTTATAAATCCCGAACGATCGCTAATTCCAGATATTGACGAACTCCCGTTACCCAACAGAAGCAAGATAGATTTAGAGCAATATTTCAGCGCCTGGAGGAATGCCCATGGGCAAAGTGCAATTTCGGTAAGCACGATGCGCGGCTGTCCCTATACTTGCAAATGGTGTAGTCGAGCAGTTTACGGGCTCAGCTACCGGCGGCGATCAGCCGTGCTTGTTGTACAAGAGCTGGCGCAGCTTAAGAAGCAATACAACCCCGATAGTATTTGGTTTGTTGATGATGTCTTCACCATAAACCACCGTTGGCTGAAAGCTTTCGCAGAAGAAATACAGAAACAGAATCTTGATTTAGCCTATGAGTGTATAACCAGAGCTGATCGGATGAATGAAGAGGTAATAGACTTGCTGGTTCAAAGTGGATGCTTTAGAGTATGGATTGGGGCGGAAAGTGGTTCGCAGCAAGTGATCGATCAAATGGATAGGCGGGTGAAGGTGGAAAAGGTTAGAGAGATGATAAGGAAGACCCGTGAAAAAGGCATTGAAGCTGGCACCTTCATTATGCTTGGCTACCCTGGTGAAACCGAAAGCGATATTGAGGAAACCATAACTCATCTCAAACAGGCAAACCCTGATCATTTTACAATCACCCTGGCATACCCTATCAAAGGCACGGAGCTCTTTGAGGAAACAAAAAATATTCAGACTACTAATCTTGATTGGTCCTCATCTACTGATCGGGAGATAGATTTCGAACGGACCTACTCACGCAGATACTACGACTACGCACTTAGTCGGGTGATCAATGAGGTAAACTCCTATAAGGTAAGTCGCGAAAACAAAGCGGGATTAGCCGCCGCAAAACTTAAGGCTAAATCTCTTATTGCTAAGGCTGGCATGCAATGGGAAAGGATTAAGAGTTGATGACACTACGAACGCTGGTAAATATTGACAAACTTTTTTACCCCGCCTGGTGGCTATTGTGGCGGATAGGTGGGCTGGTGAAAGTCTCAAGCCACGATAAAAGAACGGCGCCAGTAGTTGTAGTTAAGCTTATGGGTATGGGCAGCATCACCCGCATTACCAGTATCCTGGAAGACCGTGGCGTAAGCAAGTCTCAGGTTTTGTTCTGCACATTTAGGGAAAATGAAGATCTTGGGAAGTTGTTGGGTTACCCCAACGTGCACTATCTCGATCGTGGCGTTTTCGCTTTTTTTCGTTCATGTTTGAACTTCTTATTACTAGTAAAAAAAGAGCGGCCGCGATTCGTTATTGACTTTGAGAGGTGCTCTAATCTGGTTGGTATCTTTAGAATTCTGCTCGGTATGGCTGGGTCATGTCCAACAGCCGGATTTGATAACATATCATCAGATACGCGTAAGGGCGGTAATCAGGTATTTGCGGTTGGCAACCTGGGGCTGGAAGAATTAGTAAGTAAAGCCGCAGTATACTTTGAAATTCAACAGTATACTCAGAAGTATCATGAAGTGACAGCAACCCCAGGGCAGGTACTAATTAACATTAACGCCAGCAACTATCTATTATCACGACGATACCCTCGGGGTAAATTCCTGGAAGTAGTACTTACCCTACACCATAGAAACCCAGCCTTGCAATTCTTTTTTACCGGCACAGCGAATGAGCGTGAATATGTGGAAGAGCTGTGTAGTCAGCTTCGGTTGAGCGGAATCAATGCGCATAACAAAGCTGGGGATTGGACAATTTTAGAATTAGCAAATATGTTAGCTACAGCAGCAGTGTTTATAACCAACGACAGCGGGCCACTGCATTTGGCGGCATATCTTGGCACCCCAACCATTGCCATCTGGGGTCCAACTCACTTCCAGCAGTTTGGTTATTCAAATCCAGCCATTCATAATGTCCATGCTGGCACCAGTTGCTCGCCTTGTTTTTTTCATCCCAAATCTAAACATGCCATTAGCTGTAATGGGAAAATTGATTGTATGAAGGATCTGTCACCCCAACAAATAGTGACGGAGGTTTTGGCAGCGGTGGAAGTTCAATCAGATGTTCGTCAAGTACGATCATTTCCGGGTATGGCACGGACTCCAAGGGAGAAGGTAGTTATCTATGAATAACCGGAAGTACAGCTGCTTGTTGTCATTTTTTAGGCTAGTTTCAATTTAAAATTACCTCAATTTGATAATGCCAAATTGGAAGCCCGTTGCTGAGGCCATTTTGCTATCGCTTTTAGTCGCCTACTTCATTTGGAGGGGTTTGGTGCCTTCCTGGAATCACGTCCACCATGATTTTCCAAATTACCTGGTTAGTGCCCAGATGGTAGTACAGGGAGAAGATCTGACACTGTTATATGATGATGCTTGGTTCAACCAAAGAATAAAGGAAGCCGGGATTGAAGAAGAAGGAAAGTTTACACCATTCCCGCCAATAACATCATTCTTGATGACGCCTCTGGCAATGCTGAATCCGATTCATGCAAAAAGAATTTGGGTGGCAGTCAACCTAGGCTTATTAATACTACACCTTGTACTAATTAGGAAATTGGCAAACACTACCTGGATACGAAGTGCGGTAATTATCTTCCTGTTAGGAGCTGGTATGGCCAATAATTTTCTTAACGGCCAGGTATACTTACTTATCTCTACCCTTGTATTCCTGGCTTATTGGCATTACCAACGTAAGAGTTTTGGGTGGGCTGGCATATTATTGGCCTTTGCGGCTATAATTAAATACTTGCCCATAATCTTTTTGGCCGTTTTACTAATTGCCAGGAACTGGAGGCTAGTCACTGCCGCAACACTTACGTTAGTGGCTTTGGCTCTTTTACAGTTGTTCTATTTCGGCATTGATCTAAACTTGCAATATCTAGGCATTCTACAGGCACACCTGGGTGGTGAGATCTCCGGGCAACATGGATTTCTCTACCAATTCCAATCCTGGAATAGCTTATTCAGCAGACTCTTTGTATTTGACGAAAGCCTAAATCCCCAGCCATTACTTAACGCCCCCTGGCTAAAATCAGTGTTGCTGGCAGTAATCTATAGCTGCATGCTCTGGACCTTTTATAAATTATGGAGGCTATTCGGCAAAGAGAACATTGAGGTTATCCTAGCTCTGGTCGGAATTGGTGTAATAACCTTGCTCCCCGCTTCCGCTACTTACCACTGTATTCTGTTACTTTTCCCTATTACACTGCTAATTGGTCATGGCAAGGCCCTCGAGGGTAAGCTAGGTCTATTTTGGCTGACTAGCTACGGGGCTATGGGGTTTATCCCATACGGGTTATTTTGGAATGAAGCATTCCCTACCGTTTTTCTCTACCCTCGGTTGTGGCTACTGATTTTGTTCTTTGTGCTTAGTTTAGTTATAGTTTCCTCTAACACAGGTCAAAAACCTAAAACTGCCAAGGTTTGAGTTTGACAAAATCCAAATACTTTCAGCGTACAAAGCTGATTACATTAGGAGGCATCAGCAGTATTTTCCCTGCAGTTACCAGCGCACTAACTTCCTATCTGATAATCGCCAAACACTCGGCTCAAATGTGGGGTGAAGTAGTGGCTTACCTGGTAATCCTGGAAATAGCATTTTCAATTATATCATGGGGCAACCGACCATTTCTGTTGCGGGAGTTTAGCATCAACCCTTCCAATATTACCCGCCTTTGGGTCTCGTCCCTGAAAAGTAGAATGCCTGTACTGCTGCTTTTTCTCACGCTGATTCTGCTCTGGGATTTTTCCGGAATAATTAAGATTTGGTTGGTAGTTTGGGCCCTGGGCAGATTTCTTTATCAGAGCTGTGAAGTACTAGTTCAATACAATCGGCATTTTACGCTCTCTATTATGGTGGAAGCAATGGGCCTGATTATACTGGCTGGTGGAATTCTGTTTCTTGGTGAGAAGCTAACTGTCCAGTTGATTGTGATGTTGTTTGCCGTCGCTATGGGTTTGAAAGCAATAGCGCTGCTTTCCAGTTATGCGATGGACCTACTCAGACCTGCCCCGCAAAATAACGAAAGCGGAAACCCAAATTGGAGTTCCAGGCACCAGCTCGTCGCTGCTTTTCCATTCTTCCTGGTAGGTTTCGCTGGAATGCTACAATCAAGGGCCGACCTTTACATCGTATCCATATTCATGGATAAGGTGACCCTAGGCCAGTACCATGTTTACCTCAGCTTTCTCATATTCTCGCAAGTCTTTGCCAGTATACTGCTGCGCCCTTACGCCAAAAACTTAATGCGGTTGGGAACCAGTTCGATGAGGAAGTTAGCAATACAGTATATTTCCGCCGGAATTGCAATAACTCTGGTTAGTACCGTGGCCATCTACTTAGTTATTGCCCTGTTCTATGGCTTCCAATTGAGTTTCTTGCTCTACGTGATTGGCTACTTTTATGTAGTGATTTACTATACATACCAAATAAAAGCGTATGAGCTTGGTAGAAACTATCAACAAAAAGATGTAGCAACATTCGGTTTGGTAGCTGGAGTTATCAATTTAGTTGGCAGCTACCTGTTGATTCCCATCTTCTCTATTGAAGGAGCTCTTGGTGCCAGCTTGCTATCACAGGTGGTAATGGCCTTAGGCCTGCACCTTCAACCCATCAGGGACAAATCAAATAAGTGATGGTCTCCATTATCACCATAACTTACAATCGCGCGGAAATTATTGGTGAAACAATAATCTCAGTATTACAGCAAAGTTTTCAGGATTTCGAGTATATAATATTAGATGATGGATCGGATGATGAAACTGCCTCTTTAATAGCCAATTTCAACGAGCCCCGAATAAAATACCATAGCATAGATCATTGTGGCCAGATCAGTAAGCTTAGAAATATCGCAATTCAAAAAGCCACCCGGCCATTTATCGCATTCATAGACTCCGACGACTTATGGGATGACGATAAGCTGGAGCTGCAGTTAAACTCTATCCAAAAGAATGAAGCGGATTTTAGTTTTAGTAATGTGCGCATTACTCGGTTTGATAGAGTAATTAGGCAACAGCTTTACCAAACTGCAACTGGTGAAAAAGCCGCCAACTTCTTTACCGAATTCATCAACAATAAACTCCCTATCTATTCTTCTCAAACCATCATCTTCAGGAAAGTCTGTTTTGATGAGTTAGGTGGGCTCGATGAGAATCTGCAAAGCGGAGACCACGATTTTATCTGCCGACTATTACAGGCCTATCGTGGCGTTCTTTTGTATAAGCCACTTGCAACGGTTAGGAGGCATAGCAACAATCATTCAAACCACACTGGCACCAGGCAATTTGAAGAATACATTTACTCCCTGCGCAAGTTGAAAGACAAGGGGCAGATTACGGCAAAAACTTGCCACAGAATGATCAGCATGAATCATTACCTGGCTGGTTTAGAATTCCTTGTGAAAGAGGAATTTTCAACAGCAAGAGCTTACTTCTGGAAGAGCCTAGTAACCTACCCTTTTCGGATAAAAGCCGTGATAAGGATTTTGCTCTCCCTATTTCGGGTAAAAATGGTTAAAGAATCACCGCACTAGGATATCCGTCTTTAGTCCCTGGCGCAAACGCCAATCAGCATAATAGAAGTGTATATGGGCCAGCGTTTGATCAGGCTCCTGCAGCTGTACGCTATTGATAACTCTGTAAAACTGAAGCCGATGAAGGCCCACATCCAAAGCATCAATTTTCTCCAGTTCCCGGTAGTTACAGGCACCCTGGGGTACTGCTATTTTGAGATGCTCAGAATCTTCTTTGAGAAAGGCAAAGTTTTCCCTGCCTCTGGGGTTTTGCATGTGGTTCTTTCCCAAGGCGTAAACCTCCTTATATGATGACAAGGGCATGTCGGCCAAAAGTATTTTCCCAATTTCATCCACCTGCTTGCAAGCGTCGCCGGCCAGGCGGAGAGACCCTACGTAAATATCATCTGAAACCTCACCGTGTAGATCGGTAGGAAATAGGTTATGCTGCCCGGATTGTACCAGTGAGATCAAGGAAATTTTACGAGGCAGGGCGTAGGCCAGTCTTACCTGAGAATACAGGGCAGTGTCCAGGTCGATGTTGCCGGCGGCTTTTTGTTTTCGACTTTCATACCAATTAACCATTAACCTACACCACCATGGTAGTAGGTTATGATGAGCACTTATTCCTTTGAAAATGCCCAGTGTAACATCTTCAAATTCGCGTATCCCTACCCTTTCCAGTTGAAGCCTGCCAAGCTCTTGGTTCTTATAAAGAAAATGCAATCCAATTTGGTTAACCTTTCCTAATGCCGTTGACGCTTCTTGAATCGAATTTGAGTTGACCCCAATCAACAAGGGCTTATAGCCCAGGAAGAGGTGCTGATTTAAAGGAATTCGTTTTTTGGAGTTGTCAAATGAAATTTCGACAGTGAATAGGTTTGAGGTCTCCAGTGGCAAGCACAAATATTCCTGCCCAAAATAATCCCGGAGTACCTTACGCCGGATCCACTGCTTAATGGCCCTTGCCATGATATGGTAAGGCAGCCTTGCTAGGGGCTTTTAAGTATATTTGAGTAAAACAGGGCAATGGGCAATTCACTTATAGAGAAGGCCAATATAAAGCTTTATCCAAAGAAGTTATTCTATCCGCCAGAATGGTTAGTACTGGGGGTGAACAACATATGCAATCTTCATTGCAAAATGTGTGATGTTGGAGTTCAATATCAGGATAGCAATTTCTACCAGAATCTTGTTGGCACCCATCCCATCAACATGCCCAGGGAGCTAATCTTCAAGATCATTGATGAAGCCTCACAGTATTTCCCTAAAATCAAACTAGGGTATGCATTTACCGAGCCCATCATCTACCCTCATCTTATAGAGTCGCTACAATACGCCAACGCCAGAAATATATACACCTCTATTACCACCAACGGGCTCACTTTGAAGCGAAGTGCCGATGCCTTGGTGGAAGCTGGTCTCAATGATCTATTCATTTCACTTGATGGCCCACCGGCAATCCATAATGAAATACGTGGTCATAAGCAGTCTTTTGAAAAAGCTGTAGAAGGCATTGAAGCGATACTATCAAAACCTTCGGGGCCAGAGGTATCAGTGTTTTGTGTAATTACAGAATGGAACATTGGCCACATGCTGGAGTTCCTGAATTACTTCAAAAGAATCCCGCTAAAACAGGTTGGTTTTATGCACACGAATTTTACCACAGACGAGATGGCAGCTGAGCACAACTTGCATTTTGGCAATGCCTATCCAGCCACGGCCTCTAATATGGAAGAAATTGACATTGCTAAAATGGATTTGGCCAAACTATCTTTTGAAATTGCGGAAATCAAAAAAGGTTCATATCCGTTTCCAGTTTCATTCTCTCCCGACCTAAATGGGACTGAAGAGCTAAACACCTTCTACCATCAACCTGAAAAGAAAATAGGAAAAAGGTGCAACGATGTTTTTCGTGCCTTGATGATAAAATCAGATGGGAGCATAATACCCGCACACGGAAGGTGCTACAATCTCACAGTAGGTAATATCTATGACAACACATTGAAAGAGATCTGGAATTCCAGTCATCTCAGCAACTTCCGGAATAAGCTTATGAAGTCTGGTGGTTTGATGCCAGCATGCACCCGCTGTTGTAGCGCCTTCTAAACTCCTAGTATTGAAAACTACAAACAAGGTACTTTTATTTAACCCCTGGAGTGCTCAATATGGATTCCGAATTCCTAACTCCATCCTACAAGTAGCGGCCTCCATTACCGGTAAGTTTGAGTACGAATTTGTAGATGGCAACCGAGAAATAGATTGCTGGACCACAATCTCAAATTTGCTCGCGACTGGAGAATTCAAATACTTCGCCTCTACGGTTATGCCTGGGCCACAGCTCAAACAAGCCATTCCCTTTTCAGAGAAGGTAAGAAAACAATTCCCGCATGTAGTAATTATTTGGGGAGGATATTTCGCCTCGAATCAATACAAAGTAGCAATAGAATCCTCCTTTGTAGACTTTATCATTGATGGACCTGGAGACTATGCCTTTCCGCAGCTGCTTAATGCCATCGAAAGCCAGCAGCCAGTGAGCGAGATATCCAACCTTATTTACAAGGAAGGTGGTGAAGTAATTCGGAACCGGAAGCAGGCCCTGCCAGATTATGACCAGCTTAACGACTTACCTTATGAAAAATTATTCAATCGTTATTCCGCCGAAGGCTATTTGAAGAAAACCTTCCTGGGACGGAAGACTGCTGCCTACCATTCGAGCTTTGGCTGTCCTTTCACATGTTCTTTTTGTGCGGTTGTTCCAATTTATAATGCCCGTTGGAAGGGAAAATCAGCGCTTGGCATTTACAATGATATTAAGCGGCTTAAAGAAAACCACGGCGCTGACGCTGTCGAATTTCACGATAATAATTTCTTCGTTAGTGAAAAGAGAACACGAGAATTTTGCGAATTGATTGCTAAGGAAAATATGAGTTGGTGGGGAGAGGGTCGCATTGATACCATTGACAAATACAGTGATGAGTCATTAACCATGATGAAAGAGGCTGGCTGTAAAATGATTTTCTTCGGAGCTGAAAGTGGCAATGATGAAGTACTGGCACAAATGGATAAGGGAGGCACACAAACGGCGGAGCAGATAAAAAGGTTCGCAGCTCGCATGAGGAAATTCGATATAATTCCCGAATATTCTTTTGTGTTGGGGCTGCCTGCACCTACTCCAGAGCAGGTACTGGCGCAGATTGATCAGGATATAGAATTTATTAAGGAGATCAAGACCATCAATCCAGATACTGAGATTATTATCTATGTATACAGTCCTGTACCCACCGAAGGCTCAGAGCTCTATGACGCCATCACCAGCGCTGGATTCCGCTTCCCGGAGAAACTGAAAGACTGGCTTAGTCCGGCTTGGGAAAAATTTGATCAGCGCCGAAACCCACTTACACCCTGGTTGCAACCTGCCATGGTCGACAAGATCCAGAATTTTGAAACCGTACTGAATGCCTACTACCCCACCGCCTCGGACACGAAACTTACTAATTTGCAAAAAACAGTAATGCGCTCACTTTCAAGCTTCCGCTACAACCAGAATGTATTCAGTTTTCCGTATGAGATCAAGCTGCTACAGAAGCTATGGCTTCGCTATAGGCAGCCAGAACTGGAGGGCTTTTAGGCGGTATGAGATGGGTCAGAAAAATACTGCAGTGGATGCACCCATTGTTGAAGGGTGCATACAGTAATTACTCCCAGCAGGAGAGAAGTTTTACTTATAAAGGTCTGAAAATAACCGTACTGCCCGGTGTATTCCATCCCGGTCTCTTCCACAGTACAAAAACAATTCTACAGTTTTTGGACCAGGAGGAGTTGAAGGGGAAAACCGTACTGGAACTTGGGGCCGGGACAGGCCTGATCGCGTTATATGCCTCTCAGTTGGGCGCTATCTCCTGGGCTAGCGACATTTCATCCGTCGCTATCAAGAATGTTCTACTCAATGCCGAACAAAATGCATTCGATATATCAGTAGTAGAATCGGATTTGTTTGCTGACATTCACCAGGAATTTGACTACATCATTGTTAACCCACCCTACTACCCGAAGCAACCTCAGACTGAATCTGAAATGGCATGGTACTGCGGGGAGCAATTCGAGTATTTCCAGAACTTCTTTTCCACTCTTGCTCAACAAATACAGCCACAAACAAAAGTCTTGATGGTTTTGTCTGAAGATTGCGACCTTGACCGGATAAAGGATATAGCTCAGGAAGCGGACTTCTCGCTATCAGAAGTTTTCAGCAGAACCAGCTGGGGAGAGCGCAATTACCTATTCCGGATTTCTCATTAAAGCTAGTCGGGAATGCCTAGAACAGGAATTCGGCTATAGCCGCCAACCCTGCGCCGAAAATACTAACCAAAAGCTTCCTGGCACTAAAGTGGTGGTCGGGGCTTCCTTCGAACACAATTGTAGTTGAGATGTGTAGAAAATTGCCACTGACAATAGCAAACAATATCCAAAACACTTCTTGGGATAGATATTGGCTTTCGTAAAGATTATCGCTCAAAATCAGGCCCAGTGGTGAAGCCATAGAAAAGATAATCAGGTAGATTACTATAGTTCTTTTGTTAGAAAGGTAGCAAGTCAAAATTGACATTAAGGCGAAGGCTGCTGGTAGTTTATGCAGAGCAATGCCGGTTAATAGTGCTTTGGCATCGTGGTGCACATGAAGATCCGTGGGGTGAGCCAGAATAGTTCCTTCCAGGAATGCATGTAAACACAATGAGATTAGAACCATGGCAGCAGCAATACCATTGTGCTTGTGATCAGCATCATGCACATGGATATGGCCATGTTCAGCACCGGAACTGAAATATTCCAGTATCTGCTGAAGGAAGAAGCCCACCAGTACAAAAATTCCTATTTGGGCACCAGACATATTTGCAGCAAACAATTCTGGTAAAATGTGGATGATGGTTATTGAGAAAAGGAAGGAGCCTGCAAAAATAAGCACCATCTTAAACTTGCCCTTATCAACATTCTTAAAGAAGAATATCATCAAGCCGCCGATAAGCGCAGAAAGAAATAGTACGATGATATTAGTAATCATACCTGGAAGGTTGATGGCTCAAATATATTAAGATCATTCGAAGCAGACCTATGCCCTTGCCCTTACTCCGGGCCCAAAACCGAGCCCTCAATGTTTTCAGTAATAAAGTAGTCCACACCACCCGAATCATTATCAAATACCAATATGGCATCCAGATCTGGGTTTTTGGCCAAAACCTCTTTTGCTGACTCCAGCCCCATAACCATAAAAGCTGTTGCAAATCCGTCAGCTGTCATACAATCATCTGCAATTACCGAGGCACTAAGGAGGTTATGCTCAACCGGATATCCCGAAATGGGATCCAGGGTATGAACAATCCGTTTGCCATCGCGCTCAAAGTAATTAAAATTATTTGCAGACGTAGCCACAGCACGATCACCAATCTGCGCTACAAGCAATGGCTCCCCAACTGGCAACCCCTGTTGGGGGTCGATAATCCCAATTTTCCAGGGAACACCCTCCTGGTTAGACCCCTTACACCTGATCTCTCCACCAATTTCAACAAAATAGTTTTCCACTCCGTTCAACTCAAGATAC
This sequence comes from Cyclobacteriaceae bacterium, assembly GCA_028285445.1. GTDB lineage: Bacteria > Bacteroidota > Bacteroidia > Cytophagales > Cyclobacteriaceae > JANQPQ01. The sequence continues at coordinate 51,360 of JANQPQ010000034.1, read as the reverse complement.
TCGGACACTACATCGATTCCGTAGCCTTTGGCGATTGCGCTAAAATCCAGGCGTAATTCCGGAATTAACTTCCACACTTTAGAGTTATCGAATTCTACATTCTTGAAATAAACAATCCGTTTTAAGGAGTCAACTGCCTGGCTGTCCAGATCAACGGGCTCTCCGGGACCAAAACCCCAGGCATTTATTAGATGCCCAATCGAAGGATCGAATGCGCCACTTGTTTGTTCGTAAATATGTTTGCTTGACTTAAGCACAGGATGGAAATATGGCAGGTTGAATTCAAATATAGTGTCCGCATTGAATTGTGAAAGCTCACTTTCTGGCTGGTAATGATTGAGCGACCGATTGAAGACCTTGAGCAGAGAATCTATAGACTCTTTGTAGTTTACCCCATCCTGTTCAGAGTAAGTAATGTTGTAAGCGATGGTTCCAAATGTAGTGCCTGAGATAGAATAGAATTGAAGCTTGTCCGCTTGACGCCACTTCCAAACAGCAAATACTACCAGTATCAAAACCACCGGATATATCTGATTTTTCTTCCAAAGCGCCATTTCATTCGCAAGATAGATCACCGATTTGGCTTTTCTACCAGTGTGCTAAATTTTCCTATCATTATGCTTAATTTAGCTGAAAGTAACTGGCATGCGAGAAGACTATCTCAGTGGCGATAATGAAGATCTGAATCCGATAGATCAGGAATTCGAAAGGGCGTTAAGGCCCCTTAACTTCGGAGATTTCACTGGGCAGGAGAAGGTGGTGGAAAATATCAAAGTCTTCGTGCAAGCTGCCGTCAACAGAGGCGAGCCCTTAGATCACGTTCTACTGCACGGTCCTCCGGGGCTTGGCAAGACTACGCTATCCCATATCATCGCCAATGAGTTGCAAACTAACATCAAAGTTACCTCGGGGCCTATTCTGGACAAGCCCGGCGACCTTGCCGGCCTACTTACCAACCTTGAAAACCACGATGTTCTTTTTATAGATGAAATCCACCGACTCAATCCGGTTGTAGAAGAGTATCTCTATGCCGCCATGGAAGATTTCAAAATCGACATCATGCTCGATTCAGGCCCCAGTGCCCGCAGTGTACAAATTACACTCAATCCTTTCACACTCGTTGGGGCCACTACCAGGGCTGGATTATTAACTGCTCCGCTCAGGGCACGATTTGGAATAACTTCCCGGCTTGAATACTACGATGCTAAGCTGCTTACGAAGATTGTTAACAGATCAGCCAAAATTCTGGAGACACCAATAGAAGCCGATGCAGCCTTTGAAATTGCCCGACGTAGCAGAGGCACGCCCAGAATTGCCAACATGCTATTGCGAAGAACGCGGGATTTTGCTGAGATAAAAGGCGATGGGGTGATCAACCAGCAAATTGCAGACATGGCACTTACCGCACTTGACGTTGATAAGAATGGTCTGGATGAAATGGACAATCGCATTCTCACCACTATCATCAAGAAATTTAGCGGAGGGCCGGTTGGAATCTCAACCATTGCCACCGCCTGTGGCGAGGAAGCCGAAACAATTGAGGAAGTTTACGAGCCTTTCCTGATACAGGAAGGTTATTTAAAACGAACCTCCCGCGGCCGTGAAGCTACTGAACTTGCCTATAAGCACCTCAACATTGTACACCCGGGCCGAACCGGGGGCCTGTTTGATTGACAAATGTCCATGAAGGCAACGAAGAAAGAAGCTACTGCTTTTTTTAAAGCTCGGGCCAAAGATTTTGGCTTCGATTTTTGCGGTTTTGCCAAGGCGGAATTCCTGGAGGATGAAGCTCCAAAGCTTGAAAACTGGCTCAAGCAGGGAATGCATGGCAAAATGGCCTATATGGAGAATAACTTTGAAAAGCGACTGGACCCTACCAAACTTGTGCCGGGAGCTAAGTCTGTAGTTTCGTTGATTTATAATTACTATCCCCATAAAGACTTAAACAATGAAGGTAATTACAAGATTGCCAAATACGCTTATGGGGAAGATTATCATTTTGTATTAAAGGAAAAATTGAAGAGCTTATTCTCTTCTTTTAAAGAAAAATATGGAGAGGTTGAGGGACGGGTTTTTGTTGATTCGGCACCAGTTATGGAGCGACAATGGGCGCAAAAATCTGGAGTTGGCTGGATTGGCAAAAATTCACTGCTATTGAATAGAAGTATGGGCAGTTTCTTTTTCCTGGCTGAAGTTATCCTTGATTTTGAATTTGAATATGATGGGCCAATAGCTGACTACTGCGGTACCTGCCAAAAATGCCAGGATGCCTGCCCCACAGATGCTATTCCTCAACCATACATAGTTGATGCCAGCAAGTGTATCTCATACCTTACCATAGAACTTAAGGAGCAAATACCCGAAGATTTCGGCGGCAAATTGGATGATTGGATTTTTGGTTGTGATATCTGTCAAGATGTTTGCCCCTGGAACCGGTTTTCGAAAAAACATAAGGAACCTCGTTTTGAACCGCACGAGCAGCTGGGTGATCTCTCACGTCAGCAGTGGCATGAAATAACAGAGGATGTTTTCAGAGAATTATTCAGGAATTCAGCGGTGAAGAGAACAAAATACGCTGGCCTCAAGCGAAATATTGACTCTGCATCTTTGCCATAAAAAAGGGCCCAGAGGCCCTTTTTGTTTACTTAAGCAGATCAATGCGACAATCGCTTTTCTTTAAATTTTTTGATTTGCCGCTTTAGCGCATCTACTGCCGTATCGGTGGCTGTCTCAAAGGTATTTGACCGCTCCCTGGCAAAAAGCTGATCGCCAGGAATGTTAATTTTGATCTCAACAGTTTTATTGTCAGTTCCGCGATTGTTTAACCGCATAATAACCTCGCCATCTACAACCCGGCTATAATATTTCTCCAACTTATTAACCTTTCGTTCAATGAATGCAAGCAGTTTGGTATCTGCGTCGAAATGAATGGAATGCATTTGTAATTTCATAGCCTTCAAATTTATTTATCCAACATTATTATATATCGAACATTGATCAGGCCTTTGGATGAGCCTGATCATATACGTTCTTCAATTTTTCCAGGGTATTGTGTGTGTACACCTGTGTAGCGGCTAATCCGGCATGTCCCAAAAGGTCCTTAACCGCGTTCAGCTCTGCCCCTTTGTTGAGCAGGTGCGTGGCAAAAGTATGCCTAAGCACGTGCGGGCTGCGCTTATCAAGACTGCCGATTGTTTCGAGGTATTTCTTCACCACTCGATAGACAAACATGGGATAGCATTGCTTCCCGGAATCAGTTACCAATAGAAACTCTCCTTCCCGATTGGCCACTTCTGAACTCCGCCAGTTTTTATAGCTATGGATAACCGCGAGAAGTGTTTTGGGAAAAGGAATTACCCGTTCCTTATTACGTTTGCCAAGTACCCTTATTGTATGCTGGTACTCATCTATATCCTGGTCTTGAATATTGAGTAACTCCGTGAGGCGAACACCAGTGCCATATAGCAACTCCAGAATTAATTGGTCTCTGGTGCCTTCAAGGTCATCCGAAAAATCGATGTTGTCGAGCATTTTGGTCATGTCATTCTCATTAACAAAATGAGGCAACTTCTTGCTGGTCTTCAGCACCTTTATTTTGGTGGTTGGGTCTATGGATATCTCCTCCCGCTTTAGAAGAAACTTGTAGAATGAACGCAGCGTTGCAATTTTCCTATTGACGGTTCTCGCGTCGAGTTGCGCCTCTACTAAAGAAATAATCCAGGTGCGGATACTACGGTGCGTAGCTTTAACAAGATTGATTTCGGGGAAATTTAACTCCAGGAATTCCTGGAACTGCTCCAGGTCAGTTTGATATGCGTTCAGCGTATGCTGGCTGTATCGCTTCTCGTAGTTGAGATATTTAAGAAATGATCCGATCATCCGCTAGTACCAACTCCAAAAATGGGCTAGTACTAACTTACTAAATTCCGGGGAGGAAAGACAGGCTAATTAGTTATTTTCCTGGTCGCGCATGTACTGCCTGTAAGCAGCCTTTAGCTTAACGGTACGACGCTTAATCGAAGGCTTCTCATAGAAAGTTCTCGCTCTTAGTTCTCTCAAAACTCCGGTACGCTCAAACTTCTTCTTAAAACGCTTCAGTGCCCTGTCAATAGACTCGTTTTCTTTTACGTTGATAACAATCATTCCTATTAGTAATTCAAAAGGATGGCAAAGATAGTGACTCCTTTGCCTAATTCAAATACCTGACGATGTTTTTGCCGGTAACAACTGGCCGGTTAGTGCAATTAACTGGAACACAAACTTTTAATAAAAACTAACTAACAACATTATGAAACTAAGCTATTTTTCTTTGGTTAAATTCTCTTTGTTCTTCGCGGTGGCGGTCTTTATCTCAGGCTGTGAGTTGGGCGTTGACAAACTCGAAGAACCTCAGCCATTATCCAATGGCTCAAACAAGTCATTTGGGGGCTTTCCCGCTGGCGGTTCCATTAATGTACCGGTAGGAGTAAATATTGTAAGCTTTGCCAATGCTAACCCGCTATATAGCACTTTTCGTCTTTCCACAGGCCTTTATCTATCCAGTGGAATTCTGACCAGAAGTGGAATTACAATTATTCGAAATAACACTTCTGCTGTTCCTCGCATTAAAGGTTGGATGGATGTTCGTGGTGCCAATAACGTTATCAATGGTTTAACATGGGATGGAGATGATTGGGCGGACAATGACGCCATTGGCGATCCGGGAGCATTGGTCCATGTATCGGGACAGAATGTAACGGTAGAATACTGCACATTTAGGGATATTGATAACCTTGAGGATATCGTGCTGATATGGGCCGGAGTTACTTCCAACCAGATCGTACATGAGACGGTTAATGTAAGTAACCTCAAAATTCAGTACAACAACTTTACAAACTGGAAGCATGTAACCGGTTACATTACTGCGGTCCAATTTGGCAGCTTTACCAAAGATGTTCCTCCAGCTCTGGGAGCCCATATTAGGTGGAATACTTTCTCTAATGGACCCACCGCCGGTGGTTATGGCAGCAGCGCCGGAAATCCTGCCATAGTTCTTGCAGACGATGTATTGCCCTATTTCACCGGCTACAATCCCCACGCATATCAACCAATTAATGTGCAGGGAAATAACATATCAGGTGGCTGGGATGCCATGTCTATCAAGGTGAATAACTGCGTAGTCCGTTATAATGTAATCAGCAACTCCAACAGTGGATCCAGCCCTGGCATTCAGAATCGATTTGGCAGTTGGAACATCTTCGAGGGCAATCTTGTATCGGGCGCAAGCGGGCCAGGAATTATGATCTGGAGTGGAGATGGCCTCACATTCCGCAACAACGTTATTCGCGACAGCAACTTGGGAGTTTTATTCATTGCCAGGAAGGCCGACACCCAAGGAGTAGCTGGCGAGCACATACTCTTAACCAACAACACATTTGTGCGGAACATAGAAAATGTAAAGTTTGATCCCAGTTCCGGAGCTACTTATTCTCCTCACGATGATGTGGTTTTTGTCAACAACATCTTCTACAAAAAGAACGGTGCGACCTCCACTTCCTTCAGAGAGGTGTCATCACACCCTACCTACAATATTTGGACTTCTATCTCCTACATGGGGTACAACATTTTCGCCAATGGTTTTGCCAAACCTTCAACCGGAACTTGTCATTCGTGTCAGGAACCCGCTTCTACGGTACAAATCTTCGACAATGTTGGCACAAACAACTTTGATCTTGAGACCGGTAGTTCACCGGCCGTAAACGCCGGAGTTACCTGGTCAAATGGCATGCCCACAGAAGACTTCGAAAGAAAGAATAGGCCAGTAAGCACCTATGATATAGGAGCACTGGAGAAGAACGGTTATTAGCAGCGGGGAAGAGTCTTTTTAAAACAAAAATTTTCAAACCATGAAAAGGATAAAGAAAAGCACTTACATCAGTCATCTAATAGTAATAGCGATGACGATAGTGTTAGCAAGTTGTGAGATGGGGGTTAATAAATTGGAAGAACCTCAGCCCATATCCAACGGCAACACGAAATCACTTGGTGGCCTTGGTGGTGGTGGTACCATTAATGTACCGCCCGGTGTCAATATTGTGAGCTTCGTCAATTTCTACCATCAGTTTAGCACCTTTCGTCTATCCACTGGTCTATATTATTCCAGTGGCATTCTGACCCGAAATGGTGTTACCATTGTAAGAAATGGCACTTCGTCGGTACCAAGAATAAAAGGTTGGATGGATATCCGTGGGGTAAATAATGTAGTCGACGGTTTAACCTGGGACGGGGATGACTGGACAGGTAATAGTGATATTGGAAATCCCCTTGCCCTAGTCTACGTAACCGGCCAGAATAACACGGTTCAGTATTGCAATTTTAGAGATATCGACAATCTGCATAATATGGTCTTGATTTGGGCGGGAGTTACATCCAGCCAAGTCAATCCGCAAACAGTTGATGTTAGCAACCTCAAAATCCAGTACAATATTTTCTCAAACTGGAAACAGTTCAATGGCGGATATTTAACAGGGATTCAATTTGGTAGCTTTAGTGAAGATGTTCCACCGGCCATAGGCGCACATATTAGGTGGAATCAATTCAGTGACGGCCCAACTGCGGGTATGTCAAATGGTGCTGGTAATGCGGCAATCGTACTGGCAGACGACGAACTGCCTTACTTGACCGGCTACAATCCTCATGCCTACCAGCCAATTAATGTGCAAGGCAACAATATCCAAGATGGTTGGGATGCATTGTCAATCAAGGTCAACAATTGCGTTGTCCGATACAACGTGATCCGCAACTCTAATAGTGGATCCAGTCCCGGTATTCAGAATCGATTTGGCAGCTGGAATATCTTTGAAGGCAACCTCGTATCGGGGGCAAGTAGTGGCGCTGGAATCTTGATCGCGAGTGGTGACGGACTCCTATTTCGCAACAACGTAATTAGAGACAGCCGCCTGGGCGTGCTCTTCAAAGCCAGAAATGCATATGGAGCGGGAGTTGCTGGAGATCACATTCTATTAACCAATAACACTTTCGTAAGAAACGAGAAAAATATAGAGTTTGACCCTGGTTCTGGAGCGGAATATAGTCCCCACGATGATGTGGTATTAGTAAACAATATCTTTTACCGCAAAGATAACACTAGCACCTCCTCCTTTTGGATTGCCCCCAATAGCCAACCTGGGTTTAGCATTTGGACATCAATATCCTATATGGGTTATGATATTTTTGCGAATGATTACGACAAGCCGTCAACCGGAACTTGTCATTCGTGTCAGGAGCCCGCCTCTACGGTACAGATATTTGACCACGTGGCCACAAACAACTTCGATATTGAGACCGGTAGTTCACCGGCTGTAAACGCCGGAGTTACCTGGTCAAACGGCATGCCCACAGAAGACTTCGAAAGAAAGAATAGGCCAGTAAGCACCTATGATATAGGAGCGCTGGAGAAGAACGGTTACTAGCAGCGAGGAAGGGTTTGTAAAATCAAAAAAAACAAGAATTATGAAAACTATTAGAAAAAGAGTGTTCGGATTAGGCCATGTCTTAACCATAGCTTTGGTTATCCTTCTGGCAGGTTGTGAGCTGGGGGTAAAGAATGAGCCTCAGCCTAGTAATGAAGCAATTCCAATCTCCAGGGCAAAAGAGGTCGGTGGCCTTGGTGGTGGCGGCAGTTCGTCATTGGTTATACCGGTTGGATCCAACGTGACTGGGTATGTGAATTTATACAATGGCTTGTACGGAACTACACTATTCTACCTGCAAACGGGAAATTACACCAGTAGCGGCTCCTTGACCGCGAGTGGTGTTACCATTACCCGACACGGTAATAGTACCCCAAAAATTAACGGATACTTCGATATTCACGGCAATAACGTGACCATAAGTCACCTGACCTGGGATGGTACCAATTGGACCGGCCACAGTAGCGTTATGAGCCCACCAAACAGGAATTTAATCCTTATTAGGGGGCAGAATGTTACCATTGAACACAATAAATTGAAAAATATTACCACCCTTGAAAGTTATACACTTATCAGGGCTGGCGGAAAGGAGTATAATGGTTATCAGGCATTTAACGTTAGTAACCTAAAAATCCAATACAATGAAATAGATAACTGGAAGCAACCTGTTGGCAGTTCGAATCAAATAGGAGCGATATTCCTTGGGCATTTTAATATTGACGTACCGGAAGCGGTCGGTGCCCAAATTAGATATAATATTATTACGGATGGCCCTGATACATGGCCTGTAGGTGGTTGCGCTTGCGGAAACACGGCAATTACTGTAGCCGATGGGCTACCTCCTTTTCCCACTGCTACCTATATCCCAACTGCGAATCAGGCAGTGAACATTGAAGGTAACGAGATAGATGGTGGGCTTGACGCGTTTTCAATAAAGGTCAATAATGCAACCATCAAAAATAATATTGTTACTAATTCCACGAGCGGAAGCAGCCCAGGGATCCAGAACAGGATTGGAAGCAACAACATCTTTGACGGAAACATGGTTTCCGGGGCGTCTGATGGAGCTGGTATCATGATATGGGCTGGGAATAATCTAACCTTCAGAAATAATATTATCAGAGATAGCGAACATGGTATTTTGTTTCGTTCGGAGTCAAGTGGTCCTGCCGGTGATCACATTTTAATTAACAACAATACCTTCGTTGGAAATATTGATAATGTGGTTTTCTACAACTCGCAAGGTGCCGCATACGCCCACGATGATGTTGTATTTATAAACAATATCTTCTATAAGGATAGTATCTCTAGTAGTCCTTCTTTTAAGAATTACCCTGGTGCACCTAGTTTCTCCATCTGGAGTTCGATCTCTTATATGGGTTACAATCTATTTGCAAACGGATTTTCTGCACCATCCGGGGGTACCTGCCATTCGTGCCCGGCACCCGCTTCAACTGTACAAATTTTCGACAACATTGCTGCGAACAATTTTGACATTGAAACTGGCAGTTCACCAGCGGTTAATGCCGGAACTAATTGGTCAAACGGGATGCCCTCTATAGACTTCGAAAAGAAAGTGAGGCCAGTAGGACCTTACGATATCGGAGCTATTGAGAAGAACGGTTATTAAATCGCTGCTCCAGTTGCAGCCAGTACTTCATTAGTATTGGCTGCAATTTGTTTTGAGCCCATTGCCAGTACCTTCCCCAGGGTATCTTCTCAATGAAGAAGTAAACAAATAGCAAGGTATAAACAGGTACCAGGTTGGTGTTGTAGGCGATCATGAAATAGGCCAGAATAATTAACGCGAGCTGATAGCCGACAATTAGTAATAGGACTATAAAGAATGGGTCACGGAGCATCACCCTCCAGTTAAGAACAAGAAATACAATAAGGCCCAATCCAAGCCAACGAAAGATCTTAGCATGAATTAGAAATAAGCGGTAACTACGACCGCCAATGGTCTGCGTGTTTTCCGGGTCTTGGGCCAGGCTGTTTGAATATGATTGCCAGGCGGAATCCAGGTTGCTCACTATATACCGATCGGCATAGCCTTCGGAGGGCTGCAAGATGCTGCCATTATAATAGGGTTGGCTAATGATCTGCTGCAAGTTGTGTTTGCATTTGGCCAGGAACTCGGAGCGGTCTTCACTAATTAATTCAACCCATTTGGAGGTAAGAAAAGTATCGGCAGCGTATGAGAGCGTTGAAATACCCTTACCTACGTTTTCGTCAACAAGGGCTCTCATGGTTGGGTCAGCATCTAGAGGCGTAATACCCCATTTGTTTTCCGGCAACTGGCCCAGGCTAATAAAAAGCACATGGCCACCATTTGTGGATTTCAGCAAAGGGGTGCCGGCTTTCGTATTCGAGAAAATTGCCCAGGGCGCAAGCATAATGGCAACTATCCCAAACCAAATGGCTAAATGCCAAACCTTGAAATTCAATTGACGAACAAATCTCAACAGCAGCAGGGCAGCGCCCAAACCTATTGCGAAATAGAAGTAGTCTGATCTGAAATTTAGCATAATGCCAAACGCCACCGCTGATATCATCAGCATCCAAAGTTTATTTGTCCTTAGGTAGAATATCAGACTGAAAAGGGAAACGAGTAATAGGTTAGCCCCCCAGCTATATGGCCATAGAATGGCGTGGAAATAGAACCAAATCACGCAGCTGAGCATCAGGAATCGGAAGATGACTCTTGATACCTTCTTCCACTTCAGTTTTTCCAGGCTGAAATCAATACCCATGATTACGGCAATGGTGAAAATCTGCTGCAGGATAATTATGGTTGACTTACTTTTGGTAATAAAGAAAAGGAGGCCATAGCCCCACATTGGGAAAGTATAAACGCGCTTACCAGGCTCACTTTCAAAGTCCCATCCACTAGCCAGAAAATTTCCAAACTGTTCGTAGGCAGGGACTAACCCAAACATGTCTTTCGCATTGAAATTGAGTATAGCCCCATAAGCAGCAACCACCACAAGCCCCAACAGAAACAGGTAGCGATTCAAAAGTATTTGAATTGCCCGTTCGTAAGTGCGTGGAGCCCATTTCAGGACCCAATCAATCCCATTTCTTCTTGAAATCACCTTTGGAAAAATACTTTTCAATGAAACAATAAAGAAGAATGAAGAAGTATCGGCTTCCCATTTCTCTTATTGATAAGTTTGATTTGCCATACTTTCTATTGGTCCACGAGTTTGGCAACACCGTATAGCTATACCCTCTTACTATTGATTTCAAGGGCAGCTCTAAGGTTAGGTTAAAGTGGGGGGAAAGAAATGGCTTAAGCCCTTCAATAGTGCTCTTCTTATATAGCTTGAAAGCATTGGTGCAGTCGTTATACCGAAAACGAAAAACCACGCGCACCAAATTGTTGGCCATACGATTTATAATTCTTTTCAACCGGGGATAATCTACTGTTTTTCCACCCTTGATGAATCTACTACCAAATACACAGTCGTAATCTCCTGAAACCATGGTTCGGTAGAACTCTACCAAATCATTTGGAGAGTCTGAAAGGTCTGCCATCATGATGGCTACACAATCACCTTCGAAATTCTCCAGGCCTTTTCGTACAGCAAACCCAAAGCCATTTGGACCCTCATTAGTTACAAATCGCAGGGTTTGGTATTGATTAGAGAGAGATTCTAGTGTTTCCAAAGTGCTGTCTGAAGAGTTATCGTTGACTACAAGCAACTCATGATCAATTTGCTCCTTAGTCAACGTTTCAAATAAAGGTGGTATGGTCTCCTTTAGAGATTCGGACTCATTGTAAGCCGGAATTACCACACTTAATTTCATTGGCTATACACGTTCAACCAGGCCGCTGTAAATCTCGCCCAGTGTTTTCTTCAAGTCATACTGCCAATTCCACTCCGGATAGTGCTTCTTAAATTTTGAGAGATCACTTATCCACCAAATATGATCTCCAATGCGATTAGTTTCGTCGTATGAGTAATTAAGTTTGTTGCCGGCAATTTCCTCACACAGTTCAATGGCCTCCAGCATTGAACAATTTGCAAACCTGCCACCCCCGGCATTGTACACTTCTCCTGGCTTGGGGTCTTGGTAGAAATGCCAGAACATGTTTATCAAATCCCAGCTATGGATGTTATCTCTTACTTGCTTGCCCTTGTAACCAAATATAGTATATGGTTCTTTTGTGATCGCGCACTTCATCAGGTAAGACAAAAATCCATGTAATTGGGCACCAGAATGGTTGGGACCAGTAAGACAGCCTCCCCTAAATATTCCAGTTTTCAGGCCAAAGTATCTTCCAAACTCCTGGGTAACAACATCAGCTGCAACCTTTGAAGCTCCAAATAGAGAGTGCTTTGACTGATCGATAGACATCTTTTCATCAATACCATGTTCGAAGTACTTGTGGCTCTCATCAATTTCCCACCTGGAGTCCGTTTCAACCAGTGGCAGAAAGTTTGGCGTATCACCGTAAACTTTATTAGTTGAGGTAAATATGAAAACAGCCTGAGGGCAATGTTTCCTTGTTAATTCCAAAAGATTGATTGTACCGGTAGCATTAACATGGTAATCCATTAAAGGATCATTTGCGGCCCAATCATGGCTGGGCTGGGCTGCAGCGTGTATTATGAGCTCTATATCAGCATTGTGCTCCGCAAATAGTTGCCCTAATTGCTCATAATCTCTAATATCTATTGTGTGATGCTGATAATTAGGAATTTGCTCATTCAGATGCGATACGTTCCATTCTATGGAGGCACCTTCACCAAAAAAGTGTGCCCTAAGATTATTGTCTACTCCAATTACCCGGTCAAATTTCTGGGCAAAAAAACGAACCGCTTCGCTTCCTATCAATCCTCCCGAACCGGTTACAAGTACTGTACTCATTTGTTAAAGATCTTATTCAGAATGGATTCGTTTTCACTGATCCAATTGTGTATGTCTTCGGCAATATCGCTTATGGTTAATGTCGGTTGCCACCCCGTTGTTTCGGATACTAATTGGTTGTTAGTAGCATAAATTCTAACATCTGCTGCTCGGTTTTCAGGTTGGGCCGAAATTGAAATAGAATTGCCGGTAACCTCCTCACAGATAGCCGTTAGTTCCAACAGTGACACCGAATTCTCCATACCCCCGCCTACATTAAATGTCTTTCCATTCACGGCCTCAAAATTATGAATTTGGTAGTCAATTAGGTTGAATAAATCAGAAATGTGAAGCACATCTCTGACCTGCTTACCCTGACCACCATAGCCAATATAACTCAGTGGTCGCTTCCAGTAATGACTGGCCAGCCAGAGCACAAAGATGCCTTGATCTACCTTACCAAACTGCCAAGGCCCGGTAAGTACTCCGCATCGGTTTATGACTATAGATAAATTCTGAAAAGAGTGGTACTCGTTTAGAATCACTTCGGAAGCGAACTTGGTAGCCCCGTAAAATGATTTAGGCCCGGCCGTAGAAAATTCTTCTGAAATGCCTTGCTCCGAGATGCCGACCTGGCCCTGGCTCTTAGACAAAACAAACCGGGTGTCATGCTCCTCATAAGATGTTTCCTCCAGGGCAGGAATGGAATAAACTCTGCTGGTAGATAAGAAGATAACTTTTGCAGCGTGTTTGTGAGCTAACCGCATGCAGTTTAAAGTGCCAACAAGATTGGTCTCAATAACATAGTCAGGAGAACTACTTACGCCACTTTGCACAGAAGGCTCAGCCGCAGCCTCAATGATTAGATCAACCTTCCCAATATTATCCAGGTCACTTTGAGAGCGAATATCCCCATGTACAAAGGCTATATTGTTCTTAGCCAACCGCTGTACATTTAGCTCGCTTCCTCGCCTGATTAGATTGTCCAGTGCAACTATTTCATAGTCGGGATATTTTCTCTTCACCTCAATTGCTAAAGTGGAGCCAACAAACCCACAACCACCTGTAACGAGAATTCTCATCTGAATAAATTATATCTAAAAATACAATACAGGGCCCTTATGCCATCCGGCCAACGTATTTTCTTTCCTTGTTGGTAAGTACGGCCATAGTAAGAAATGCCAACTTCATAGATACGGATGTTTGGTATTTTGGCAAACTTCGCGGTTACTTCCGGCTCAAACCCAAATCTTCTTTCCCTTAGATTAAGTTCCTTGATTATACTTGTGGGGAAAACCTTGTAGCCGGTCTCTATGTCTGTAAGGTTAAGATTGGTAAACAAGTTGGAAAGGAAGGTGAGAAAGCGATTGGCAATTGAGTGCCAGAAGAACAGCACTCTATGCGGTTGATTGCCAACGAATCGGGAGCCATACACAACATCGGCTACACTATCTACAATTGGTTGCAAAAGCAAATGATAATCTTTTGGGTCGTACTCCAGATCAGCATCTTGTATGAGAACATACTGGCCCCGCACCATGGATAGAGCCTGCTGTATTGCACTTCCCTTGCCACTATTCTTTTCTTTGGTAATTACGGTTATTTCTGAATACCGCTCTGAGTATTCCTTCAACTGCAAGGCGGTGCCATCGGTTGAACCGTCGTCTACAACTACTATTTCCTTAGAAATATTCGTTGGCAATTCAGCAGCTAATACCTTGTCTAAGATAGAAGAGACGTAGTTCTCTTCATTAAACACGGGTATTACTATACTTAGCTTTGTAAACGTCACCGGGCCAGGTAGTTGCTGGCCCAAAAATAGAAATTAATAATAGGAATGGCTGGCTATTTCAGAATAGCCCTGGATATAACCAATTTCTGAATCTCAGAGGTTCCCTCTCCAATTGTACATAGCTTACTATCGCGATAGTGTTTTTCTACCGGGTAATCTTTGGTATAGCCATAACCACCAAATATCTGCACGGCCTCTGTTGACGCTTCAACTGCTACCTCAGAGGCGTAGTACTTGGCCATTGCCGATTCTTTACTTACGCTTTCCCCCCTATTCTTAAGATCTGCTGCCCGGAAGGTCAGTAGTTTAGCGGCTTCAATCTTTGTTGCCATGTCCGCTATCTTGAATGAAATACCTTGAAATTGAGCAATGGGTTTATTGAACTGGTGCCTTTCTTTAGCATATTTAATAGACTCTTCCAGGGAGCCCTGAGCAATTCCGAGGCTTAAAGCCGCAATTGAAATTCTGCCACCGTCGAGCACTTTCATTGCTTGAATAAATCCTTCCCCAACTTCTCCAAGTCGGTTGCTATCAGGAACGATGCAATTATCAAAAATGATTTCCGTGGTTTCAGAGGCTCTCATACCCAGCTTGTCCTCTTTACGCCCTGCACTAAAACCCGCAGTGCCCTTCTCTACAACAAAAGTTGTCATACCATGAGAGTCACCCACTTCGCCAGTTCTCACAATAACTACTGCCACATCCCCGGACTTACCATGGGTAATGAAGTTCTTCGCTCCGTTAATCACCCAGTTGTCGCCGTCTTTTACTGCAGTCGTTTTCATATTGCCAGCATCCGATCCGGTATTTGGCTCGGTAAGGCCCCAAGCACCAATGTGCTCTGCTGTAGCCAATTTGGGTAGCCAGCGCTGCTTTTGCTCTTCATTACCAAACTGGAGAATGTGCCCTGTGCAGAGGGAGTTATGCGCTGCCACTGAAAGGCCTATAGCGCCATCAATCTTGGCTATTTCAGAGATCACTGTAACGTACTCGGCATATCCGAAGCCAGAACCACCATACTCCTGTGGCACCAAAACCCCCATCAAACCCAAGCCTCCAAGCTTCTTAAATAGATCGATAGGAAAATCTTGATTGTCATCCCATTCTCTTCTGAATGGTTCTATCTCTTTCGCACCAAAATCTCGGATCATTTCCGAAATCATTTGCTGGTTTTCGTTCATTTCAAATGTCAACACTCCCAAATTTTCGCTAATCTCTACACTCATAACTACCTGATTAATAGACAAATACGTTTTTAGTGGCTAATTTATTCGCTAAATTACTAATTCTGTAACTTTTTAACTAGCATCAAGCCCAAGCTTTGGGGCAACCGATCTTCCCGATTTTGTACCTTTTGCTAGATAAATACATGGCAGGGATATACTTTTGCGACCAATTCAATCGAATACTTAAAGATGAATATTGCTGTTGTCGGTACCGGATATGTTGGTCTTGTTACGGGAACATGTTTTGCGGAAACCGGAAACAATGTTACCTGCGTGGATATCGATCCCCAGAAAGTAGAAAAGCTAAGCAAAGGCATCGTTACCATCTACGAGCCAGGACTGGAGGCCCTTTTCGAGCGAAATATTCGCCAGGGTAGGCTATCATTTACCACCGATCTGGCCGAGGGCATCAAAGGTGCCACGGTAATCTTTCTGGCCCTTCCAACTCCTCCCGGTGAAGATGGATCAGCGGATTTGCAGTACGTATTGAAAGTGGCCGAAGATATTGGGCCCCTACTAACAGATTACGCCTGCATCGTTGACAAAAGTACCGTGCCAGTAGGAACTGCTGAGCTGGTGAATAACGCCATTGCCGCCAATTGCAATCTGGAGTTTGATGTTGTATCAAATCCCGAATTTCTGAGGGAAGGAGTTGCTGTTGAGGATTTCATGAAACCTGATAGAGTGGTAGTTGGAACGACCTCCGAGAAAGCCAGGAAAATTATGAATGAGCTTTACGCACCAATGGTAAGGCAGGGGAACCCGATATTGTTTATGGACGAAAGATCAGCCGAACTTACCAAATACGCCGCTAATTCTTTTCTGGCAACTAAGATTACCTTCATGAATGAAATAGCCAACCTTTGTGAAAGGCTGGGAGCAGATGTGGACGAGGTGAGGAAAGGTATTGGTACTGACTCAAGGATCGGAAAAAGGTTTCTATTCCCGGGCATTGGGTACGGTGGCAGTTGCTTCCCTAAAGATGTTCAAGCCTTAGGGATGGCAAGTTCTCAAGTCGACTACGATTTCAGAATCTTGGATGCTGTAATGAGCATTAACAAAATGCAGAAAAGAAGGCTTTTCGACAAACTAGTCGAATACCACAATGGCGACATTAGTGGTAAACAATTTGCTGCGTGGGGTTTGGCCTTTAAGCCCTATACTGATGACATTAGGGAAGCTCCTGCACTGGAAAACATTAAGCTTTTGCTTGAAGCCGGCGCCAGGGTTAGGGTCTACGATCCTGAAGCTATGGAGAATGTAAAGGCTATCTTCGGGAATGATGTTGAATTCGCATCTGACCAGTATGATGCAGCGGAAGGGGCCGAAGCATTGCTAATCTTCACTGAATGGCCGGTTTTCAGAACTCCTGACTTCGAAAGGCTAAAAGGCCTTTTACAAAATTTGTTAATCCTGGATGGCCGAAATCTTTACGATCCCAAAGAAATGAAGGATAGAGGATTTAATTACATTAGTATCGGCAGGGAAGAGATCATAAACTAATACCATGGAAGAAAGAAGGGTTCTTATAACAGGTTGTGCTGGTTTTTTAGGGTCACACTTATGTGATCGATTCGTCAAAGAGGGCTATGAGGTTATTGGTATGGATAACCTGATTACAGGTGACCTCTCAAACATCGAACATCTTTTAAAGTCTGAGCAATTTGAGTTCCATCACCATGATGTTGCTAAGTATGTGCATGTGCCTGGCGACCTTGACTATATTCTGCACTTTGCCTCCCCTGCCAGCCCTATAGACTATTTGAAGATTCCCATTCAAACTTTGAAAGTTAGCTCTTTGGGCACGCACAACTTACTGGGGTTGGCCAAAGCAAAGAATGCCAGAATCCTGGTAGCCAGCACCTCCGAGGTCTATGGAGATCCCTTGGTTCATCCCCAAACTGAAGAATATTACGGCAATGTAAACCCTATTGGGCCCAGGGGAGTTTATGATGAAGCCAAAAGATTTCAAGAGGCCTTGACTATGGCCTACCACACTTTTCATGGCCTGGAAACGAGGATCGTAAGAATATTCAATACTTACGGCCCCAGGATGCGACTAAACGACGGCCGGGTTCTGCCAGCTTTTATAGGTCAGGCGTTAAGAGGAGAGGACTTAACGGTTTTTGGAGACGGCAAACAAACACGCTCCTTTTGTTATGTTGATGACTTGGTTGAAGGTATTTACAGGTTACTCATGAGCGATTATGCCGCGCCGGTGAACATTGGCAACCCAGATGAAATCACCATTCTTGATTTTGCAGAAGAGGTAATCAAGCTTACCAATACATCGCAAAAAATTATATTTAAAGACCTCCCCAAGGATGATCCGTTACAGCGGCAACCTGATATCGCCAAAGCAAAGGAAATACTCAATTGGTCCCCACAAATTTCAAGGGCTGAAGGTCTGAAGATAACTTTTGACTATTTCAAGTCTCTTCCTGAAGACGCTCTTTTTAAGGAACACAACACTTTCGAGAAATTCAATAAGTAGTAGCAGGTTCACCTTTCCACAACTACAGGTCTCTCACCATGATTACCGTATCATGGTAGTCAGGAACAAACCAGTCGGGTGCGTTATTGGTAATTTCAAAACCAGCTCTTTGATAAGCCCTAACCGCAAAGGGGTTTCGGGCTGAGGGTGCAATTATGATTTGGCGGCATTGAAACTCTTCTTTAAGGTGACTACAAAGTGTATTAATTGCATCGGGCCCCAAACCTTTGCCCACCACGCTACTGCCGGCTAACCAAATGTCAAGCTCCACTCTGCCTTCCTCATCAATCTTACTAAAGTTTATCTGCCCTACTCGTTTACCTTCAACCTCAATAACAAAGCAGCGGCCATCCTTGGGTTTATCATCGCTAAAGTATAGTGGCAGATAGTCTTCCTGGAAATCTTCCCATGATGGAATCTCAATCTCAGGAAACAATGGCGGCCCCATCATATTTGCCGTAAGGTCAGATTGCGCCAGCCATTGGAATATATCTTTGGCATCCGACTGAACAGCTGGAACTAGTTCAACTTTTTCTCCAGTTAAAGTCATTATTCTGTATGACGAAGCGCATTAGCGGGCTTCAATACTGAAGCCACAAAGGTGTGATAACTTATAGTGACCAGAGTGATTATCGTAACCAAACCCACACTAACCAACACGTGACCAAGGGTAATATCAAGGTGATACGCAAATTGGTTAAGCCAATTGTTGACAAGCAATACGCCAATCGGGATTGCAACAACCCCTGCCACTGCCACGATCCTCAGAAATGAAAAACCAAACAACTGCAGTATTGCAGCAACCGAAGCACCAAAGACTTTTCTTACTCCAACCTCCTTAATGCGTTGACTTACCATGAATGAGGCCATACTAATTAGACCAAGACTGGAAATAACCAGACCAATGGCAGTAAAGACCACTATGAGTTTACCGAGGGCATTTTCGTAGTTATACTTTGAAGCTGAACTTTGATGTAGGAAGCTGTAATCGAAAACCAGGTGGTCAATTAGGCTATTCCATTTGCTACGAATATTCTCAATAACAAAGCGCTGGTCATTAGCTGCTATTCTGACCATTAGGACATGTCTTGCCAAATCATTTGAGTGTTTCAGGACCAGAGGCTCTATTTGCTCATGTAATGATCGGAAGTGAAAATCTTCGACTACTCCGACAATGGTACCCGTTTTCCACCCATATACCCCCCAGTTCATTCGTAACTCTTTGTTTATGGCATCCTGTGGGGTTAGCCCCATTACATCCATCGCTGACTGATTGATGATGAAGTAGTGGCTCGTGTCATCTTCTACCAATTTCTGAAACCCTGATCCCTCCACCATGTCTAAATCGAAAAGAGGAATAAAATTCTCGTCTACTTGATTCATAGCCAGATTAAAACCCTTGCCAGCTTCATCAATCTCCGGTAAGTAGAAGTCGGTTTTAAACTGAATCTCATTTATAGGCTCCATGGCCACGGACACCTCCTCAACACCTGGTAGTAAACGTACTTGCTCGACCAGAGATTTGGACAAAGCAGAATTAAATACCCTTCGAGTCGGGATGCCCACAACATTCTCATCATTATAACCCATATCTTTCGATTGCAGGTAATTGAGTTGGTCACTGATTGTTATCGCAGCAAATACCAAAAGTGTGGAGATTACCATTTGCACTAGCAGTAATGATCTGCGCAATTTAGCTTCCTGCCTCCCCTTACCATATTTCCCCTTTAACACCTCGTGTGCCTGTATCCTTGAAAACCTCATGGCGGGGTATATGCCTGAGATGATTGTCAATAAAAGTATGAACACCACCAACGCTAAAATCTCAGTTGAAGTCAGCAAGCTGCCAATTGAAATATCAAGTCCAGTAATACCATTGAAGTAGGTTACGACAAGAGCGATAAGAAGAACTGCTACAACAGTGGAGAAGGCCACCACCAAAAAAGCCTCAAACAGGAATTGGGAGATGAGCGATACCTTTATCGCCCCGGAGATTTTCCGAATGCCAATTTCCTTTGATCGTTGGATGGACTTGGCAGTAGTTACATTCACGTAGTTAATCACCATCATCAGTAATATCAGAAAACCCGTACCAATAAAAATATTTACTATGGTACTGTTGCCGGTCTCCCCAAGGGTATTGCCAAAGTCGCTGTTCAAATAGATCTGGCCCAGTGATTCGAGGTGAAGTGTTGTTAGATTACCATGTACGTCTACCTCATCGATTCTCATTGGGAATTGTTTCATTAGTTGAGAACTACTGGACCCGGGGCTGGCCAAGACATAGGTTGTCATGTAGCTGACGTTCCAATCAGGTCTTCTCGAATCGCGTGTACTGACCATAGATGCCAGAAAGTCCAATCTGATATGAGATTGTTGTGGGATGTCCTGCATGACACCGGTAATTATATATTCGTTACTCGTAGCCCCTCTAAATATTTCCAAAGATTGATCAAGTATTTCCGCTGCCTCCCAGTTCTGGCCAAAGTACTTGCGGGCCATTGACTCCGAAATAACTATTGTATTAGGAGTAGCCAACGCGGTTTTGGGATTGCCTTGAATTAAGGGGAAGTCAAAGATGCTGAAGACCGTCGAGTCTACGTAAGCAAAGCCTGACTCAGAAAACAGCCGGTCGTCATCTCTAACTGTTACGTCAAATCTTCTGAATCTGACAAATTTATCAATTCGCGATAGCTCCGTAGCCAAATGTGGGCCTGCGGCTGTGGGAGTTTGCGAAGTGCGAGTATCAACGCCAGTTGTGGTGTAAGTCGTTGCTACCCTATAAATCCTGTCACCTTTGCTGTGTGTGCCATCGGCTGACAGTTGATTATCGACATAAAGATAAATTAAAAATGTGCTTGCTATCCCGATCGACAAACCAGCAACATGCAGGAACAGCATCGCTGGGTTCTTTCGTAAGTACTTATAAGCTGATTTTAACAGATAGGGTAGTTGGCGAAAATCATAATGGGTCATAATACCATAAACGAGGTATGCGCAACTGTCGTTGGCATTTTCAGGTGCTACTCGTAGAACAGCACAGTAAGTACGGTTTGCCCTACCGCCTTGAGTGTATTGGTATCGATGATTTCCATATTGTCTTTGTGCGTGTGATGGTAATCGCCAAAGTACCCTACTTGGGGATCGTAGTGGACAATATCTATCATGAGGATATTTCCCAGGCTATATACGAATTGATGATCATCTGTAATTGCGGCCTGCTCCTGGTGAATGAAATAATCTCCATAGCCAATCTTTGCTGCACGGTCCCAAACTTTCTTTACTATTTTCGGAGCAATTTTCTGAGATAGCCCCTCTTTGTGAAATTGGGAACCTCTAGCTCCGACCATATCAAGCAAGATTCCATAGTAGGGAGTGTAACCGTTAATGTGCTTGTTCTTCGCCCAATGCTGAGAACCCAGACACCACCAATCGGTTTGATTAGCCGGAAGCGGCGGATCCGCCTCGCCATTCCAGGTACCCCAGTCCTCGCCGTCAAAGAAGATTATATCTACCCCAACTGAAGGTGGTGGATTAGCATCTAGTACCCTGGCAATTTCAAGCAAGACTCCTACTCCGCTACCCCCATCATTAGCCCCGGCAATGGGTGTGTTAGGGTCTTCTTCATCTTTATCCGCAAAGGGCCTGGTGTCCCAATGAGCGGCCAGCAGTATGCGTTTGGCTTTATCTGGATAAAAGGAAGCGATGATGTTCCTTAGGTCAACCTTCACTCCATCAAAAGTTAGCGCCTGAAATCTCTGATCTTGCACCTTAGCTCCGTAACTCTCTAAAGTGTTGAAAAGATAGTCTCCGGTTAATCGGTGGGCTTCGGTATTTGGCACCCTTGGCCCAAAGTCTACCTGGTTTTGAATGAAGTTATAGGCTGAATCTGCAATAAAATCAGGAACGGCTACGACCTTCTCTTCCGCAACTGCCACCTCACCACTTTTCTCGCCTCCACAGGCGGCAAAAAGTAGCACTAACAACCACCAATAATTACTCTTCATAAGCCCAATCAACACCTGATTTCATGTCTTTCAAAACGATACCACTAGATTTTAGTTCTGCCCTTATCTGATCCACCTTGTCATAATCTTTGTTATGCTTTGCATCTTTATAAACTACCAATAGTGAATTAATAATATCTTTTGAATCTGCGGTGTTCTCTTCGAGCAAACCTAAAACGTCTTCGATGAATGTCACAAAGGTGGATATCAAATCCGTGAATACGTCCTCGCCAATGGCACCCATTTGCAGGCCTTCCGTATATAGCGAATTAATCTTCTTCAACAACGTAAAAAGGTGGCCAATAGTAAGAGCAGTATTAAAGTCGTCATTCATAGCTTCATGACAACCTGTTATACTCTCCTTAATTTCTGCTATTACTTCTTCGTTCCTATCCCCTCCATCATCTTTAAACTCAAGCGACTTGGCAATTCGCAGGCCGTTTATTAATCGCTTGTACCCTTTTTGCGCGGCCTTTAACGCGTCGTTAGAGAAGTCCAATGTGCTTGAATAGTGCGATTGTAACATGAAGAAGCGCACTGTCATCGGGCTATAAGGCTGGTCCAGAAGCTCGTGACTCCCTGCTATAAGTTCTTCAGGCAAGAAGGAATTCCCTAAGGACTTACTCATCTTTTGGCCATTAACCGTAAGCATATTGGTATGCAACCAGTAATTAACCGGATCTTGCCCGTATGCTCCAATTGACTGTGCTATCTCACATTCATGATGTGGGAACTTAAGATCCATACCGCCACCGTGAATGTCGAATGTCTCGCCGAGATATTTGGTACCCATCACAGAACACTCCAGATGCCAGCCTGGAAATCCCAGACCCCAGGGTGACTGCCATTTCATCAAATGTTCGGGGCTAGCATTTTTCCAAATAGCAAAGTCTATTGGATTCCTCTTTTCATCCTGCCCATCAAGTTCACGTGTGCCAGCCATCATGTCTTCCAATACTCGCTTGGAGAGTTTTCCGTAGTCGTGCTTCTCATTGTACTTTGACACATCAAAGTAAACTGAACCATTCGACTCATAAGCAAACCCCTTGTCAAGAATGGTCTGGATCATTTCAATTTGCTCCACAATATGTCCAGTAGCGGAAGGCTCAATGCTGGGTGGCAGTATGTTGAACATTTGAGTGACCTGATGGAAGCCGTTTGTATAGCGCTGAACTATCTCCATCGGCTCTAGATTCTCCAACTTGGCCTTCTTAGCTATTTTGTCTTCCCCTTCGTCAGCATCTCCCTCTAGGTGTCCCACGTCCGTGATATTGCGAACATAACGCACCTTGTAATCAAGGAACGTGAGGTAGCGATAAACAACATCGAAGCTGATAAAAGTGCGGACGTTGCCCAGATGAACATCACTATATACCGTTGGGCCGCACACATACATTCCCACGAAAGGAGGGTTAATAGGCTTGAAAACCTCCTTCTTTCCGGTTAGGCTGTTAAAAATCTGTAACTCTTGCGCCATGATTGGCAAAAATAAATAAAAATCTGCGCCGCGGTGAAGGTATGCTGGCATTTAAGCAAAATGAAGTGCATGGCGTTCATTTGCGTGATTCTGGTAATTACATTACCTTTGTAGAAATATTAATCCTTAGTGATGAGGGGACTTCAGGTCCCCTCTTTTTATGGACTAAGTTGAATGGAGGTTATCAAAGAAATAGTGGAGAGAAACCTTACCCAGGAGCAACTGTTTCTAGTTGATGTGGTGGTATCTGGCAACAAAGCTGGTCAGAAAGTGACGGTGATCATTGATGGAGACAATGGAGTAACCATCGACGACTGTGCGGCCTTGAGCAGAGCGGTTTCGAGTGAGTTGGAGACATTGGAAACATTTGCCGGGCCATTTGTGCTCAATGTGTCATCTCCGGGATTGGACCATCCAATAAAGCTAAGGAGGCAATATGAGAAGAATGTTGGTCGAAATGTGAAGGTAGTATTAACTGATGGGGAGGCCACGATTGGGAAGCTTCTGAAAATCGCTGAAGAAAAAGTGGTAATCGAGAAGAAGCCTGAAAATAAAAAGGAGGAAAGCAAAACCGTGGAGTTGCCTCTTTCTGAAATTGTTAAGACGAATGTTTTAGTATCCTTTAAATAAGAATAAAGATGGATAGTGGAAATCTAATTGAATCGTTTGCAGATTTTGCCGGGAATAAGAATATCGACCGGCCTACAATGATCCGAATTCTGGAAGATGTTTTCAGGACCATGATTAGAAAGAAGTATGAGCAAGACGACAACTTTGACATTATCATCAACGCCGACAAAGGTGACCTCGAAATATGGAGGTTCAGGGAAATTGTTGATGATAACTCGGAGGATATTTGGGACTACGACAAAATCAGCCTCAGTGAGGCGGTGAAGATAGAGCCCGATTTTGAAATTGGCGAGGAAGTAGCGGAAGAGATCAAACTGATTGATTTTGGGAGAAGAGCTGTTATGACTGCCCGCCAAACACTAATGCAAAAGGTGAAAGACCTTGAGAAAGATATTCTTTTTCAGAAATATAAAGACTTGGTGGAGGAGATCATTACTGCCGAAGTCTATCAAATCCTTCCGAAAGAGGTACTGTTGATTGATGCGGAGGGGAACGAATTGATTCTACCTAAGTACGAACAAATCAATAAGGATCGCTATCGCAAAGGTGACTCGGTAAGAGCAGTTGTCCATCGTGTGGAAATGGTGAACGGAAATCCAAGGATTATCCTTTCCAGAACTTCGCCCATCTTCCTTGAGAGACTATTCGAAAGTGAAGTACCTGAAGTATACGACGGACTGATCACCATCAAGAGAGTTGTTCGTGAGCCAGGTGAAAGAGCAAAAGTTGCTGTAGAGTCATACGATGACAGAATTGATCCGGTTGGAGCCTGTGTGGGTATGAAAGGATCAAGAATTCATGCTATCGTTAGAGAATTGCAGAATGAAAATATTGATGTTATCAATTTTACTGAGAACATGGAGCTCTACATCGCTCGAGCACTTAGCCCAGCGAAGATCACCAGCCTCAAGATTGAAGAGGAAGAGGAGAGAGTTTCGGTATTCCTCAAGCCTGACCAAGTTTCCCTCGCAATCGGTAAGGGTGGTCAGAATATCAAGTTGGCCAGCAAGTTGGTAGGTATGGAGATTGATGTATTCAGAGAGCTCGGCGCCTTTGAAGATGAAGACGTAGATCTGGACGAATTCGGAGACGAAATCGAAAGCTGGATCATCGACGAATTGAAGCGCGTTGGCCTCGATACAGCCAAGAGTGTACTCGCTCTTTCAACTGAGGATTTGACCAGAAGAACGGACCTTGAAGAGGAGACAATTGGTGACGTTGTGAACATTTTGAAGCAGGAGTTCGAATAGGGGCTCTATTTTTAATAATCGATAAAAAAAGGGATATTTGACTATGGCAGAGCAGAAAATGATGAGACTCGGACAGGTTGCTAGGAAGCTTAATGTTGGGCTGGCAACTATCACAGATCACTTGGCTTCCAAGGGATTTGAGATAGAAAGCAAGCCTAACTCTAAGATCACCGAAGAGCAATTTAATATCCTGGCCAAGGAGTTTGCATCTTCTCTGCTTGACAAAGAAGAGGCCTCCGGACTTACCATTGGCGGTAAGCACTCAGACAACTTCGTAATTGATCACACCAGCCAAAGTGATGACCGGGGGAAGGAAGATGATGACGAGATCCTCATTAAGAACCTGGCCATTGATCAGGATGTGGTAGAAAAGCCTAAAGAGGAAGAGAAGGAGGAAAAGCCTGAGGAAAAAGTAGAGAGTGAATCTCCCAAACTTCAGGGAATCAAAGTGCTGGGTAAGATAGACCTGGATAAGAAAGAGGAGAAAGAAGCAGAGCCGGAGGAAGAGAAACCTGAAGCGAAAGAAGAAAAAGAACCAACTGAAGCGAAGGAGGAAAAAGCAGATACCGAGGAGAAAACTGAAGCCCCGGCTGAAACCACTCCTGAAGAGACTATTAAGGCCAAATCTGATAAGCTGAAGGGTTTGAAGGTGGTTGGCAAAATTGATCTGCCTAAGCCGAAGGAAAAGCCGAAAGAGGACAAGCCAGTAGCTTCATCTGATAGCCAAACGGACAAGAAGAAAAAGAGACCACGTAAACGAATTCCTGCACCACGTACCAATGCAGGCGATAGAGGTCGAAGAGATGGCGGGGCCGCTGGAAGAGGAAGAAGACCTCAAAAGGAAGAGCCTTCTGAGAAGGAAATCCAAGATCAAATTAAGGCTACGCTAGCCAAACTTAGTGGCGGCAAGAAAGTTGCCACCGGAGCAAAATACCGTAAAGAGAAACGCTCTGCCAAAGCCGAGGCTGAGGTAGAAAAGATGCAGCAGGAGCTGGAAGACAGCAAAATACTGAAGGTCACCGAGTTTATTTCGGCTAATGACCTGGCAGCCCTGCTCGATGTTTCGGTAAATGATGTGATCTCAGCATGCATGACTTTAGGCATGTTTGTGTCAATAAACCAGCGATTAGATGCAGAAGCCATTACAATCATTGCGGACGAATTTGGCTACTCAGTGGAATTCACAACTGAAGAAGAAGAAACGGAAGTTGTTGAGGTAGAGGAAGATGAAGAAAACTTGGAACCACGGGCTCCTATAGTTACAATCATGGGTCACGTTGACCATGGTAAAACCTCGCTTCTCGATTATATCCGAAAATCAAAAATTACTGCTGCCGAATCCGGAGGTATTACACAGCACATTGGCGCCTACGATGTAACTACCGAGGGCGGCCAAAAAATTGCTTTCCTTGATACTCCTGGTCACGAAGCCTTCACAGCAATGCGTGCGCGCGGAGCAAAAGTTACCGATATAGTTATTATTGTAGTAGCCGCTGATGACGCAGTTATGCCCCAAACCAAGGAGGCCATAAATCACGCGCAAGTGGCGGGAGTTCCCATCGTGATTGCCATCAATAAGATGGATAAGCCCAACGCCAATCCTGAAAAAGTAAAGGAGGAGTTATCTAAAGAAAATATTTTGGTTGAAGACTGGGGTGGAAAATACCAGTGTCAGCCCATATCAGCTAAGACTGGCGACGGCATAAACGACCTATTGGAAAAAGTGCTGCTGGAAGCAGAACTTCTCGAGCTAAAGGCTAATTCCGAAAAGCAAGCCAGCGGTACAGTAATTGAAGCGACTCTTGATAAGGGTCGGGGTTATGTCACAACAATTCTAGTACAAGGTGGAACCCTACGCGTTGGTGATGTGCTCCTGGCCGGATCTTTCTTTGGCAAGGTGAAAGCCATGTTTGATCACACTGGTAAAAAACTGAAGGAAGCTGGGCCGTCGACACCAGTGCAGATGCTGGGACTAGACGGAGCTTCACAGGCTGGTGACAAGTTCAATGTCATGGAATCAGAGCGTGAGGCCAGAGAAATTGCTACTAAGAGAGAACAGATTAACAGAGAGCAATCTGTTAGAACGAAGAAGCATATTACACTTGATGAAATCGGTCGAAGGTTGGCCATTGGTAGTTTCCGAGAGCTAAACGTGATTGTGAAAGGTGATGTGGATGGCTCCATTGAAGCACTTAGTGATTCATTGTTGAAGCTGTCTACTAATGAAGTTCAGGTGAACATCGTGCAAAAAGGTGTGGGCCAGATTTCTGAATCAGACGTACTACTGGCATCAGCTTCTGATGCGGTTATTGTAGGATTCCAGGTAAGACCATCACAAGCAGCTAAGAAGGTAGCCGAAACTGAAGAAATCGAAATCAGGCTTTACTCAGTCATCTACGATGCTATCAATGAGATCAAAGATGCCATGGAGGGTATGCTTGCTCCCGAAGTTGAAGAGGTTATTACCGGTAATGCCGAAGTACGTGAGGTATTTAAGATATCTAAGGTGGGAACTGTGGCCGGATGTATGGTGACTGATGGCGTTATCAAACGGGCGAATGAGGTAAGGCTAATTCGTGACGGAATTGTGGTTTATACCGGAGAACTAAATCAGCTTAAGCGATTTAAGGATGATGCCCAGGAGGTGAAGTCAGGATTTGATTGTGGTATCAGCATCAAGAATTTCAATGATATCAAAATCGGCGATATTTTCGAAAGCTTTGAGGAGAGAGAGATAAAGAGAACTCTCTAAGCAGCTAAGCCGCTTGGCAGCCCAAGGAGTGGAGTATCCCTTTTTATTGGTATTTCACCCAGTTATATGAACCTACTCAAGAACCTACTACTTACTGTATCCTTCGTATCCCTGGCCTTCATGTTCGTGGGCTTTTACAAACCTTATATAATGGTTTGGTGGGAAGACATACAAAACCGCAAGAAAGTATTCAAGGTCTACGGCATCACCTCTCTCCTCTTTCTAATTCTTTACCTGGTGATGCAAAACCTATACCCGACGGCAAACTAAAAGCCGCAGTTGCCCAGAGAAAATCCGACAAGCGAAGATGTAGAGCTCTCCTCCATCTCTTATTCTCAATTTCTTCTTTATAATTTCCACTGAATCCGGAAAATTCCTGGTGCTTATGTTAGCCTTATTGCCGAAACCTGCGGTTTCCCATTCCTTCTTGCTATATCGAATATTGTCTTCAATGCTAAACTTTCTTCCTGGGAACGAATCGAAAAGCTCCCTGGAGGTATAAAGATGAGTATTGGTATGTAGCTTCACCAATCCATATCGCTCACCAACCAGTTTAAAAGCCCCGGCCTTTAATACGGCGGCATTGGGTTCGTAGAGAAATTGCTGGGGCTCCGCAAATTGAACTTTGGCATTTTGTTCATCCTCAGGCTTAAAGGTAAAGATCTGATCTGCTCCATTCCTTGGTAAGTGCGCTGCCACAATCTCTATTTGGGTATCTTCTGAAATTTCTACCAGCAATTCCCTGCACTCATTCTCAACGGCCAAAACGGTTATTCTCTTAACATCTTCCAGTTGCTCCATGATACTCGACAAGTCGAGCCACGGCGACACTTTAATTAAAACCCGTTTACATTTGGCTGCAATATCTGGCAGCAGCTCATGTACTTTCGGTGAGTACTCGTCTAGTTTGAATACCCGTTGATTACTGCCGGACCTTCTTGATGGATCAAGGTAGGCGAGATCATAGCTGCCCATATTACCCACAAAATCTTCTGCTGCCAATTGATAATGGAGGATCTGATTTGCACCCAGCACCTTGTGGTTATGTTTTGTAATGGCAACCAAGTCTGGGTTGGGTTCCACATAATCTACTTGAGTGAAGTTTTGGCCCAGGTAGAATGTATCCACCCCAGCACCTCCAGTAAGATCAACCATTTTCTCTCCGGAGAAGAGGGACTGCTTATAAACAGCTGTAGCTTCAGATGAGCATTGCTCCATCGCTTGTTGCGGTGGCCACACAATACCTTCAGCCTTATACCAGCCAGGCAACTTGCCCTTAGCTTTTTTTCGGGCGGTAATCTGCTCTACCGCAGCCTGCACGTTAACTCCCTGGAATTTAGATGCACTTAGCAACAACCTGCTTAGGTCGTCATTTTCGTGATCGAGAATGAATTGCTGAAAATCCTGACTTAAGATCTCAGAGATCAATAGGCAAGGTTATGTTGAACCATAAACTCTGCAATTTGCACCGCGTTGGTTGCTGCCCCTTTGCGCAGGTTGTCGGCTACTATCCACATATTGAGTGTATTTGGCAGCGATTCATCTCTGCGTAAGCGACCTACAAATACTTCGTCTTTACCGTGCGCATTGATAGGCATTGGGTAGCTGTTAGAAGCAGGATCGTCTTGCACAATTACTCCAGGAGTTTCGGCTAGCAGTTCTCTTACTCTTGCTAGATCAAAATCGTTCTTGAAAGTAACGTTAACGGATTCTGAGTGGCCGCCAACTGCTGGTACCCGCACACAAGTTGAAGTGATCTTCAAGTCAGAGATTCCGAGAATCTTCCGAGTTTCATTGATCATCTTCATCTCCTCTTTGGTGTATCCGTTCTCTTCAAACTTATCTATATGGGGAAGTACGTTGAGATCTATAGGGTGCGGATAAACAGCCTCAACTTGTTCCTGATTGCGTTCTCCCATCAATTGATCTACTGCTTTCTTGCCACTGCCCGTTACTGACTGATAGGTGGAGACCACCACCCGCTCCAGCTTATATTCCACATGCAACGGAGCCAACGCCAGTACCATTTGAATTGTAGAGCAATTGGGGTTAGCTATGATGCGGTCATCGATGCGCAAGACATGGCCATTAACTTCCGGTACAACAAGCTTGTGGCCGGGGCTCATGCGCCAAGCGGATGAGTTGTCTATCACTATGCAACCAACTTCTTCAAATTGTGGAGCAAACTCAAGCGAAACGGACCCGCCAGCGGAAAAGATGGCAATGTCAGGCTTGAGGTCGATGGCTTCTTCCATAGTGACAACCTCATACTCCTTGCCGTTAAAAGATACAACCTGCCCTTTTGATTTAGCCGAGGCCACCGGTATCAATTGGTCTAATTCAAAATTTCTCTCCGCCAGTATTTTCAGCACCTCTTGCCCTACCAGGCCCGTAGCTCCAACAACCGCTAATTTCATTTCCAATAGAGTTTAAAGGGCAAAGTTAGGGCAAAAGGTAGTGAGGTGAAAGCGCTTTTTGCCCGCTCCATGCTTTTCCAATCTTTTTACTTACGAAGTATAATAGTTATAAAAAATATTATTATAGTTATATTATAGTGACAAGCCAGATCATCTATGAGATTAATACTATTTGCTTGCTTTTTACTTAGCTATTCTGCCACTGTGGCCCAGTTGAGTGATGGTTTTGAAGACGATAACCTCACTGATAACCCAACTTGGGCTGGTAATGTTAGCTCTTTTATAGTTGAATCCGCCAGGCTTCAACTTAATGCCACAACAGCAGGCACATCTTATTTGAGCACCGCCAATTCTCTAATGACCGACGCAGTTTGGAGTATCGACATTGAATTAGATTTCAATCCATCATCTAGCAATTTCCTTAGAGTTTACCTGGTTAGTAATCAGCTGGATTTAACCCAGGAACTGGATGGGTACTATGTGAAAATTGGTGGCCCTGAGGATGAAGTAAGCCTCTACAAGCAACAGGGGTCAGTGGCCACAAAGATAATTGATGGCCTGGACGATAGGGTCAATAGAAGCAATGTGCAAGTGAGTATCCTGGTAAAGCGGGATGCTGATGGCAACTGGCTACTAACCACCAAACTTGATGGTACCACTTTCGAGGAAGGTCAGGCATTCGACAACGACATAACAACCACCGGCCATTTTGGCTTTGTTTGTGACTACACCGCCACCAGGGCTGACCGGTTTTTCTTTGACAATATCTCAGTTGAGCTGTTCGAATTCAAGCCGTTATCCGTTGAAGCTGTTGAAAAAGACCAAATTGCTATTGACTTCTCCAGCCCATTACACTCTACTTCTGCGGAACAGGAGGCCAACTATCTAGTAGACGGAGTTGGTAACCCTTTAAGTGCCTCCCTCACTACCGGCAACGATCAGCGTGTTATTTTAACCTTTGATTCCCCCCTTAGCAATGGTGAACACTATCAACTTCACCTTGAGGGTCTCGTTGATAATGAGGGTCGTAATTTGGCTCTTTCTACTATTGAGTTCCTCTATTTTCTCCCTGAGGCCACTGCTTTTCGAAACTTGGTAATAAATGAAATTTTCGCTGATCCCAGTCCAAAAGAAGATTTGCCTGAAGTAGAGTTTGTTGAAATCTATAACTCCTCTAGCATACCGTTTCAGTTAGAGGGCTGGTCAATTAGTGATGGCAGCAAATCAGCCATTCTTGGCTCGTATCTCATGCAGCCCCACTCCTACCTGCTACTGACTAGTAAAGATGGTGAGGTTGCCCTTAGTGAATTTGGCGTTACGCAGGGGCTTAGTGATTTTCCCACCCTAAACAATAGTAGTGATAAGCTAAAGCTGATAGACTCCAGCGGATCGGTGATTGATTCTGCCAATTACGAAATGTCCTGGTACAAAGACGACTCAAAGGACGATGGAGGATGGACATTAGAGCAAATTAATCCCACGCGACCGTGCTCTGGTGGCTCAAACTGGGGAGCTTCAGTCAATCCCTCCGGTGGTACTCCGGGAGTAGCTAACTCAATTAGAAACGTGGAGCCAGATATCCGGGGGCCAGGCCTTATCTCCGTTGAGTTGGCTTCACCCACCGCTCTTATGCTCAATTTTGATGAGGAAGTACAGAGTGCAAATATCTCTATTAGTCCTTCCATTCCACTGAGCGTGGCCTCCTACTCCAGCCAAGTATTGAGATTAGACTTGAATGATAGCATAGAATCAAATCAGGCCTATGAGCTACGCATTTCTGATGCCTCAGATTGTATTGGAAATACGGCCAATGTAATCACTAAAACCCTGATGCTCGATTACTCGCCACCTGTCCTCACCGACATATATTTCTTGCATCCAAGGGAATTGGAGATTCACTTTGATGAGCCCCTGGGGCCAGGTGCCGGAACAGAATCTGACTTCCAGCTGTCGGGAGTTGGCGCTCCAGCATCATTGCTGCTGGATGGCAATAACTCTACTGTTGTGATCCTGGAATTCGAAGAAGATCTGGTCGATGCCAGCAAATACGAGCTGTCTTACCTGGACATAGCAGATACCTTGGGCAATTCAATATCATCTGTTTTTGAGTTTACTTATGAGCGGCCATATCAAGCCCAGTTTGGTGATGTCATCATTTCCGAGATCATGGCTAACCCAGTGGCCGAGGGCAATCTGCCAAACGCTGAGTACATAGAGCTATACAATCGCAGTGCTGGGGCAATTAGCCTTAAGGGGCTTGTTTGGCAAGATGCCACCAATAGCACTTTCCTGGAGAGAGCAGTAATCAACCCTAAGAGTTATTTCATTCTTACGAAGACCTCAACTGCAAACCTTTTTCAATTGGGAGTAGACGTGATGGGGGTTAGAAACTGGCCAAGTCTCAATAAAAGTGAAGATTTCCTCACCTTGGCCATAGCTGATGGACATATCCTAGATCAAGTGAGGTACGACCAATCGTGGTATGGGTTAGCCGGCGCAGATGACCGATCCTTGGAATTAGTAGACCCCGAACACCTTTGTGGGCAAAGTCGAAATTGGTCTGCCTCGGTGGCTGACCAAGGCGGTACGCCAGGGAAAGAAAACTCGGTTAACCAATCTAATCCGAATCTGCTGGGGCCTGAGGTATTAACTGTATTGGCACCAGATGATAGTACCGTAATTGTCGCTTACAATGAGTGGATACAGCCAGAAATCGAAATTCTGGAAGCCACAATTCTGCCTCCTACGGGAGTAACAGAAATACTTACTGGTGCCTTGCCGAATGCTCTGCGGATAAATCTTAGCAACAAATTGTTGGCAAGTATACCGTATGAGCTACAACTTAAGGGGGTGCGCGACTGTAATGGCAATTTGGCCAGCGTCAAGACCTCAACTTTCGTACTTGCTTCTCCAGCCGATTCCGGTGACTTGGTATTTAACGAACTTATGTTTGCTCCTTTTCCTCTGGCTGAAGAATTTGTTGAAATCTATAATCAGTCGGAGAAATATATAGATTTAAAACAATGGCAAATTCATAGATCAACTGAAGATGGAGAAGCTTTGTCGGAGGCGAGTCATATAATAAACCCTAATGAGTACCTCGTATTAACCCGTGACAAAAATCAACTTATGGCATCTTATCCCAAAGTTCCCAGCAAAAGCGTTTTGGAAACAACTTCACTTCCCAATCTTCCTAATGATGAAGGTACGTTGTTGTTGATCACTGATAGTGGGGTGATCTCCGACTCTCTTTATTATAGTGATGAAATGCACCATCCCTTGTTAGAAGACAACCAGGGGGTATCATTGGAAAGAGTTAGTCAAATCGAAGAAACTAACAAGTCCATGAATTGGCAATCAGCGGCTAGTAATGTAGGGTTTGCCACCCCTGGAGAATCGAACTCACATCAGCGAGATTCAGAAGGAATCTTAGGCGAAGTTTTAATAGACCCTCCAGTATTTGAACCTGGCAACAACGGCCATATTGATTTCGCCTATATCCATTACGATTTCAACCTCTTAGGGCCAATAGCCAATGTTGTTATCTACAACCTTAGGGGCGTGCCAATAAAATTTCTAGCGCAAAACGAGCTAATTGCAAACAAGGGGTTTTTTACCTGGGATGGCACCGATGAAGAAAACCAGAAAGTTAACATTGGTCCCTATATTATCCTGTTCGAGGTCTTTGACACGACAGGTATCGTCAATACCTTCAAGAAAAAGGTAGTGGTTGGTGGCAGGCTGCGGTAATTGCCCCAAATCATTGCTAACTTCCTTATACTACAATTAACTAAACCCCATGAAGGCATTAACTGGAGAATCAGTAATTCAGCACACTTTGCTTCTTGGCCCCAAATTCCGCCATTAGCTTATCTGCCACCTCTGTGGTTATCTCTAGCAGGTGCACTAGTGAAGACCTCTGTTTCTTACTATTGCTTTTGCCGGGTATGAAGATATTCTCTATTGACAAGTATTGGTGCGGCGCATCTTTCAAATAGTAAATACTAACCTCGGAATAGCGAAAAGCGCTGCCGTAATTAAGCCCGGTAATTGTATTGAGCGTGTTTGCAAATATCTCTTCCTGGAATTTATTTTGGGCTGAAATGTGTTCAAATTGATACTTCAGGATGTGCTTTGGGTACCAACAGTTCAACGTTTCAGAAAATGGCACTATTGGGGTCTTTAAGATTAACAGGATAGGGATGCCTATTATGAATGAGGCCTCTATGGCCCAGATAAACCACAAAGGAAAACCGGTAAAAAGTATGCCGAATATTTCCCAGGAACCTAGTTGGTTCAATTCAAGAATTAACTCAATGAAGAGGCCAGGTCTGTAAAACAGATCAAAGTTTTGACGATAAGCTTCGAATGAGATCTCTGCAGAACTAAGAAAGACAAAGTAGGCTATCCACTGGAAGTAAAATGCCATGAAACCAATAGCAGCAGTTAACCCGAGTATCAGTTTGCCGTTGCGCAGTTTAAACATTCGTGCGAAGTACTTTGAGAAGTATCCCAGGGCGGCGCCTAAGCCGAGGGTTAGGAAGAAGTTTATGTAGACGACTGGGATGGCTATTAACAATGCATTGTATGCAAAACCAAGTAACATAGCAATGATGGTTCCGCCCAGAAAAGCTGAGATGAGCCCGGGTACGGAGAACTCGCCTGAGTATTGATAGGTAGATACCTTATCCATCAAAATGCAAGACTTTTGAAGTGTTTCGGAAAGTGCTAAAATAGGTTAGAATCCTGGATCTATCCAACCGCTGTCAGGTAACTCACTTCTTGAGGTAGCCACCTTAACAGCATACTTAGCCAGTAGCCTCGTGCTATCCAAGGTCGGCAGCGGAGAGTTATCGTCATTAATAATCAGCGGGATTTCCGTGCAGCCTAATATCACACATTCAGCTCCATTTTGCTTTAGCTCTTCGATGGCCTGAATATAAAGGTTGGTGGTTGATTCTTTGAAGACACCCAGGCAAAGCTCTTCGAAAATGGCAGCATTAAGTTGCATACGCAGGTCTTCATTAGGAACAATTCTTTCCTGGCCATTCTTTTCCAAGGCGGCAGCATAAACTGGTCCGGTCATGGTCCATTTAGTGCCTAACAGACCAACCTTGGTCCATCCTTTTGCTTTGATCGCCGCACAAACCACCTCAGCTATATGCAATCCCGGTAGCGGCATTTTCTCAATATATTGCTCCAGCACAATGTGGGCAGTATTATCCGGGCAAAGGAAAAAATCAGCACCGGCTCTGGCCACTTGCTCTGCCCCGGCAATTAAATGTTTAGCAATCTCCTGATAGTCATCAGATTCCCAAGCGTCTAAACTCAGCCCCATAGGAATAGCACTCATGTTGATAGTAGGATGCATATGCTCTCCCATGGCAGTAGTTCCTTCCCGGCAGGCCGTAAGAAAACAAAGTGAGGCGCCTTCATAACTATGGGCCACTATCCCTATTTGCTTGGTCATGTCAATCTATATTTTGAGTTATTACTTGCCTGCTTTCCGTATCGTAAAGCAAAACCCCTTCCGTATCCGTTCCTAACTGTCCCATCATGGTGCCTTCATCACTCCAAATTGCTGAACTTCCCGTACAAAGTACATTGTCATTCATCCCAACACAGTTAGCCATTATTGTCACCATGCCATAATCCCTTGCAACCTCCGATAGACGTTCCACTGACCTGGTGACACCCTCTTCCGTTTTGGCAACGCTGGCCAGGTAGATTTCCGCTCCCCTCTCACTAGCTGCCTTTGCATGATCGGCTATAGACAACTCATAACAGATTGCCGGAGCTATTCTGGCTTTGCCTCCCAGCAGCAACTCTATCTTTTGGCCACATGAAAAGTAGGCTTCTTCTTCGTGGTGAAGATAGTGCTTGGGGTAGACAGTGGGCTCCTCTTCAGCATGAAATATAATCATGCTTATGTTGAATGAGTTGCCATCGATGGTTGGAGCTCCCACCCCGATTACCAATTGCTCTTCTGCCGCCAATTCCTGAAAAACCTTCAATCTACTATCAAGAGCATTAATGGCCAGTTCAGCAGCCAGTGTTGGTTCGTAGCCAGTTAATGAGAGTTCGGGGAAGAAAACTGCCTCCGCTCCCTGCTGGGCGCACATGGCGGCAATCTCCAAATGGCGGTCTATGTTAGCTTGTATATTACCCCTATGGGGTCTGGTCTGAACTGCCGCAATCCTCATTCAATAATCTCCGCTTCCAGTTTCGTCTCTACTAATTCGCCATCTTTCATATAGACAAAATAGGAGTTGTACTCTTCTCCCAGGGAAACCACCTTCCAGGGCTCGCCGTTCTTGAAGATGATCCCGGAGTAGTCGTCCATGGCATAGCCAGCCTTAAAGATTCCCTCTTTTATGTTCTTATGATAAAGCGGCCTCCTGTATTCCTCACTGTGATAGTGGGGGCTATGGCTAAAGGGAAGGAATCCCAGCCCTTCCACCACACTCAATTCTATGGGCCGCGAATCGGTGGTTCCGTTATCAAACCAGCAAAGGGAACCTGCACTGCCACCCGCAAGCACTATGCCCTTCTCCAAAGCCTTCTTCAAGGCTACATCAATGCCTTGTGCCTTCCAGATGGCTATCATGTTTAGGGTATTGCCGCCACCAACCAGGATGGCGTCCATACTCAACAGGAATTCTTCAAAAGAAACTTTTTGATTGTAAGAACTGATCCAGACTCTTTGCACATAGGGCTCCACCGAGAGGTCATGTACCAGATCGTACCAACGAATGATGTTACGCTGACTATCACCCGAAGCTGTTGGCAGGTAGCAGATCTTGGGGCGCTCCTTCCCGGTTAGCTTGATTATCTCCTTGATGAAAAGTTTATTTTGGCCACCCCCGTAAGGGAAAATGTATTGGTCTTGCGCCAGTGCCAGACTTGCCGAAAAGCCAAGCGCCAATATCGTGATCACCAATTTTCTCATAGGGTTGATTTGGGTTAGAGAAACTACTTTTTACAATGGAAGTTAAGATAAGGGGAATCCCCCAGAAAGGCCAGTACTGTAATGTCAGCGGAATGCTACAGGGATACTTAGTCGTGCTTGCCTTTAAGGGCAGATGTAAAACCAACCTTTACTCCCAATGAAAACTTGGGCAAGACTTTCAGGCCTTCGCTCACATCCCTGGCAAAGAACGACTCCCCAATTTGGTATTCGTCGGGGCCATCGTGTTCTCTTATTTGCAACATGGCCCCTGCACCGGCATAGACTTCTATAAATGTGTTGAAACCCAATCTGCGCTGAAAACCCGTTCGCAGATCTACACCGGCCTGCTGGCGAACTACGCCAACATCAAAGGGCTCTGGTGGCCCCAGAGGGTTCGTTTCCAAAAAGGAAGGTTGCTCCACAAAATCATATTTATGATAGAAGACCCCAACGGAGTAATAGGCCAACTGCTGATGATATTCCTTTAGCTCAGCCCTTACCTGGTATCCTTTCCTTTCAAATGGGGAGGCACCAAGTTCAAGCTCCCATGCTTTCTTCTCACTTACACGCCATTCAGTAGAGGCCCTAATGGCTGGCTTGTATGGATCTATGAGCCCCAGAGGCAATAACTTGAATTGCAGAGAGCGTCCCAACGGATCGGGTTGGTTTTGGGCTCGAGAAATGCCCATTCCAACCAAAAGTAGAATAGCTGTTACTATAGCAGTTCGCATAAGGGGTTTGATAAGGAAATCTTTATCAAGTTACTAAACACTAACACAAAAAGTCTGCTTTGCCGCTAACGTGGAAAGGGGGATTTTTATATTTCGTCGGTTACACAAATGTTACTCGTCTTTGAGTAAGCTAACGGGGTCTAGTTTGGCGGCTTTGCGCATTTCAACCCAGAACGAAAGGAATGCCACCGCAAAGAAAATAGCTGCTCCCGATATAAAATATACCGGCTCCAGGTTGATCCTGTAACTAAAGCCTTCAAGCCATTCTCTCATCAAAAAGAAGGATATGGTGGAGCCGAATAGTATGGCGATACCGAAGAAGATCAACAGCTCCTTCGAAAGCAGTAGCATAAGGCTGCCAAATCCGGCTCCCAGTACTTTTCGTACCCCTATTTCTTTTGACTTCTTTCGGATGGTAAACATTGACAACCCGATTAAACCTAAACAGGCGATAACTATTGCCAGTCCGGTAAAGTATGAAGCCAATTGATTAAGCTTGCTTTCCCGAGAGTAGAAATCATTGTAGACATCATCAAGGAAGGCATATTCAAAGGGCTTGTCAAGGTTCATATCCTTCCAGGCCGATTGCAGGCCGGCAAGCGTTTCTGCAGTATTCTCAGTGTTAATTCTAAGGTCGATGGCCTGAATTCTATTTTCTCTATAGGCAATTACTAACGGGTAGTTAATCGACTTTAACGAGCTGTAGTGAAAATCACCAACTACTCCGATAATCTCAGACTTTATTGTTTCGCCATTAAGCCAGATGGGGACTTCCTTATCACCCATGCTTTCTAAGCCAAAAACGTCCATGTATTCCTGGTTTACTATTACGGTTTTTTCAAGCTTGCCTGGGTTGTTGACATCAAATGCTTTGCCTTGCTCAAGTTCCACATCGAAGTAGTCAAAGAAGTTATAATCAACATTCATGTAAAACACGAGCGAGGTTTTTTTACTGACACTATCTAAATCCATGGAAGCTAGGCCATCTACAGATGGCAGCGGTGATCCGGTAATATTCACCTCTCCAACTACTTTACTAAACTCATCTTTAATTTGATTGTAAGGAATGTCATAGCTCCTGCCGAGGTCAACCCGCAGGATTTGTTCTTTGCTAAAGCCCAGATCATAGTTTTGAAAAAAGATTAGCTGGCCCTTTATTATCAATGTTGAAGCAATTAGTGCCAGGGATATTGTGAACTGGAAAACTACCAATACCCTGCGCAAGCCAAAGTTACCACCTCCGGCGTATACCTTGGATTTTAGTGTTTGCGACGCATTGAAACGTGAGATAACCCAGGCCGGATAGAGGGCAGCTAAGAGGCTCGTTATGGGAATGAATAACACAAAGACAGGTAGCACCAATGGGTCACCGAAGTAGTCGAGGTCAATGCTTTTACCGGTGATGTCGTTGAGCATGGGGAGAAGTAACTCTAACAGACCCAAGGCCGCCAGAAAGGAGATAGTGGTTATTACTAATGACTCTCCGAGAAATTGGAAGATGACCTGTCGCTTGGAAGCTCCAACGGCTTTTCTAACCCCCACTTCTTTGGCTATTTCAGTTGCTTTTGCTGTGCTGAGATTAATATAATTGGCAAAGGCCAGCAGCAGAATTACAAAAGCTATTACTGAGAAAATGTAGACATAGGTAATGCTACCGCTCAACTCCGAGCCTCTACCTCTAATGCGACCATAAAGGTAGAGGTCTTCAAAGTGTTCGGCATGATACTCGATGCCATCATTAGAAGCCTTGTTCTTCTCCACCATGGCACTAACGTCCTCAAGCATCTGCTCCATCGTATAGTCTTGCTGCAATAGTGCATAGGTGTATCCACTGCCTACTTCCCAGGAATCCACGGTTCCATCCCTTTCCAAATTATCATATGCGGCAATGAATCTCATTTTGAATGAAGAGTTGGACGGGAAGTCTGCCAAAATTCCTGTGATCTCGTACTCATCTCCATTGACGAGCAGAGTTTTTCCCATGGCGGTGTTGCCAGGGTAGTACTTATCAGCCACCTCTTGAGATATCACTACTGTCCTTTTATTGCTGATAGCAGTTTTCTCATTGCCAATTTTCAGGTCGAAATTAAGCATGGTAAAAACACTGGGGTCCATGTAATGGAATTCGTCTTCACCATAAATCTCATCATGAACTGAAATGACAACTTCCGAGCCACCAAATGAAGTGCGCATCACATTTTCAATACCTGGGAGTTCCTCAATCATGGAGGGGCCTAAAG
The DNA here is from genome assembly GCA_028285445.1 of Cyclobacteriaceae bacterium. Taxonomy (GTDB): domain Bacteria; phylum Bacteroidota; class Bacteroidia; order Cytophagales; family Cyclobacteriaceae; genus JANQPQ01. The sequence continues at coordinate 11,090 of JANQPQ010000034.1, read as the reverse complement.
CACTGGGTGTTCCTATGTAGAATGCCCCATCATTTACGGAGCGAGATATCTTTACTATGCGGTCTGAATTAGTGTGCCACTTATCGTAGGTAAGTTCATCCTTAACAAAAGAAAGAATGAGCATACAAGTGGCCAGGCCCAGGGACAAGCCCAGAGTATTGATTAACAGGAAGTATTTATCGTTTTTCAGGCGGCGGTAGGCTATCCGTAGGTAATTCTTTATCATGACTTCAATACTAGGTTTAACATCCTTGCAAGCCAAAAGACGTGCCAGAGCCAAAATCGTACATTTTGGCCCTCAGGGGCCCTTTTTAACCTTCGTGTACACGTTAACCTGTATCAATATTGATACAATGTAACGTATTGAATTCGCTACACATCTTAACTCATCGTTACCAAATCGTGTTGCTAATTGTCCAATAGAATCGCTGTTTCCCCTGCACAACTAATAGTAGCTGGTTATGGAGTAAATTCCGTTCAAAAAGGTAAAAATTATTCAACTTTTAGATTCTAAAACTGGAGATATTAGGCCATGAAATGGATTACCCGTGAACGCCCAAAAATAGATCGCCTCGCCTGCCCCTGGCTTATCCGCAATTTCATTGACAGTGATGCTGAGTTTATCTTCGTTCCGTTTGAGCAGGTGCTGACAAACGCCGAGACCTTTGGTGCCATACCTTATGATATCCCTGATGTTGAATACACACATTACGATGATCAGTGCACCTTCGACTATTTTATCAAAAAACATAAGATCGACGACCCTGCTGTTTCTACCATTGCCAACATTGTGCGTGGAGCCGACACTGATGACCACGCGCTTGCCAGCCAATGTGCCGGGTTGTGGGCCATATCGGCTGGCCTATCCTTCAATATAAAAGACGATATGCAACTACTGGAAATGGGCATGGTGCTATACGATGCTCTCTACAGTTGGGCTCGTTACCTGCAACAGGAGAAGCATACCCAAAACTCATCAGAGAGTTTACTGCTGGATGTTTACAGGAAGTTTCTTGCTGAGAAATCAGCACAGAAAAAACCAGCCTGGGCCACGGAGTTAAAGGATTTGATCCAGGACCAAATTGATACAAACATGAATTTGAGCTTGCAGGACGTTTCCAAGACACTGCAAGTGCATCCGGCCTACCTCTCTCGAGAATTCTCAAAGTATTTTGATAACCACAGCTTTGGTGAGTATATCCGCAAGTTGAGGATTGAAAAGGCCGTGGATCTACTCAATACCAGGCGATATTCCCTATCAGAAATAGCCTACCTTACGGGGTTCTCCGATCAAAGCCATTTCACCAGAATCTTCAAGAAGCAAACAGGCCTTACACCTAGTGTCTTTAAAAAGACCAAGCTAAAGCCCGACTAAATTACTATGAGCTGAAAGTAAAATAGAGGCCAAAGGGTCAAATCTGTTCTATTTTGGAATGCGCCTATCCCTTACTCTTGCTATAAAACGCAAGGGCCATGCTTAATCACACCCTACGCCATTCGCTGAGAACCTTAAGAAGGCAGAGGTTCTACTTCTTACTCAATGTCGCCGGCCTTGTTATTGGCATGCTGACTTTCCTATACATTATGCTGTATGTCAACCATGAGCGCGGCTTCGACAAGTTTCATTCAAAGAGTAACCGAATCTATCGCCTGCACTCTTCAATCCAAGATCGCGTTACGGCTATCGTTCCATATGTTTGGGCCAACTCGCTAGACGGGCAAATAAGCGCAATTGAGAAGTACGTCACTTTTCAACGAATTACCGTTGGGCTGGCAGTGAAACGAGGAGATGAGGTATTCGCTCAATATGATATTGTGGCTGCAGACTCTACGTTCTTCGACATTTTCGATTTCCCGGTATTGCAAGGGGATAAGAATCGCTTCCTGCACAATCCAGGGAAAATAGTAATTACACCCAAAGCCGTTGAGAAGTATTTTGGTAGTACAAACCCAATTGGCAAGAATTTACAAATAAACCTCTGGGGTACATTTGTAAACTTCGAGGTAGAGGGCATAGTAGAATGTCCTAATAACTCACACCTGCAGTTCGATTTTCTACTGCCCAACCAACTGGTAAAGCAATACTTCTTCGCTCCTGATTCTTATACCAATTGGAGTACCCACTTTGCCTATACCTACCTGCTCATGGCACCCGAATTCGATAAAGAGCAGCTAAAGATCGACTTCACAGATTATCTACGAAACAACGGCGGCGAGAAGGTAGCCCAAAAGAACAAGCCGGACATTTTTGCCCTTGAAGACATTTATCTTCATTCCGATCTGAGATATGATTTTCAGCCTCGTGGGAGCAGCGAATATGTAAGTATCTTAACCCTGATTGCGTATGGCATTGTAATACTAGCCATTATCAACTTCGCAAATATTACCTCGGCTCTGGCCATCGGGCGCTGGAAAGAAATCGGGGTCAAGAAAATGCATGGTTCCTCAAGGTCAAGAATCATCAGCCAATTGCTAATGGAATCAGTGGCGACTGCCTGCATTGCCCTTTTGCTGACATTCCTTCTCGCAGGCCTGCTTTTACCCGTCTTCAATCAGTTTGCGGGAAAAGCATTTGTAGCAGGTGATTTTCTGAATGGACGCGTTATCACACAAATGTTGATGTTGACTATAATCATGGCCACCGCAGCGGGGCTATTCCCGGCATTGAAAGTTTCCAGGCTCAAACCGAGAGCAGTACTTGCAGTACGCGGCAGTGGCAAGGCAGTTTCAACTTTCCAAAGGAAGGTGCTGGTAGTTGTTCAGTTCTTTATGGCTACGGTGCTTCTTGTTGCCACGGGCGTAATGCGCCAACAAGTGGTCTTCATGAAGAATATTGAGTTGGGCCTGGAAAGTAGCCAGGTAGTCGTAGTAGAAAACGCCAGGGTGGTAGCCTCAAATCCTTTACAAACAGACCTTTTCCGAAAAGAGCTAATAAAGATGGGCATTGCAAGTCACATCACGGCCTCCTCCACCTACCCCGGCCTGCAGCCATGGGGTGGCAGATATTATCCTGAAGGTATTACTGATGAAAAGGGCATCTCCATGCCAACCATCTATAGTGACCACGATCTGCTTCGGACTTATAAAATTGAAATGGTTGCTGGCCGGGATTTGAGCAGAGAGTTTTCTTCCGACTCTACTGCATTTCTTATCAACGAGCAGGCAGCTAAATTACTGGCTTCCATGCAAACGGAATGGGCTGAACCAATAGGTAGAAATCTCAGTGCCTATGGAGTAACGGGGCCGGTAATTGGGGTTTTCAAAGACTTCTATTTTTATTCTGCAAAAAATAGTCTTTCTCCGTTGGTAGTAAATATCGATCCTGAGAGCTTTTTCTACCTTCAGGTACGGCTAACCGATGCTGCAAACCCTACCACATTGGCGAGAATAGAAAGCCTGTGGAAAGAGCTTTTCCCTGAGGTTCCTTTTGACTACAGCTTTGTTGACGATGAGTTCGATAACCACTTGGTTGCAGATCAGGGCCTATCTCGGTTACTTCTGCTTTTCTCAGCATTGGCCGTTTTTGTTGCTGCCCTGGGCTTGGTAGGGCTGGCATCTTTTCTTGCCCACGAAAAATCAAAAGAATTAAGTCTACGCAAGGTGGTTGGCGCCACTGAGCAACAATTACTTTTGATGCTATTATGGCTGTTCTTAAAGCTGGTGTTGTTAGCCAGCGCCATAGCTTTGCCGCTGGCCTATTACCTCATGGATGAATGGCTGAACACCTTTGCCAATCGGATGGCAATGCCGGTGGGAGCCTACTTGCTTACATTGGGTCTCACCCTACTGGTTACATTTGCAACCGTAAGTTATCAATCACTACTGTCTGCCCGGGCCAACCCGGCAATGGTATTGAGCAAAGAGTAGTCGAAGTCAGTATCGCGAAGGCATGGACTTTTCAAGTTGGAAATAACTTGCCAGCTTTGTACCCACTGGTATCTACCCGAATTTAACATGCAAACGATATCCCTAACTAGCCTGGCATTCGCCTTTATCCCCGTGGCAATTGTAATAGTCATCCTGTGGCGGTGGAAGCTGCCTTACAGAACTTCCATCTATGCGGTGGCCAGGATGCTGGTTCAGTTGCTGCTGGTTGGATATTTCCTGGTCTACATTTTTGAAGCCGACCGATGGTGGGTAATTATCCTGGTGCTAACGATTATGCTGGCAGCTTCCAGCTGGATATCTCTGCGCACAATCAAGGCGCCTCGGTTGTCACTATATGGCAAATCACTACTCGCTATTACAATTGGCGGCGGCGCTGTGCTGGCCCTGATTTCGCAGGGAGTACTGAGCCTGAACCCCTGGTTTAAGCCCAGTTTTATGATTCCGCTGGCAGGAATGATCTTCGCCAATGCCATGAACAGCATTAGCCTGGCGGCAGAACGACTGCAGGCGGAAATGCGAAGGGGGCAGAGCTATCAGGAAGCCCGAGTAATTGCTTTGCAAGCATCAATGATACCGATAGTCAACTCCCTGTTTGCGGTGGGCCTGGTATCATTGCCAGGAATGATGACCGGGCAGATCTTATCAGGAGTGGAACCTATAGTAGCAGCCCGCTACCAAATCATGGTCATGTGTATGATCTTTGGTTCTACCGGAATTTCAGTCTCACTCTTCCTAAGCTTAATCAGGCAGGAGTTCTCAACGCAGGATAACCTTCCAACTCAGCCTGGATCTTAGGATTCTGTCATTCATCTTTAAGCACCTCAACCGGATTGGTGCTGGCTGCCCTTACTGTTTGGTATCCGACAGTCGCCCAGCCAATAACCAGCATCACCAATAAAGTAAGTATGAAACTTAGCGGGTTGATCTCAACGTGGTAGGCGAAATTGCTGAGCCAATAGTCCATAATAAAGTATGATAGTGCTGATGCCGCAACAAATGATACCACAATAAGCGTGGTGAAGTTGCGATTGAGCAGAATTACAATGCGTGGAATGGAGGCCCCCAACACTTTGCGAATCCCCACTTCTTTGATCTTCTGCTGAACAAGAAATAGTGCCAGCCCATATAATCCCAGGCAAGCAATTACCACGGTTAACACAGAAAACACATTGATTATTTGCGATACTTTGGCCTCGGCGCGATAAGCTCTCTCAAACACATCATCGAAAAAGTGGTACTCGAAAGGGTAGCTGGGGCTATGTTTGGTAATGACCTCCTCGATTTTGAAGAGTGTTTCCTCGATATCTCCACCGGCAATTTTTATTGCCATGTGTTGGCCTCCCCAGGATTTTCCCCCGGTATAAATTCCCAGTGGATGGATCGGAAGATGGAGCGAATGCTGGTGGAAATCTTTCAGAATACCCACTACCCTGATGGTGTCGCTATTCCAAAGGATGGATTCTTCCAGGGGATTTTCCCAGCCTATTTGTGCTACTGCTGCCTCATTTAGTATGAAGGCCCCCTTTTCATCGAGACGGTCATCAGCGGTAAGGTTTCTACCCTCTTTCAACTCAAGAGCAAATACATCAATATAGTGTTCATCGACCATAGAATTGTACAGGCCTAGCCGCATATCTTCGGGCTTACCTATCCAGTTAATGCCAGATTGTGAGTTGATGTTATTAGGTAAAGAGCTGGCCTTTGTCACGTTAACTACGGAGGATAAAGTCATGAGCTCATTGCGAACTACATCCCAATTTTTGCGCAATTCGCGGTCTCGCATCAGCACATCGACAATCAATTCCCTATCATAACCCATGTCTTTGTCATGGATGAAAGATAGCTGCTCCTTCACCACAATGGTGCAAAGTATGAGTGTTCCAGAGATGGCAAATTGTGCTATCACTAATACGTTTCGTAGAAATACTCCTTTGCCGCTTTTGGCGAAATCTCCCTTGAGCACGGCCACTGGCTGGAAAGACGCCAGGGCCAACGCCGGGTATGCCCCAGACAAGAGGGCAACAACCAGCGTTGAACCTCCTAACAAAGCAATAAGGGTTGGATTCTGCAATATGTTAAATGTCAGCTCTCTATCAAGAAATGAGTTATAAGCTGGCAGGGCCAAGAGTACCCAAACAATAGCCAGCCCCAGTGCCAACAGCGATATCAATACTGACTCGCCAATAAACTGTACTATCAAACTGGATTTACCGGCACCGATGGTTTTCCTGATCCCAACTTCTTTGGCCCTACTTACAGACATGGCGGTGGCCATATTCATATAGTTTATGCAGGCAATTAGCAGTATAAGAAAGGCGATAGTGGAGAAAACATAGAGAAGCCTGCCGCTACTGCCTGGTTCAATATCAAAGTTTCCTGTTGTAAACAGGTAGGCCTCCGTCATGGGTTGTACAATGTACTTCGTCTTTGGGCCGCCTTCCTGGCTGATACTGTCTCCAGCAAATTTCTCTCTCATCAGGGGAAGTTTAGCTTCAAGCTCTTTATGGTCAGCTCCCTCCACTAGCTTAAAGTATGTATAGTAATTATTGTTGTTCCACTTGTCTGCCCAACGACTACGACTAGGCTGACTGATGTAAGTGCTGAATGGAAACATCATGTGCATGCGGAAGTGGGAGTTGAGCGGCATGTCTTCAATTACAGCACTTACTGTGAAGTCGAGGCTCTCCCGGTAGTTGATCACTTCTCCCACCACATCGGTTCTGCCAAAATACTTGTTGGCGATAGTCTCTGTTACCACCAAGCTATTAGGATCGCTGAGGGCTGTTTCGGCATCTCCATAAATAAACTTTAGGCTAAATATCTTGAAGATGTCTGGATCAACCGAGTGCACATTCTTCTCGACAAAGGATTGGCCATTGGCCTTCATCAGTGCGTTACTGCCATCATTGATGCGAGCAGAAAACTCCACTTCCGGGTATTCTGATTTCAGTGTTGGTCCCAGCGGCGCCGGCGTTACAATGTAGCGGTTACTTCCCATGTAGGAATTGCCGCGGTCTTCTTTGTAAATACGGAAAATGCGTTCTTTATCAGCATGGTATTTGTCGAAGCTGAACTCAAAATCCACATACATCATGATCATGACAAACACCGCTAAACCGGTGGAAAGTCCTATCACATTGAGTAGTGTAAATATTTTCTTCTGGGTGAATTGACGTAGGGCCGTGAGGAGGTAGTTTTTGATCATAGTAATAGCTTATACAGTAGTAGAAAGACCGCCCCACGTTCAATTAGTTGCTTGAAGTAAGTTCCTGCCTTGACATTCTCAAAAATCTATAACACTAAATCACTAACTTCACTTTATGCAAAGGCCCAGTTTTCAAAGTGGCGATCTGGAGAATATCATCAACAGGGTTGAAGAGGAAGGCAAACCTCAGCCTAAGCTCTACAATGAAACGCAACTCATTGTGGGAACTGTGCTTGGTGGGCCGCTGGTAGCTGGCTTTATTACCTACGTGAACTTCCGCAGGCTAGGCGAAACCAAGAAAGGGGAGATTGCAGTGCTGTTAGCTATGGTGTTCATCATCGCTTTGCTCTGGATCATGTTTTTTCTGCCAGACTATATTGCTGAGAGCTTCCTGGGTAAAATACTCTCTTACGTTAATGCCGGCATCGCTGCAGTAGTTTTTAAATTCTACATGGGCGAGCGGCTTAAAAAGTTCTTTAAAGAAGAAAACGGACGAAGGGAAAGTAACTGGAAGGTGGCAGGCCTGGTGCTGCTGGCGGTGGTCATTACCCTGTTAGTCGCTTTTCAAATTAGTGCCCAACAGCCACTCTACCCGGGAGACAAAATGGTAATTGACGGCAATGAGATCTACCATGATGAAGACACTTCTGAAGAAGACATGGTAATCATTAATGATAAAATGATTGCCGCCGGCTATTTCGACCCTGACGGGCAAAGTGCCATCTATGTAGATACCTGGCTAAGGCGCTACGAAATCACTATGGCTATTGACAAATCTTTCTGGCAGGATGAATTACTAATTGAGGAGCTACAGGTATTGAAAACTAACCTGGAATTTGACCTTGGTAAAGAGGTAATCCTCATCCTCGAACATTACGAATTGTCAGGCGATCGCAAGACCAAGAAGATCTAGCCAAAATCAATCTGAATCCACGTGACTATCTCTTTTCTATACCTTGCTCAAAGATATTCATGATAAGGCCCAATTGGAGAATTTCCCCATCCATATAGTTCACATCATTTTCTCCATTGGAGTACTTAAATATGGTTTTGAATTCTGTATTGGGAATATCCACCCCCAAGGCTATATCATAGTTAAAGGAAATATCATCGCTTGGGTTAACGTCTGAATCGAAGTCGTAGAAGGCTCCGACATTAACAATGAGGCTGTAATTCTTGAGCACGGGTATGAAATAATATAGTTCTCCGAAGAGCTGATTAGAGTCTTCATTGCTGCCCATTACCCCGCGGTTATTTTCGAATTCGGTATAGAATTTCACCCCGGCTTTTAGAACCGGTTTTAATCTCAGTCGATTGTGGCCATAGGAAAGGTTGATGAAGTTGGGAATAATGCCTTCATAGAAGAAGTTGGCAGTAAATCTACCGGTGCTAAATTTCTGATTCCCTTCTATCCCCGCTTGCCCGGTTAGCTGGTGTGCTCTGTCCCGGCTTCGCAGAAGGGGAACATTCAGTGGGTAGAAATAGATGAAATTGAGAGAGTCTTTGGCGTTGGTACTTACCCTCCCTTTGGCGTTCATAAATACCCCCTCGGTCCAGGGGCGACCATATGAAAATGTAAGAAAAACATCATTACTTCCGGCGCCATTTTCCTGGGTGTTCACACCAAAGTCTATAGTATTCTCAAGTATTCTGAACTCACCTCCGCGAGAGGTAATGAGCTCCTGCACCTGATCTGCGGTTAAGGTAATGGCTCCGGTCTTTTCTCTTATAGTGTTGGCCAGAAGAGAGTTGCGCTCTGTATTACCGGCGCCATCAACACTTTGAATCACCACATTAGCACTAACCTCAATAAAAAGATTAGCCACGCCTTGCTGATAGAGCTCGAGAAAATCACGGGTCAATCCTGTCACTTCGAAAGCAATACCATCACCACGACGCCTTAGGGTGGTTACTACCCCGGCAAGCATGTTAGGGTGAGTTTCTGAGACAGCTTCAGCAGTTAACCCTGGGTTGTTGGGATTGAAGGCTGGTATGTCTAGTGAGTATCCCGGCTGAAAGTCTAACCGTAAATAGAACCAGACAGCAAATGGGGGTGCAATGCTGTTTATCTGAATCTCAACTTCATTGACATTGATTCCGGTTTGCCTGCCCTGAGCCTCAGTTGCGAATATAGTTAGGCACACACCTACCAGCAGGTAGCGTGAAAATGATCCAATCTTTTTCATATTGATTCTAGATGGTGATGTAATCGAGGATATAGTCGATGCAGTCTGCCATTGACCCCCAACCATTCAAGGCACCAACCGAAAGGGGAATTGCGTAGGTTTCACCCGGCAGGGCTGTGCCATTGTCTTGTATTACCGGAGCAGCCTTTATCTTTTCCGCGAGGTTCTCAAGAAATACTTGCTTTTGGAAATCGTTAAAGTTATCGAAGGTGAACTGCTCGATATCGCCATCGAAATCACCAACCACACTGAGGGCGTCGGCCACTATACCCTTGGCGCGATCTCTGCTAATTAATGCCATTGCTTACTTGTTTAGTTTACTTCTTAGTTCTCTAATCAATATAATGAGAATTTAGAAGCCCATTCTGGCGGGGTAGTATAAATACGTATGTCTATATAAGCTTAAAGGCCCTTAAACCAGCCATATACTGGCTTCCGGTGATCAAAGACCTCAGCGCCCATGGATACATTTACCTTCACATCCTGGTAAAACTCATCCTGGAACAACTCCCCGTCGCGGTAAAAGGTGACCTGCCTTTCAACCCATCCGCCGTCAAACTTTTCATGGTGACGATATTGGGCATCAATCACCTGGCCGTTGCCGTTAATGCTAATGCGCCTTACGGCAAAGAAATGTTCAGCGTCAAGCCAGAATTGCTTCTTGCTAAGGTCTCCTTCCGCAGCACCCACGATGTAAACCTCTCTGCCTTCCCATTCGGCTTGCGTAAACTGGTTGATGTCGTAGCCATAGCTTTCCAGCTTCGACAACGTTTCCTCCGGACTGTAGAAATAGAGGCCTCCTTTAAATAACAGGAATTCCTGAGGGTTATGGCGTACATTGAGTAGAGAGTCATTGGAGATTCTATAAGAGGAATCTTGCTTGAAAATTACCGCCTGCTGGTTCTCAGGGTCAAAGTCAATGCGGAAGTGGTCTGGGTAACGAATAGCTTCAAACCAGATGGCCGTATCAGTGGGTTGCCCTTCTCTAAAACGAATGGTTTCCTGTTTAAAAATGAAATTCGAAAACCAGTTGTTGCGGTTCTTCGCATTCATAGCGGTTATAAGCGAAGCGGTATCTGTTATCTCAGGAGCACCAGGTCCGCAAGAGGTTAGGGTGGCTAAGGTGATAATTGTGCAAGCAAGAATTCTCATGGTGGCAAGTAATAGCCGTCAACAATAATTCGGAAATAGATTTTGATAGGTGGGAATCGGCTATAGTATAGTTTAAAGTTTTAAGTTTTAAGGTTTAAGGTTTGTACATTCGATCGTCACCCCGCCTGTCCCGAAAGTCGGGGAGCCCCGTCGAGGGATCTTGTTGCCCAGAACTTCAAATAATCATCCTTCAGAAACCGCTAGTTCCTTTCTTTCATAGTAGTCATTTGCTTCCATATCCATCTGTGCATTTTCGCTCCACGGCCGCGGGACCCTGATTGTTGCTTGGCTGCCGCCCAACAGTTTTCCGTAGTTAAGATATGACTATGTTTTCTTTTGTTCATTTTTTCCATTGATGAAAAAACGAACCAAAAAAATCTAGGGCTCTACAAGGTTTTCCGAGAATCCGACGTCAGTACCTGAAGCAGCTTGCCACCAAGGACTAGACCATCTTCAGTGCTTACTTACTACCCTTTCCCACAACTGCGTAGAGCCCGAACTCCGTAATGAAGTTTCCAAGCGCTTAATGATCAGTGCGCAAAAAAATTCGTTGCAGACATTTTGGCCACGGCGGCTGTTTGAGGCCGCGGTAGCGGACGAGTTCCGGCGGGGCCTTGACTTTTCTTTGGTTCGTTTCTTTTGGTCAAGCAAAAGAAATG
>JANQPQ010000030.1 GCA_028285445.1 Cyclobacteriaceae bacterium | reverse complement strand
AGCCAATCTCATCAGTGATCTTAGTTTTAGGAACAACCACTTGTCCTCCGGCTTCTTCCACTCTGCTCAATGCTTCGCCTAAATCGTTTCCTACATTTAGGTAAACTACCGAACCATCAGGAGATGGGGTATAGCCTTCACCGAAACAGACTGCTCCACCAACACCTTCTTGTTCTGCTGGCAGGAAAGCCATATCGAAGCCGCCAATATTTTGTCTTGCCAGGTCGGCACTCAATACAGATGAGTAGAAGGCAACTGCTCTCTCAAAATTGGAAGCAGGAATTTCAAACCAGTTAATTGCATTAGCCATAATTCTTAGTTTTTTAAGTAATACATGTTTTTCAATCTAATACTCGAAGCTAAAGCTTATGTTGCCAATAAACCGTTTTAAAATGATTGAAACGTATTATTCTACTTTTACTATTTGTGTTATCAGCCGCTTATGGGCTATATTTATGTTCAACAAAACGTAGGTTTCTATGCGTAAAAAGGGTAACCTTTTTTTCCTGGTGAAGTCACTTACCAAACCTGAAAAAAGATATTTCAAGATCTATGCAAAGGTTCATGGAGGTAATAAGAACTATCTCAAGCTTTTTGACTTTATCGATAAGCAAGAAACTCATGACGATCAGGCCATCCGGGCGTACTTCAACGGGCAAGCATTTATAAGGCAGCTGCATGTAGCAAAAGACTACCTTAATAAGCTTATTCTAAAAAGCCTGCGCAATTATCATAATAAGCTTACCAAAGATTTCGAGATAAAGGACTTGGTTAAAGACATTGAGATCCTTTTTCACAAAGAGCTTTTTGATCAATGTGAGTTAACCATCAATAAAGCAAAGAGCCTGGCAAAGGAATATGAGAAGTTCCCAGCCTTAATTGATATCTACGGATGGGAGCGCCGTGTTTATCTTACTCGTTATGGGGCAGAGAAATCTAAGCCAAAAATTAATGCTCTGGTGGTTGAAATGGAGGAGGTGATTGGCAAGCTTGGCAACATTAATCGCTATTGGGAGTTTGCTATCAATATTTTTGAGATTGCTGAAGGGGGCAACTGGGAAAAGGTGGCCAAGCATGAACTGCTAAAAACCGATCAATATGCAGACTCCTTCCAGGCCAAGGTACTGTTCCATCATTCCACTTATGCCTTTAGTGTATTTGACCCGAATGGCCTGGAACGGGCTTTTAAGGGCATGAGCGATTTAATCGAATTGCTGGAGGCGCATCCGAAGCGCATTAGCGACGATCCGACCTCATACATCACCACACTTACCAACCAAATCGGCATGTACCTCCACGTCAAAGAAATGGACCGTATTCCTGAAGTGCTGAGTAAAATTCGTGAAGTCCCTGAGCGTTACGGTATTAGTAGAAATGCCAGCGTAACGGTAAGGTCGTTTCTGAAAACTTACAATGTTGAGATGGAAATGTATCGTGACCAAGGCAGGCTGGAGGAAGGATTATCGGCTATCCCGGAAATTGCTTCCTACCTGGAAACACATCAAAACTCAATTCCGGAAGAATACTTCCTACTGTTTTACTACCAATTCGCCCATCTTCACTTTCAAAATGGCGACTATTCTGGTAGCCTCCAGTGGATTAACAGAATATTAAATAAGAACTATGGCACTGTAAGGGAAGACATCCAAAGCTACACTCGTTTCCTTAATCTAATTATTCACTTTGAACTGAAGAATATTTTTGTATTGAAGTATGCGGTGGAGTCTTGTAGAAGATTCCTCAAAAAGAAGGGGAATTTAATGGACTTCGAAAAACGGTTGCTAAAGTTTTTTTCAAAGATTAGCGTAGCAGCTCCTGATAAGCATCTTCAAATCTTTGAGAAATTGAGGTCACAAATTTTTGAAGGCATTTCAGAGCGAGATCGAGCCTTTACCTTGGACTATTTCAACTTTGAAAAATGGATAGAAGATAAGATAGCTGATCTAAGAAGGCCATCACGCAGGTCTGCTTAACTACCACCGAATAAGGGCTGAAGCCCAGGTAAATCCACTACCGAATGCTGCCAAACAAAGCAATTGATCTTCCTTTATCTTACCCTCAGCCCAAGCCTCACTCATGGCGATGGGAATAGACGCTGCAGTGGTATTTCCAAACCGCATAATATTGTTAAAAACCTGGTCATCGGAAAGGCCGAGCTTTTTCTGAATGAACTGGCTGATGCGCAGATTAGCCTGGTGAGGGATAAGCAAATCAATCTGTTCGGTTGTCATCCCATTGGTAGCCAATGCTTCATTAATTACCTCCTCAAAACGGGTAACGGCATGCTTAAAAACTCCATTGCCGTTCATATGGACATTAAATGAGTTGCCTTCAATAAGGTCATGGCTAAGTCTAACCTGGCGACTGCTGCCTGGATCTTTTACATAAAGCTCCTCTGCAAAGCGACCATCTGAATGTAAGTGCGTAGAAAGTACTTCACTGTTATTCTCTGAAGGAACAAGGACTGCAGCACCAGCTCCATCCGCGAAGATTACATTGGTATTTCGGCCAGCGGTAGTCATATCTAGAGCCGAAGATTGGATCTCGGCGCCCACCACAAGAATATTACTGTACATGCCAGTTTTAATAAACTGATCGGCTACCGAAAGTGCGTAAATAAATCCCGAACAGGCATTGCGAAGATCAAGGGCGCCAATACTTTCCAAACCCAGTTCCCTTTGAAGCAATACTCCCGATCCCGGAAAGAAGTAATCAGGCGTAATTGTAGCGAAGACTATGAAATCGATATCTTGCGCGGAAAGGCCAGCACGGTCAAGTGCCATTTCAGAAGCACGCGCCGACATATTGGCTACGGTATCTTTATCAGGATTAAAATATCGGCGTTCCTTAATGCCGGTACGCTCGGTTATCCATTCATCTGAAGTATCTATGGTCTTAGCTAGATCGTCGTTAGTAACTACGTTTTCCGGCACGTAGTGACCAACACCTGCTACTTTCGCCTTTCTCATACTACTAATATATAAATGCTAGTTTACAAATTAAGTAAATGTTAACTCGGAGAGATTAGTCGTCGAATAAGGAATAATTGCCAAATTGATCGGCAGGGGGAGCTGGATTAATCAGGTCGGCACCATTGTATGTAATCTGATTAAGCTTTGGTGAGACGGTATGAGATCCCATACCTTCGCCGCTATGAGGTTGTAGCAAACCTACCCATTGTTCATCGGGCAGCTCGTTATTCAACCAAAGGCTTTCATTTTCCGGTGAGAGAATAGCGGGCATCCGTGGGCCAAGATCAGAGACTATTTCATTGGCTTCGGTTGTGATAATAGTGAATGTATGCACGTCGTTGCCTTGCTCATCTTCAAACTCATCCCAGATTGCAGCTATCCCAAAAATCTTGTTGTCATCAAAGAATACTCTTGATGGAATCTTGCTTTTTTTGCTCACTTGCTTCCAGAGGTAGAACCCGTCCGCTGGAATAATACATCGCCGCTGCTTCAAGGCGCGCCGATAAGAACTCTTGTCTAATAATAACTCAGCTTCAGCATTTATTAACTTACCACTAATTGATTTGTTCTTAGACCAATCTGGCATTAGTCCCCAGTAAAAAAATGAAAAGCCCTCCTGCGTAGTGTTGGTGATTACCGGTACCAGGGAAGTGGGAGCAATATTATAAAGAGGTTCGTAGGATGGTGAAAGTTCAGCATTGAACCTCGATGAGAGTTCATCAGCGTTAGAGGTTAGCGTATACCGTTCAACCATGCTGCAAATTTAACCGATTAGGCCAATAATCAAGGTATTAAGGTGAATTGCGATTAATTGCCGGGGGACTAACTTCAGCATATTTCTTCACAAACTCCAGTGCCCGGTGTTCAGCCCAGTATAATCTTCCCACCTTGCGGGGAAATCCTACATGTCCACCGGTTTCGGGATATTCGGCGTAGAAGTTCGAATTCTCCACCGTATTTCCCTCCGGGTAGCACGAGGCTGAAAGAAACGGATCGTTGCGCGCATTCACCAGTAGTGTAGGAATAACAATGTCACCTATGAAATGCTTGGCACTACAGGCGTCGTAATATTGCTCTGCATCTTTAAAGCCGTGAAGGGGGGCGGTATACCGATCGTCAAAGTCCTTTAAGTTAGAGATTTTACCGAGCCCATTTGTGTTTAAGCCAGGCATTTGTTTGGACTTGGTTCGAATCTTACGTTTAAGGTTGCGGAGGAAACGATTGGAGTACAGGAAGTTCTGTGGTTCGGAGATTACCTTGCAGCTAGCAGCCAAATCAATGGGTACAGAAAAGACAGCCGCTGAGCGGACGGCGGAGTTCAAATTAGTTTTTTCTTCACCAAGAAACTTCAGCGTAAGATTTCCACCCAGGCTAAAACCCACCAGGTTAATCGTCTGGTAGCTATTATTTGCTGCCACAGTTTCAATCAGATGCCTCAGGTCTTCGGTGGCTCCGCTGTGGTAAAACCTCAACTGCCGATTCATTTCCTCGCTGCAGCCACGAAAGTTCCAGGCCAGGGCATCAATGCCATTTTCGTTGAAAAGCTTAACCATACCCTTCATATAGGCACGGGTAGAATTACCTTCCAGTCCGTGAGATACTATTACCAAATGATCAGACCCAACCCGAGACCAGTCTAAATCGAGAAAATCATCGTCTGGGGTGGTTATCCTCTCTCGTTCGTAATTAACCCCAGAAATCTTGCGAAACAATGCGGGTAAAATTGTTTCCAGGTGTCCATTAATAAATAATTTTGGGGCCTTATAGGTGGAATCCAGTACAACCATTTCGGAAGTTATGTAGTCGTAGTAGCAGCTTAAGGGCCAAAAATACCATTTAAAAATTTTTTTATCACAATCGTTAACCCTCTCCGTTTATTAGGTGTCTTTGGGGTGTTCACGAAATCGCACGACAGGTCAAAAATGAAAAACTTATTACTAATCTTTCTAATTCTAATTTCCACCAGCCTTGCCTATTCGCAGGAGAAGTTCACTCTCAACGGCTATGTTAAGGACTTTGATAACGGTGAAGAGCTGATAGGGGTAACCGTCCTTGTCAAGGAAATCAATAACGGAGTTATCACCAACGTTTACGGCTTCTACTCCATTACACTTCCTGCCGGGAAATACACTGTGATCTACAGCTATGTGGGATACAACAATGTGGTTTACGAGGTGGAATTGGATCAAAACATTGAACGAAATATCGAATTGACACCGGCCTCTATTCAACTGCAGGAAGTAGTGGTATCTGATGAAGCTCCTGACAAGAACGTATCAGACGTGTCTATGAGTCGCAATGAGGTGGATATCTCGCAGGTAAAGAAATTACCGGCGTTGCTTGGTGAGAGTGATCTGCTCAAAACTGTACAAATGTTGCCAGGAGTGGTGACGGCTGGGGAGGGAACTTCCGCATATTTTGTAAGAGGTGGTAGTGCCGATCAGAATCTAATTCTCATCGATGAAGCTCCCATCTACGATCCGTCACACTTATTCGGCTTGTTTTCGGTTTTTAATGCTGATGCCATCAAAGACTCTGAATTGTATAAGGGCGGTATTCCAGCTCGGTATGGCGGTAGATTGTCTTCAATCCTGGATGTCAGGACAAAAGATGGTAATAACAAACGACTACAGGGTAGTGGCGGAATTGGTTGGCTGGCTAGTAGGTTTCAGTTGGAAGGACCAATTCAGAAGGAGAAAAGTTCATTTCTTCTTTCAGCAAGGCGCTCTTATGTCGACCTTTTCCTAGCTGCCGCGGGCGAAGACAACCGTGCCTTTTTCTACGATGTAAACGCCAAAGTCAACTGGAAGCACCAAAACAATAATCGCTTCTTCCTTGCCGCATATCTGGGAAGAGACGCTTTCCGGTCTGGAGATGACTTCGGATTCGACTGGGGCAATAAAACCACCACTTTCCGATGGAACCACCTTTTCAATGAGAGGTTGTTTAGTAACACCACTTTCATTGCCAGCCAGTTTGATTTTGGACTGGAGTTTATCGATCCCGTCCAGGGCTTTGACTGGACAGCAAGAATTCAGCAACTGTCATTTAAAGAAGATCTTACTTATTTCCTAACGCCGAAAAATGAGGTCAATTTTGGCTACCATGTTTCCTGGCAGAAATTCTCTCCAGGTAAGATTGAACCAACCGTTGAGGGGTCAATATTTGTCACTACCGATTTGCAGCGACTATTCGCTCTAGATCACGCCTTCTACCTAAGTAACAAGCAAACAGTCTCAGATCGCCTCACTTTAGAGTACGGAGTACGACTGTCAGTATTCCAGAACATCGGTAAATCCACCATCTTCACTTACGAAGATCAGCAGGATAATACCAACACCAATGTGATTGGAAGCACCGCATATAATTCATTCGAAACAATTAAAACTTTTGTAAACCCTGAGCCGCGCTTCGGTGCCAAGTATACATTAACACCGACCAGTTCTATCAAGGTATCTTATAACCGCATGGCGCAGAATGTTCACCTGGTTTCCAGTGGAACGGTCCCCTTGCCCTTTAATACCTGGCAACCAAGCTCGCCTTATTTAGATTCGCAGTTGGCCGACCAGGTGGCCATCGGATACTTTAGGAATTTCAAAGATAATGCCTATGAATTCTCGGTTGAGGCTTACTATAAAGACATGGACAATGTCACAGATTTTGCTGACAATGCCGATATCTTCTTTAATGAACATTTGGCCACGGAATTCAGACAAGGCTCTTCCGAGGCTTATGGCTTGGAGTTATTCCTGAAAAAGAACGAGGGGAAAGTAACCGGCTTTGCGGCATATACCTTGGCAAAAGCAGAAAGAACTGTGCCTGGCGTGAACCTCGGTCAGCCTTTTGACGCCAACTACGATCGCAGGCACAATATCAGTTTGGTAGGTACTTATAATCATAGCAAGCGGTGGGACTTCGGTATGAACTTCGTTTATAATACTGGCAGGCCTACTACTATCCCCTCCGGGCGCTATGAGTATCAGAACTATAATGTCGATTTCATTACGGAGCGAAACGGATATCGCCTGCCGGATTTTCATAGACTAGATCTATCAGCAACATTAACCCCACTTAAAAACGAAGGCCGTAAGTGGAAAACAAGTTGGGTATTCTCGATTTACAATGTGTACAATCGCAAGAACCCATTCACATTATTTACTGAGGAAGGAGACCAGCCCGGAGAGAAGACGGCAAAGATGGTATACCTCTTCCCTATACTACCTTCAGTTACATACAATTTCAGATTTTAGGATGAACTCGACAATGAAGAAACTAGCAATAATACTACTCGCAGTTACTGCTTTCAGCTGCACAGAGACTATAAATCTAGACCCGGATATTACCGACCCCGTAATGGTGATAGAGGGCTTGATTACCAACGAATCAAAAAACCACTTTGTAAGAATTTCCAGATCCACTGGATTCAATACGATTGGGTCAACCCCAACCGTTGACAATGCCATAGTTAGTGTATCTGATGATCAAGGCGGTACCTGGGATTTCGTACATAATCCGGGTGGAGATCCTGACAGTGTTGGATATTACCTGTCTGATCAGGCATTTGCCGGCATTGTCGGCCGTACCTACTCACTAAGTGCTCAAGTTGATGGTGTGATGTACAGCGCTAGTGATTTACTCACGCCCTTAACTAAAATCGATAGTCTGGGCCAGCGTTATGATGAGCAGGTTGATGGCGAAGATGAGGAAGATGGATTTGTATATGAAACGTTGCTCTTTATGAAGGAGCCACAAGGACGGCAGGATAACTATCTATTTGAATTTTATCGCAATGGCCAGCTGCAGAATGAAGATAATTTCGAAGTTTACGTAGCTGATGACGAGGCCTTGGCCGAAGCCATTGAAGGCCTGGAATCCCCAGTAAATTACAAACTTGGCGATACCGCTCGGGTAGACATGTACAGCTTGTCACGTGATGGCTTCTGGTACTACTGGGATCTGGCCACGCTGGTACAAAATGATGGTGGTATGTTTAGCCCGCCCCCAGCTAACCCCCGCACCAACCTCAGTAATGGAGCGGTGGGATATTTTCAAGCATCATCCATCGAAACTAAATCGGTGATTATAGTTGAATAGGAGGGGTAGTATTATTTCCCCTTGTGGGTAGTAGGTATGGTGGATGAAGGTGTTAAGAGTGAAGGTCATCCTGAGCTTGGCTCAGGATCTTGTTTGATTTACTTTCCAGCACCCAACAGTTCTCCTTAGCTCATGAAACCACCTTTGTTCATTCATTTACTCGCCCTGATAATTGATTCAATTCGCGCTCGTGAATCTCGAAGGCTCGATTTCTTTTGACCAAAAGAAACGAACCAAAGAAAAGTCAAGGCCCCGCCGGAACTCGTCCGCTAACGCGGCCTCAAACAGCCGCCGTGGCCAAATCGTCTCATTCGAGGCATCTAAGTGCTTAAATGAATTCAGTGCTCATAACAAGCGGCATTGTTTTCGGCTTTGGGTCAGTGGGGGGTTGTGGGGCTGGAAAACCCGCCGCGTTTATGAGGACGGGGCCTAGTCCCGAGTACTCGGGAGAGCGAAAATGCGATTAATCTAGTGAGGATCAAAGACTACTATGTAATGCCGTTGCACCGTTGCAGATCCTATCTTCCCGACCCCTCAAACCCGCATTTTAACCTCTACAACCAGCTCTACGACAAATAACCCCAGCCTTCGTATCTTCATATCGTTAATAATAATGGTTGTTAAGCCATGAGAAAGTACATTTTCTTTGTTATCGGCCTTGTACCTCTTTCACTTAATGCTCAATCTACTTTGGTTGGGGGTAGATGTGAGGGGTGCGAGGCTATTTTTGAATACGGAGATAAATTACTAAACCCGATAGATACATTGCCGGAGTTCGACAGTGGAGCACCGAAGATGTTAATTAGCGGAAAAGTTTATCAGGAAGATGGCAAAACACCGGCATCGGATGTCATTCTCTATGTCTATCACACCAACCAGAAGGGTGTCTACCCAACCAAAGGAAATGAGAAAGGCTGGGACCGCCGCCATGGCTACATCAGAGGTTGGGTGAAGACTGGCAGCGATGGCAGCTACAAGTTCTACACCACTAAACCCGCTTCCTACCCCTCACGGACCGAGCCCGCTCATGTACACATAACGGTGAAGGAACCAGACAAAAACGAGTACTACATCCAAAGCATTGAGTTCGACGAAGACCCGTTACTCACACAAGCCATGCGCAATCGTAAGAGAAACCGCGGTGGCTCAGGTATTATTAAGCTCACGGAAAAGAACGGCATGATCTTCTGTCAAAGGGATATCATCCTGGGCTTGAATATCCCGAATTATAATAAGTAGAAATACCAACTTGAGTTTCCTTTATTACTCATTACCGCATTTGCGTTGTTGGTGCGATTCTTGGGAGATTTAGAATATCTATGAAGATTCAGTTGCTGCTATTGATATTAACCCTCATCCGATGGCCTTTATTTGGGCAGTCGCAATTACACATTGATTTGATGTTGGACGATGTGGTAACGGTAGATAGTTCTCAGAACATTGCTAATAATACCTCCGCAATCCAGATAATTGATCTCGGGAAAAGTCAGCTTCCTTATTTGATGGATCACTTTGGGGATTCAACCATAACTCAGGTCTACTCTAGCTGCGTATCAAGAAATCTGACTCGGGGTGAGATTGCGATTATTATTGCGGATAGAATTGAGTTCATGCCGTATTTTCAACTCACTGGATTACAAAACTGCACCCTTAGTTATTGCGATGCCAGTCCCAATTTCATTGAGTACTACTTGAATAGAATTCAACAACAAGGGATTGCTGATTTTACAACTAAATATTCTACTTGGCTTACTAGCAAGGAGCGGAGGAAATGGTATGTGAATCGCAGAAAGTACTTCAAGAAGAGCAAACAAGGTGCACGCAAATAACCCACGCCAATAGTTTATGCTTCCATAACAGTCATTAGTCACAATCAGCTGTCATAGCATTTTCGCTCTTCCGAGTACTCGGGACTAGGCCCCGTACTCATAAAAGCGGCGGGTTTTCCAGCCCCGCGACCCCCCACTGACCCAAAGCCGAAAACAATGCCGCTTGTATGAGCACTGAATTCATTAAGCGCTTAGATGCTTCGAATGAGATCATTTGGCCACGGCGGCTGTTTGAGGCCGCGGTAGCGGACGAGTTCCGGCGGGGCCTTGACTTTTCTTTGGTTCGTTTCTTTTGGTCAAGCAAAAGAAATG
>JANQPQ010000020.1 GCA_028285445.1 Cyclobacteriaceae bacterium | reverse complement strand
ACTGTAAATAATAATAGTAATATTTATTATTTAAATAATTATATTTCATATTTCACCTGAAATATGAAAGAAGAGTTCTTACACTTTGTCTGGAAACTACGATACATTAACTCACCAAACCTGGTAACCACCAGCGGGAAGTCCATTGTTATAAAGCAGCCCGGTAACCACAACCACGATAGCGGCCCTGATTTCGTAAATGTTGAGCTAGAAATCGATGGTCTGGGTTGGGTTGGCAATGTTGAGATGCACGTTAACTCCAGTGAATGGAATGACCATGGTCATCAATCCGATGCGGCTTACAACAGTGTAATCCTTCATGTAGTGTGGGAGGATAATGAACCAGTACACCGGCAAGATGGCTCACAGATTCCAACTTTAGAGTTGGCAGGCAAGATTGAAAGTAGTTTGCTTGCCCGTTATGAGTCACTGTCAACGAGTATAGCCGACATTCCTTGTGCCAACTATCTCACACAGATTCCGCCAATAACTCGCTTAGAAATGATGGATGCTTCGGTAAGCCAACGACTTGCCACAAAATCTTATCAATTCCTGCAGTTATTGCAGCAAAACGGAAATGACTGGAATGAAGCCTGCTACCAACATCTCGCATCTAATTTCGGGTTTAAGGTAAATGCCCAGCCCTTTCAACGGCTTAGTCAGGCGCTTCCATTAAAATTGCTCAATAAGCACGCGGATAGCTCCTTGCAACAGGAGGCTTTACTGTTCGGCATGGCGGGCTATTTAAGGGCAAATCAGAAACAAAGCTATTTTAAGCAATTAAAAAGTGAGTTTGCCTTCCTCAATAAAAAGTACGGGCTTCAATCAGCTATAATGGAAGGCCACGAGTGGAAGTTCCTTCGTATGAGACCAGCAAACTTTCCAACAGTAAGAATTGCTCAGTTTGCTTCCTTCATAAACTCGAATAGCGATTTACTTTCAACCATACTTAACACCGACAATGTTGAAGATATCCTTTCAAGCAATGTGAGCCAATCTTCCTTTTGGAAAGAGCATTACCGATTTGGGCAAAGTGAAAAGAGGAGAGTTCCGCTGATGGGTAAAAGCAGCAAGGAAAATTTGGTGATTAATACATTCAGCCCAATTCAGTTTGCGTATGGAGAACTTAATGATCTGCCGCATTATAAGCTGCAGTCGCTAAATTTGCTTCAGCAGGTAAGGCCGGAAAAAAATAAAGTTACAAGGCGGTGGCAGGACTATGGCATTAAAGCCACCAACGCCCTTGAATCCCAGGCTTTGATAGAGCAATACAACAATTTTTGCCTTCAAAAAAAATGCTTATCATGCAAAATCGGCGCTGCCGTGATGAAACGGAAACCCTAGAATGAAAATACTGCTTGGACTGGTGGGCTTTACTTTTTTCGCATGGCTCTTGTTCTTGCATTGGAAGAAGCAGCAGTCGGCACCATTGGTCCGCTTTTATTTTTTTTCACTGGTATTGAAGCTGGTATCCGGGTTGGCTCTAGGTGTGTTATACCACTTTTATTTCCGACTTGGAGATACATTGGCATTTGATTCGGCCGCAATCGCTATGGCCGACTTGGCTCTTACGAAGCCATACAGTTACGTACAGCTGCTATTTACCAGCAGCATCTCGGAGCCCCATATTGATATTGCCCAATTTCTGCACCAGCCTCGATCATTGCTTTTGTCTAAGCTACTTAGTTTGGCATATATACTAAGTGGAAGTAACTACTGGATATCATCTCTGTATTTCTCCTTCTTTAGTTTTATCGGCTTTTGGCATCTATCCAATGCCATCGCCAGGTACTTTCCTGGTTTGGGAAAAGCCTCCTTTATTGCCTTTCTACTTTTCCCTTCTGTGGTGTTTTGGTCTTCCGGTGTTATCAAAGAAAGCCTTGCAACCGGAGCTATCTGTTTGGCTTTGGGGTACTATCTTGAGTTGTTTAAAGAGAGGAATTATTCGCTGCTACCGGTTGCTATTTTGCTACTTTCGCTTGCGCTTGCATATGGTCTTAAATACTACTACTTCATTTTCTTAATTCCTCCGCTGGCTTCTAACCTATTTGTGCAAACACTTTCATCAAAATTGCAGCTCCGTAACAACGATTTATTGAAAACGGCCCTGTGGGTTTTAGTCTTGGGAACCATCACGCTTTCAGCAAGCTTTGTACATCCGAACTTCTATATTTCAAGAATAGCTGAGGTCGTCTCAAGTCACCATGACCAGTTCGTTGCTAAATCTGATCCGGAAGATATCATACATTATAATGATCTAAGCCCTGAGATTGGTCGCGTGCTTGCAAATGCACCACTAGCACTTATTTCTTCTTTATACCGCCCTTTACCTTGGGAGGCAAATGGCATGATGAAACTTTCTGCGGCACTGGAAAACGTGCTTCTTCTTTCTTTAACTATTTTATGTCTTTTCTACTGGAAATCCTGGAGGGTAAGGAATTCATTATTACTGGTATATTCACTGGCATTCTATGTATTTGCCATGGCAACCTTCCTGGCTCTTTCGGCCCCCAATTTTGGCACTCTGGCCAGGTATCGGGTGGGATTTTTGCCATTCTTTGTTCTCTTACTCTTATCAGGAATAAGCTCCAGTGGTAAATTCAAATGGTTGGCTTAGTATATTTGCGCAGATATTCACACCATGAAGCAACCCGTTATAATATTTGGAGCCAACGGCATTGGCAGAGCAGCACTTGAAATTTTTATCAGCGCAGGTATTGAAGTTTATGGATTCTTAGATGATGATTCCGAACTGCATGGGACTGCAATTAATGATGTCTCAATTCTTGGGGCACCGGATGACGACGGGTTTCTAAAACTTATAGGTAAAAAAACCGGGGCATTTGTAGCAGCTGATGATAATGCTCTTAGGCAATCCCTAATAGCTATGCTCAAAGACCGCCGTAAAGTGATGCCGATGAATGCTATTCACAGTGCGGCCCTGGTTCCAGACTCTGTTCATCTTGGCTATGGCAACTTTATCAATGCGGGGGTAATTGTTGGTGGTGATTGCAAAATCCCAAACCATTGCATAGTTAACAGTGGTGCCATTCTGGAGCACGGCTGCTCCCTAGAAGATTTTGTGCAAATTGGGGCCGGTTCACTAATTGGGTCGGGCGTAAAAATTGGAGAGGCCGCTTTCGTGGGGTCTGGAGCTACGGTAGTGGCCGGTGTTAATATTGGAGCAAAAGCACAGGTTGGGGCCGGCTCCGTTGTTGTTAGGGATGTTGAAGCGGGAGAGACAGTTTTTGGCAACCCCGCTGAGCCAATGAGCATGTAGCAATTTGGCCAAAAATAACTGGTATTACAGCAACCAAACATCTACCTTCCTTGCCTGATTTTTCACCAAGATGCCACCAATTGGACAAACGGATCTTATCTTAAATAAAGATGGTAGTGTTTACCATCTTAATCTCAAGCCCCGACACATCTCAGAGAACATAATTACCGTCGGCGATCCTTCAAGAGTATTTGCAGTTAGTAAGTACTTTGACGACATCAAATTTGAGATGAATCGGCGCGAATTTATTACCCATACCGGAACCTATAAGGGCAAGAAGGTTACGGTAATTAGTACGGGAATGGGTACTGATAACATAGAGATCTTTTTTACTGAACTTGATGCTTTGGTAAACATAGACCTCAAAACCCGGAAGGAAAAAAGTGAAAAGAAATCTTTGCGGATTGTTAGGGTAGGAACCTCCGGTTCATTACAAGAAGATATTGTGCTCGGAACTCACCTCGCTTCCGACTACGCCGTAGGAATAGATTCGCTAATGTGCTTCTATAAGTTACCGCAGAATAAATTCGAGAAAGGGATCGCGGACCAGTTGCAGAAGAAACTAAGGTTACCATATCCTCCATATGTTGTCAATGGGTCCCACGAGTTGAAAGAGCAAATAGCGTATGATATGGTGGAAGGCAATACTGTAACTTGTCCTGGATTCTACGCACCACAAGGCAGGCGAGTGAGATTGGACCTTAAAATCCCTAAACTGCTGGAAGAATTAAACTATTACCACAATAAAGAATTCTGGCTTACAAATTTTGAAATGGAAACGGCAGCGTATTATGCCTTCGGTCGAATGCTAGGCCATGAAGTATTAAGTGTAAACGCGATCCTAGCCAATAGGATAAAAGATGGATTCGCGAAAAATCCAACTCAAATTGTAGATTCCTTAATCAAGAAAGTTCTGAACAGAATTTAATTATCTCCGTTGCCGTTCCTGGTGTTTTCCATACTTAGAATCTGACCAGTAGCATAAGCAGGGTTATAATTATTGTAGAATCCTGAGAGGATTCTATGGGCAATGACGGATATAATCAGCTCTTCATCGCTTTTGTCTTCCTTGCCAATCCAGTAAACTCGATTCCGGTGCTTTTTCATGTCTTCGACATACTCAGCAGCTTTGTTATACTGATCTTCAGAATAAGTTAACTTAAATGTGGTCTTTACCGTCTTCATTTAATTTCGTTTTAGGCCAAACTTCATTCAACTCAATTACAATGCCTGTGCCAAAACACAAAGGCTTGAAAATCAATCTATTGCTAATATAACGCAAAAATTAATAAAAATGTTTTGTCCGCCAGAGGTCACAATTGATCGCTACAGGACGCCCAAAACCCCTTATTTTTGCAGTAACATGTAATATTGGAAAGTTAATAATTCTATTGCCGCCGGTTACTTTGCCATAAGTTTTATTAATTAATGCTTGAACCACTTTTAAGATTTCTCCCGGAAATCTGACTATTTAAAGAATATAAACCCCAAGATCAATATGATTAAGAAGAACGTAGTGACAATGCTGCTTTTATCAATTTTGGCAGCGTCTTGTGAAGATGACACACCAGAAGTACTAACGCCAGCTGAAGCAAAGTTGGAAATCTCCACGCTAAATAATAGCATGTCCGGAGATATCATGCAGATGACCTCATCACAAGGATATGAGGCCCTGCTGAACCTATTTGACATTACCAATGACGTAGACCCCTTTGGTGGTAGAATGTACACCGATGTTTCCAGGTCAAAGAGGGTATTTAAATCTGCCGCCAAAAGACTAAAGTCTATTTTTATTCCTAATAAAAGTGTTACGGCGCTTAAGCTAGATGAGCATGATGGCTTTCACTTTGAAGATAATTGGGGCATATATGTCTATGACCCAACTGTAGACGAATTTGAGAAGCTTCCTGATGTTGTAGAAATGATCATTATACGGTTTCCGACGGAAGGTTCAGAAACCAACAACGCGGAACTAAGAATAACGGATTACGAAGAAATACTAATTGTTGAAGAAGACGACGGCTTTGTGGACGAATATTTTACTCCTACACTACTGAAGGCTGATTTGAGTGTTAACGATGAGTTACTGATTGATCTTAGTATTGAACTGGAATACAATGAGGGCGGAGATCCGGTAGCTGGTGATGCATCGCTGTTTATCAAACCATACACTTTCACCATCAATTTCGACGACACGCAAAACACCGTCTCCACGCTATCTGCCTCTATAGATCGGGAGGATACAAGAATAGTTGCCATCGACGTTACAGTAAATTTCCAAACGGCACTTAAAGAGGAAGTGACAACATTATCCGGAGCGGTATCTTATTTGAACATAGCGCTGGAAGGCAGTATAGATGTGGCCGGAATGGAAGAAGCACTGGATGCAAATGAAGATGCCGACCCTAATGAGTTCATCAACTTGATACTTACATCTAATGGTCGCAAAATCGGAGACATTGTGCTTATTGAGGAAGTAATTGATGAGCAGACGGGTGAAGAAGATTACGTACCATACGTTCAGTACAGTGATGGCTCGCAAGAGAGACTAGAAGATGCCCTTGAAACAGTTGTGGCGGAATTGGAGGAATTTTTCGACGAACTGGAAGAACTAGAAATTTAATATTGATAGATTGACTAATGGGTATAGGGAAGAGGGGACTCTTCCCTATTTTTTTGTTTTGTCAAATGCGTTGTTTACGGCATTTTTAAAACTTTCGCCGGCCTTTGAAAGCTCATCAGCAACCTTATCAAGACCATCCTCCACCTTCTTCCATTGGTCTTTGTTGTTTTCTGCGAATTCAGAGAATTCCTTATTCAGTTGATCTCTATTTCTCTTCAACTCTTCAAACCGGCCTTTCATTTCTTCTTTCACTTTATCCGAACTTATATTCAGGTCTCCCAACATCTCATCAACCTTCTTACCTAAATTCTTAAATAGCTTTTCCGCTTTTCCTTCTGGTTTTCTTCCCATATTATAGTTTGTTTATAAGCTTAAATTACTAATGATAAATTAAACGTAACAGCAATGGATAACGATGCTATAAATGACCTATACGAACTACTAAAATCTAAGGCTGGTGTGAAGCAAAAAACTTATAGAAACGTTGTTGAGTCATTTGCTATTATAAGGGCCGAAGCGAAGCAGTTGGTAGATGAACTCAATGGACTCATTTCACCTGTTGACAAGTCGATAGTTGTAGAATACATTGATGAGGGAGATTTTGAATTTCATGTGAAGTTCTCTGGTGACATCTTGATTTTTCTGATGCAGACGAACATTATCACGTTAGATGCACAGCATGAATTGATGAAGGGAAAATACATCGAAGCGGATGACAACCGAAAGTATTTTGGCCACATCATGGTATATAATTTCTTGGCAGATTCTGTGAAATATCATCGCCTGGACGATCCGGGATATTTAATTGCCAGGGTACTTATCAATCATGAAAACAATTTCTTTATTGAAGGAACCAAGCCACTAAACTTTCTTTTTCCAGATATCGCTGCGAATAGTATTTCATCGCCAATGATGAGGCTGTTTATTGAGAATGCCATGGTAGCTGCTATTCAAAACGATTTAGTGGCTCCAGCATATCCTGATATACAAAGAATTAGGTTAGTACAGAAAATCAATCAGAATCAGGAATTGGGTAGAGGGCAAAAAATTGGCTTCCAAATGAAGGCAATGTCTCAATAATTGGCAGATGTGAATTGGAAGTTTTCGCCGTCAAATAATCCCTTGTCACTTAATTTCAAGGCTGGTATTACCAAAAGCGCCATGAAAGACAAGGTCATGAATGGAGATGCCAGCGTAGAACCCATTGCTTTTGCCATCTGGTCTATTTCAGAATATTTTTCAGCTACCAGGTAGCCATCCTGATCTGACATGAGTCCGGCAATGGGTAGAGGCAGCACCATTTGCCCTGAGTGAGTATATGCCGATACACCCCCCTGGCAATCAACCAGCAAGTTAACGGCTTCGCAGATAGATTGATTATCTACACCGACCGCAATTATGTTGTGTGAGTCGTGACCAACAGTTGAGGCAATAGCACCAGTTTTAATTCCGAAATTTTTAATGTACCCCAATGCCGGCCTCTCTTCTTCGTAACGGTTGACAACGGAAAGTTTGAGAATGTCTTCGGCAACATTCGTCTGATTCTCGTTCCTGATTAGTTCGGAATCGTACTCAAGGCTGTTAGTAATCAGTTGTCCGTCCAATGCTTCCATAACTTTAATTGAGTTACCCTCAATTTCCATTGCAAAGTCCTCAGCGTGTTTTCTCCCAATATTAAAGTTGTTAATCACCTGAAGGGGCTGTGATTTTATATTGGTCACCCCTTCTCTGGCAACCATCTCGCCATTAATGTAAGTCTGCAATACATTTAGGTTATCAAGGTTATCTACAACAATAAAATCAGCTGGATCACCGGCTCTGAGCTGGCCCACAGGAAGATTATAATGATCGACCGGATTTTTACAACTGGCTCTTAGCACTTTGAATATGTCTATGCCTCTGGTAAGAGCCCGTTTTGCAAGCAGGTTAATGTGGCCTTCTACTAAATTGTCAGGATGTTTATCATCGGAACAGAACATGATATTATCAGAATGATCATGCAATAGATCGGCCAAGGCTTCGAAGTTCTTGGCTGCGCTTCCTTCTCTAATAACGATTTTCATCCCGCAAGCCAATTTGTCTTCTGCTTCCTCCCGAGTAAAACATTCATGATCAGTGCTGATACCCGCCGCTGCATACTGCCTGGCATCTTCACCCCTCAGACCAGGAGCATGCCCATCAATCGGCAGATTATGAGATTTAGCAACTGCAATCTTTGCTGCAACTGCTTCATCGCCCTGGAGCACCCCTGGCCAGTTCATCATTTCAGCCAGATACTTAATTCGGGAGTCTTCAAATAATTCCTTGATGTCGTCCACGCCGATGGAAGCACCAGCAGTTTCAAAAGGCGTTGCTGGTACACAAGAAGGAGCTCCAAAGAAAAATTTGAAGTTTACTTGTTCACCATTATCAAGCATATATTTCACCCCCGATACTCCCAGAACATTGCCGATTTCATGAGGATCTGAAACCGTCGCAACTGTACCATGCACTACAGCCAGACGGGCAAATTCAGAAGGAACTAACATCGAACTCTCAATATGAACATGGGCATCGATGAACCCTGGCATGATGTAGTTTGTAGAAGACACCCCTGAATCTCTATCCAGACTTGCTATCTTGTTATCCACAACAGATACACGACCTGCAAATATGTCCTCATTTTCAATGTCAATAATCTGGCCTTCTATTTCAAAAGAACTCATAACTCCATCTTACAATTTTGCAATAAAGTGATTAGCTACATTAATTGTTACATTTGTTGGTAGATTTTAATTTCTGAATGAAGCGAATAATTGTGGCAATAGACGGGTATTCTGGTTGTGGTAAAAGTACTACTGCAAAAGCCCTTAGTAAAGCACTGAACTATAAATACCTTGATTCAGGTGCGATGTATAGAGCGGTGACTTTATATTTTCTAAGGAACCACGTTAGCATCTCCGATCATGGCGAAATTGAAAAAGCGCTGTCATCAATCGCCATCTCATTTCAAATCGATGCCCAAACCAACCGTTGCGAGACCTACCTTAATGGTTTGAATGTTGAAGATGATATTCGTTCCATGGAGATTTCCAAATATGTAAGTGAGGTTAGTGCAATAGCTGCAGTACGCCGCGCTATGGTAGCACAACAGCGCAAGCTTGGTGAAGAGAAGGGTGTGGTGATGGACGGCCGTGATATTGGCACGGTAGTTTTTCCAAAAGCCGACCTGAAAATTTTTATGTCTGCAGACCTTAAAGTCAGAGCTGCCAGACGCCAGCAGGAATTACTGGACCAGGGCCAAATTATCGACTTAGCTGAAATACAGAAAAATCTTCAAACCAGGGATAAGAAAGATACCAACCGCAAAGAGAGCCCCTTGCGTAAGGCCGAAGATGCCATTGAGTTGGATACTTCTGAACTTACTTTTGAGGAGCAGCTAGACAAGGTTTTGACCCTGGCAAATGATAAAATAATGGAGCAAAATCAAGAGGCCAATTAGTTGCCGGCGAGGACGAGAATTTTAGTGATATTTAGGCCCTTCTTTTAAATTTTTATTGTGTAAAATTTTCTTAATTTTGCCTCAACTCAACGCTCAATAAAAGACATTTTTTCCTACATATGTCCGAAATAATCAAGCTCAGAAAGGGATTCGATATCAAACTTGTTGGTAAGGCAGAAAGGAAGAAGGGGGAGGTAGATCAGCCTGAAACATTTGCCCTAAAACCTACAGATTTTCTCGGTATCCAAAGACCAAAACTTCACGTTGCTGAAGGGGATCAAGTTAAGGTAGGAACTCCAATACTTTTCGATAAAAAGCAAGATCAGGTTCAGTACGTTTCGCCGGTAAGCGGAGAAATAGCGGAAATAGTGAGGGGAGAAAAAAGACGCCTGCTGGAGGTCCGAATTCTTGCCGACAAAGAAATGGAGCATGTTACTTTCGATAAGCACTCTGTTTCTGAAATAGCAAACCTATCAAGGGAGCATGTAGTTTCCCAGTTAACTGCTAGTGGGGTTTGGCCCAATATTATTCAAAGACCCTATGGTGTTGTGGCTAACCCCGAGGACGAACCTAAGGCCATTTTCATTTCGGGGTTCGATTCGCATCCACTTGCACCTGATTATGGCTACCTTTTTCATGGAACGGAGCAGTATTTCCAGGAAGGGATAAATATTCTGAAGAAGCTAACACCTGGAGCAGTGCATCTCAATGTTAACGCCGATGGTGAGATATCCCAGGTGTTTTCTCAAGCTCAAAATGTACAACTGAACAAATTCTCTGGGCCGCACCCAGCCGGAAATGTTGGAGTGCAAATTCATCATCTTGATCCAATTAATAAAGGTGAAGTGGCCTGGACCATCAACCCATTTGGTGTTATCCAGATTGGTAAACTATTTCTGGAAGGTATTTATGACTCATCAAAGATGGTGGCAGTTGCGGGCTCTGAAGTAAAGCAACCACAATACTACAAGACACATATAGGAGCAAGTATTTCCAAGTTTGTGGAGGGAAATATCAATAGCGATAATGTGCGATATATCTCTGGAAATGTGCTGACAGGGGAGCAGATTACCAGCAACGGCTACATAGGATTTTATGATCACCTCGTAACTGTTGTTCCTGAAGGTGATTATTATGAGATGTTTGGATGGATCAAGCCAAGTTTTAATAAGTTAAGTTTTCATAGAGCATTTGGGCTTCTTTCATTCCTTTCGCCTGGTAAAGAGCATAAGCTCGATACCAACCTTCGCGGAGAACCAAGGCCATTTGTGCAAACAGGCACCTTTGAGCAGGTGACTCCTATGGATATCTATCCGACCTACTTGCTAAAGGCAATTCTAGCAGAGGACTTCGATGATATGGAGGGACTTGGGATATATGAGGTTATTGAGGAAGACTTTGCTCTTTGTGAATTTATTGACGTATCAAAGCATAATGTCCAGGGTATTTTGAGAGAAGGCTTGGAACTAATGCAACATAGCTAACCGACCTAAATGAAATTTATCCGAGATTTTTTAGACAAGCAGAAACCTCTCTTTGAGAAGGGCGGGAAGTTTGAAAAATTCTATTATATCTGGGAAGCCAATGAGACCTTCCTTTTTGCTCCGAATCATACAACTGGTGCAAGGGGCGCCCATATTCGCGATGCTGTAGACCTGAAGCGAATGATGATGACAGTTATCATCGCTATGGTGCCCTGCCTGCTTTTTGGGATTTGGAATGTTGGAGACCAACACTACCAGGCCACAGGAGGGCTCGATGCCACACTTTGGGATAAAATCTGGATCGGTTCGAAGTTGGTGCTTCCAATCGTGATTGTCTCATATGCCGTCGGTTTGGGGCTGGAGTTTGCGCTTACCATCGTTACACGCCATCCTGTGAATGAAGGATACCTGGTAACTGGTATGCTGATTCCACTGGTTATGCCTCCGACAATTCCGTTGTGGCAGGTAGCTTTGGCAACAATTTTTGCCGTAGTTATTGGCAAGGAGGCTTTTGGTGGAACAGGCATGAATATTTTGAACGTTGCATTAACCGCCAGGGCATTTCTATATTTCGCATATCCATCCCAAATTTCAGGGGATGTATGGACCTACTTAGGAGGCAAACCTACTGTGGATGGTTACTCAGGAGCTACTCCATTGGCCCTCAGTGCAGAAGCATCATCAGGCGCCTCAGAGTCAATAACTGCCATTGGGGAGGCCACTGCCCGGTATGAGAAGTTTCCCACACCGGATAACCAGGCCGTGGTAGACGCCTCAAAAGAATTGGCCGAGACCCTCAATACCGGTACGGCGGTAGTCGATTCTTTCCAGTCAGTTTCCTGGTCTAGTGGCATCTACGAGTTTTCAAATATGTTCTTCGGCTTTATGCCAGGTTCAATTGGAGAGACATCGACATTGATGGCTTTGATAGGAGGGATTATCCTAATAATGACAGGAGTAGGAAGTTGGAAGATAATTGTAAGTGTATTTGCCGGAGCCTACATAGCGGGAACGTTGTTGAACTTTGTTGGGGCAAACGAGTACATGCTGATGCCAGCTCACTACCATTTAGTCATCGGCGGTTTGGCATTTGGAGCAGTGTTCATGGCAACTGATCCGGTTACGGCCGCACAGACAGAACGAGGTAAATGGATTTATGGATTCCTTATTGGAGTACTAACGGTTATAATCAGAGTCTTGAACCCGGCTTATCCTGAGGGCATAATGCTGGCAATTCTGCTGATGAACGTCTTTGCTCCATTAATTGATTTTTACATTGTTAAGGCTAATAAGAAAAGGAGGTTGAAACGTGCAACAGTCTAATCGATATATTATCATTTTCACCCTGATCATGACCATTGTGGTTGGGGGATTGCTTTCCCTTACCTCCCAGGTTTTGGGTCCTTCGCAGAAGATATCTATAGAGTTAGATACCAAGTCGCAGATTCTTAGTGCGGTAATGGATCTTCAACCAGGTGATGACGTCTTGGCGATCTACCGTGACAGAATACAGTCGTTGGTAGTTGATTCTGATGGGAACGAGGTTACTCAAAACGAAAAAGGGCAGCCGATAGTTGCTGAAGATGTAAGTATCCTAAAAAACTCTAAGAGGCCTGCTGCTGAAAGGCAGCTCCCGGTTTTTAAGTTTATGAATGAAACTAACCCATCGCAGGTAGATGCCTACATTTTGCCGATGTATGGTAAAGGACTTTGGGATAATATTTGGGGCTTCGTTGCAGTAAGTTCTGATTTAGAGAGTATTACCGGAGTAGCTTTTGACCATAAGCAAGAGACACCTGGTTTGGGAGCAAGAATTTCTGATAAAGAAATTCAGTTGCGTTATGTTGGTAAGAGAATCTACAACCAACAGGGCATCCTTGTTTCTATTGAAATGGTTAAAGGTGAGCAAGGTGGAGGTGATGCCAGTATTCAGGCATTTGCAGGAGAGCCGAATAAGGTTGACGGCCTGGCTGGGGCAACCTTAACAGCCAAAGGTGTAAACAAGATGCTTAAGGATTATTTGAATAATTACGAAGCCTACTTACAAAAAATTAAATCAACAGAAGCCATTTAAACTTTCTCAAAGCGTAAATGGTTATTACTTTGAATAAAGAACATAGATATGAGTGCGGAAGTTGAAACCTTAGAACAGCCACAAGAGCTAGTCATTGACAAGCCCAGTGAGCCGTTATTTTCGAAGCGGAGGAAGAAGTTTGTAACAGACCCGCTTAATGACGATAACCCGATCACGGTACAGGTGCTTGGTATATGCAGTGCTTTGGCGGTAACTGTGAAAATGGAGCCAACATTGATCATGTCAATCGCGGTTATTTTCGTAATCGTTTTCGCAAACTTGATTATTTCCCTGCTGCGGAACCTGGTGCCGAACCGAGTGAGAATCATTGTGCAACTGGCTGTAATTGCTACGCTGGTTACATTGGTAAGTGAGGTGTTAAAAGCCTACTATTACCCTATGTATAAGATATTAGGGGCCTTCGTCGGTCTTATCATTACAAACTGTATTGTGATGGGTCGCCTGGAAGCCTTTGCCATGGGGAATAAGCCTTGGGATTCAATTCTAGATGGCCTCGGAAGTGGTATGGGGTACGCCTGGATCATTCTTACTGTTGCCTTCTTTAGAGAGCTTCTTGGTTCTGGTTCAGTTTTCGATTTCAAAGTATTTGAAGCTGTAGGCTTGGCCAATTTCCCAACGAATGCACTGTTTGTAGATTCAATCGGAGCTTTCGTAATTCTCGGAATCCTAATCTGGGTGCAAAGATCAAAAACTGGATACGTCGAACATTAATAGTGTACAAATGGAACTATTAAGTCTTGGAATAAAATCGGTATTTATAGAGAACATGGTATTCGCCTATTTTCTAGGTATGTGTTCCTTTCTTGCCGTATCAAAAAAGGTAAGTACAGCTGTAGGCCTGGGCGCTGCGGTGGTTTTCGTATTGGGTATTACGGTACCTACTAATTGGCTTCTGCAGGAATATATACTAAAAGAAGGGGCGCTTTCCTGGATGGGTGCACAGTTTGCCGGTGTTGACCTTAGCTTTTTGCAGTTTATCATGTTCATTGCCATCATTGCCGCAATGGTGCAATTGGTAGAAATGGTAATCGAGAAGGTATCTCCGGCTCTATACGGAACACTAGGTATCTTCCTTCCCCTTATTGCTGTGAACTGTGCAATTCTTGGTTCCTCCCTGTTTATGGTTCAACGCGATTACACGGTGGCAGAAGCAACCGTCTTTGGTGTTGGCTCTGGAATGGGTTTCGCGATGGCCATTATCGCATTGGCTGCCATTAGGGAGAAACTTAAGTATTCGAATGTGCCAGATGGTTTGAAAGGCCTTGGGCTGACAATGTTAATTACCGGATTAATGGGAATAGCCTTTAAATCCTTTATTGGTATTGCCATCTAGATAAGACTTTTAACATATTAGAAATCAAAATGCCGCCTTGTGCGGCATTTCTTTTTGCTAACTTTGCTGATCTCAGATGAAACATCAAAGCTGGTTCAACTTCAAATTAGTAACTGTAGAAAAAGTGATCTATGCCATCGTGGCATTGGTGCTTCTTGTAGGGTTGATTATTGCAATAATCGATAGTGAGGTTTATGAGCAGTCGTACGTGGTGGAGGATGGCTTAGTGGAGTACGGAACAGCCGTGATGTTATTTGCATCTAGTCTTTTGTGCCTACGGCGCTTTTGGCAAAATCTTAGAAGTAGGAAAGCACTTTGGCTGCTTACCACAATATTTCTTGCTCTGCTTTTCTTTTTCGGGGCAGGAGAGGAAATATCTTGGGGACAGCGAATATTCGGAGTGGAATCAGGAGATTTTTTTAAAGAAAACAACGCTCAAGGAGAAACCAACCTTCATAACCTGGTGGTTGGAGAGGCCAAAATCAATAAGATTGTGTTCGGTCAACTGCTAACTGCATTCCTGATAGTATATCTTTTCTTGGTTCCCTGGATGTTCTTCAAATATGATTCAATCAAGAGTCTAGTCACAAAATTCGGCGTTCCTATTCCGAAGGTGCACCATACTGTAGCATTTCTATTTTCTACAGTCATTGTTCAAGTCATTCCTTCGGGCAAAAAATGGGAGGTATATGAGTTTGCATTCGCCCTAATCTTTTTCCTTATATTGTTACTTCCGTTTAATCAGGAGATTTATACCAACAAAGAGGCAGAATGAAACAGGAGAATCTTACTTTTCAGGCCACCAACAGCTCCGGTGACGTATCATCCATTTTATTTTTACCAGAACACGCCAGTCATTTGTTGGTGCTGGGTCATGGAGCCGGGGCTCCGATGCAAAGCAAGGGCATGGGTCTTATAGCATATAAGCTTGCTGATGCTGGAATTGCCACTTTAAGATATAATTTCCCTTATATGGAAAAGGGAGTTAAAAGGCCAGATCCTCCGGCTATAGCTCAAAAAACTGTTCGGTCGGCAGTAGAGAAAGCTAATAGCCTCAACCTCGGCCTTCCAATCCTAGCTGGTGGTAAGTCCTTTGGTGGCAGAATGACCTCTCAGGCGCAATCTGCAGAGGCATTGGAAGCGGTGAAAGGGTTAGTTTTTTATGGGTTTCCTTTGCATGCCCCTGGCAGAGATGGCACTGAGCGAGCCGATCACCTAAAACCTATTGACATTCCGGTGCTGTTCTTGCAAGGAACGAGAGACTCATTAGCGAAATTGCCTTTAATTCAGGAAGTGGGGAATGGGTTGCCAAAGGCAACGATGCATATTGTGGATGGGGCCGATCATTCTTTTCACTTACCAAAGAAGATGGAGACTAGCGACGAGGAGGTGCAGGTGAAACTGGCCAATGTTGTTGCGGATTGGTCTAATTCGCTATAAAAACAGGCTGCTCCTCAAGATTTTCTCGGGGTTCTATTGCCAATGAATCCCTATAAAATGGCCATAAATCAATGATTTTTATTACATGTAGCCAGCAAATGCCATTTGTAGTGGTTACATCCCTTCATCCTTAGTTATAAACACCCCGAAACCACACATACTAATAGGATGAGAGAATTAATCACTATTATCATTGTAGTATTACTTGCTACAGGCCAGGCTTTCAGCCAGATACATTTTGGGGCAACCACGGCCGTCAACAGCACCTTTGTATTGGATAAAGGCCTTTCTGAAGACCCCAGGTACAATTCTGATTTTACCTACGAATTTGC
The DNA here is from genome assembly GCA_028285445.1 of Cyclobacteriaceae bacterium. Classification (GTDB taxonomy): domain Bacteria; phylum Bacteroidota; class Bacteroidia; order Cytophagales; family Cyclobacteriaceae; genus JANQPQ01. The sequence goes on along the minus strand of JANQPQ010000020.1, from coordinate 47,024 downwards.
GCCGGTTGGATTCGTTTTTGGAGTGGATATAGGTAAGAAATTCGGACTACAGTTGGAATCCATTCTTGCAAAACAAGGCCAAGTATTTGAAGTTGTGGATGCGGCTAAGAACGCAGTAGGAGAAAGAAAAATAGACCTAAGTGTTTTGCAAATGCCACTCTTTATGAAATTTATGAGTGGAAAAAGTTCAGGGGCAAGAACAAATTTCTCTTTAGGACCCCAACTATCATTAATAAGAAAAGGCGTTGAGACGTTGCAGTACGGTGCTTCTGATTTGACATTTCCAGAGGGCACTCTTATTGAGCAACAACCAGATGGTACATACAATATAACCGACGCTACCGGCGTAAATATTACCGGGGCTGTGTTAAATGCTGATGGTACCTATAGTGTTCCGGAATTGCCTTCTACTGAACTTCTCAGTAGTGAAGCTCAAAATGCAATAAATCGGTTTAAGGAAGCTGAGTTTCAAATTGCTGCTTCCTTTGGAGTCGACATAGACCTTGGAAAACACCTTTATCTATCCTCGATCATTAGGGCCAACTATAGCCTAACCGATATGAGAAACGGAGATTTTGTGGACTCACTAAAAGATGGAGGCGTAGGCAGTATCTTTGAGAGAAGAGCTAATCTAGCCGTAGGCATTCAGCTAGGGTTGAACTACGTAATCGGTGGAACGAGAACTTTTAAGGCGAAAAACTCCGTAGAAGAAAGTGACTAACGTGAGGTGCTTAGTTTCATGCTGAGAAGTAGCTCTTTGGCTTCCAATACTTCTTCTTCCGGTGCAATCTCAATGTATTTCTCCAAAGCTTTTTGGGCATTGTCGAAATCATTATCCAGGCCATAGACCACACCAAGGTTGTAGTATACGTCGGGGTAGGAAGGGTCTAACTGGGCTGCTACTTCGTAGTGTACCTTAGCAAGAGCAAGGTTTTCAACTTCAAGGTATAGATTGGCCAGGTTGTAATGGGCCTCAAAGTGTCTTGGCTCATGCTTCAATGCCTTTGTAAAACAGTCTATTGCCTCTGGTTTTTGATCTTGTTGGAATTTGAGAATTCCGAGGTTGCAAAATGAATCTGAGACATTATCTCCACTTTCTATTGCTTTGAGGTAGAGGTCCTGGGCTTTGGCGCTGTCCTTTTCGTCAAACATCATGGCTTCCTGAAAAGGGCTAAGGTTTGATGAGAGATTTACAACCTTACCCTCTCCTTCAGGCTGCTGAAATATCGAAAGCTGCCCATGCTTTTCGTGGTTATCCTCTTTTTTGGATTGCGCTCTTTTAAGAGGAAATTTGGGAGCAACTTTAGCAGAAAGTTTTACGACTTTGCCCATTTATCTATGCTGACTTGGCCTTCTTGGTTGTCTTCTTGACTGCTTTGGCTTTAGTTTTACCCTTGGCCTTAGCCATAGGCTTTTTCTGGTCTTTGGCTTGGGTAATGCTTTCTTTGAGGGCAGTCATGATATCAACCACGGGTGCTTCTTCCTCCTCGTAGGTAACAATTTCTTTACCTTCTATTTTCTGCTCAATCATTTCTTTCAGGGCGCCGTTGTACCGATCTACCATCTGAATATCTGAGAGTTTTTTCGACATGGAATCAACCAGGGTCTGAGCTAGCTTAAGCTGTTCTTTATCAGTTTCTTCAATACCTAAATCTGGAACGTTCTCGATTTCCCTTACTTCTTGTGGATAACGCAGCTTATATAGGAGAATTCCTTTTTCTTGTGGCGCCAACAACATCACACTTTCGCGATCTCGCAGAACCACCCGACCTATTCCCAGCTTCTTACTCTTTCTCAGTGTTTGGCAGAGAAGGCTATAAGCTTTGGCAGCTACCTCTCCATCAGGGCCGGCAAAGTATGGGGTATCAAATAGGGTATTATGCACCTCTTTGGCATCAACAAACCCTTCAATCTCTATTACCCTTGTGCTCTTGAGTTTTACTTTTTGGAAATCATCATCTTCCATTATTACGAACTGTCCGGGTTCATACTGGTATCCTTTCACAATGTCTTCTTTCTTCACCAGTTCGCCGGTACTCTTATCGCGCTTTTCGTACTTAATTGGATTATTAGTGTTCTTGTTGAGCTGATTGAAGCGAACAGTTTGTGCCGTATCAATAGCGTTGTAAATCCTGATCGGGATTGTTACAAGTGAAAACCGAATATGCCCTTTCCAAATTGCTCTCACGATTGATGTATTTTTCTGCTAAACTATATAATTTAATTGAGATAAGCAATTAAGAAAATTTCAAATCAGGCCTTAATCGCACAAAAACGGGCTCTCGAAATGTATTATTCTTAGTTAGCTGTGCATATTGAATTTCGCACATCAGCACAGGCTCTACCCAAGTTGTAGTTTTTTCGTCCATGGCAGTATTCTCAATCGGCTTCTTTACCTCCTTCAACTTCTTAAGTTCACCATGTACATCTTTCATTAATTCCTGTGTGAACCCTGTCCCGACCTTGCCCCGATATTCAAATACTCCATCAACAACTTCGGCAATTTGTAAACCACCAAAGTATTTGGCACGATCACCTTTGCCTGTGCTAAAGCCAAGAATGACACAATCTGTGGTTTGCCTTACTTTTACCTTAAACCAACTAGAGCTTCTTTTTCCAGGGTAGTATTTGCTATCGGGCTCCTTAGCAATAATTCCTTCCAAGCCCATTTTCTTGGCGGCCTCAAACAGTTCCTGGCCTTCATCGACTACTTCACTAACTCTGTATGGGGTGTCTCTCTTCACAGCGTCAGTCAGCCATTCTCGTCTTTTCATTAAAGGCTCTGAGACTATTGGCCGGCCATCAAGGTACAGGCAATCGAATATGTAGCAATAGGCGGGGCTCCTGGCTGCGCCTTTCTTAATACCGCCCTCGGTGGATTGCATGAGGCGGTGAATTACTTTCTTGAAATCGGGCATACCATTTTCATCCAGGCAAACCACCTCTGCATCAAAAAGACCAGAGTTACCTCTAAAGGCTTGCTCGGGAATATTCAACTCCGGAAACTGCTTAGTAATATCCCTCTGATTTCTACTTCTAATAGTAATCTCGCCTTCATCCAACGCAATCATTACCCTAATGCCATCCCATTTAACCTCATAGACAAAATCTCCCTTGGGTGGTTCTTCAAGACTTTGCGCAAGCATGAAATCAACCGGTTTCTGTAGCCAATTTACTTGCGGGTTATCCACGCGTTCAAGCAGCCACTCTTTATCTTTCATCAGGTGCATTCGATATTCGCCAGTTATATCCTTGCTATACAGATTAAAGTAGAATCCTTGCTTTTTTTCCTTAACACGTTCGTATTTCCCCAAGGCGAAGATCCACATATCGCCGCCACCGTATTGGCCTTTTGGAATAGTGCCTTCCCATGTCAGATATTTCATAGGGTGATCTTCAGTGGCCACAGCCAGTCTCTTAACACCAGGCCGCGGCGGTAATCCACGAGGTACCGCCCAAGACTTGAGGGTACCATCTTGCTCAAGCCTTAAGTCGTAATGCAACCTTTGTGCGTGATGTCGATGAATTACGAATCCATTGCCATCACTTCCAACGAACTCCGCCCCAGGCTCCGGAGTTTTGCTGAAGTTTCTTTTTTTGGCGTAAGTTTCCAGCGTTTCCGGGGTTTTGTATTTAGGGTTGGGGCCAAGGTCTTTGGCATTTCTTTTCTTCTTGACCTTAGTGTGCAGGGGAACGGAATAGGCATTGATACCTTCCCAGGCATCACCTTCGGATAGGACTTGTTCCGCGGCCCTAAAAATATCGTAATGCTTGGGTGTCTTCAATTCTTCTAGCCGCTCCCAGGTTAAGGGCATTGACACGGCCGCGCCTTGGACACCACGTATAGAGTAAGGAGAAATGATAGACTGCCCTTGCCTTATCCGATATACGTCAATAAGCGTTCGACCTTTGCGGGATTCCTTTTTGATATGAAGGGTAGCGTCTTGTTTGTACTTATCCACAAATGGCTTGGCGATATCCCGGGCCGTCTCGAATACTTCATTAAAGCTCCACTTTGGTTCGATTGGGCAAATAATATGAATACCCTTGCCGCCGGTGGTTTTTGGGAATGTATTGTAACCATAGCTTTCTATATGTTCCCTAAGGTTAAGGCTAACTTCAATTACACTTTCAAACGGTGCTTTTTCATCAGGGTCAATATCGAAAACCATATAATCGGGGTTTTCATAATGAGGCCTTCTCGAGTGCATTTGGTGGAGCTCCAGACAGGCCAGGTTTGCCAGCCAAATCAGGGAGGCTTCTTCTGTGGCTATCATATAGTCTTTTTTCTCCTTCCCTAGTCTTTCGTACTCAATCCAATCTGGTGCCCATTCAGGGCGATTTTTCTGATAGAACTTTTCTCCATAGATGCCGTCGGGATATCTAACCAGGGTAAGGGGGCGCCCTTTAATATGGGAAAGTATGGTAGGAGCTATTTTGAGATAATACTCAATTATCTCTGCCTTTATCACATTGTCATCGGGGTAGAGTACTTTGCTTAAATTGGAGAGCTCCAATTTCCTCTTTCCAACTTCTACCCATTGTGATGTTCTTGCCACATTCTAAAATAATTAAATACTCTCATTGGAAGAGATATTTTGGGCGCTAATCCACTTCGGGAAAGGGGCAAGAATAACTGTCTTTTGTTGCTAGAATTATAAATTTGTTCAGAATTCGATAAGATTGAAGAAACTTGGTGTCGGAATAGCGATCCTTTTAGCCCTGGCGGCCTCGGGATATTTTGCATTTGAGTATTTTATCAAATCAGATAAAGTGGATACCTGGGGATTGGTACCTGGTAATGCTGCCCTGGTATACGAGTCAAACGATGTAATTAAGGCGTGGAATAAATTACAGGCTACTGGTATCTGGAGAAACCTTAGTCAGTGGGACAGCTTTAGTAGGGTTGAAAACGACCTGTTGCTCCTAGACTCTGTTGCTGGCGGTCAGGGTAAGCTTCATCGTTTTCTAGCTAGAAATGACGTACTAATCTCTGCTCATACTACCTCCAGAACGGAATTTGATTTTGTATTCTATGTTCCAATTTTCGAAGAGGCCGCGGCTTCAGATTTGTCTCGCATGCTCTCTGAGTTTGAGACAGCAGGTGATATAAGGAGGGAGGTCCGGGTATACCAGGGAGCAACAATCACCAGTCTATTCAACTCAGCCAAAAACCAGTCATTAGCATATTCGCTATTAGCCGGGCATTTTGTAGCAAGTCATACCCCGGTTTTGGTTGAAGATGTCATAAGAAACCTAAACGAAGACTTTGCTAATAACTTTCAAAGCAAGAACGAACCCCTGCTGAATGCCAAGAGTTTGCAAGAGGATGAAGGCAATATTTACATAGATATAGCGAACTTTCAAACGCTGATGGAGACCCTACTCAAGGATGGACTTGATCCGATTACTCCCTCTCAATTACTCAGCAGTTCAATTCTAGATATTTTGGTTTACACTGATAATATCGCTCTGAGTGGATTCAGCTTCCCGCATCAAGGTAAAGAAAGCTACTCGATGACCTTGGTTGATCAATCTCCGGGAACATTCGATGTGCGAAGATATATTCCAAATAGGGCCTCAAAGGTGCTACACATCAACCTTTCTAACCCCTCACTTTGGAAACAGAGGCTAGAAGCGTACAGCGGTAGTGGAATGGATCTGACATCAGAATGGCAGGAGTTAATCAGTGATTTCAAGTTCGATGTGCATTCATACTACAGCGCGTTGGGAGGGGAACTAGCCTATGTAACTTTGGAATCTCTTCGTCCGGAACTTCCGGAAAAGTTGTTATTGCTTGAAACGGAGAATATTTCCCGAGCTTTGAAACAACTTGATGACCTGGCAGCTGCTGCCAGTACGGATACTGTTTATTATGAGCGATTTGCCGATAACACAATTAAGCAAATTCAAATTGATGGTCTTCCCCGAAAGATATTTGGCCAACCCTTCCCTGATTTCCAAACCTCATTTTACACAGAAGTTGATCAGTACATAGCTATTTCGAACAGTATAGAGACTTTGAAAAGACTGATTAGCGACTACGACCAGGAAAACACGTGGGGAAAATCTCTGCAGCAATCAGACTTCATTGATAACTCAGTATCAGATGCCAATCTTAGTCTATACATCAATATACCCCGCTCTTGGTCCATTTTCATGAATAGGGCTGAACCAGGTTGGCGTAGTTTGCTAACATCGAAATCGGGAGTATTAAAAAGATTTGGGATGATCGCTGTGCAGATGAGTTATGTGAATAACCAATTCTATACCGGGGTAGTCATAACGCATGATGATGAAGAGTCCGCTAGGGCTACCGGCGGATTCACGAATTTAGTATCGGTTGCATTGGACACCGTTGCAAGAACCAAACCCTGGGTGGTAAGAAACCATGTAACTAATGCCTTTGAAATGCTGGTGCAAGATATGGCAAACAACTTGTATCTGATTGCCGAAAATGGCGAGGTTATTTGGAAAGACTCAGTAGGGACTGAGATCAATTTTGAGATCACTCAAATTGATTTCTTTAGAAATGGAAAATTACAATACTTCTTCGCCACAGACAGTACGTTGTTTTGCATTGACAGGAATGGCGATAACGTAGAGGGGTATCCAAGAAAATTGGAATTTCCCATTCACCATATGAGAATTATTGATTATGATCAAAGCAGAAGATACAGATTGATGGTATCTGATGTTTCTGGAAATGCCTACATGTACGATATGGCTGGGAATCTTCTTGATGGCTGGAATCCGAAATCCCTTGGTGGTCGCCTGGCAGAGGCTCCTAAGCACTTTAGGGTGCGCGGTAGAGATTTTATTGTTGCTATCCAGGAGGACGGAATAATACATGTTATAAATCGTAGAGGAGAAACCTTACCTGGTTTCCCCATAAACCTAAATGCCAATTCCCCAAACCCTGTTTTTGTTGATGTTGGTTCCAATATCTCCAATACAAGCCTGACGACAGTGACAGAAGACGGAGAGATTGTGGAATTTAATCTTGATGGGGTGATTACAGATAGAAACCAGCTTTTCAAACCAGACGCCAACACGCGTTTTGGGATGGCCGTGGAGCGTTCAGCAAAAACTTACGTTATTGTTCAGGTTGATCAAAATCGAATTAGCATACTTGACAATCAAGGAAAACTGATGACTGAAAAGGATTACCTGGATGCAGGCAATTTTCAGGTGCAGTTTTATAGTTTGGCATTAGGTCGTCAGCTAGTAATTGTTACCGATCCAATTCAACAGTTCAGTTATATTTACAATGAAGTAGGAACTCTAGTAAATGGGCAGCCGCTGTCGAGTGCTTTTCCAGTTGCAATATTGTATTCGGAGGCAAGGAGGCAGTATAAAATATATAGCACCTTTGGAAACAAAGTTACCATATCTACGGCTCCGGCAGACTAGACTAAATCCTGTTCTCTATGTTTAAATCAACCACACTTTACATCTTTGCTTTGGTATTGGTTGCCTGTAGCAGCCTAAGTATGGCCCAGCAAACAGAGGACTCTCTGGAGGTAGATCTTCGGTCTCCATACCAAACTATTCTTACCCACTTAAAATATCTGCAAGAAGAATCTTACTACCCTGATCTTGCAGCAGAAGTATTTAACAGAAGGGATTTTAACCGCCGGGAAGCGCGGGATCTTGCTATCAAGCTAAAACAAGTACTGGATGGTAAGGGACTTTATATCGAACTGGAAGATGTGCCAAAGCAAGGCAATTACCTGGATTCTGCGTCAAACAGAAGCCGATATATATTGGTAAGCACTTACCCGGATATCTATGTCGAGAAACAAGGAGACAAGTGGTATTACAGCAGACGAACCGCGACTATCGTGGAGGATTATCATAAGGAAGTATTTCCCTTTGGCACCTTACCAAAGATGGGAACCAACAAGTATTTTGGACTATACCTCTGGCAATACATTGGAATTTTAATCCTGGTAGGTGCAAGTTTCCTCATTCACAGGCTGCTAACATTTTTGCTTGACAGGCTAATTACGCGGGTGCTATTTAGGGCTGGTTATAAAGAAGTTGCCAGGAGGTATATCGTTCCGGTGGCCAGGCCGTTAAGCATCTTCTTTGTGTTTTTGCTACTTCGGATATTCGAACCGATGTTGCAGTTACCAATTAAAACTTCCCAATACACAGTATTAGCCATCAACGCTTTGCTGCCATTTTTTGCTACTTGGGTATTCTATCGTGGTGCAGATTTAGTGGGGTTGTACTTTCAGAAGCTAGCATCCAAAACTGAAAGCACGCTTGACGACCAGTTGGTGCCTCTTATCAGAAAGATCTTGAAGTCATTTGTAGTAATAATTGGGGGCTTAGTAATTCTCCAAAACCTGCAAATTCCCATCCTTCCTTTCCTCACAGGCTTGTCAATTGGTGGTTTGGCATTTGCGCTGGCTGCTCAAGACACTGTAAAAAATTTCTTTGGATCAGTGATGATCTTCATAGATAAGCCGTTCCAGATCGGTGATTGGATTACAACCGGTCAAATTGACGGTACGGTGGAAGAAGTAGGGATACGCTCAACACGGGTTAGGACATTCCGTGATTCTGTCGTTTATGTGCCCAACGGAAACTTGGCAAATGCCACAATTGACAATCATGGACTAAGAGTATACCGCCGGTTTTTTACTCAAATCGCCATCAATTACGATACACCCCCGGATTTGATTGAATTATATATCGAGGGCCTGAGAAAGTTGGTGGTTGACCACCCTCATACCAGGAAAGACTACTATGAGGTACATCTTAATGAGATGGCAGACTCCTCCCTGAACATAATGTTCTACATTTTCTTTCAAGTACCATCCTGGTCTGACGAGTTAACCTGCAGGCATGAAATTATTCTCTCCATTATTCGGCTTGCCGACCAAATTGGAATCAACTTCGCATTTCCTACCCAGACAATACACGTTGAAAACCTTCCCGGACAAGAGTCCCTTTCTCCTCATTACCCCGAAAGTAATGATGCCAAGAAGCAAATGGATCAGTTTCTTTCAAACCGGGGCGATTCACCACAAGAATAGCCGGTTCTCATCCTCCTGAATTGTAAAGCAACTAATAATTTATATGAAATAAATAATTAAATATTACATCAACGATTACTTTATTGAACTAAATTATATTTAATCAATAAATAATAGTCTTTTTGTAATACAATCCACAGAACAGTAGGTACTTAAGTCGGAGGTAAAAATAGATGTCAAAGCATTTGACCCTATTTTATTATGAATCATTCAAAATCTTTCGCTCTAAGCCTAATCCTAACTCTTAGCGTTACTTTTGTTCATGCGCAATGGCTAACTAACTATTCGTACAGAAAAAAAGTTACTATTCACAGCAGTCAAGTAGTTGGTTCCTCAGATTTCAATGACTTTCCTGTGCTTATCAACCTTACCGACAGCGATTTGCAGACAGATTTCGGTTGTGACAAAGTAAAAAACCTCGAGGCCTATGACGTAGCAGTTACAAAATCAGATGGGGTTAGTATGCTGGAATATGAAATCGATCATTATGACCCTGCGCTGGGACTCTTATCCGTATGGGTGAAAATCACTTCGCTGTCGGCTTCAATTGACACGGAGATTTATCTTTACTTTGGTAGGAGGGGTGTTTCCTCAGACCCTTCACTGGCAAGCACCTGGAATTCCGATCATAGAGGAGTTTGGCACTTTTCTGAGGATCCATCTGAAACAGCTCCACAAATACTAGGTTCAACTGCGAATAGTTTAAACCAAACCAGTAATGGCAGCATGACCGATACTGACTTGGTTCAATCAAAAATAGGAGTGGGACTTGATTTTGATGGCACAAACGACTTCTTGATAAGAGATAATGATCCGCAATTGGACTTTGGTACTGGTAGTTTTTCAGTCGGCGGCTGGTTCAAAACAAACGGAACCACCGGGACTAGTTTCGTAAGTACCTGCGAGATTACGATTACTGATGAGGATGATGATGCCGAACAGCGGGGAGCAGATATGTATCTTTCTAGTTCGGACCTGGAGTTTGGCCATAGTGAAAACGGAGAACAACAGATAATTGGTATGAGGTTCGCCTCAGTTTGCGTACCAACCGGAGCCACTATTGTTGATGCTTACATTGAATTGACGGGTGATGATGAAGCAGCCCTCGGTACAGATCAAACCACACTTTTATTTTATGGCGAGGATGTTGCGAACTCCGTAGCATTTAGCAGCAGCGACAAAATTTCCACTAGGACCAAGACTTCGTCATTTGCCTGGTGGAGTAACCTTTCTACTTGGACGTCTGGCGCCAAATACCAATCTCCATCCCTCCGAGAGATTGTTCAGGAAATTGTAGATAATGGATGGGTGAATGGAAATCCGATGACATTTATGGTTGAAGGTTTTGGATATCGCTTAGCGGCAAGTGCGGACAATAGCCCCGCTGGTCAGGGTCCTAAATTAGTAGTTAGCTATGAATCCAGTGGAGGAACTATTGCTCTACCCAATCAGGCTATTACTAGCAACTCAGATGATGTGGAAGAAAACCTATCAGACGCCTCAGCAAATGTATTGAGAACTGGTAATGACCTTGAATTGGGTAATGATGGAAGTAAGGTACAAGAGATTGGCCTTAGGTTTGATGGAATGGCAATACCGCAGGGAGCAACCATACAGTCAGCTACGATTACATTTACCGCCAAGGGGAGCTCTTCAAGCGCTTCAGATCTGGTAATTTATGGTGAGAAAACAGGCAACTCCGCTGGTTATAGTTTTACTCCTCTGAATGTCTCCAACCGGACCAAGACCTCATCGAGTGTAAGTTGGCCTTCCATTCCTACCTGGGCAAATGACGTAACTTACCAAACGCCAAGTGTAGTAGATATTATTCAAGAGATTGTTAACCAATCAGACTGGAGTTCAGGGAATGCCCTTGCCCTAATGCTATCCGGTACTGGCACCCGCCGTGCCTATTCTCGAGACGGTAGCAGCTCCAGGGCGCCATATCTGACTGTATCATACACATTACCATCAACCAACGGTAATCAATATATTGCTACCCGCTACGACGATAATGGATATAAAGTGTGGTTTGGTGACGATGCAAGATTGCATTTCGGAATTGACGATGATGCTACCTGGGATCCGGCTTCTATAACCTCCGTATCTACTTTTAAAGATGATGATTGGCACCATTTCGTGGCTTCCAAGCACGGTACGGATTCTCTATCTCTATTAATCGATGGTGTTTTGGAGGGAACCAAAGGTACGACCAGTAAAGTGATTTTGCAGTCTATGGACGCAAGCAGCGACGATGCTGAGCAATCTGGTAGCAGCGTAGGTACCAGCGGTACTTTAGAGTTTGATGGCGACATGGTAGGACTGAGGTTTCCTAATATAGACATTGCGCCAGGGGCTGAGATATTGTCTGTGACTGTGAGCTTCACTGCTAATGGAGATAATACATCTGGTACAACTGTAGCCCAGGTCTATGGCAGTTACGAAAAAAGCACTTTCGCATCTTCGTCCAACAATATCTCTGATCGCCTTACCCCAGGAGTGGCAACAACAGCAACAGAGAATTGGACTTTCACGGGCTGGGAGAATAATGGGGTGTATTACACGCCCGATCTTAGCAGCATAGTGCAGGAAATTATAAATAACGGATGGACGCAGGGCGACCCCCTCGTATTTGTTTTCGAAACATCTGCATCAACCGGTACAAGAAAAGCGGAGTCAAAAGACAGTAATAGTGGGCGAACGGCCCCTCATATTTTGATAGAGTACAGGGATGTAGCCATCGGACCGCTTAGCTCCTCAAGCGCCAAGCTAATTTTAGGAGCAGACGGGCAATCTGGAACTGGATTTCTAATGGGTTCACTTGATGAACTCCGGTTAATGGACTATCCGGTAGCTGGCATTGATTGGTTTAAAACGGAGTACAATAACCAGAATGACCCCGGCTCATTCTATACAGTATCAAGTCTGGAGCGAATTACCTGGAATGGGTCAATAAATAATGAATGGGCTACAGCGTCCAACTGGAGTTTTGGAGGGGCTGCAGGAACGGTACCATGGGCAGATGCTGATATTTTTATTCCGAGTGGTGCAGCAAGTATACTAACTCTTGATGCGAATCGATCTGTAAGTAATATCACAATTTCTGCCGGCTCACAATTGGATATTGAAGACAAAACGCTTACGGTGGGGTGCCATTTCGAAAACAATGGTACTTTCAATACAACCACAGGTACTGTTGAGTTTGATGGAGATAGCACACAATTTATACTAGGCTCCTCCGCTATATCTTTCTATGATTTGCACGTAGCTAATTCAGGCCAATCAGTAATCATGCAAAGGGATATTATTGTGGAAAATGATTTGAGGTTCACCACCGCTGGATTTATCGATCTTAATAGTAACACATTCACTTTAGATGATGGCACTATTTCTAACCTTGATACAGATTTAGATAAGTACCTCATTCTGAATGGCAGCAGTGTACTAACTATAAATGGAGTCAATAACAACGAAACCGCGTTGTTTCCAGTTGGTTACAGCTCTGACCCACATGACTATGCCAGGGTAGATATTCTGAATAAGGATGTTTCCACAAGTTTTAGTGTAGGGCTTTGTGATACCGTTTATGATGACGGCACATGTGATGGTAGCGGAGGCGGTGCCGTCGTTAGTAGTGGAGGTGTCGCCTTTCTATGGAACATTAATTCAACATCAACGAATGCCGAAGTAACGCTGTACTGGGATAATGTGAATGGTGTGATGTCAGGATTTAATAGGAATCTGTCCTCCGTTAACCACTACAGCTCAGGTGATAACGAATGGCAAGCCCTTGAATCCTACGGAGCCGCAACTCATTTTGCAGGAAACGTTTATTACAATTCGGGTGGCACCACTTCCTTTTCACCGTTTGGCGTAAGCTCCAATGTTGGCCCATTACCAATCGAACTACAAGAGTTTACTGCGTTACTGGTTGATGAAGAAGTCCAACTAAAATGGGTAACTGCTTCAGAAACAAATAATGATTTTTTTACTCTTGAAAGGTCGATTGACGGAAATGACTTCCAGCCGATGGATAAGATAAACGGAGCTGGTAACAGTAACGAAACGCATGTTTATAATTACACAGATAACAATCCTTATGTCGGTAGATCTTACTACAGGCTAAGGCAGACAGACTATGACGGCACGGAATCTACAAGTAGTATAGAGATCATAGACTATCAGAATAATGATTTGATCGAAGTGGTTCTGTATCCTAATCCATCCTACTCCGGCGCAATGCAGATGGAAATTATTAATGCAGCACCTGGTGAAGAGATTGAAATGCAAGTTCTTACTATTGAGGGAACATCACTCGTGACCAAAAACCTAACGTCGAATTCTGCTGGCATAATAAGCGAACAAGTAGTCAAGCAAAACTCACTAAAGCCAGGAGCTTACTTAATTAAGCTCCAAATGGGCCAGAAAGTAGCTTATCACAGGATAATCATTAATTGATTTAGTAGTCCATTAAGTGTGCTAAGCCTACAACTCTTTCTCAACTTCCATGACTAAATTTCATATTTAAGGGCAAAAGAATGTAGTGCAATCCCTTATCTTGGCCACGAAATAATATTTAGTAGCTTATGAAATTTGGTACGAAGGCGATTCATGCCGGTGTTCACCCCGAAGAAGTAACAGGTGCTATAATGACACCAATATTTCAAACTTCGACTTATGTACAGGCCTCCCCGGGAGACCATAAAGGTTTCGAATATTCAAGAACTCAGAATCCGACGCGAGATACTCTTCAGAATAACCTAGCAGCGCTTGAGGACGGCACGCATGGTCTCTGTTTTGCATCTGGTCTTTCGGCCATTGATGCAGTAATCAAGACGTTAAAATCTGGTGACGAAGTCATTGCATCAAACGATTTATACGGTGGTACTTTCAGACTTTATAATAAGATCTTCTCAAAGCTTGGTCTGAAATTCCACTTTATCGCAATGGAAGACGCAGAAAGTGTTCGGAACTATATCAATGAAAACACCAAACTCATTTGGTTAGAAACTCCTTCTAATCCAATGATGAATGTAATAGATATTGCTGCCGTGGCCAGTATAGCAAAAGAACATGGCATTCTGGTAGGAGTTGACAATACGTTCGCTTCTCCTTACCTACAGCGGCCATTGACACTCGGAGCTGATATTGTTATGCACTCGGTTACAAAGTATTTGGGTGGCCACTCCGATGTAATTATGGGAGCATTAGTGGTAAAAGATGAGGAGCTAGCAGAGCAGCTTGCTTTCGTTCAGAACAGCTCGGGAGCAGTGCCAGGCCCTATGGACTGCTTTTTAGTCTTAAGGGGAATTAAAACTCTTCACCTAAGAATGAAAGCACATTGCGAAAATGGCAAGGCGGTAGCAGAATATTTGCAGAACCATCCTAAAGTGGACAAAGTCTATTGGCCAGGGTTGCCAGATCACCCAAATCATGATGTGGCAAAAGCGCAGATGGCTGACTTCGGTGGTATGATCTCTTTTGTGGTGGCAGATGCGTCTAAAGAGGAGGCAATACGTATCTGTGAGAACTTAAAAATATTCTCGCTGGCAGAATCATTGGGTGGCGTTGAGTCTATGGTAAATCACCCCGCGATTATGACTCATGCCAGTGTGCCAGAAGAGGAAAGGCAGCGTATTGGTATTCTAGATTCTTTGATAAGATTGAGTGTTGGCATAGAAGATAGCGAAGACCTTCTTAGCGATTTGGAACAGGCGCTAGGTTAACGCTGCTAGTCTTCCAATTTGGCAGCATGTATTTGTGCACCCCCCAGCAGCTTGCCGGTAGCACGATCTACCAGCAAAATTGTATCGAATTTTTCAAGGTCGGTACCTTCTGGAATAGCATGCTCTTGCTCTCCCCCTGTGGATTTGAGCTCTACAATCAGGATTGCGCTGTCAAGCACAGCGTCTTCTTCCATTTCCTTTAGCAATTTTGGTGAAAGGTAAAGGTCAACCTCATCCGCCCCAGTTACCTTAAAATTGCGATTAAAGTGCACCCAGTGCTTCTCCCCTTGGTCAACTATTCTCCAGGCGCCAAATACCCTCGAACTCTTGGAAGTGAACTTGCCAGCGTAGTGACTGGTCTGAGCTGTTGCAATTGCCGCTACTGCCGATAGTAGCAACACGGAGAGAAGTGTTCTTCTAAGTCTTGCATCCATACTTGAATTTAGAAAATATTGACGACCAACCATAGCCGTACAGTTCAATATTAGCCACCACCCCTCAGTGAATGAAGACCGCTTGTGGAAGGTAAATGTCAAAATTTTTCATTTATCCCATCAATTAGTAGCTTCATAGCCCAAATTCCTAAACCTAAACGGGATTCAAATCATGAAAAAACCCACCATCAAAATCGCATTATTGATTTCGCTGATTGTAGTTCTAAGTTTTGACTTTACTTCGGCCCAACGAAAAAGAAACAGGAGCAGCAGTACTGTTGCTACAACTAAATATGATGAAAAGTTGTATTCTGCCCTGGAATGGAGGTCCATTGGGCCTTATCGGGGAGGAAGGGCAGCTTCCATTACAGGAGTTCCTGGTTCACCAAACTTGTACTATTTTGGAGCTACTGGCGGTGGTGTTTGGAGAACAAAAGATGGGGGCCAAACATGGGAAAATATTTCTGATGGTTATTTCGGTGGCTCAATTGGGGCTGTGGCTGTCAGTGAGTGGGATAACAATGTGATATACGTTGGCGGCGGTGAGGTTACAGTGCGTGGTAATGTGTCTTATGGCTACGGCATGTGGAAATCCGAAGATGCTGGAACCACTTGGAAACAAATCGGCTTGCAGAACTCAAGGCACATCCCCAGAATTAGAGTTCATCCTAAAAACCCGGATTTGGTTTATGCAGCGGTAATGGGTGATCTATTTAAGCCAACTGAAGACCGCGGAGTTTACAGAAGCAAAGATGGTGGCCAAACTTGGGAACGGGTTTTATTTGCAAATGCGGATGCCGGCGCAGTCGATCTTACTTTTGACCCTAATAATCCCCGCATTTTATACGCAAGCACCTGGAGAATTAGAAGAACTCCTTACAGCCTGGAAAGTGGTGGTGATGGTTCTGCCTTGTGGAAGAGTACAGACGGTGGAGATACCTGGACTAACATTTCTAAAAATCAAGGCCTGCCTAAGGGAGTCCTTGGAATTATTGGCGTGACAGTTTCACCGGTAAATTCTAATCGCGTTTTTGCAATTATTGAGGCTCATGAGGGTGGTGTATTCAGGTCTGATAATGCCGGTAAAACATGGACCCGGACAAATCAAAGCCGGAGTTTACGGCAACGTGCCTGGTATTATTCAAGAATTTATGCTGATACAGAAGATGAGGACAAAGTATATGTAATGAATGTTCGTTACCATCGCTCAAAAGATGGTGGCAAAACTTTCGAAGCATTCAATGCTCCCCATGGCGATCACCATGATCTCTGGATTGATCCTGAGAACTCCCAGCGTATGGCAATTGCAGATGATGGCGGAGGACAGGTCTCATTTGATGGGGGAGAGAATTGGTCTACATATCACAATCAGCCAACTGCTCAATTCTATCGAGTTACGACAGACAATCATTTTCCCTATAGAATATACGGCGCCCAGCAAGATAATTCTACTGTAAGAATTCTGCATAGAACTACTAATAGTAGCACGATTGGAGAGCGCCACTGGGAACCAACCGCTGGCGGTGAAAGCGCCCACCTCGCTATCAATCCTAACAATAACGATATTGTTTATGGTGGTAGTTATGATGGATTCCTTACCAGGGTGAACCATGAAACCGGTGAGGTTAGAGCGGTTAATGTGTGGCCAGATAACCCTATGGGTCATGGCGCGGAAGGAATGAAGTATAGATTCCAGTGGAACTTCCCCATTTTCTACTCACCTCACGATCCCAACAAGTTATACACTACTTCGAATCACTTTCATGCAACCACTAATGAGGGGCAATCGTGGGAGATTATTAGTCCTGATTTGACTAGAAATGACGCCAGCAAACTTGGCTCATCAGGTGGGCCCATTACACAAGACAACACCAGTGTAGAGTACTATTCTACAATTTTTGCCGCTCTGGAATCTCCATATGAAAAAGATCTTCTCTGGGCCGGATCTGACGATGGCCTGGTACATGTTTCAAAAGATGGAGGCAAAAACTGGGAGAATGTTACCCCAGCTGGCATGCCCGAATGGATGATGATTAACAGCATTGATGCGGATCCATTCGTAAAAGGTGGTGCTTATATCGCTGGCACCAGGTACAAACTAGGCGACTATAAGCCATATCTGTACAAAACTAAAGACTACGGTAAAACCTGGACTGCCATAAACGCTGGCATCGCTTCTGATCACTTTACAAGGGTGGTTAGGGCCGACCCAAAACGACAGGGCTTGCTTTACGCAGGTACTGAAACGGGCATGTATCTATCTTTTGATGATGGAGCCAGCTGGTCTCCATTCCAGATGAATTTGCCTATAGTGCCAATAACGGACCTGGCTCTTAAAAACGATAATCTTATTGCTGCAACTCAAGGTAGAAGCTTCTGGCTTATAGATGATCTTACTCCCTTGCATCAATTAAATAGTACTATTGCCGCATCTAACTTCCACCTGTTCAAACCTATGCCCAGCTATCGTGTAGGTGGTTTTGCTTCGAATAATACCAGAACCTCCGGTAAGAATCATCCGGGCGGGGTAATGATGCATTTCTACTTCAAGAATAAACTTGATTCCGGGGATGTAGTTACGCTGGAGATTATGGAGCAAGATGGCGACGTTATTAAGAAGTATGCCTCAAATGCTAAAGAGCGTAATGAGAAACTTAATGTGAAAGAGGGCAGTAACCGGTTTATTTGGAACATGCGATATCCCAATGCCAAGAATTTCAAAGGGCTTATCATGTGGGCGGCTTCTTTGAATGGGCCTCGAGCTCTGCCGGGTACCTACAGGGCCAGGTTAACTTACAATGAGCAATCAGTAGAAACGGAATTTGAAATTCTGGCTGACCCGCGCTCAACCTCAACCATGGAAGATATGAAGGCACAATTCGATTTCCTGATTTCTGTTAGAGACAAGCTAACAGAAACCCATGAGGGGATTGTTCAGATCCGCGAAGCACGAGGGCAGATAAACGATTGGAACAGTAAGATAGATGACGACAACATCAAAAAAGCGGCTAAGGAGGTACTTTCAAAAATGAAGGCTATTGAGGAGGAACTATATCAAACGAAGAACAAAAGCCGACAGGACCCACTGAATTATCCCATCCGGTTGAATAACAAGCTTGGCCACTTGAATTCATTGATGGGTAGGGGGGACTTCCGCCCTACGGATCAGGCGGTAGCCTTTAAGGAAGAAGTTACTGGCAAGATCGATGAGCAGTTGCAGAAGTTGAAAGCTATCATTGACAATGATATTCCTAATCTAAATCGCATGATTAGGGAAACCAATGTTGACCCAATTAAAGTTGGGGATGATAAGGAAGATACAACTGGAAGTTAGCAAGTTGGTTTAGTGAGATATCAAAATAACAAAAGGGGCCTCTGCCCCTTTTCCTATTTCCTACCAGCAAAGTAATAGATCAATGTTCCCAATAAGGGAAATATTATTACAATCACTGCCCATAATACCTTCTTATCTGTGGGCTTATTGCTGGTGATAATATCGTAAAGTGCCCAGATCCAAAAGATCAGGACCGCAATGTAGAGTATGGTGTTGAGCATAGATAGTTTGGTTAGATTATGCTAACAAGATAAGGTATTAATCCAGAATATCTAGTTAGACTCAAGTATCTCGAAA
Source organism: Cyclobacteriaceae bacterium (assembly GCA_028285445.1). Lineage (GTDB taxonomy): Bacteria > Bacteroidota > Bacteroidia > Cytophagales > Cyclobacteriaceae > JANQPQ01. The sequence continues at coordinate 28,186 of JANQPQ010000020.1, read as the reverse complement.
AGCTCATCAAGTTTCGGTGTCAGGATGATTTCTGTCCGGCGATTTTTTGCCTTGTTTTCAGCGGTGTCATTCTCAACTACGGGAGTATGCTCACCCTTACCTGAGGCTGTAATCTGTGCCGCATCCACTCCACCTCTGGTAAGGATTCTCACGATGGAGGTTGCCCGCATTACGCTAAGGTCCCAGTTGTCATTCATGTACTGAGAAGAACGAGAGATTGGTACATTATCAGTATGGCCTTCTACCATAACGTTGATATCAGGAGACTCCTTCAAGACGGTTGCCAGTTGTTGCAAGGCATTTACCCCTTTGGTGTCTACCTTCACACTTCCCGATCTGAAAAGCAGCTGTTCTGCCAGGGAAACATATACCTTGCCGTTTCTTACGTCAATTTTTAAGTCGTTTTCTTCAAAATTTAGCAATGCGGCGCTCACCTTGTTTTTCAAATCATTTACCGCCTTTTCTTTGTCCGCCAAAATTCTCTCCAGCTCAGAAACCTTCTTTTCTCTTTGCGCCAGGCTCTCACTAAGTTCATTATTTTTCTCTGTTGCTAACTCCAGATCTCGCTCCATAGTTAACAGCCGCTCTTGTTGTTCAGAGAGATCGCGATTGAGCTTGCCGCTATTTTTCAATAGATTGTCATAAAGAGTTTGCAGCTTTTCTTGCTCACCTCTCAATGCACTTAGATCGGTAGAAGTTTTTTGCAAATCGGCTGATGTTGCAGAATTAACTTCGTTAAGAGAATCAAGGCTTGCATTCAGACTGGCAATTTTGGCATTAGCCGTTTCCAGGTCAGCTGTTAGTTGCGCGATCTCACCTTCCATCTGCACATTCTCGGCCAATAGTTCATCATATTTTTGTTTAGATACAATACAGCTGCTAAGGGCTAGACAAATAAGGGCAGTTTGAGTGAGTGTGTTAAGAAATCGCATAATGGAGAATTGTATATTGTTAGCTAACGCAAATATCCACATTAATAGCTAATTCTCTAGATGCATTGTGACGAATGACTGAAATGCTTGAGTCGGGTTTCATTAGATGTTTGTTTTAAGTATTATTGGCTCCACCAAAACATGAGCGTTATGCAGGGAATGTTAAAAGAAGGATCACTAAATGACAAGACTATAATAGTTACCGGTGGCGGAACTGGGTTGGGCAAAGGGATGGGGGGGTATCTCTCCGAACTTGGCTGTAACCTGGTAATTGCTAGTAGAAGAATGGAGATCCTTGAGGCTACTGCCGCCGAGATCTCTAGCAAGTCCGGAAATGAAGTGCTCCCGATTTCCTGCGACATTCGAAAGTATGATGAGATTGAATCAGTAATAAGATCTGCTGAAGAAAAATTTGGTAAGGTAGATGCAGTGCTAAATAATGCCGCTGGCAATTTTATCAGTCCAACAGAGCGGCTCTCTCACCGAGCATTTGATGTAGTTGTAGATATTGTACTAAAAGGCACTTATAATTTTATTCTTGCCGCGGGCAAAAACTGGATCGATAAAAAACAAGCTGGTACCTTCTTGAATATAGTGACAACTTACGCGTTTACTGGCTCAGGTTATGTTGTGCCATCAGCGGCAGCCAAGGCTGGAATTCTGGCCATGACTCGTTCCTTAGCCGTGGAGTGGGCCAAATACAAAATAAGGAGTAACGCTATAGCCCCAGGACCTTTTCCCACGGAAGGAGCCTGGAGTAGACTATTGCCAGGCGACCTTGCTGAAAAGTTTGATCCTGCCAAACGAATTCCACTTGGACGTGTGGGAGAGCACCAGGAGTTAGCTAACCTGGCAGCTTACTTACTCTCCGATTATTCAGCATATATAAATGGTGAAGTAGTGACTATCGATGGAGGGGAATGGCTCCGAGGTGCCGGTGAGTTTAACGACTTCGAGCAAATCCCAGATAACCTCTGGGACGCCTATGAGCAAATGAGGAAAGGGAAGTAGTATAACCCGTAACTGCCGTTAGTCTAAGTTCCATGGATTGATTCGGGCGGTATTGGTATATTTAATCTATTGCCAATACTACTATGAGCACTGTCCTCTCACTACCATTATTCTCGTCATTCTCACCGTTGTAAATGATTCTTTAGCCCAAGATAAACCCCTTCAGGAACAAGTCACCATACGCCGCACTGCTTATGGTGTGCCTCATATACTGGCTGAAAATCTTCGGGCGGTGGCCTTCGGTCTGGCTTATGCTGAATGTGAAGATCGGGGAGATAGGGTGATTTTGCCTCTTATAGATGCTCGTGGTATTATTGCCAGGTACGATACAACCCAATTAGAAGCCAGAATAGAGGCAGACTTTTATCGCCGCCTAATTCACGAGCGCACGGCAGCTACCTACATGGACCTTAGTCAGGATACAAGGGATATCCTGGAGGGGTTTGCTGCCGGCGTTAACTACTATCTCTCAATTCATAGTGAGAGATTCCCGCAATGGTATCAACAAGACTTCACCGGCGTAGATGTGGCTGCTCGCAGCAATGGAGCGGTTCCTACCCCCAGAAATGCCCGTCAGTTTCTTCAAAAAATTGAGCGAGATAGGGAGGCACGCCGGAATAACGACGACGCGGGCTCCAATGTTTGGGCCTTTGCTCCTGAACGAACTACCTCCGGAAATGCTATATTAATGAGGAACCCGCATTTATCTTGGCAAGCCGGATACTATGAAGCGCATATCACGGTGCCCGGTAAGATCAACTACTATGGTGACTTCAGAATTGGAGGGATGTTTGCAATTATCGGAGGTTTCAATGAACGCCTTGGGTGGTCAACCACTAACAACAATCCAGACCTCGAGGAAGTCTACGCCTTAAAAGTTGACCCTGAAAAGGAGGACCATTATCTGCTTGACGGAGAAAGTCATGCATTACGAAAACAAGTGGTTGAGGTAGAGTTTAAAGATGGAACTGGCTTGGGGGTTGTGAAAAAGGAATGGTTATATACGCCTCATGGTCCGGTAATCCACCACGAGGATGATAACATCTATATTGTGAAAACCGCAGGATGGAACAACTTCAAGCGGGGAGAGCAATTTACAAGAATGATGTTAGCTAACAATCTTGAGGAATGGAAAGAGGCGATGAGAATACAAGCAATTACATCAAGTAATTATACTTATGCCGATGCTGACGGGAATATATTCTATGTGTGGAATGCCATGACGCCCAAGTTGAATCACGAATTCCTGGGAGATACAGTGGCCCATGAAGCCCAGAAAGCTGCTACAATTTGGCAGGAAATTGTGCCCTTTGATGAACTTCCTCAGTTACAAAACCCGCCTGGTGGCTATTTACAAAATAGCAACGATCCATTCTACTTCACCAACTTAAATGCTCCGATGGCCCTTGATGGATTCCCCGATAATTTCCCTGAACCGAGATTAAGACTTCGATCTCAACATAGTCTTAGCCTTATTCATAATGACAAGAAATTTAGCCTTGAAGATATTGTCAAAATGAAGCACAGTGACAGAGTGCTGGCTGCCGACCGATTGAAGGAAGATCTTGTAGAGATTATTAAGGACAAAAGCCAAGACAAGCGTTTGCTTAAGGCGGCCAATCGCTTAGCTGAATGGGATAATACAGCCTCTATAGAGAGCAGGGGCAGTGTGTTGTTCAATAATTGGTTTTTCACCTACCGGGGAATGATAGGGGCGCAGGAAATGTATGCCACACCATGGGATGCCGAGAAACCTACTACCACTCCTTATGGCATCAGTAATGCCGATAGTGCCTTTGCTGCGTTTGAAAGGGCTATAAAGTTAACCAAAAAGCGCCACGGCAAATGGGACGTAAAATGGGGAGATGTTTACAGGGTTAGGAGAGGGAAAGTGAATGAACCAGTTGCTGGTGGATCTGGGACCGTTGGCAATTTTCGTGTACTAAGTTTCCGACCATATAAGAAAAGGAAGTACTCAGTAGTAAGCGGAGATGGCTGGGTATTCGCGGTGGAGTTTGGCGACCAACCTCGAGCTTATTCAGTGCTGGCTTATGGGCAGTCGAATGATCGCAAGAGCCCGCACTTTGATGACCAGGCCAAAATGTTTGCTGAAGGCAAGATGAAAAAAGTCGCTTTTACGGAAGAGGACATTGCCAAGCAGTTGGTTAAGTCTTATCGGCCAGGGGAGGAATAGTTATTAGCTTTCCCTCAAACTTCGCGAGGGGTTCATCCTGGAGGTTTGTAACCCTTGCAAGCTAACAGTGGCAACGGCTATTGATGTTAGTAGAAATGCACCAACTCCCATGGCCCACCAAGGCATTTGTACGCGGTAGGCAAAATCATTCAGCCACGAGTTCATGGCGAAATAAGATAGTACCGAACCGAAGATACTGGCCAGTAGAATTAGAGTTGAGAACTGCCGATTGAGCAAGAGCACAATGCCAAAGGAGCTGGCACCGAGAATTTTTCGGACCCCGATCTCTTTCGTTCTCATTGCCGTATAGTGCATAGACAAGCCTAGTAGACCAAGGCAGGAAATAAGTATAGCCAGTAAAGAGAAGTAGGATACTAACTTCTGAAACCTATCTTCAGCCTTGTATTGTTGGTCAAATGCCTGATCAGCGAAGAAGTAAGTGAAAGGTGCAGAGATGCCGAGGTTCTTCCACTTGCCTTCGATTTGGGAGATAGTAGACTGCATATCCCGGGATGTTACCCTCACGCTCATCATAGTAAGAAACCCATTGGCAACCCGAATTACCAAGGGCTTTACCTCCTGGTGAAAAGGTTGGAAATGGAAATCGTTAATAACACCTACAACGGTTCCCTGCTTGCGAAGATGGGTATAACGCTTACCAATTGCCTCGGCAGGGTTTTCCAACCCCAATGCTTTAGTTGCGGCCTTATTAATGAGCATGGCCTTGCCAGCATTAGCCACTTCCGAAGGGCGCAAAGGCTCGCCTGCGATGATTTCGATCTTATACTGCTGCAAAAAGTCGTGGGAGACGAAGTAGCTGTCCCATAGCAATTCCTTCGATTCATTGTTTATATCTTCAATAACAATCGGGTATTTGTGATTGCCCTTTCCCGGAATTGAGGAAGAAAAGGCCACTTGTTCAACCCCAGCTATGGCTTCAAGTTCTTGTTTAATGACTTCCCGCCGATCGATAACGTCGCCGTTGAATTGGAAGTCTGCTACTAGTTGATGGGCTTTGTTAAAACCCAGTTCGTGGGTCTTCATGAAGTGCAATTGCAGATTTACAATCATGGTACTAATAACCAGTGTAATAGAGATAGTAAACTGCACAACCACCAAAGTCTTGCGAAGAAGGGCATTGCTGGTATTCTGGTCCACTCCTATCGAACTGCCGCTTGGTTTTAGATCCGAAAGGAAGAGGGCGGGGTAGGTGCCGGCACCCAGCCCCGTAAGCAAACTAATTCCAAGCAGTAAGGCTAGAATTTGAGGGCTATCCATTATGCTTGTAATGATCTCCTTGCCTGTTAGTTGATTGAACATCGGCAGTATTAGCAAGCTTACAAGTAATGCCCCTATCAAAGCCACCAGCGATAGAAAAACCGCATCGGTTAGAAACTGCCTGACCAGCATTTTTCTGGTGGCACCGAGGGCTTTTCTCACACCAATTTCTTTTACCCTTTGTGCAGCGAATGCGGTTGACAGGTTAATGAAGTTGAAAATCGCAAGCAACAATACAAAGGCTGCGATCAACGCAAACACACGAATATTTGTCATGCTGCCATGTGTTGATTCCCCAGTTCGGCTTGCTCTGGAACTACCTTGCAAATAGACATCCTCCAGGGGCTCCAATGTGAAGTAAGGGGTGCCGAGGCTAAGGTCCATATTTGATGTCAAAATCGATCCTAGTTTTTGTTGCACAACCTCTGGGTTGGCTTCCTTATTAAGCAGAAGGTAGGTATAGAAATAGTATCGCTTCCAATTGTTGTTCCATCCCTCGCCCAGGGTGGAGACAGGTAGTATCATATCAACCTTGAGATGGGAGTTGTTGGGTAAATCTTGCATTACGCCCGTGATACGCCCCTGAGTTTCACCATTGACTACCAACGTTTTATCTAGTACATCTGTTCGCCCAAAAAATTTAAGAGCTGCGCTCTCTGAGATTACGATGTCATAAGGCGCCGATAGCAAGTTGTTAGCATTTCCATGGATTAGGGGCATGGTAAAAACCGTAAAAAGCTGTGGATCTGCATAGGCGATGTCTTGCTGAAAAGCGGGCCCATCTTCCGTGCCTATAAGCAGGTAATCAAGAAAGATTCTGGATGTTAGTTCTACTTCGGGAAGGGCCTGGGAAATGGCGGGTCCCATGCCTCCAGTAGTGCTTAGCTGCTGCTGGCCCTCTGGCGTTTCAAGGTTGGTGACCAACCTATAAATCCTATCGATTTTTTCGTTGTGATGATCATAACTAAGCTCAAAGCGGATATAGTGAAGCGCGTAAAAGCTAATCAATAATCCCAGTGTGAGACCAACAATATTTATAGCGCCAAAAGCCTTGTGTTTTAGGAAGTATCGTAAAGATGTATGTAGAGAACGAATAAGCATATGTTGGATGTGGTTTCTAATTGAAAGATACCATTTTAGTCCAACAGCTGCCCAACATTCTAGTTACGACAACAATTTAGAGAGTATTTGAAGACAGCTAATCAGCCATGCGTTTGCGCTCATGCTCTTGTAGGTAGATCTTTCGTAGTCGCATGGATTTGGGAGTTACTTCAACATACTCATCTTTCTGAATATACTCTAAAGCTTCCTCCAGGGAGAATTTCTTCTTAGGGGCAATCTTCGCGTTATCGTCGCTACCTGCCGCCCGCATGTTGGTTAGCTTTTTACCTTTTTGAATGTTCACCACTAAATCGCTAGGACGCGTGTGTTCACCCACAACCTGACCCATATACACATCCTCACCGGGGTCAACAAAGAATATGCCTCTATCTTGAAGCTTATCGATGGAGTAAGGAGTACCAGGACCATTCTCTATGGAAATAAGAGAACCATTAATTCTGCCAGGGATTTCCCCTTTCACTGGCTCGTAGCTTTTGAAACGATGTGTGATAATGGCTTCGCCAGCGGTTAGAGTTAGCAAATTATTTCTTACACCGATCAGGCCTCTGGAAGGAATCTCAAATTCCAGGTGCTGCAAGTCGCCTTTCGGTTCCATTACTTTTAACTCCCCTTTTCGCTGCGAAATAAGCTCGATCACTTTCCCCGAGTAAGTCTCGGGCACATCAACCACTAAAACCTCTACCGGCTCAGATTTTACACCATCAATCTCTTTATACAAAACCTGGGGCTGACCCACCTGTAACTCGTAACCTTCGCGCCTCATAGTTTCAATAAGAATGGAAAGGTGCAATACGCCACGACCATACACCATGAATTTATCCTCTGAGTCGGTTTCCTCAACACGCAGGGCAAGGTTCTTTTCTGTTTCTTTTAGCAGGCGGTCTCGTAGATGTCGAGAGGTTACGAATTTCCCTTCCTTGCCAAAAAACGGAGAATTATTGATGGTGAAGAGCATGCTCATAGTGGGCTCATCCACGGCAATTCTCGGCATGGCTTCAGGGTTATCAATATCTGCAATAGTGTCGCCTATATCAAAGTCCTCAAGTCCAACCACTGCGCAAATATCACCGCAACCAATTTGACTTACTTTCTTTCTTCCCAACCCCTCAAATTCATAAAGCTCCTTTATTCGCCCCTTTTTGGTGGAGCCATCCTTCTTGCAAACAGCTACGTCGGTGTTCTCAGCAATAGAACCCCTGAAAACCCTGCCAATGGCAATGCGGCCTACATAAGAAGAGAAGTCCAGAGAGGTTATCTGCATTTGTAAAGGGCCTTCATTTACCTCCGGCGATGGCACATGTTCAATAATGGCATCAAGTACTGGTAAAATGCTGTCACCAGGTTGTTGCCAGTCGCTACTCATCCAGCCTTGTTTAGAGGAACCATAAAGCGTTTCGAATTCCAGTTGCTCTTCTGTGGCATCGAGATTAAACATGAGGTCGAAAACTTGCTCATGAACTTCATCAGGCCTGCAGTTTTCTTTGTCAACTTTATTAACGATAACAATTGGCTTCAACCCTAGCTCAAGTGCTTTGCCTAAAACGAATCTAGTTTGGGGCATGGGTCCTTCAAGCGCATCTACCAGCAATAGAACCCCGCTTGCCATTTTTAGCACTCTTTCTACTTCACCTCCAAAATCGGAGTGGCCAGGAGTATCAATAATATTGATTTTTACCCCTTTGTATTCCACTGCCACATTCTTGGAAAGAATGGTAATGCCTCGTTCTCTTTCCAGGTCGTTACTATCAAGGATTAACTCTTTCTGTCCTTCCGTTTCACGGAGTAAATGGGAGGCATATATAATTTTATCCACCAATGTGGTTTTGCCATGATCAACGTGAGCAATAATGGCAACGTTTCTAATGTCTGACATCTATCAATTTTTGCAAGCGCAAAAGTAGCAAATGCAGGGCATCTAAACTCATTTCGAATAATTATTATAAAATGAATACCATATGCGCCCAATGCACAGCAAATATTTATCTTTGCCAATTCTAATAAAATGACCAGGGATTACAAGAGATATACAGTTACAGCAGCATTGCCATATGCCAACGGGCCCATTCACATTGGGCACCTGGCTGGTGTCTATGTGCCTGCTGACATTTACGTCAGGTACTTACGCAGCCGCGGCCGGGATGTAGCCTTTGTTAGTGGTTCTGACGAGCATGGGGTTGCCATTACCATCCGGGGGCGCAAGGAAGGGCGAACCGCAAAGGAGATAATAGATGAGTATCATCCAATGATCAAAAACTCCTTGGCCGAATTTGGTATCAGCTTCGACATTTATCATCGCACTTCATCTCCAACACATCATGAGCATGCCGCGGGCATGTTTAAGACACTCTATGATAATGGTCATTTCGAGGAGAAAACCTCACAACAATATTTCGATCAGAAAGAAAACCAATTTTTGGCTGATAGATACATCATTGGCACGTGTCCAAACTGCGGCCATAATGAGGCTTACGGAGACCAATGTGAAAACTGCGGAACAACACTGAGCCCAACCGAGCTTATAAACCCCAAGTCGGCTCTTAGTGGAGAGGAGCCAGTTTTGAAAGAAACAAAACACTGGTACTTGCCGCTGGATAAGTATGAAGATTGGCTGCAGGAGTGGATAGTACAGGGGCATAAGGATGATTGGAAGACCAATGTTTATGGACAATGCAAGTCATGGATAGATAGTGGATTGAAGGGCCGTGCTGTAACCCGCGACCTGGACTGGGGAATTCCAGTGCCCGTAGAGGGAGCAGATGGCAAGGTGTTGTATGTATGGTTCGATGCTCCGATCGGTTACATCTCAGCAACCATTGATTGGGCTAAGGAAAAGGGTAAAGATTGGAAGGACTATTGGCAATCTGAGGATACCAAGCTACTCCATTTTATTGGTAAGGATAATATTGTATTTCACTGCATCATCTTCCCAGTCATTCTCAAGGCGCATGGAGACTATGTTCTACCTGACAATGTGCCTGCCAATGAGTTTATGAACCTGGAGAATGACAAGATATCAACCTCAAAGAACTGGGCTGTTTGGCTACATGAATATCTGCTGGAGTTTCCCGGGAAGCAAGATGTACTGCGTTATGCACTAACATCAAATGCTCCTGAGACCAAAGACAATGACTTTACATGGAAAGATTTTCAGGCAAGGAATAATAATGAGTTGGTAGCCATCCTCGGTAATTTCATTAACCGGGCAGTGGTTTTAACCCATAAATATTTTGAAGGAAAATTACCTACACGAGCTGATTTGCAGCCCATAGATGAGGAACTGGTGGCAGCACTTGCTGCCTTTCCTAATGATATTGCTGATTCTTTGGAGAACTATAAGTTCAGAGAAGCCTTGGCCAAATATATGGATCTGGCCCGAGCGGGTAACAAATTCCTGGCTGATACGGAGCCCTGGAAATTAATTAAAGAAGATGAGGAAAGAGTAGGCACTATTCTGAACCTTTGCCTTCAGGTTGCAGCCAACCTGCAGGTATTGGGTAAGCCATTCTTGCCACAGACAGTAGACAAGATAGGGGGGATACTTGGCCTTGCTGGGCTGAACTGGGATGATGCCGGTAGTGTGGATTTACTAGCTTCAGGAAGTATAATTAACGAAGCACAACTGCTATTTGAGAAGATAGACGACGATGTTATTGAGCGGCAGGTTTCGAAACTGAAAAGCACTAAGGAAATGAATGAAGTAGAAAACAATACTAACCTTGAACCGCTGAAGGAAGAGATCCAGTACGATGATTTCATGAAGATGGATATTCGCATCGCAACGGTGTTGGAAGCGGAGAAAGTAGAAAAGTCCAATAAACTGCTGAAACTGAAACTAGATACCGGGTTAGATACCCGCACAGTGGTAAGTGGCATAGCGAAGTATTACGAGCCTGAAGAGATAGTAGGCAAACAAGTAAGCATTTTGGCTAATCTCGCGCCAAGGAAAATCATGGGAATCGAATCTCAGGGAATGATATTGATGGCTGAAGATGCTGACGGCACCTTGCAGCTCGTGCAGCCCGCCGGTAAAGTGGGTAATGGATCCGGAGTTAGCTAGCCGTTAGTTATATTGATTCATTGTCCTAACCACCCCATTGGTGGCAAAAGATAAGATCATTTCACAACACTTGTCAATAGGCTCCAGAATCGTGTCAAATTCTTCCTTCTTGAAAGGACTTAGTACATAGTCTACTTTCTGACCTTGATGAAAATCATCTCCTATGCCAAAGCGTAATCGGGCGTAGTTATTCCCACCTGTCATTTGCTCAATATTCTTTAAGCCATTGTGTCCAGCGTCAGAGCCCTTTGCACGCATGCGTAGTTTACCAAAGGGCAAGGAAGTGTCGTCGGTTACAACCAGTATGTTCTGCTTTTCAATCTTGAGTTGTTGTTGCCAATAGTTTACAGCCTTACCACTGAGGTTCATAAAAGTTGTTGGCTTAATTAGGTGAATTTGGCGTCCCTTATGTTTGATTAGCGCCTTATGGGCATGCCGCTCCAGTTCAAACTCTGCTTTGCCTTCTACCAGTCGGTCAAGCACCAGAAAGCCAATGTTGTGACGGGTTAATTCGTACTCCGCACCAATATTTCCCAAGCCAGCTATTAAGTATTTCATCTTACTTGTCGTTCAAAAATAAGAATGACAGAAAAAGAAAAAATCCTGCACCAGCAGGATTTTCAGTAAAAGGATTATGAAACAAACTTAAGATATTATTCTTCCTTTGGTTCGTCACCGCCACCTTCAGGCTTGGCATCACCACCACCTTCAGCAGGAGCAGCAGCACCTTCACCTCCTTCGGCACCTTCTTCGCCTTCAGCGGCCTCGAGAGCAGCAGCCTCGGCCGCAGCTTCTTCAGCAGCAGCAGCTTTAAGTGCTCTAGGAATTTCAACTACAGCGATAGACGCGATTTTCGTATCGAGTATTTCGAAATTGTCTTCAACCACGGAACCTACCTTAATGGCATTACCGAAGTCCAATGTCGAAATGTCTACTTCAAGGTGTTCTGGCATATGCTTTGGCAGTGCCTTCAACCACAATGTTCTTCTCTTCAGTACCAAAGTTCCACCTTGTTGCACACCAGGTGATTGGCCACTAAGCCGTACCGGAATGTGCATCTTTACTGGTTTACCTTCAAAAAGTTGAAGGAAATCAGCATGGAGTATAACCTCACTTACCGGGTGAAATTGCACATCTTGTAAGATGGCTCGAACTTCTTGCCCTTCAATGTTCAGACTCACAAAGTGAGCTTCGTTTGTATAAACGAGTTCCCGGAAAAGGATCATCGGGGCATAGAAATGAACTTGCTCGTCTCCACCGTATACTACGCATGGTACGTTTCCTTCATCTCTTAACCTCTTTGATTCAGCTTTGCCAAGATTTGCTCTTTTATACCCTATAATCTCAACAGTTTTCATTTTATAGATATTTAATTAATCGAATCCTTTGATAAATAATGAACTAATTGACTCATGGTCGTGCTGCTTCCTTATTGCTTTAGCGAAAAGATTTGCTATCGAAAGCACTTTGATCTTGGAGCTTTCCTGAGTCAGAGAAATAGTGTCAGTAACAACCAGCTCGTCAAGAACTGAGTTATTGATATTCTCGTAGGCATTTCCTGAAAGAACAGGGTGGGTGCATATTGCCCTCACTGAGTTGGCTCCTTTCTCCATTATTAGCTTTGCTGCCTTACACATGGTGCCACCAGTGTCAATCAAGTCATCAACCATAATCACATCTGCCCCTTCAACATTACCGATCAACTGCATAGATGCCACTTCATTGGCCCGTTCACGATGCTTATCGCATATCACCAGGTCGGCCTGAAAATATTTGGCATAGTTTCGCGCTCTTTTGACACCACCAACATCTGGTGAAGCGAAAACGATGTTATCCAAATTCAGGGATTGCAAGTAAGGAACAAACAGTGAGCTGCCGTCCAGGTGATCTAATGGGATATCAAAAAATCCCTGAATCTGGTCGGCGTGCAAATTGCAAGTCATAATGCGGTCAGCCCCTGCTGCAGACAAGATATTGGCTAGCAGCTTGGCAGCAATGGCTACTCGTGGCTTGTCTTTTCGATCTTGCCGGGCATAACCAAAATATGGTACCACTACAGTTACGTAGTCGGCACTTGCCCTTTTTGCGGCGTCAATTAAAAGAAGCAGTTCCATCAGATTGTCTGCTGGGGGTGTTGTTGATTGTATTAGGAATACATCACAACCACGAACAGATTCGTTGATGGTAGCTGAAATTTCGCCATCGCTGAAATTATCAATGGTTACAGAACCTATTGGCGAACCGTAGGCTTCTGCTATTTTTTCAGCTAGAACTTGCGAGCTTTTACCGCTAAATATTTTTACTGATTGCATTATTAAAAACAAATCCCGATTTGCAATCGGGACCTTTTCTTTGTTGTCCCACTAGGGCTCGAACCTAGACTCTTCTGGACCAAAACCAGACGTGTTGCCAGTTACACCATGGGACACTTCCACCCATAAAATGGGACAGCAAAAATATTACTTATTTAACTAAATAGAAATAGGAGATTTTAAATTATTTCTAGAGTATGGAGGAGTTAGAATTTGACCTGATAGGCTAGTGTCAGAACACTATCACGGGTGAGTCCGTCAGGGTTGACATCCCTATCCGTTATCTTCAATCCGTAGATTATCTTAACAGCATTGCTCACGTTAAACTGGTATCCGGCTCCAGCTAATATCGACAAAGCCAAGCCCGTCGTTTTATCCTGCTTTTCATAAACACCATTAACTAGAATCTGGTCGTGGGTGATTCTATAAATAGGAAGGACACCAAAATTGAAATTGTAATTAGCAAAGCGCCAGTTTCTTTCAGCCCTAAACATCACATCCGCTCCGCGTCTGAGGTCTGTGGCAAGATCGTAGCTTCGTACGTAATTTATGTCGGGGTACCAGTCCCAATCGTTAGGGTCTGGCGTAAATTGATTTTCATTTTGATGCGATAGGGGTTGCTGATAACCAACGGCAATAAGCCATTCTCTCGAAATGTATGATGCTCCAATCACTAAGTCATGCGAACCGAGCGTGACCTGATAGTACATCGGTAGTTGCGTTTCAACACCTGTGCTAGGGCTTACAATGGAGGCTGTGGCATCTCCGGTGGCAATTTTTGCACCTAGTGTCAGGCTGATATCGTACTTATCTTTATCAACAATTGGTTTGGTAAAGCTAATAGACAAGTCGCCGATACCATCGTTTTTTCCAAAACTGCCCCTTACATATTGATAAGGTACCTTGGCCTGAAATGTCAGGTTTTTTCCGATGAGAAAGTTAAAATCGGCAGTAAAGGCGTAAACAGTAGGAGTAAGTAAAGTTTCGCCTTTGTACCAGCCAATTTCCATAGACCTTAGTTTTACTGGTACACCAAGATTGAACCCCTGGTCAGGTTTCATTGCGCCCATAGTGCAGAACCCTGCATCTGAGCAGCCTTGAGCCTTAAGGCCAATACTTAAGATTGCGATAAGAGATACAGCTAGGAGGTTTCGTAGGTTATGCATTATTAGATACATACTCTTGGCAAGGCAAAAGTAAATTTACTATAACCAGCATTCAATCGCGAGACAATAGGGCTAGATTTTGGTTTTCTCTACCACCCAGTTTTTGGCATTAACAAAAGCCTCAATCCAAGGTGACACTTGGTCACTTTTACGATCTTCCGGATAATGAGCCCAGTTCCAGGGGAACATTGAGCGTTCCAGATGGGGCATCATAGCGAGGTGTCTACCGTTTTTGGAATGAACGAAAGCCGCGTCAAAGTCGGAACCATTAGGATTACCCGGGTATTCGGAATAGCTATACTTGCCCGAGATTTCATATGAGTCTTCATCAAGTGGAAAGTTGAACTTCCCTTCTCCATGTGCCATCCAAATGCCTAATCTACTACCTGCCATGGATTTAAGCATGACCGAATTGTTCTCAGGAATATCTACATTAAGGAACGAACATTCGAATTTTCCAGAACTGTTATGGTGCATCTTGGGGTGTTCCTCTTGCTCGGGGTAAATCAGCCCTAATTCCATCATCAGTTGACAACCATTGCAAACACCAAGGCTAAGCGTGTTCTCACGGGCATAAAAATTTTCTAGGGCTGCCTTGGCTTTATCGTTATATAGAAATGCTCCGGCCCAACCTTTTGCCGAACCCAGCACATCTGAGTTGGAGAATCCCCCGGTAAATACAATGAAGTTAACATCAGCAAGATCTTCGCGGCCTGAAATAAGGTCAGTCATGTGAATATCTTTCACATCAAACCCGGCCAGGTAGAGGTCCCAGGCCATCTCTCGGTCGCTATTGATACCTTTTTCTCTAATTATAGCCGCTTTAACTCCGGTTGGTGTTCTGCGAAGAGGATCAATGCCGTATTGATCATACTTGCCAGTGAATTCTGGTTTGAAATTATACCTTAAAGACTGTTTCTTATAATTCTCAAATCTGACTCTACCATGTTCTCCACTCTGTAAGCTATGACTGTCAAGCCGATGAGAGGAATCGTACCATGTGTCTCTTAAGTGGTCAATATCAAGATGATGTTCAGTTGTCCCATCCTGGATGGTGAAAGACCGGTTCCAGTTTGGCCTGCCAATAACTTTGAATTTGATATTACTATCAGATAATAGAGATAGCGCTTCAGAAGACTCTTCAACCTGGATAACAATACCGGGATTTTCACTAAAAAGCATCTTAACTATATCTCCGGAATTTAATTCGCTGAGGTTTAGATCTAATCCGATTGTGTTCTTGCTGAAACAAAGCTCCAGTAAGGTAGTAATTAGCCCACCGGCAGATATATCGTGTCCGGAGAGAATTAAGTCTTCTTTGATAAGATCTTGAATTACGTCAAAAGCCTTCTTGAAGTAATTGCTATCAGATACATCCGGAGTATTCGATCCTAATTGGTTTTGTGTCTGCGCAAAGCTGCTGCCGCCTAATTCATTTTGGGTAGATGAGAAGTCAATAAAAATCAGAATAGATTCAGCTACATCCCTCAATACAGGTTCAACCACCTTGTTGAGGTCTGTAACTTCACCCACACTTGAGATAATCACAGTGCCGGGAGAATAGACAGTTTTTCCATCTGGATATTTTTGAGTCATGGAAAGGCTGTCTTTGCCGGTGGGCACATTTATACCCAATTCAATTGAGAACTTACTTACCGCTTCTACGGCTTCATAGAGTCGCGCATTTTCGCCTTCATTTTTTGCAGGCCACATCCAGTTGGCGCTAAGTGATACCCCGGCCAATCCTTCTTCAATAGGAGCCCAGATTAGGTTAAGAAGTGCTTCACTTACAGCCAGTCTTGAACCCGCCGCGGGATTTATCAATCCAGCCACCGGTGCATGACCTATGGAAGTTGCAACCCCTTTCTTGCCTTGAAAATCCAGGGCCATTACTGCCACATTGTTCAATGGCAACTGCACGGGGCCAGCTGTTTGCTGCTTGGCAACTCTGCCCGAAACACAACGATCTACCTTGTTGGTTAACCAGTCTTTGCAAGCAACTGCTTCTAAGCTCAATACATCCTCGAGATAGCTTTGTAACTTGCTTTCATCATAAGTTATTTCCGGCTGATTCTCTTGCTGACTCGCATCTTTTAGAACTGTTTTAGGTGAGGAGCCGAACATATGTGACAATTCCCAGTCCATGGGGCTGCGGTCGTTGCCATTCTCAAATTTGAATCTCATGTCGCCGGTAACTTCGCCCACCACATACATGGGAGCTCTTTCACGATCGGCCAGGTCTTGCAGAAGGGGAAGATCTTGTTCCTTTATAATTAGTCCCATCCTCTCCTGAGATTCGTTACCAATAATCTCTTTTGCTGAAAGTGTAGGATCACCGACAGGAAGTTTCGAAACATCAATTACTCCTCCGGTTTCCTCCAATAGTTCGGAAAGACAGTTAAGGTGGCCGCCCGCTCCGTGATCGTGAATTGACACAATGGGATTCTCACTCATTTCGGCCAGTCCGCGGATAGCATTAAATACTCTCTTCTGCATTTCAGGATTTGACCTTTGAATAGCATTAAGCTCAACAGCATTACCATACTGCCCGGTTGCCACAGACGAAACGGAGCCGCCTCCCATACCAATGCGGTAATTATCACCACCAAGTACTACTACTTTGTCACCAACTTCAGGCATACCCTTATGGGAGCCATTGGCATAACCGAAACCAACACCGCCGGCGAGCATTACCACTTTGTCATATCCCCAGGCTTTTTGCTCCTGGTTGAGTTCGAAGGTGAGCAGACTGCCGCAAATGAGCGGTTGGCCAAATTTATTTCCAAAATCGCTGGCACCGTTTGAGGCCTTAATCAGGATATCCAGTGGTGTTTGATAGAGCCAAGGCCGGGGCTCATTTTGTTGCTCCCAGCTTTTGTCGTCAGTAAGCCTGGGATATGATGTCATGTAAACCGCCGTACCTGCCAGGGGAATGCTCGCTCGGCCTCCAGCCATCCTGTCTCTGATTTCCCCTCCCGAACCAGTAGCCGCACCATTGAAAGGTTCTACGGTGGTTGGGAAATTGTGCGTTTCAGCCTTGAGAGAGAGGATAGATTCCACATCGTTGATATCAAACTCCTCTGCAACATCTTGTCTCTTGGGAGCAAATTGCTCAATACGTGGGCCTTTTACGAAGGCAACATTGTCTTTGTAAGCTGATACTAAGCGATTGGGGTTTTTGGCTGAAGTCTCTTTAATTAACTGGAAAAGTGATTTTTCTTTTTCTTCACCATCGATAATGAATGACCCATTGAATATTTTATGGCGGCAATGCTCAGAATTTACCTGGGAGAACCCGAATACTTCGCTGTCTGTTAGTTTTCTACCCAAGGAATGACTGACTTGATGGAGGTAATCGATTTCATCTTTGCTGAGGGCCAAACCTTCCCTTTCGTTATAGTCTGCGATGTCATCTATTTCCTGAATATCTTCAGGCTGATGGGTAATGGTAAATATTTCCTGATCTAAACCTTCGTAGACTTTTTGTAGCATTGGATCCTGTGCATCTCCCTCTTTGTAGGTAACAAACTCTTCAATCCTATTGATACCCTCAACGCCCATAGTTTGGGTAATCTCTACAGCATTGGTACTCCAGGGGGTGACCATCTCTTTTCTGGGCCCAATAAAATTACCTGGCAGCTGTGTTTCTTCAAGCTTGAGGGCATTTCCAAAAAGCCAACTCAGTTTTTCAACTTGGGCAATATCCAAAGCGCGAGCGACACCTACTGCAAATATTTTTTGGTGTCCTCCTTTAAAAAATAGAACCATCAATGGCAAACTTTAGGGTTGAACTGTGGAAAGTGGAAGAAGTTGATAGTGGATCAGGGCTATATTCATTTCTGGATTTTTGGCCTATTCAAACCTCTGTCGATCTCAGGGCAAAAGTAACAAATGGGCCATTCAAAACCGCTATTAAACGGTCTATTAATTCCGTGCTATTCAACTTTGCAATGGGCTTGTAATCAATGTGGTGCCTGGAATGCAGAATATTTTCCGATCTTATAAAATATTTATTTACCTAAGTCGTCTTCAGCGTAATGGAAGCGCTGAATACAAATTTGGCAATGACGCAAGTAAAAAATGAAAACATAGCTCTCACCTTCAATAAGGAGCGTGCGAGACTCTTTAATTTCATTAGAAAACGCGTCTCATTTAATGAAGAGGCGGAGGATATTCTGCAGGATGTATTCTACCAGTTTGTTGAAGGCTATCAATCAATAGAGTCGCTGGAGAAATCTTCATCCTGGTTATTCACTGTGGCCAGAAATAAAATCACTGACTACTTCCGAAAGAAAAAGCCTCAAACATTTTCGGAAAGTAAAGTATCAACTGGTGGTGATGAGGAATCTTTCCTTTCGCTGGAAGAGATTATCCCTGACTTATCTGCGCTTCCCGATCAGGAACTGTTTAGTTCTTTAATAAGTGAAACGCTTGAAGATGCTCTCGAAGATCTTCCCGAAGAGCAGCGTGAGGTATTTGTGATGCACGAGTTTGAAAACAAGAGTTTCCAGGAAATTGCTGATATCAAAAATGAAAAAGTGAACACGCTGATTTCCAGGAAGCGGTATGCAATCTTGTACCTGAGGGAAAGACTAAGGGAGTTGTACAATGAATTAATCTGAAAGTGATATGAAGAATTTTTGGATCAAGAAGATTATTAAGATGATTTTCATAGCGGCCGCCGCTTTGCTATTGTTCAGCCTGGTGGTAATGCTGCTGTGGAACGCATTGGTACCTGAAATATTTAACGGACCGGTTTTGAGTTTTGGTCAAGCCGTGGGCCTCCTACTGTTGGCAAAGATAATTTTTGGGTTTGGTAGAGGATGGGGAGGCCACCGGCACCCGGGTCACTGGAAGAAGAAGATCCATCAGAAAATGTCGTCTATGACCGAAGAGGAACGGAAAGCGTTCAAAGAAAAACTTGGCGCAAAATTTAAGATGCATTGCGACGACGGCGACTAGAAATTTTTCCTTAAAAAATATACAACTAAGCCCAACCCTGCCCCAATTTACACGTAAGGAACTTTGGAAACTTTGGGAAACACGAAAGTTTCCACGATACTTGCACTATGGTTTACACAGTTTTTATGCGTGAGAGAGTACTTGAAGGGGCCGGGCATTTATTTATGCAATATGGCGTTAGAAGCGTAACAATGGACGACATCGCCAGCTATTTGTCGGTTTCCAAAAAAACCATCTACCAATATTTTAAGGATAAGGATGAAGTGGTGACTCTAACCACCAATTTCCTCATTAACAAAGACAAGCAGGAGTTTGAAGGCATCCATAACCAGGCAGAAAATGCAATTGAAGAGCTCTACATGGTTTCGAAATGTTTACGAAGAATGGTTGATGATATCAACCCTTCACTACTTTTCGATTTGCAGAAGTATCATCACTCGGCGTGGCAGGTTTACCTGGAGTATAAGGAGAAGTTTATTTTTGATATGGTTGTAGATAACCTCAGGAAAGGAATTGCTGATGGTCACTTTCGGGATGATATTGATACTTTGACCTTAGCAAGGCTGAGAGTGGAAGAGGTGCAACTCTCATTTGATAACAAAATATTCCCTCGAGATAAATACGACTTCAGACAAGTTCAAATGCAGCTTTTCAATCACTTCGTTTATGGCATTGTTACCGAAGAGGGACGGCGCCTTTATGAAGAATACCTTAAAAACAACAATTAACAACTATCACCGCAATGAGATTTTCATTAGGAATAATTGCAACACTAACCTTAACACTGTCATTACAGCTTAGTGCACAGGACTCCCAGCAGGTGTATACCCTGGAAGAGTGCATTGATTACGCGGTTAAGAATAATCAGACTTTGCAGAACGCAAAGTTGGAAATTGACAAGTCAGATGCAGTTGTAAAGCAACAACTTAGTCAGGGATTGCCGCAAGTGGATGCTAATGTGGATTTGGGCTATAACTTTAAAGTGCCGACCACATTCATTCAGGATTTTATTTCTCCTTCAATATATGGAGTGCTTTTCCAGGAAGGCTTATTAACGCCTGTAGATCTTGGTGAGCCAGCTACTTTTCCGGCTCAGTTTGGGACAAAATACTCAGGTAGCGCTTCTATCTCTTTAGAGCAGATGATATTTAACGGTTCTTATTTCGTAGGATTGAAGGCTGCGAGAACCTTCACCGATCTCTCTAGAAAAGAGCAAGTAAGGACCCAAATAGACGTAATAGAGGCTGTTTCAAAAGCGTACTATACAGTTTTGGTGAACCAGGAGAGGCAAGAGTTGGTGGCTAGGAATTTTAGCCGAATTGATTCTCTACTTGCTAATACTCAGGCCCTTTACGAAAATGGCTTCGCTGAGAAGATAGATGTAAGCAGGATTAAGGTGCAGCACAACAACCTTAAGGTGGAGGTGGATAACATCTCGAAGCTTGTAGAGCTAAGTTACCTGTTACTAAAATTCCAGATGGGAATGCCGGCGGCAGAAGAATTGGCAATTACTGAGAAGATTGAAGATATAATTTTCAGCCAGGCAGATGCCAGCATTTCAGAAGGCTTTAGCTACGATCAAAGAATTGAATATTCAGCGATGCAAACTCAAAGAGCTTTGGTTGATCTGGATATTAAGAATACAAGAGTACAATATCTGCCAAAGGTTGATCTCTACGGCTCTATTGGGTCAAGCACCGGTACCCAAAGCCTCAGCGATCTTTTTAACTTTGGTGATCAATGGTTTGGACTGGGTGTGGTTGGCTTGCGCATGAACGTACCAATATTTGATGGTACCTACAAAGCAAAGCTAATTGAAGAGAAACGACTAAGGGGTTTGCAGATTGATAACAGCTTTAAGCAGCTTGAAACAAGCATCGATCTGCAAATTCAGCAATCTCAAATTGAGTATGATAGAAGTGTAGATAATCTATCTGCTCAACAAGAGAACATGACCCTGGCTGAAGAGGTTTACAATGTAGCGAAACTTAAATATGAAGAAGGCGTGGGCTCGAGCATTGAAGTCACAAATTCTGATGCAGATCTTAAGGAAGCTCAAACCAATTATTATAATGCAGTTTATGATGCTTTAATAGCCAAAGTAGAGCTAGAGAAAGCCTATGGAAAATTACTTGAAAACAACTAAGACACCACTGATAATCAGTACGATAATGACACGATTCAACTACCTACTAATTGCAATTTTAGCTGTAGCCTGCTCAGCTCCGGAGCCAGGATCTGTAGAAGAGAAGAAACAGCAACTGTCGGAGCTAAAATCTCAAGTTGATGATCTCAAGGGGCAGATTTCAGACCTGGAAGATGAAATTGCTGAGTTAGACACAACTTTTACCACCGGAGCAAGAGCCATATTGGTAAGCACGCTTGAAATGAAAACAAGCGAGTTTGAACATAAAATAGAAGTAAGAGGAGCGGTAGAATCCAGAAGGAATATACTGGTTAGTGCAGAGATTCCGGGCAAAATCACCAGTATCAAAGTGAAGGAGGGCCAGCGGGTTCGTCAGGGACAGGTACTGCTTACATTGGATGCCGACATTATTAGAAACAACATCGCCGAGCTGAAGACCGCGTTGGAGCTGGCTGAAGCGGTTTTCGAACGTCAGGCTAACTTGTGGAAGAAGAACATTGGCACGGAGATACAATATCTTGAAGCCAAAAACAGAAAGGAATCCTTAGAGCGTAGTTTGGCAACAGCCAACTCTCAGTTGGATCAATCTATTATCCGAGCGCCCTTCTCAGGCAGCATCGATGCCCTTCCGGCAAAAGAGGGAGAGATCGCTCAGCCCGGCATGCCGTTGGTTAGAGTGGTAAATCCTGAAGATATGTATATCATGGCCGATGTTTCAGAGAGATTTGTAGGAAGGTTTAAGCAAGGGGATGAGGTAGAAGTGATGTTCCCATCGCAGAATGAGCAGCTGCTTTCAAAAATCAGCTCCATTTCACAGGTAATCAATACTGATAACAGAACTTTCAAAGTAGAGATTGGCCTGCCTTCAGTTAATTTTGCCATTAGGCCTAATCAGGTAACAGTTAATAAATTGAGAGACTACTCAAACGCCGAAGCTATGGTAATTCCGACCAGGCTTATTCAAAGAGACGATAAAGGATACTTTGTATATAAAGTTGCTAATGGCGACGAAGGTACCATCGCTCAGAAAGTGCACATAACGCCAGGCGTTTCATATAATAATAAAACGGAGATTGTTGAGGGACTCGCGCTAGGAGAGCAGATAGTTGATAAAGGCTACAGAGAATTAGCAGATGGCGTGTCAATTGAAATATCAACAAGAGGTGCATCTAACGAGGTAGCCGCTAATTAACCCACCAAATGATTTAAAGTCATGAGTGAAGAACAAAAGAAAGACCAAACTCAGGAAAAGAAGATTGACAAGCAGTTTAAGCTTACTACGCTTTCATTAAAGAACAGAACCACCGTTTTTGTTCTTACCGCTATTATCGTCCTTTTCGGTGTTAATACTTATATCACCCTTCCCAAGGAGAGTTATCCTGAAGTGAAGCAACCGATTGTCTATGTCGGGACTCCACACCCCGGTAACTCCCCAATTGATATGGAGAACCTCATTACGAGGCCCATTGAGAAGGAGATAAACACCATTGCTGAGGTGGATAATATTAAATCAACTTCAGTGCAGGATTATTCAACCATTATTGTTGAGTTTACCCCGGAAACTGACATAGAAGATGCGCTCACTAAGGTTAAGGATGCAGTTGACAGGGCGAAGCCTGAATTGCCCACGGACTTGGATCAGGATCCGAATGTGTTCGAGATGAACTTCTCCGAATTCCCGGTAATGAATATCAACCTGTCTGGTAATTATAGTTTAGAAGAACTGAATGAATATGCCGAGTATCTGGAAGACGAGATTGAGAAGTTATCCGAGATATCTAAAGTGGAAATCCGAGGTGTTGATGAAAAGGAAGTTCGAATTAAGGTAGATCCCTACCAGCTTGAGGCTAGATTGGTTTCATTTTCTGATATAGAGAATGCGGTAAGAGCTGAAAACACGACCCTCTCAGGTGGTAATATTCTTGAAGATGGCGTGAGAAGAACACTACGTGTTTTAGGAGAATTTGATGATCCCAATCAATTGCTTGATATAGTGGTAAAACACGAGGGTGGCAATATTGTCTACCTCAGGGATATAGCGGAGGTGGAGTTCGATTACAAAGAGAAGGAGAACTATGCCCGACTGAGGAAAGATCCCGTGGTGATGGTGGATATTATCAAGAGAAGCGGGGAGAATTTGCTTATCGCAACCGATAAGATCAATGCCATCCTTGAGGATGCCAAGACGGATGTATTCCCTCCCGATATTACAATTTCAAAAACAAACGACCAATCTCAAATGACAAGAGACCTGGTTAACAGTTTGGAGAATAATATTATCTCCGGGGTGATCTTGGTGGTACTCGTGCTCCTGTTCTTCCTTGGTACCAGGAACGCAATGTTCGTGGGGATAGCTATTCCGCTATCCATGTTTATGGCCTTCCTGATCTTGGGAGCCTTCGGGCTCACCATTAATATGATGGTACTTTTCTCATTGATAATGGCCTTGGGTATGCTGGTGGATAACGGCATTGTGGTAGTGGAGAATGTTTATCGTCTCATGGAGCAGGGCTATTCCGGTTGGGAGGCAACCAAGCTCGGAGTAGGGGAGGTTGCTTATCCGGTGATGGCTTCAACAGCAACTACATTAGCAGCTTTCTTACCACTCGCATTTTGGCCGGGGCTGATGGGAGAGTTCATGAAATTCCTTCCTATCACATTGATCGTGACGTTGGGCTCTTCACTATTCGTGGCCTTGGTTATCAATCCGGTGCTGATATCTACTTTCATGAAGGTAGATACTCAAGGGAATGTCAATCACAGGATATTGCTAAGGAATGTCGCTATTACGGTGGGTATCGGTGTGCTATTCTTTGTAATGGAAGCAACAGCCATTGGAAATCTGGCACTGGCGTTTGCCTTGTTAATGTTGATCAATGTTTATTTGCTGGTTCCTGCATCAAGGAGGTTCCAAAGCGTGTTCTTACCTAGACTGGAAAAGGTCTATAGTCGTACGCTCGACTTTGCCTTACAGGGTAGCAAGCCGTATTTCTTCTTCTGGGGTACTGTTGGTATGCTGTTCTTTGCTATCGGCCTAATGGCTGTAAGATCACCAGAGGTAATATTTTTTCCAATTAATGAACCTAAGTACGTCAACGTATTTGTCGAGTTTCCAGTAGGAACTGATATTGAAACAACAAATGAATTTACAGAGGAGATAGAAGATAAAGTACTCGAGGTTGTAAGGCCGTATGATTTTATGGTGGAATCTGTTATTGCCAATGTTGGTCAAGGAACGTCAGACCCCAACGATCCTTCGGCGTTTGGTCAGTCTGATACACCTAACAAATCTCGGATAACGGTGAACTTTGTGGAGTTCAAAGATCGTAATGGCCAGTCGACCACTGATATCATGACTGAAGTGCGAGATGCAGTGCGTGGATTTCCGGGGGTAACAATCACCGTGGATAAAGACGCGGCCGGCCCTCCTGTTGGTAAGCCTATCAGTATCGAAGTGACCGGGGAAGACTTTGCGACACTAATCGAGATCACCGAAGAGATGAAAAACTTCATCAACGAAAGTGGTATCCAGGGAATTGAAAAGCTGAAGACTGATCTGGAGACAGGTAAGCCAGAATTGATAGTAGATATTGACCGGGAGAAGGCAAGAAGATTTGGTGTCTCAACTTTTGACATTGCCAACGAAGTAAGGACATCACTTTTTGGAAAGGAGATATCAAAATTCAAACAAGGAGAGGATGACTATGAGATTCAATTGAGATTGAACGATAAATATCGCTACGATGTAGATGCGCTGTTGAACAAGAGCGTGACGTTCAGAGATCAGAGTAGCGGCAAACTGCACCAGGTACCAATCTCTTCTATTGCCAAAGCTGAGATTAGCTCGACATACGGTTCGGTAAAGAGGAAGGACCTGGACAGAATCGTAACCATTAGCTCGAACGTGCTTAGCGGCTACAACGCAACAGCCATAAATGACGACATCAAAACATTGCTGGCAGATTTTAGTATGCCTCCCGGTTACGAATTCAGGTTTGGTGGTGAGCAGGAGAAACAAGCAGAGGAGATGGCATTTCTGTCAAAGGCATTGATGATTGCAGTGTTCTCCATATTTCTGATCATCGTATCGCAATTCAACAAAGTCACTGCCCCTTTCATTATCATGATGTCTGTGGTACTTAGTACAGTAGGCGTCTTCCTGGGGCTTGTAATCTTTAATATGAGCTTCGTTGTAATCATGACAATGATCGGTATAATATCGCTGGCGGGAATTGTGGTTAATAATGCTATCGTACTTATTGATTTCATTGAATTGAGTAGAAAACGTAAGCGGGAAGAACTTGGGACTGATAAGCTTGAGATGTCCGATATCATTAGCGCAATTACCGAGGCTGGAAGAATCAGACTTCGTCCGGTACTGTTAACTGCTATCACTACCATCCTTGGTTTGATACCGCTGGCAGTTGGTATCAACATTGACTTTGTGAAGTTCTTTTCCAGCTACAACGCTGATTTCTATCTCGGTGGTGACAACGTGATCTTCTGGGGACCGATGTCATGGACCATCATTTTTGGTTTGACATTCGCTACTTTCCTCACACTAATTATTGTACCGGTAATGTATTTGTTCTTTGCCAAACTCAACCGCCGCTTTGGAATGAGCTAGCAGGCAAATGCAAAGGAGAAAGGAGAGGAGATGAGTAAGGTTATTGTTATTTCGGTTCTGGCGTTGGTACTTTTTGTTATAGACTTCTATGTCTACCAGGCTATAGAAGTTGCATCAAAAGATCTTTCAGCCAATGCCAGAATTATCATTAAATATGCTTTTTGGGGGTTAACAGGCCTGTCGTTAGCTGCTATTGTGATTTACAATTTTGGCAACCCCGATTGGTTTGAAGGTAACACCCGCAGCCTCATAATATCAGGGGTATTCGTCAATTACTTCTCAAAGATGTTTGCCGTCCTATTTATTTTCACGGACGACCTGGTGCGATTGGGCAAATGGGTGATGCAGGGATTCAACAATCCTGAGAAAGAATCTATAGCTGGCGAAGTTATTCCTCGTTCAGAGTTTTTGACAAAAGCCGCTTTAGTGGCTGGAGCGGTACCATTGGTCGGGATGAGCTATGGTATCATTTCTGGCGCTCATGACTACCGCTTCCGGAGAAAAAGTATTGTTTTGCCCAATTTGCCAAAGGCATTTGATGGCATTAGGTTAGTACAGATATCAGATATCCATTCCGGAAGTTTCTTTAATAAGATAGCGGTAAAGGGCGGCGTTGATATGTTGATGAAGGAGAAACCTGATTTGGTTTTCTTTACCGGAGACTTAGTTAATAGTCAAACGGATGAGGTGAAGGACTACATCTCAATCTTCGAAAAAGTAAAAGCCCCACTAGGAGTTTATTCTGTTTTGGGTAATCACGATTATGGCGATTATCGCAGCTGGTCTTCGGCTGGAGCAAAACAAGCCAATCTCGCCGATATGCATCAGGCGCACAAAGAACTTGGGTGGGATTTGCTTCTCAATGAGAATCGCCTTGTCACAGTGGATGGAGAAGACATCGGCGTGCTAGGTGTTGAAAATTGGGGCGCCGGAAGGTTTGCTAAATACGGTAAGCTAAACAAAGCACATCAGGGAGTCGGGGATACTCCTGTGAAAATACTATTGTCTCACGACCCTAGCCATTGGGATGCCCAGGTAAGGAAAGAATATGCTGACATTGATCTAATGTTAGCTGGCCACACCCACGGTTTCCAGTTTGGAGTAGAGATTGGAGGTTTCAAGTGGAGCCCGGCGCAATATGCATACAAACAATGGGCTGGACTTTATCAGGAGGGATCGCAGTACTTGTATGTCAATAGGGGTTACGGCTATATTGGTTTTCCTGGCCGGGTAGGGATTCCACCGGAGATTACGGTATTGGAGCTGAAATCGGCCTAACTCTCTGTATTAGGCAGTGTTACCGTGAATTTTGTTCCCTGTCCTTTCACTGACTTCACGTGGATCTTTCCCGATAAAGCCTCAACAGTTTCCTTCACCACATACAAACCCAACCCAGAGCCCTTAGAAATTTCAGTGGCCCGATAAAACATATTGTATATCTTATCCAAGTATTCTTCCTCAATGCCAATACCATTGTCTTCAATCGAAAATTCCACTTGGTTGCCAGCACTGGTTGCCTTAATTCGCACATAGGGATCTTCTATTAGGGGGTTGTGGTATTTGATTGCATTGGATATCAGATTGTTCAAAATGGTCTTAATCCGACTACTATCACTGCATAACGTAAAATCAGAACCTGCCACCTCCATCCGTACTTTGTGATCTACGTCCAGTAATTCCAGATCTTCAGTAACTTCCAAAATACAACGCTTAACAGGAAACTTCTCAAGCTCCACCGGTAGTTTATTGTTTTTTGAAAATTGTATGATGCTCTGAATGAAGTCATCCAAAGCCTCAATTCTACCCTTCACCATTTCAAGGCATTTCATTTTCTCCTCTACGTTTTGAGTTTTCTCAGCAAGGTTTACAAGTCCAAGTATCGAACTGAGAGGAGACCGAAGGTCATGGGCTGTGCTGTAGACAAACATGTCCAGTTCACTGTTAACCTTTTCCAACTGCCTGTTCTTCCGTCGTAAAGAGAGTTTGGACTTTTTAATGAATGAAATATCTCCAGTAGTTACTACTACTACAAGCAAGACGAAGAGCGCTCCAAAAAGGAAGACAAACCCAAAAATTAATTTAAGTGGTTCACCTTTATCAAATATTACCAGGTAAAGCGCGAATCCATACCCTACCACGAAAACTATCATCAGAAATCTTAATAGTTGCCATACCTTAATATTAGGAGCTTCATCTAGCATCCGGAGGATTTTGGAAGTTCGACTTGCAGCCCAGACCAAGGCAATGAGGCCCAAGGCGATGTCGGCAATTGTGGTAATCTTTATTACGTCCACTGGCTAAGTGTGAGAATTCGGAATTCAAATATTATAAAAATATATAAGAATAGTATAATAAATTAAATACTACAAAAAGGAACTC
>JANQPQ010000006.1 GCA_028285445.1 Cyclobacteriaceae bacterium | reverse complement strand
GGAACTCTCTCCAAGGAGGTTCACCTAAACGGTTATAATGAGTTAGGTATTGAGCCCGATGTAAGCATTCCTGAGACTACAGCGAACAAAATAACCTTTATCACAAACTATCTAAATCGAACCAAATAGTCGTATTCTTTGTCTTAGCCTTATCTTTAGATCAGGTTAAGTTATTGATATGAGTAAAGTTGCTGTGGTGCAAAGCGCCCCAATTCTATTTGATGCTGAAAAGACAATTGACAAAGTTGCAACTCTGGTAGCTGATGCTGCCGGCAATGGCGTAGACTTAGTTTTGTTTCCAGAGGCATTTATCCCGGCCTATCCCAGAGGTCTGTCTTTTGGTACTGTAGTTGGCAGTCGTACTCCTGAAGGCCGCAAAACCTGGCTGCGATATTGGGAAAATTCAATTGAGGTACCAGGCCCCTCATCCGATAAACTGGCTGCTATTGCCAGGGAGAACAAAGTAATATTGGCGATTGGAGTAATCGAGAAAGACACGAGCAGTCAGGGAACACTTTACTGCACTTTGCTTTACTTCGATTCAGACGGAACTCTACTCGGCAAGCATCGAAAGCTTAAACCGACAGCAGCGGAAAGAATTATTTGGGGTGAAGGTGATGGCTCGGATTTGGATGTTTATGATACCGATGTGGGCAGAATTGGAGGACTAATCTGCTGGGAGAACTACATGCCACTGGCCCGCATGGCTATGTACAAGCAAGGGGTTCAACTATACCTGGCCCCAACAGCCGATCAGCGCGATTCCTGGCAGGACACCATGCGCCATATTGCTTGTGAAAGCCGCGCTTATGTGCTGGCCTGCAATCAGTTTGTCACTAAAGACATGTACCCAGCCGATTTGGAAGGAATAACTGATTTGGATACCCAACCAGATGTAATGTCGCGTGGAGGCAGCGTAATAATTGATCCATTAGGTACGCCAATTGCTGGTCCAATTTTCGATAAAGAGGACATATTATATGCTGAAATCGATTTGGGCACGGTAGCAGAGAGCAAACTAGACTTTGATGTGGTGGGTCATTACGCGCGTGACGATGTCTTTGAATTCCGCTTAAAAGACAAATAGAGTTACAAAAGGTTCAGACTCTACTTTCGGCGCCCTCCGCCCCTCGGTTTCGAGGCCTTGGTTCCTTTTGAGCCCTTAAAACTGCGGCCACCCTTAAAGTTTCTTCGTGGTTTTTTACCTTTCTTTCGTGGTTTGTATTCTGGTCCAGGCCCAATGTGGGAGGGGTTCTTGGCTTTGTCTACCGGCCTGCCTAAGAGTTCTTCAATCTCTGCGAACTGATTTTGAGATTTTTCATTAACAAAAGTAAAAGCCACACCTTTTGAAGCGGCCCGGGCTGTTCTTCCTATGCGGTGTATATAGTCTTCGCCGTCATTAGGCACATCGTAGTTTATAACCAGGTCTATGTCTTCAATATCAATACCCCTGGAGAGAATATCGGTTGCAACCAAGATCTTCAGCTTGCGATTACGAAATTTAGTAAGTACTTCTTCGCGTGATTTCTGCTCCAGGTCAGAATGGATATCTTCAACTGAAAATTTAGCTTGTCTCAGGTCTCTTGCCAGTTCCTTGGTGCTGGCCTTGGTTGAGCAAAAAACTAAAACGCTATTTAGGCCCTTTGCCTGCAGCAGATGCTTAACCAACGGAATCTTCTGATTATCATAAACAACAAAAGCAATTTGCATTACTCTTTCTGCAGGCTTGGATATGGCAATATTTATTTCTTCCGGTTCGGTAAGCACCTTTCTCGCCAGTTCTCTGATCTTAGGCGGCATAGTAGCTGAGAAAAGTAGATTTTGCCTTTTTTCAGGAAGGTGAGAGATGATCTTTTGGATATCATCATGAAACCCCATGTCCAGCATGCGGTCTGCCTCATCCAGTATCAGATATTTCAAGGCGGCAACCTTCACATACTTCATGTTGAGATGGGCAATCAGCCGACCAGGGGTGCCAATTACAACGTCAGCACCTTCCGAGAGCGCCTTTTTCTCATTAGCAAAAGTAACGCCGTCACTACCACCATACACCGGGATCGAGCTCACACCGGTGAAATAAGAGAGGCCCTCCATCTGCTGATCTATTTGAACCGCCAACTCCCTGGTAGGAACTATGACCAGGGCCTTGATCTCTCCATGATCTTCTGACCCAATAATCTGTTGAATAATTGGCAATAAAAAAGCTGCAGTTTTGCCAGTGCCTGTTTGAGCAGAACCGATAATATCTTTTCCCGAAAGAATGGTAGGGATAGCTTGCTCTTGAATGGGTGTGGCTTTTTCAAAACCCATCGCCCGGATACCATCCATCAGGCTCTCATGAAAATCGAAGTCGGAAAAATTCAAGGATTGTAATTAGCTCAAAAACAACTTAAGGGCGTGAAATTAGGTAATTGCGTAGTCGCGATCAAACTTAGTGGTGATCTTCTCAAGCAAACAACTACTTTTATAGTCAAATGGTTCTCATATGCAATACGATGTCAAATCCCCTGGTGAATATCTAAAAGTGCTTGAAGATGATTGGCGAAAAGATACATTGCTGGAACTCCGTCAAATCTTAAAGGACAAAGCCCCTGAGCTCAACGAAGGAATTGATTACAAAATGCTAAGCTACAGAGACGCTAATGACATAATCTTTTGCCTCAATGCACAACAGGCATATGTTAGTCTATACATCGGGGATGCATCCAAAGTAGATCCAACTGGCGAGTTGCTCACGGGCCTGAATCTGGGTAAGGGCTGCATCAGGTTCAAAAAAACTAACGTAGTCGAAAACACTCGGATTGAAGAGTTTATTATAAGATCTATGGAGCTCTTGAACGCTGGAGAAGATATTGGGTGCTAAGGGTAGGGGTTCAAGTCTTCTGATGCAACTGGCAGGCAAGGAAAACTTGAGATATTGAATACTGAGCAGTAAACTAGGACTGAAGCTTTCTTTTCAGCTCAAAATCTTGTCCCAGATACACTCTTCTCACCTGTTCGTCTTGTGCCAATTCTTCGGCAGTGCCGGCTTTAAAGAGCCTTCCCTCAACCATAATATAGGCTCGATCAGTAATTGACAAAGTCTCATTCACATTATGGTCTGTAATAAGTATGCCAATGTTCTTTTCTTTGAGGTGGGCAACTATCGTTTGGATTTCCTCCACTGCAATGGGATCAACGCCAGCGAAAGGCTCATCGAGCAGTACAAAACTTGGATCAACTGCCAGCGCCCTGGCAATTTCGGTTCTGCGTCTTTCTCCTCCTGAGAGCACCATGCCTAGGTTTTTTCTCACATGGCCCAGGCTGAACTCTTCCAGTAAACCCTCCATCTTGGCTTTTTGCTCTGCTTTGCTCAGCTTGGTCATTTCCAGCACAGCCAAAATATTTTCTTCTACTGTAAGCTTTCTAAAAACTGAGGCTTCTTGGGCCAGATAGCCAATACCGCGCTTGGCACGTCGATACATAGGTAATGAGGTGATATTTTCGTCCTCCAGGAAAATTTCTCCGTCATTGGGTTTCACCAGCCCTACAATCATATAGAAGGTGGTGGTTTTGCCTGCGCCATTTGGGCCCAGCAATCCTACAATCTCCCCACGAGAAACCTTTACGGAAACATCGTCAACCACCTTCCGGCGCTTATATATTTTTTGCAGATTATCAGCTCGAAGTATCATGCGAATTACTGGTCGCGAATTTAATATCTTTTATCATCAGTTGGAGATAACGCTCGCTACCAAAGTTTGAAAGTTGGATATTATAAGCCATATCAAAAACTTCTCCAGCTCTTAAGCGATCTTCAAATTCATACATATTAAATCCGATAGCTTCAAATTTTGGGCCGCCATTTACTGATTGCACAAATAATTTTATGTGGGCTTCTTTGAGTAGCCGAAGATTGCCTGCCAGTTTCAACCCTTTAGTTACGAATACAGGCTCCATATTCTCCGGACCAAAGGGAGCCATCTGTCTAAGAATATTGAACAATTTGAAATTGATCAACTCAAAAGAAATTTCAGCATCTACTCTTACCTGGGGTATCAATAGTTCAGGATCAATAGTATCAGAAACAACCTGTTCGAATTTTTGCTGAAAGGCCCCAACATTTTCAAGATCTAAGGTTAGGCCGGCTGCATACTTGTGGCCGCCATATTTCTCTAGCAAATCTGAACATGCCGATATGGCCTCATGCACATCGAACCCCTTTACAGATCGCGCTGAACCAGTAGCTTTATTTTCCGATTCTGTAAGAATAATAGTGGGGCGATAATATTTTTCAATACAGCGGGAAGCAACAATGCCGATAACTCCCTTATGCCAATCGTTTTTAAACAGAACTGTAGATTTTGAATTTTGGAGCTCGTTGCTTTCATCTATCATCTTCAGTGCTTCATCAGTAGTATGAAGGTCGAACTCCCGGCGTTCGGTATTTTTCTCATTTAAGTTGGCAGCAAAGCTCTCAGCATCATCTTCGTTGTTAGCGATTAGCAACCTCACGGAATCTTTTGCGTGCTTGATTCTGCCGGCGGCATTTATTCTAGGGCCAAGGCCAAACACAATATCCTGGATGTCAATCTTACTTCTAAATCCTGAGACTTCAATGAGTGCTTGCAGACCAGCCCTCGGTTTGTGGTTCAGCACTTTTAGACCGTAGTAGGTTAATATCCGATTTTCCTCAGTAATTGGTACCAGGTCGGAGGCAACACTAATCGCAACCAGATCGAGATAGCTGTAGAGCTTCTTGGCTTCTATGCCATTTGCTAAGGCGAAGGCTTGCATCAGTTTGAAGCCAATGCCACAGCCTGTTAGTTCTTTATAAGGATATTGGCAATCTTCTCTTTTTGGATCCAACACGGCCGCTGCCTCTGGTAACTCCGCTCCTGGTCGGTGGTGATCGCAGATGATAAAGTCGATACCAGCATCTTTGGCTTTTTTCACCAGATCGTTTGCCCTGATTCCGCAATCGAGGCTGATGATTAGCTTGCACCCGTTCTCCATTGCCCACTCAATGCCAGCTTCAGAAACACCGTAGCCTTCCGTATACCTATCAGGGATATAATAATTTACATGGGAATAGGTTGAACTAAGTACTGAATAAACCAGGGCCACAGCGGTAGTGCCATCAACATCATAATCACCATATACAAGTATTTTTTCTTCATTGGCAACGGCCGCGTTAATTCTTGACACCGCCAAATCCATATCTTTCATAAGTAATGGATCGTGAATCTGCTCAAGTGCTGGTCGGAAAAACTCTTTTGCCTGGTCGAAATTTGAGATTCCGCGTTGAATTAGAATGTTGGCAAGGATAGGGTTTACGTTTATACTGTTGGCTAGTTCTAGTATGTTCTCCTGGGAAGGGTTTTCTTCGTAGACCCATCGCTTTTCCATAGGCAAATTTTTAATTAGGGCTAGCAAGTGAAGATAGTAAATTAGGGATAGGGAAAAGAAAAAGGCTGCATCTTTCGATACAGCCTTCTAGTATTTTTTAGGGGAAGGTTACTTTCCAGACTCGGCCTGGTCAGCGGTAACGCCTTCCAGCACATCTTTTAGCTCAACACGTTGTCCATCAGAGTAAGGTACTATCCAGGCATCTTTAACACCCATTTCTCTCAAATACTTCTTAAAGGTATCAGCTTCCCAATAGTCCCTATAGTTTCCAAGCGTAATAGCCTGCTCTCCACTTTCTCTTGCCTCACCTCCAAAGGTGTCGTTTTCTTCGAAGTACTTGGAGAGGTCTTTCTTCTTGAAAGCTCCAATTTGCACTTTGAATACCACCCCTTGATCCCAATTGGTATTTTTCTTGGGATTGGCTTCCATTTGGGCCCGAAGCTCACGAGCTGCATTCTGGGCAGAAGCAAGGTCTCTTCTCATACGATTAACATCGTCTTGTAGCTCGCTAATCTTGGCGTCTTTGTCATTGACACTAGACTGCAGATTAGTTAGTTGTGAATTCAAGCTACTGACCTGACCACGTAGACTTTCACTTTCTTCAACGAGGTTCTTAAGCAGTTCAGGATTTTTCTTGAACTCTTTGGCTTTGGTCTTCCACTCCTTCTTCTCTGCTTTCGTTAGTTGGGCCTGCGCATCAACGAATGCGAATCCCACGAGTAAGCTCAGAAAAATTGTAACAGCCCTTTTCATATTGTACTTTTTTAAGATTAACCAAGATAAAGGTACGAAAAAATAGCAATTATTGCCAAAATTCAATGATTAGCTCTTCAACCCCCCTGTCATATCCGAAGGCACAACCCACTTATCAAACTCTTCTCCGGTTACAAAACCGAGGTTAATCGCCTCTTCTTTCAGTGTAGTGCCATTTTCGTAAGCTGTTTTCGCAATCTTAGCAGCCTTCTCATAGCCAATGTGCGTATTTAGCGCAGTAACTAGCATCAGGGAATTATCCAAGTTCTTTTTGAGGTTGTCTTTGTTCGGTTCAATGCCTACCGCAAGGTTGTCGTTAAATGAAACACAGGCATCGCCTATCAGTCTTGCCGATGTAAGTAAGTTGTGTACCATCATTGGTTTGAAAACATTTAGCTCGAAATGACCATTCATACCTCCGGCCGTAACAGCAACATCATTGCCGATTACCTGTGCGCAAACCATGGTAATGGCCTCAGCCTGGGTAGGATTAACCTTCCCCGGCATAATTGATGATCCGGGCTCATTGGCAGGGATAATTATTTCGCCAATTCCACTGCGAGGCCCCGAAGCCAGCATGCGAATGTCATGTGCAATCTTCATTAATGAAACTGCCAGCTGCTTCAAAGCGCCATGGGTTTCCACAATGGCATCGTGGGCAGCTAGTGCTTCAAATTTATTTTGGGCAGTAACGAAAGGATCGCCGGTAAACTCAGCAATCTTCTTTGCCACCAGTTCACTATAGCCCGCGGGAGTGTTGATACCGGTTCCTACAGCGGTACCGCCCAGAGCCAGCTCCGACAAGTGGGGCATGGTGTTTTTCAAAGCCTTGAGGCCATGATTGAGTTGGGAGACGTAACCAGAGAATTCTTGACCTAACGTCAGTGGAGTTGCGTCCATGAGGTGAGTTCGCCCAATCTTTACATCTTGCTGAAAAGCATCGACTTTAGCCTCTAAAGTATCTCTAAGTTTTTCAACACCGGGAATGGTCGTTTCAACAACCATTTTATAGCCAGCAATGTGCATAGCCGTGGGGAAGGTGTCATTAGACGACTGTGATTTGTTTACATCATCATTAGGATGGATAAAGCGATCACCCTCGCCCAGGTTGTTTCCCTGAATTACATGAGCACGGTTGGCCACCACCTCGTTAACATTCATGTTAGATTGTGTCCCTGAACCGGTCTGCCACACTACCAAGGGAAATTGATCGTCAAGGTCACCAGCAATTATTTCATCACATACCTGCGATATCAAATTCTTCTTTTCCTCGTCAAGCACTCCTAATTCATGGTTAGTGTGAGCGGCTGCTTTTTTCAGGTAAGCAAAAGCATGAACAATTTCCAGTGGCATTTGCTCCTTGCTCGAGCCTATTTTGAAGTTGTTTCTTGATCTTTCGGTTTGGGCTCCCCAATACTTATCGGCAGGTACCTGCACTTCGCCCATGGTATCTTTTTCGATTCTAAAACTCATCTGTGATGTTTGTAGTTGCTGGTTTCAATATTAGAACAAATTTCCCTTGAAATGAAGTTTGCTATAGATATCCCAAACTACCACACCGATGGAAACAGCAACGTTAAGCGAGTGCTTAGTTCCAAACTGAGGGATTTCAACCACAGCATCGGCCATTTCCACAACCTCATCTGTTACTCCGAAAACTTCATTGCCAAAAACCAGTGCATAACGCTGGTTTGCCTTAGGCTGCAATTGTTGTAGTGGTATACTCTCACTAGCCTGTTCAATGGCCACTACCTTGTAATCTTCTTTTTGCAAGGCAGCCACCAACTCCTCAGTGCTTTCTCTGTATTCCCACTCAACGGTGTCGGTGGCTCCCAGGGCAGTTTTTTGAATATCCCTGTGAGGAGGTTGGCCGGTGATGCCTGTCAGATAGATTTTCTCCAGTAGGAATGCATCAGCCGTTCTAAAAGCTGACCCGACATTATTCAAGCTTCTGATGTTATCCATAACTAGCGCAACGGGGGTCTTTTCACTATCCTTAAACTCCTCGGTGGAGAGGCGCCCGAGCTCTTCATTTTTCAACTTTCCCATTGCTCAAATTATATGTTTGCAAGCTTAGGTAAAGCGAAAAAAATTCCAAATGGATACCATAATTTTTGATAAATTCTACCTTTGTAAATACCTGAAAATTAGTGGCCGACGTCCGTCGGCAAATCATTTTTCATTACTCTATGGCGAAGACAAAGTCGGCAAAGGAAACTCCTCTCATGAAGCAGTATAATGCCATTAAGGCAAAGTTTCCCGGGGCTTTGCTGTTGTTTCGGGTTGGAGATTTCTATGAGACCTTCGGGGAGGACGCGGTTAGGGCAGCGAAGATATTGGACATTGTTCTTACTAAAAGGGCAAACGGAGCAGCCTCTCATATTGAGTTGGCCGGTTTTCCACATCACGCACTGGATACTTATTTGCCAAAGTTGGTGAGGTCTGGTGAGCGGGTGGCTATTTGCGACCAGCTTGAAGATCCGAAGATGGTAAAGGGAATCGTAAAGAGGGGAGTGACTGAACTGGTCACTCCGGGGTTGTCCTTTAATGACAATGTATTAGAAACCAAGCGCAATAACTTCCTGGGTTCTGTCCATATAGGTGAGGATGCGATGGGAGTGGCATTCCTGGATTTATCAACAGGAGAGTTTCTGGCATCAGAAGGATCGGAGGAATATATACAGAAGCTGATTCAGGGATTCAAACCTGCTGAGATAATCTACAATAAAACTACCAAGGAAGATTTCTTTTGGTCGTTTGGAGAAGAACACAATTGCTTCGGACTTGAGGATTGGGTTTATCAGATAGACTATGGTTACGAAAAACTGATCAAGCATTTCAAAACCAGTTCGCTGAAGGGGTTTGGTATTGAATCTCTATCCGAAGCTGTGATCGCAGCTGGATCCATTATTCACTACCTGGCTGAAACCGAGCACAAGGAGATTGCCCATATCTCCTCCATTTCCAGGATCGAGGAGGAACGCTATGTCTGGCTGGATAAGTTTACCATCCGCAACCTTGAGTTGATAAGTGCGCAACAAGAGGGAGGTATACCACTTCTGGATGTGCTCGATGAGACCATTACCCCCATGGGTAGCCGTCTCTTGAAGAAATGGATAGTGCTTCCGCTTAAAGTAAAGGAAGAAATTGCCGAAAGGCACGCGATTGTTCAGGCTTTTGTGGAATACGAAGAGCTCGTTGACGATCTGGAGAATGAATTGAAGCATATTGCTGACATTGAAAGACTAATTTCAAAAGTGGCCGTGGGTCGTGCCAACCCCCGTGAGCTACTTCAGCTTAAGAAAAGCCTGCAACATGGTGGTCCCATCAGGCAGATGCTGGAAGCCTCCAAGGTTAAGGAGCTTAAGAAGATTGCCAACTTGATTGACCCCTGTGAATTCATTCTAGAAAAAATAGAGAGCGAATTAAGCGATGAAGCTCCATTATTAATTAATCAGGGTGGCATCTTAAAAGAAGGAGTAAATGAGGAGCTTGATGAGCTGAGAAAAATTGCTTATTCAGGTAAAGATGTGCTACTACAAATTCAGCAGCGTGAGAGTGAGAAGACCGGCATAACTTCTTTGAAGATAGCTTACAACAAAGTGTTTGGCTATTACCTGGAAGTGACCAATGCCCATAAAGACAAAGTGCCAGAGGAATGGATCCGCAAGCAAACCCTGGTTAACGCGGAGAGATACATAACCGAAGAGCTTAAAGTATATGAGGAAAAGATACTGAACGCTGAGGAAAAGATATTCTCCATTGAGCAACAATTGTATATGGATCTGGTGCGGCAGGTTGCTGACTTCACCTCACAGATCCAACAGAATGGCCGAGCGATTGCTATGGTAGATTGCTTAAGATCTTTTGCTCGTTCGGCTATACAGCAGAAGTATTGCCGACCAGAGGTAACCGACGGCATGAGCATCGACATCAAGGATGGCCGCCACCCGGTGATAGAAAAGCAAATGGCTGTTGGGGAAGAGTATGTGCCTAATGATATATTCATCGATAATAAAACCCAGCAGATACTGATTGTAACTGGCCCCAACATGGCTGGTAAGTCCGCTTTGTTGAGACAAACCGCATTGATTGTCTTGATGGCGCAAATTGGTTCATTTGTGCCGGCCAATGCCGCAGAGATTGGCTTGGTTGATAAGATCTTTACCCGGGTGGGGGCTTCTGATAATCTTTCTAAGGGTGAATCTACCTTTATGGTAGAGATGATTGAGACCTCAAGTATCCTCAACAATATAAGCGACCGTAGTTTGATTTTAATGGATGAGATCGGCCGTGGTACCAGCACCTACGATGGAGTTTCTATTGCCTGGTCAATTGTGGAGTATCTTCATAATTCAGATAAAAAGCCGAAGACGCTATTTGCTACTCACTACCACGAGCTAAACCAACTTTCTGAGGACTTCCCTCGCATAAAAAACTACAATGTAGCGGTAAAGGAAGTTGGCGATAAGGTGATCTTCATTCGTAAATTGAAAGAGGGAGGCAGTGAGCATAGCTTTGGTATACATGTAGCGCAGTTGGCTGGCATGCCTAATAGTATTGTGATAAGGGCCAATGAGATTTTGGGCTTCCTGGAGAAAGACAAAGCGAAAAATCAGACCAAGAAAGACCTGAGATCTGTACCAAAGCAAAATGTACAAATGATGCTTTTTCAAGGCGACCCCAGGTTTAAGAAAGTGATGGAGATTCTGGACCACTTAGACATTAACACCATCTCTCCGGTAGAAGCCCTTCTGAAGTTGAATGAGATTCAGAAGGCGCTGGAAGAGAAGAAATCAACTTAGATTTTTATCTAACCATTGTTGGATTATCATAGTGGTTAAGTAAATTTGCAGTCCCCAAAATAATCGGGACAAGCGAAAGTAGCTCAGCTGGTAGAGCACGACCTTGCCAAGGTCGGGGTCGCGGGTTCGAATCCCGTCTTTCGCTCAGAGAGGCACCTGCAACGGGTGCCTTTTTAATATATTGCATAAGTATAAGTCCAAAAGGATATTTGCCCAGGTGGTGGAATTGGTAGACACGTTGGACTTAAAATCCAATGACCCTCAAAGGTCGTGCGGGTTCAAGTCCCGCCCTGGGTACAAAGGCAGCCTACAAGGCTGCCTTTGTATTTCATATACAGTTTCTGCCATCTCTGGCCACAGTATGCATTGCATTGCTTATGGCTGACAACTGGCCATTTGGTGTCGGATAAAGTGACAACATTTGGAGTTATGAGGTCACTAACAAAGCATACTCATTACTCAGGACAGTTGATCGAGAGCAATTCGTGAACCAGATCATAAACGTCTTATACCTCAACAGGCAAAAAGGCTATTGTAAGATCGTTCTTAACTTCGATTTTAGTTTTCGAGCAAAAAAGATTGCACCAGGCTTTGTTAGATGTGCGGTGTCCTGGCTGATAAATTTTCCTTCCGGTGTGAAAACTAAAACATTACCCTCCTCATCTTTTATTAAGTCAATCAGGCTGACATATTTTTGCCTCCATTCCTTTCTTAGCTTCTCTTCTATTTGCAAATACCCCTTTTTCATTGGGGTTCTATATTCCAGAAAGTTCGTTTTGTTGTTAATTCGGTTATAATGAATTCCATTAGAATAGCCAAAATCCTTTGTGCCGAATACCCATAATTTCGAATTATCGATATCTAGATCGTATTTCGCTTCAAGCCTAGAAATAAATTCTTCCCCAATAAATAAATTGGCTGCAATGAACAGATAGTCCGATTCCATGATCATTTGCGAAACCTTGTTACTACTAAAGGCTCTATTAATATCAAAGTATCTCACTTCTATGCTGTCTTGAATTTCCGACTCCAGCAAAATATTTGCAATGTCTCTACCAAAACTGTCACCGATAACGAGAGTTCTTACTTTGTCTGTTGCGGTGAAATTTTCTTCTAGTTTCCTCACATCTTCATTATACTGCATGTGGATATTGCTAGTACTACTAAAGAAATTTCTTTTATCTGGCAGGTTATCCTTGTATAACCCCAACGCAGGGAAATCTTTAATTATGCCACCAATCGAATAGACATAAAATGAAAATGCCGTAATAGATATAAAGATTACCCCCGTAATTGCCAGCACATATTTGGTGCTTATTTGGTTTCGATTGCGAAACGGATTTTCTATTAAGTGATAAGAAAGGACAGATAATAAGAATGTAATTAGTAAAAGGTAGAATGAAATCGGTGCAGTTATTTCTGTGACTAAAAAATATCGAGCGAAGGCAAATACCACCTGATGCCACATGTAAAGGCTATAACTGATTTTACCAATCCCAGTTACAATTTTGTTTGAAAATAATCCTTTATACAGCTTATCGCCTTGAAACGATTCTTTTCCTAGAACTAATATTCCCGCTGACAACATGATTGTTGAGATTATCTTAACATCAAAACTCTCAATGAGGGGAAGGAACAATAGCAGCGCTAAGGCTATTAAAAATACATATAGAACATATTTAGAGGAACTACTATGAATTCTAGGTGAGTTGAAATGTATTGCGCATAGACCACCAACAGATAATTCGAAGAATCTATATTGAATGAAATAGAATTTAGCGGATACATTTGATTCTAATACGAAAGCCAGTAACGACAATACCGTCAGAACCAGCAGCGTGGGAAAAATGAATTTCAGTTTTTTTCCCTTAAGAAAAATGAATATGAAAGGGTACAATAAATAAAATTGCTCTTCAATCCCCAGGCTCCAAGTATGCATCAGAGGCTTAAAGTCATTTTTTACGGCCCAATAATCTCTCGAAGTTATGTACATCAAGATGTTATTTGCGGAGAAGTTAGAAGCAAAAACAGATTGTGATAAATTTTCAAGGTCGTCTGGAAGCATGTAAAACAAACCAAGGA
Organism: Cyclobacteriaceae bacterium; assembly: GCA_028285445.1. Taxonomy (GTDB): domain Bacteria; phylum Bacteroidota; class Bacteroidia; order Cytophagales; family Cyclobacteriaceae; genus JANQPQ01. The sequence continues at coordinate 11,894 of JANQPQ010000006.1, read as the reverse complement.
TAAACGCAGTGAGTGTTGTAAAGAGTAATAGCGGTATGATCCTTCTTAATCTTCTTTCATAGAATTTTAAGACTGAGAATTTGTTTTGTGCGGTTTCGTGGTAGACAATCCCAGTGATAAGGTAGCCGCTAATAACAAAAAAAATGTCAACACCTAAGAATCCATGTGGCAGGTACCCCAAGTGAAAAAAAATAACAGATAAAACTGCTAATGATCTTAGTCCATCTATGTCTGTTCTGTATTGCAAAATTTCACCTATTTGCCATACGAAGGTAAATAACACGCGAAAATTGCAACTATTTTCTCATCATAAAGTGTAGAGAATTCTATGTTGTGTTAGTTAAGATGCAACTATTAGCTATATAGAGTAGTCACTAAATTAACAACCAGCTTCACCATGAAAAAATTAGCCCTATTTGCAACTTTCCTTGCTCTTGGCTGGGGTGCCAGTGGCCAAGATGTAATAATTGTACCGGATTATCGCTTTTCACTGGACTATGGAGATCATGCTAGAATTGATCGTGCTGCCAAAATCAATCGACTTAACAAGCGTCTAGGCAGAGTCTTTGCCAGGGTAGGCAGAGTAGGCGATAGGGTTTCTAACCGAGTAAGCCGGAGAATTGGCAGGAAGTACGGAAATTGGAACTACTACTATCAAGACCGCCATCAGTATAGAAATAGCGTTCGGGATAGGGTAAGAGTAAGAGTGCGGGAACGCGAACGCAGAAACTACCGGCATTACTATCGTAACCGCTTGAGAAATCAAATTCGTCGGGCGGTAAGAATTAAATGGTAAGGATCTGATCGGGATTATCGCAGTAGCTGAAGCCAACCACTAACAGTTACATCTCCACGCTTCAGCAACAAACTATAGTAGTAAACTCCAACTGGTAAATCAGAAGGGCTCCATTGGTTTTGGTAATTAGAAGTACTGAAAACCTCCCTCCCGTGGCGGTTGTATACCACCAATTCGTTTTCCGGGAATAGCTCTATATTTCCGATAACAAAGTTCTCATTAAAATCGTCATCATTGGGAGTAATCACGTTAGGAATTGACACCTGATGGTCAAATAGTAGCTCCAACTCATTCGACCAACTGATGTTAATACCATCATTGCTATTCGCTTTCACTTTATAATAATGTTGAAAACCTGCCAGAGAAGGGAGGGTATCTCTTCTGGAATCGGCCGTAATGGTTCTCAGCAGTTCGTATTCTGATTGCTCATCAATTTTTCTCCAAATTTCATAATTTTCTACCCCCTCGGGCCAATCGTCATATGCATTCCAATTGAGAGCAATGTTGTTCTCATTAACATTTGAGCTAACAAGAATTGAGTTATGTTCATTTGAGGTTAGCTGTTGCTGGCATTGATTTTCCGCAATCACCCGGTACTCATATATTATCTCGTCAGTGGTTAGATTGATATCATCGAATGATCGCAGATCTTTCGTTAACGTGGCTACTTCTTCCCAGAAACCAGTTCCTGCCGCCATCCTTTGGATAATGGTAGGTTCCAAAATCCTATCTTCGGCCTCGAAGTTCCATTGTAAGTTGATTCTGGAATCGTCATCGAAGTCTACACTAACAAACTCCATGTTTACCGCGGCAGGGTCATCAAAAATTTCTACTGAAAGCGTATCGGAAGTACCGAAGCAGACATCGGTAATGGTTACACTTCTCTCCCTAACCCATATTCTACCTTGACCCAGCGTAGTCCACGTAACCGACACTTCATTACTGCCCTGACCACCGTCTATTACACCCCCTTCTATTCCCCAGGTGTATTCTGAGCCATTCGTATTGATAACGCTATATAAGTTTCCTTCTCTCAGGTTCGAACAGATGTTTTCTAAACCGGCAGGAGTGGGAGTTGCTAGTTCAACCTTAATGGTTACGGTGAGGCTACCTTGATCTGAGGTGCAACCTTGTGGGCTGGTACTTTCAACAGTCACAGATGCATCTTCCCGGCTATCTCCCCAGGTAATTTTAACTGCATCACTGCCTTGGCCACTTACAACTGTTCCACCTTCGGCATTCCAGTTATAGGTAAACCCTGGCTGTGGATTTATCACTTCGTAGTCAACCTCTTCCACATTAGGGCAAACAGATGCACTTCCTAAGATTTCCGGGGCTGCTTTTTGGTTGAACAGCGCTACGTTTACTGTATCGGTGGCAAAGCAAAAACCATTGCTGGTTGTTAAAATGTACTGAAATACTGATGTTGGAACATTTGCATCAGTAATCGTAAACTGCGGGTTGGAGATTGTGGGGTCGCTCAAAAAATCTGGAGGCTCCCAGGAGTATGTTAATCCATTTTCGGGTGGATTGCCAATATCAACGATATCTCCAAGACAAACTTCGACGTCGTCGCCGGCATCGGCAGTGACAGTAATCGGATCAGGGTCAAAATAAGAAGTAGCGAAGTTCGGTAATCCGAAGAGCGCCAAAGTTTGAGGTCTCAATTCAATGGCGTCGCGTACAATCACGAGGTTTTCAAAATCATCGGTATTGCTAACAGCCAGCAATTCACGGGAGCTAATACGAGGAATATAGATGTTTCCGTCAGGTGCTAATTGTGGGCTGCCCATTAGAATCTCCTCATCTAAAATCACTTTTTCAGAGGCTGCTATTTCGGCATTGGTGGGTAGCGCTAAGTTGTACGCTTTGATCAATGAGCGCTGCGCGCTGGTTGAGTTTTGAACAGCAACCAATACGTTGCCATCGGAAGAAAACTCAAAAGACCAAAATTCCCCTTCAAGGCCTAGACCGGTCAGGCCAAGAATTATTGGGCTCGAAAATTCCCCAGATGTGGGATCAAAATCGAACAAGGTGATGCGGTAGGGAGCTGTAAACGAAGATCTTGTTGAGATTACAAATTTATTTCCCTGGGGAGAGAACTTACTAAACCGGTTATATTCAATAATGCCATTGAACTCGCTTCTAACACCGAAAATATCTACTCCTGCGGAGTCAACCTTGAAGGCCATGAGCGCCTGTGACTGAGTGCGAACACCGGCGGCTATCCAAAAAAGATTATTATCACAATATCCAACCGCGGTAATGTTCTCGTTTGAAGGACTAATGAGAATCTGGTCCTTTTGCACCACTTCCCCCAGGCCACCATCGCCACTAAGATTTACTGTAGCAACCTGAATACCATTGTTGCCGCCATCTTCATTTTCGTCAGCCGTGAAAACATAGAGGATATTGTCATCACCAGGCTGTGGCACCACAACAGCACTTTGCCTGGCACTGCTACCTCCGCCTAAAGGACCTCCGGGCATGGCCACATTATTTCGATTAAAAATATCTTCGCCGTTGGTGTAGAGGATAGTTCTGCCAGCAGAATCGCTAAAGGAAGCCACGCCCTCAGTGGCATTCATACCGCTAAAAATTGTGCTAATTCCTCCGCCTTGAAAACTAATTCCGGCAGCGCTGCCAAAGTGCCAGTTTTCTACCTGGGCTTGGGCGGTTTCCATACAGAAGAGCACAAAGATGGTGATTGGGCCTAGTAATCTCATTTGCTTTCCTGATACTACATCTAAGTTACAATTAACTACGATAAGTTGCCATATGCACTAATAATCAGGCTTAAAGGAGTAGAATTAACATTAACGGCATGGTAATGAAGGCTAGTAGGGTTTCTATAGTAATAATGGAAGCCATAAGTCGTTGATCGCCGTTAAGATGGCCGGCCAGTATGTAAGATGACACTGCGCAAGGCACTGATGCAAACAAAACCGCCACCGCCACCGGGAGTCCTTCAAATTGCAATTCGCCAATTAAAAAAAATGCCAGCATTGGTAGCAAAACCAGTTTTAGGAGGCTGGAGGTTACGATTGGTATGCCCTCTGAGCGATTGAGCTTGATATGTAGACCAGTGCCTACGGAAATTAGCCCTAATGGTAAGGCAGCGTTAGAGAGGATGTCAAAAATATCAGCAGTAACAAATGGAAGTCCGATTTTGGTAAGATTTAGAAATATACCGATGGCACAGGCAATTACCAGCGGATTGCTGAATACGTTTTTCGTAATGCTTAGCAAGTCACGGGGATTGCCGGGGATGTAGTATGCGAAGGAAAGTATGCAGAGAATATTTACTAAAGGTATTACACCCGCCAGTCCGATGGCGGTAAGTGTCAGCCCCTCCTGGCCGTAAATAGCCAGGGCCGCTGCCAGTGCTACATAGGTGTTGGGCCTAATGCTACCCTGAAATACAGAGGTGAACGAAGCGTTGCTAACAGGCAGCAGCTTCCTTATAAGCACCACAACGGCGGCCACAATCAATACCACTAACATAAGACCAACTGCAAGCAAGCCTACGTTTTGGCCAGTCATTTCAGTAGTGGCCAACTTGTTAATGATTAGCGACGGCAGCAATACGAAATAGGTCAATCTATCTGCCATGGCCCAAAACCCGACTCCGGGAAACTTCCATTTCCTAAACAAAACACCAAGTAGAACCAGGGCAAAAATGGGCAGGAGGGCTTTTACAATAGGAAACATATCGATTAGCGGGCTGCTGGTAATTTACACAATAGCGCAATAGTTCATATAATCCGGAAGAAAAAAGGATGGAGGTGAAACCTTATTTTGGAATGAACGTTCTGTTATTAATAATCTATTTTAGAACAATCATTCCAAAAAAGAAAAATGAGTAAACTAGAAAAAAAAGTTGCGGTAATTACAGGAGGGAACAGTGGCATTGGCCTCGCTACCGCGCAGACTTTCAAAAATGAGGGTGCCATAGTAGTTACCAATGCCCGCAACCAACAACGTCTAGAAGAAACACAGGCTGACCATGGCGATTTGTTTGATGATGTAATTCTGGCTGACGTAACCAAGGTGGATCAGTTAGAGTCACTTTTCAATTCCGTCGGAGAAAAGTATGGTCAAATTGATGTGCTGTTTCTCAATGCCGGGATAGCCAAATTTCTTCCAATTGAGCATGTTGATGATGGTTTCTATAATGCCCATTTCGACACTAACGTAAGGGGTATAATCTTCGGAGTGCAGAAAGCACTTCCCTATCTAAAAGAGGGGTCCTCGATTATCTTAACTACTTCTGTTGTTAACCAGATGGGTATGGCCAATTCATCGGTATACGCGGCTACTAAGGCGGCGGTACGCTCGCTGGCGCAATCGCTATCAGCAGAGTTGGTAGATCGTGGTATTAGAGTAAATGCTGTCAGCCCCGGTCCAATTGAAACTCCAATATTCGGAAAGATGGAACTTGAGCAAGAGCAGATAGATGAGATGGCTCAGGGAATTTTGGGTAAAGTACCCCTTAAGCGATTCGGTACTTCAGAAGAAGTTGCTAAGGCAGCTTTGTTCCTAGCCAGTAATGATTCTTCGTTTGTGGTAGGCGCCGAAATTGAGGTTGACGGTGGTATGGCCACCTTGGGATAACATCCATTTTGGCGTAATTTTGGAATAATTGTTCCAAACAAATGCCTAGAACAAAGCAATTTGATCGACAAGAAACATTGCAAAAGGCCGTGGAACTCTTTTGGACGAAAGGGTTTCACGCCACTTCCATGCAAGATATTGTAGACAGCTTAGGTATCAACCGGGCGAGCCTCTACGATACCTATGGTGATAAGCACACCCTCTTTATGGAGGCTCTTACCTTCTACCAACAGTATGAGCAGGAGCAACTGACCCAGGCGCTCAACTCTCAAAATAACATTAGGCAATTCGTTGAAGACCTCTTGGCTAGGGCGGTGGAGGAAAGTAGCCTGGATTCAGCCCATAAAGGGTGTTTTCTTGTTAATACTTCAGTAGATCTGGGTTCACAGGATGAGCAGGCAAATGAGCTCATTACAAGAAACATTGAAGAATTTGTCAACAAATTCGCCAAGTTCTTTAAAGAGGCTCAGCAAAGTGGTTTAATGGACGATTCAATTGCCCCAAAGGCCAGGGCAAGATATCTATATGCCGTAATTAATGGAATTCGTGTTTTGGCCCGGTCAAACCCTGATACAAAGGTATTGTCAGATGTAGCAAAGACCGCTATGCAAGCGTTCTAGATTCGGTTGCTTGTAATTTCTTCTTCCACTTTTGAACAATCACTAAGATTGAAATTGCTATCAGCAAGAATCCCACATACCGGAATCCACCTTGCAAGTAGCTTATATAAAGGACAGCGTTAGCGTATTCCTGTGTGGTAAGATAGTAAGCCAGCACTATTTGCAAAGACTCCAAAAGTGAGGCCATCAGTACGCAAATACCACCCCCAATCACGATGTATTTAAAAAATCCCGCTACCGTATTACCTAAACGCACTAGTGCAATCAAAAGCAATACATAGGGCAAGGTCAATAGCAAGGCTAACGGCAGTACTACAAATAATGAAGTCATATTCGCAAGGGTTGTAACAGTTCGGGTGAAATGCTAAATAAGTTAAAAAAGCTGGTATTTCGGAGCCCAGGTATTAAATCGAAAGGATGAGATCAATACAGATAATGATCTGCTTTGGACTTCTATTTGTAATATCGTGCGAAGGAAATCGGCAAATATCTTGTGAGGAAATTCCAGGATTAGCAGACTTGCTGAAAGGCGGAAACGTCATTATGCTGGGCGAAATGCACGGTACGGAAGAAGCACCGGCCTTTGTGAACGATATCGCCTGCAATGCCCTGGCTAGCAACCTCAAGGTAACTGTAGCTTTGGAGCTACCTAATCGGGAAGATGATTACCTCAGAGAATACCTCAAATCCGGGGGTGATCTCAAGGCTAAAGTCGATTTTTTGACTGCGCCATTTTGGGCTCAAGACTATCAGGACGGTAGAGCCAGCACAGCAATGCTGCAATTGATTGATGACATTAGATTGCTGCAAAAGGCTGGCTACGACGTGGATATATTGTTCATGGATGATCCCTGGGCAGGATTGGCTCGTGATGAGATCATGGCAACACGCTTACTGAAGAAGATACTCTCAAACCCCGATCGGCTGTTTATTTCCCTCACTGGAAACCTCCATAATAGATTGGAAGGAGCTCGCATGGGATGGTTCATAAAAGAAGAGATATCAACTGAAAGGATATTCTCGCTGAACCAACGGTATCAGTCGGGCACTGCTTGGGTTTGCATGGGTAATGGTGGCTGCGGTGTGCACGAGCTTACCGGCGATGGATCTGGAGATGTTGCAGTAGTGCTGGAAGAAGACTACCGGGCCGGGGCATATAGTGGCTATTACGAAACCAAAGCAATAAGGGCAGCACCCCCCGCAATAAGGGCACTACGATAGTTAGTGGGTAGAAAACTTGTTTCCGTTTGGGTCTTCAAATTGCCCTGAGTTTGATGTCTCCACCAATAGACCTCCCGCAGTAAGTGATTCTCTGGAGGCCCGATTGACACCAAATGTAATTTGGCTAATGCCATGAACCTCCAGATTCTCATGTCCTGGTACCACTTCAGCTGAGATAGAGTTAGAAGGGGTATGAATAAGCTCGATCAACATCTCGGGCTTGTGCAGCAATCTGATGTAAATATCGCGAGATGCGAGATCGTTCTCAATTATTTCAGGAGACTCAAGCAGCTCTGAATACAGCTGCACAGTTTTTTCCAAATCAGAAGTAATTACTGCTACGAAAAAAGGCACTAGTGCTTCTGCATCTGGTAATACAGAGCTGAAAAATTGAATACGATTACCATCAGGATCGAAGGCAATGAAGCTTTTCCGATCCAGGTTTGCATCGTCAAAAATCTCCCCCATCAGCCGTACGTCAACACCTTGTAAATCAGAATATAGTTGCTCGATATCATTGGTGGCAAATCCCAGCTTAAAATAACCCTGCAGGTATCTTACCGGTAGCTGCACACTATCACGGCGAAGTGCTGTAGGTGAATGGTTCAGCCGCAGCTCAAAGTCGACTAGCCTCAAAAGCACTTCGTTTCCAGTAGTTGAAACCTCCTCAAAGTTAAGGTTGTCTTTATACCATTGTTTGGTTTTGGCCAGGTTATCAACCACCAGGGTTGCTCCAGTAAATCCGGTTTTTTCCACCTGCGATTTACAACCGAGAGCAAACAAGAAAGCTATTATCAGGATTATCCGCATAAATCAATATTAAATCAAAAAGAAGCTAACATTTGGTTTTTTAGCTGAATGTCAACTATCCTTACCCATATGTCTATTCAACCAATACCAGTGAAAAAAGGCATGACGGTAGTTACCAAAATTGCGGTTGGCCAATAAATTGACAGAATGGAAATTGAACTGTATCAAGCAAAATGAGAGCCTGCCTGGTGACGATAATGCTAATTGTTGGTGCAAAGGCTTTTGCGCAGAGCCCAAATTACGAAGCAAATGCCTTTAAATTTTTCCACCAACATCTATTGGGTGATGAGAAGGTTAAGAAAAAAATAAATCTCTCAACAAAGCTGGAGAGTATAGACTTTCCGCACTGGTGGCCCGATTGTCTTGAAGGTTATCAGATGCCCAAGGGAGATTCAATTCATATTGAAGTTTCAAAAAGAGATTCTTTGGATCTTACCGGTTGGCAAGATAGTAAGCGTTTTAGGGTTAACAGAAAAGGCGGCAATGCCTACCCCGTAATGTTTGTTTCCAAAGCTTTCAGTAACAAAACAGATAGATTCGTTGTAAACACCGTCCTCATCTACAGTTGGTACGGCACCATATTCCGAATGGAGCTTGATAGCTCTGGCCGGGTGCTTAACTGGTGCGAGGACGGCTGGATAGAGTAACCTAGCTTGACTGGCTACCTTACCTCAATTTTTGTTTCCTTAGGCTGAACCGGCTTCATCTTCACAGCCCAAAGCCCGCTATTCATATCGGTGAAATAAATATGGCCTTTGTAGGGGCGTGCTCCCCATGTCATCACGTTGTTAGGAATGAAACCATTCTTATCCATTGGCAGGAAGTAGCCCACCTCCCGACCTTGCTTGTAAAGATCTCCCTGCAATTCACCGGAAATATCTACAACCCTCAACCCGCCGTTATAATAGCCGATATATAACAGGCCGTCTTCAACCCAGAAGTTATGCGAGCCTGCACCGGGTACCTTGTATCGGGCAATCTCCTTTGGATTGTTGATATCAGTGAAATCCATAAAGTGCAGGTAGCCTTTCGGAATAATCACTTCATTCAAATTAAAATCTAATGGAAAAACCTCATCCCCTGCGATAATAATGAACTGGCCGGTTTCTTTATTCCAGTAGGGAAAGGCCGTGTGATTGGCATCGCCCTCTGTTTTTGAGCGGGCTATTTCCACCGGGTTTGAGGGGCTTCCGCCAGCCACGCCGTTACCGACATCCACCATTATTACCCCATCGTTCCAATTCGAAGAGTAGGCAATGCCGTCAACAACCCACACATCATGGATTGACCGCCCGGGGTTATCAATTTCAAACTTACCTACCTTTCTGGGATTTCGCGGATCTTCAATATTAATGATATCGTAGCGCTGCCCGTTGCTGAGAGCATAAACATGATCCTTGTAAATAAAAAGGTTGTGAACGCCTCCGGTTAGTCCTTCAGTAAAAGTGGAGAGAATCCGCACATCAGCCGGATTGGTTACGTCAAGCACCACAATACCATTTTTCCGGTTTGAAGCACCCTCGCGGCTGATGACACATATTTTTCCATCTTCAGATATCTTCACATCATTCACACCACGGGCATCTACCTGGATACTATCGATGAGTTCCATACTTCCCGGGTTGGTAATGCGCCAGAAGTATGCCTTTCCCTCAGCGGCAGTTGTCCCGGTAACCGCATAATCTTGCCCATCCACGGCCTCCCATAGCCAGAAGTCTGCCGTATGCACCCGGGTAATTGAACCTCGCCCCACAACTTCAATCTCACGCTGAACTCCGCGTTCTTCGATCCTCACCACCTGCTTGACAACTACATCGCCAGAGGAGGCAAAGACGGTGTATGATCCTGGTTTCTCAGCTACAAATTTGCCGTTAGATTTAATGAAGGCACTGGCCCCATCCGTTCCTAAAGGACCACCACTAACCGAATATGTGACCTGAGGATCTGCAACCGCATTTCCTCTCTTATCGCTGGCCACTGTCGTAAAAGTTACCACGTCACCGGTTCGGGCCTGCTTTGTGTTGGCCGATAACTCCAGCTTAGCCACCGGATTGGCAATTACTTCAATATCAATTTTGGTTTCAAAATCATTAGCCTTAATTGATATTGTAGTTTTGCCTGCTTTATGTGCGACCAGATTGAAAAGATTGTCTATTTCCGCAATCTCAGGATTTTTAGAAGTGCTTCCCATTTTAATGTCCTCTACCGGGAAATTCATCTCGTCTAGTACCTCCACTTGCAACTGGTGAATTGACCCACTATATACCTTACCTGGAAGACTCTCAATATTGATTTTCGCTATGGGCTTGTTAAGCACCTTAATATCAACATAGCCACGGGCAAATTTACCAGTGCTGCTAAGCCAAAACACTGCCAGCCTGTAGTCGCCAGGAATCATCCCGGTGATATTACCTAAAGAGTCGCTCACCGTGGCGCTCGACGGTACAAAACCAGCAGTGCTCAGTTGGAATAGATTCAAATTACCGGTTTCTAGCTTGTTGCCTTCCGCGTCTGTTCCTGTAACGTTTAGCTTAACGGTTTCACCAACTGTTACTTCAAGTGGTTGCGGTTCAAATCCTAGTTTTATCTGGGCCGTGCTTTCGGATAATCCGGCCAACAGCACCATGACGATCACAACAGGAGAGAGTAGGTGGAATTTCATGTTTTGTAAAGTTTGGGGTGGAGGAAGAATAATCTAATATAGGCCCAAATACCTTCTGATGTAATCGAAATTACGCGGATGGCGCAAAAAAAGCCTGGGCAAAATGCGCCAGACTTAGGTAACTCTTAATGGTTCAGGAAATTAGGATTTTGGAAAGGAAGTATGAGCCATGAGCTCTTTAATTTGATCAGTGTGTCTCTCACTATGTCCTGACAAGAAAAGGACTACCTGGTAGCTGTCTACTATACCAAATGGAAATTCAAAATACCGGTTTCTAAGATCGTCTTTCGTGCCTTGCACATATTTTATATTCGACTTCCTTTTAGACTTGAAGTTGCTTACTGATCCTTTGTAGTCACCAAAGTTGTTCTTGGGCTCGAACTCAGGACGAGTCTTAACTTTATTGCTTCGATCTCTTATTATCCCTACAACCTGGTCGTCTGATAGTTTCACTTCTCCCCGTCGCGACGGATCGGCATCACTTTGTAAACTCATTTCCACAATACTGAAAATTGAGTTTTCGGAAATCGCAATGTGCTCTACAGTTTCAGCAATTGACCAGGTTTCTTCATTAGGTTTAAAGGCTAATTGTTCCTCACTTAAACCTTTGATGGTCTTAATAAGCTCTGCCTGGGAATTCTTAAGGTGGGTAATTGCTTTCCGCTTTTCTTCCTTGGTCAGTTCAGTCTGTGCTATGGTTACGGTGTGCACAAAGATTAATGCCAATGCGGTAATTAGAATTGATGACTTTTTCATTTTTCAGGTTTTGATTTTCCTATTGACGAACTGGTTATTTCTAAAAGGACAGCGATTACGAAAGAAACCCAACTCTTAAGTCAGTTACATATTTCCAATTCTTAGGGAGACGATTACCTGCCCCAGACGCCCTTCCGGTTGAATTTAGTGCTTCATTTCAAAATAATTAAAGATGAGACTAGGAAAAAGAATCCTGGAGGTATTAATAATGGCGGTGGTGTTTGTGGCTTGCAAGTCAGATGATGGCACCCCCGAAATTGACTTAACCCAGCAGCGAATTGATTTACTTGCTAAAACCTGGGTATTGTCCGGCGAAGTTAATGCAGTTTCCAAAGACGATGAGGATGTGACTACAGACTACACCGGCTTTACACTAACTGCTACACAATCAAAAGACTATTCAACCACAGCAGGC